>JAFSJE010000016.1 GCA_017439425.1 Oscillospiraceae bacterium
GTGACAACAGTGACCTTCTCCTCGTCCTCGCCTATCTCATAGACGTCGACGATATTACCTGCGCGGAGAACGCTTGCGATACCGGCTGAGGCTGTGGGAAATGCGATAGTTACAAGGCATCTGCCGGAGCTTATGCCCTTTGTCTTTGCTTCCTCAAGCTCGCTATACGCTTCTTCCGTCATTATTCTGTCGCTCCAAAGAAACTCTCCTGCGTAGAGCTGCTGGCTTGCGACCTTGCCGACCGCTTCATCGGCGGTAAGCACTACTTTCTTAGATAGGCTGTTGCCGTTAGTCTCTGCGGTTGTGAGCATAGCTCGCGTTATAACTGTGCCGGTGGGTATATCCTGCGCGACTCGCACAACGCTTACTGTCTCAGCCTGCGAGCGATACACCCACGGCAAAACACCGAAGGCAATCACCGCCGCCAGCAAGATGCACACAGCGCCGAGAAACGCTTTGCTTTTGAGTAGTTTCAATTATTCTTCCCTTCTTTCATCGGGCGTCCGCCCTGTCTCGCTGTCGCTCTCGGTACTGTTTGTAGTAATCCAGCGCCTTGAGGACATATTCTTCGGTCTGTCGCGGCGTGATATTTTCCGGCAGATAAGGCCGCAGCTTGTCTGCCCTGATTGAGAACTTCTCCTTTTGGTTCGGTTTTGCCTCGCACATGATATTGAGGATAGCATCCTCATTGAGCTGCCCGCGTTCTGACATATTGCGCATCTTGATCGCCTGCACATGCGACGGCGTTGCGTCCTCGTAGGAGATTGTTTCGAGCAAAGCATCCTGTTCTTTTTCAGAAAGGTAACTCAGCTCAACTGCGGGACGGAGCGCGATTTTACCATCGTCCACAAGATTGAGAAGCCCCGGACGGAGATTTGTAAGACGGATATAGCGGCGAATTTGTTCTCTACTTTCGCCGATTTGATTTCCGAATTCCTCATTTGAACGCAACTTTGACACCACTGGTGTCGAAGTTAAATCTGTCCGTTTCCCTTGCCGATTCATCGCATCAAGTCTCATTTTGTACGCCTTAGCTTTCTCGCTTGGAAGTATCTCCGACCTCTGATAATTTGATTCCACCATAAGTACAATAGCCTCGTCCTTTGTAAGCTCCTTCACTTCCGCCTTGACAGTCTCCAACCCGGCAATCTCACAAGCTTTCTTGCGGCGATGCCCGGATACCATTTCATATCGCCCGTCATCCTTTTTACGAAGCGTGACCGGAGTAATTACGCCGTTCAGCTTTATGCTCTCCACAAGCCTGTCCATATCCTCATCCAGTCTCACCTGATAAGGGTGGTCGGGGAAATCGTCTATCTCGCTAATGGGGATGTTATAGATTTTTGGGAGCTTTCTCTCTTCGCGCGACTTGCCGTCCATAAAAAGCTCATCGTAAGCGCTCTTCAGGCCGAGGTCTAACTCTTTCGCCATCGGAAAGCACCTCCTTTACAAGGTTTTCATAGGCTGCCGCAACCTTTCCGCGACCGTCATGCTCGAATATGCTCTTTCCTTCGAGGCTCGTCTCAGCCGCTCTCACAGAGAAGGGTATCTCCGTATCAAAAACGCGGAGCATATTACCGGTCTGACGAAGCGCTGAGATAATGGACTTCGCGTTATTTGTTCTTGAGTCCACCATCGTAAGAAGTACACCGTCAATGCGAAGATTCGGGTTTATCTGCCGCCGGACTTTTGCTATTGAACCCATAAGAAGCGATAAGCCCTTTGTCGATAGATAGCTCGCCTGTGTTGGGATTATAACCCCATCTGCGGCTGCAAGGGCGTTGATGGTCATCAGGCCCAGCGACGGCATACAGTCTATGAGTATATGATCGTACTTAGCTTTAAGCGGCTCAAGCGCTTCTTTCAGTACAAACTCACGGCTCATTATGTTCGTAAGACCGACCTCAAAGCCGGACAGTTCGATATTTGCCGGTAGAAGATCGACGCCTTCTTTGTGATGAATGATGCCTAACCCCTCGGGAGGCGGCTTCTCCTCTATAACACTCTGCAAGAGCTCAGTCAGCGTCGCATCCAGTTCATCCGGCGTTTTGACACCGAGGCTGACCGTTAGGCTCGCCTGGGGATCAGCGTCCACAAGCAGAACTCTTTTCCCTGCTCTGGCAAGTCCCACGCCAAGGCTGACTGTGGTAGTGGTTTTCCCGACTCCACCTTTTTGGTTTGCTATTGCGATTATTCTGCAATCAGTCAAATTGTTTTCCTCCTCTCAAAGTAATGTAGATATGCAAAAAGGCACTCTCAGATTTCTCTAAGAGTGCCTTTAAACACCGTTATTAAGTTATCCTGCGAGCTTCACAAGCATTTCATCAACAGCATCGGTATATTTTCCCTCTTCGATCAGCTTATTCCGAAGCATAAAAAGGCTTTCGATTATAGTTCGGATTTCCTTTGAAGTAACTTCCAGGTAAAACTTCTTTTTGTTCCAAAACATTATATCGCCTCCTCGAAGAGATTATCTCACCAATTAGTGTTAATCTCAAATGTGTGAAGCTCTTATCTAAGAGCCCGAAAGATTCTTCTCGGGCTTTTAGATAAATATGATATGCTATTTGTCCTCTCACGTCCCGCATATCTAGGGACTCATAAGGTGCTCGGTTGCGATCCGATAACATAGGATTCTCACCTCCGCCGGGAACACCGCCGGCCGCCATCGCTTCGATGACGGAAGTATCATTATTCCCCCACATCTGTCATTGCCACCACCGGTTGCTGTCCGGCTTTCGATGTCTAAGCTTTATCGCTCGCTTCCTCATGGAAGGTCTTGGCGCGCCTACATCAACAGCTTGAGGTTTCCCTCGATGCGGGTTTTTCCCATATGAGTGATATTGGTTTTTCAAGGTTCGACCAAGAGTCTCTTTTGAAGCCCTCCACTTTCGAGGCAACGAGAAGGGCCAAAAACGGACATTTTTTTAAAACTTTTTTGTTTTTGTAGGATTGCACAATTTTCACCTCCCAGTTTTTGTGCGATGTTACAGTGTTTTTAAAGTAAAAAAGCCCCTGTGTGACTTTTACATCACACAGGGGCATAATTAATTGAATTGTCATCTTCGCTTTTTGCCTGAGATGGCAATCAGCAAAGTGCAGCAATCAAATTATTGACGCGGATCGCGGATAGCGGCCTGAGCAGCAGCGAGACGCGCGATGGGTACGCGGAACGGGCTGCAGGAAACATAGTCGAGGCCGATCTTGTGGCAGAACTCGACAGAGGCGGGGTCGCCGCCGTGCTCGCCGCAGATACCGACGTGGAGCTTCGGATTTACGGGTCTGCCGAGCTGGATCGCCATCTTCATGAGCTTGCCTACGCCGATCTGGTCGAGCTTGGCAAACGGATCGTTCTCGAGGATCTTTGCGTCATAGTAAGCGCCGAGGAACTTACCGGAGTCGTCACGGCTGAAGCCGTAGGTCATCTGGGTAAGGTCGTTGGTGCCGAAGCAGAAGAAGTCTGCGTTGGCTGCGATTTCGTCAGCGGTGAGAGCGGCGCGCGGGATCTCGATCATGGTGCCGACCTCGTACTTGAGGTCGATGCCGGCTGCCTTGATCTCCTCGTCAGCGGTCTCAACAACGATCTTCTTTACAAACTGGAGCTCCTTGACCTCGCCGACAAGCGGGATCATGATCTCGGGCTTAACAGTCCAGTCAGAGTGCTTCTTCTGAACGTTGATAGCGGCGCGGATAACGGCACGGGTCTGCATCCTTGCAATCTCCGGGAAGGTGACGGCAAGACGGCAGCCGCGGTGACCCATCATCGGGTTGAACTCGTGGAGGCCCTGGATGATGGCCTTGATAGCCTCAACGCTCTTGCCCTGAGTCTTGGCAAGAAGCTCAATTTCCTCCTCGGTGGTCGGAACGAACTCGTGGAGAGGAGGATCGAGGAAGCGGATGCAGACGGGGTTGCCCTCAAGAGCCTCATAGAGCTTCTCGAAGTCGCCCTGCTGATAGGGAAGGATCTTTGCAAGAGCCGCCTCACGCTCCTCAACAGTGTCGGAGCAGATCATCTCACGGAAGGCTGCAATTCTGTCAGCCTCGAAGAACATATGCTCGGTACGGCAGAGGCCGATGCCCTCAGCGCCAAGCTCGCGAGCCTTCTTTGCGTCGCGCGGAGTGTCGGCGTTGGTGCGAACCTTGAGCACGCGGTACTTGTCGGCAAGAGCCATGATTCTGCCGAACTCGCCGGCGATCTCAGCGTCAACGGTCTTGATAAGTCCGTCATAGATGTTGCCGGTGGAGCCGTCGATGGAGATCTCGTCGCCCTCGTGGAAGGTCTTGCCTGCGAGGGTGAACTGCTTGTTCTCCTCGTCCATGATGATATCGCCGCAGCCGGATACGCAGCAGGTACCCATTCCGCGGGCAACAACGGCGGCGTGGCTGGTCATACCGCCGCGGACGGTAAGGATACCCTGGCTTACCTTCATGCCGGTGATGTCCTCGGGGCTGGTCTCGAGACGTACGAGAACGACCTTCTCGCCTCTCGCTGCCCAGGCCTCTGCGTCCTCAGCGGAGAAGACGATCTTACCTGCAGCAGCGCCGGGGGAAGCGCCGAGGCCCTTGCCCATAGGAACGGCTGCCTTGAGCGCGGCGGCGTCGAACTGCGGGTGGAGAAGGGTGTCGAGGTTTCTCGGGTCGATCATAAGAACTGCCTTCTTCTCGTCGATCATGCCCTCGTCAATGAGGTCGCAGGCGATCTTGAGAGCAGCCTTTGCGGTACGCTTGCCGGAGCGGCACTGGAGCATATAGAGCTTGCCGTTTTCAACGGTGAACTCCATATCCTGCATATCACGGTAATGCTCCTCGAGGGTTGCGCAGACCTCGATGAACTGCTTATAAGCCTCGGGGAACTTGTTTGCCATCTCGGTGATGGGCATCGGGGTGCGAACGCCTGCGACGACGTCCTCGCCCTGAGCATTGGTAAGGAACTCGCCCATGAGCTTCTTCTCGCCGGTGGCGGGATCACGGGTGAAGGCAACGCCGGTGCCGGAATTCTCGTTGAGGTTTCCGAATACCATCGGCATTACGTTGACAGCGGTACCCCAGGAATAGGGGATATCGTTATCACGGCGATATACGTTAGCGCGGGGGTTATCCCAGGAGCGGAATACTGCGCGGATAGCTTCGTAAAGCTGAACCTTCGGGTCGGAGGGGAACTCCTCGCCGATCTTGTCCTTATACTCAGCCTTGAACTGCTTTGCAAGCTCCTTGAGGTCTGCGGCGGTGAGCTCGACGTCGAACTTGACGCCCTTCTCCTCCTTCATCTTGTCGATGAGCTGCTCAAAGTACTTCTTGCCGACCTCCATAACGACGTCGGAGAACATCTGGATGAAGCGGCGATATGAGTCATAGACAAAGCGCTCGAACTTGGGGTCGGGGTTGCCGGCGATCATAGCGGCAACGACGTCGTCGTTAAGACCGAGGTTGAGGATGGTGTCCATCATGCCGGGCATAGAAGCGCGGGCGCCGGAACGGACGGAAACGAGAAGAGGATTCTTGAGGTCGCCGAACTTCTTTCCGTTCAGCTCCTCCATCTTGGCGACGTACTCCATGATCTGTGCCATGATTTCATCGTTGATCTTGCGGCCGTCATCATAATACTGGGTGCAGGCCTCGGTGGTGATGGTAAAGCCCTGGGGTACGGGAAGTCCGATGTTGGTCATCTCTGCGAGGTTTGCTCCCTTTCCGCCGAGAAGCTCACGCATGGTTGCGTTGCCCTCGGAGAAGAGGTAAACGTATTTCTTGCTCATAAGCGCTTATTTCCTCCTTGGTTAATTATTTGTTTAACAGAATTATTATACCAATGTTTAGTTCTCTTTGCAATAAAAATAATAATTATTTTCCGACGCAAAAGCGCGAGAAGATATCGTGAACAACGTCGTCGGTGACCCTTCTTCCGGTCATCTTCGCAAGGGATGCGGCGGCGTCCTCAAGCTCGGTGAGAACGGCGTCGGGCGTAAGTCCGAAGTCAAGCCCCTCGATCGCCGCGCCGAGCGCTCTTTGAGCCGCGCTCACAGCCTCAAACTGCCGCGCGCTCGTTATCATAACCGCGGTTTTATCCCTCGCCGTAAATTCACCCTTCACATATTCCGAGAGTGCGTCAAGTCCTTCTCCGGTCTTGGCGGAAACCTCAAAAACAGGAACATTTTCCGGCAGTTCAAGCTCTAAAACGCGGTTTTTATCGCTTTTATTCACAAGTGCCACCGCTTTTTCCGCATTCATGAGATGCTCCGCCGTTGCCTCGTCCTCTTTTGTGAAGGGCTCCGAGCCGTCGAAAACTCCGATAACCAGCGCCGCGCTCTTCGCCGCGCGCTCGCTTCTGAGAACACCCTCTCGTTCGATTTCGTCCTCGGTATCTCTGAGTCCGGCGGTGTCAGTAAGCCTCAGCGCAACTCCGCCGAGCGTGGCAACCTCCTCTATCGTGTCGCGCGTCGTTCCCGCCTTCGGCGTAACTATGGCGCGGTCAAAGCCCACAAGCGCGTTCAGAAGCGAGCTTTTGCCGACGTTCGGCCGCCCGATAAGCGCGCAGGGCACGCCGCTCTTCAGGTATCTGCCGCCGTTTTCAAAGCTTTCGGCGAGGGAATCAAGAGTCTTTTCCGCGTTTGCGAGCGTTTCGCGCTTCTCCGCAAGCACAAAATCCGGAGTTTCATCGTCCGGAAAGTCTATCGTAACCTGAAAATCCGATATTATGTTAACTATTTTCCCGTAAATATCATCAATTTTCTCAAAAACCGCGCCGCCAAGCTGCTTTGCGGCCTCTTTAGCGGCGGAAATGCTCTCCGCGTCGATGAGATCGACGACAGCCTCGGCGCCGGTGAGATCCATCTTTCCGTTGAGAAAGGCTCGCTTCGTGAACTCCCCCGCCTCAGCCTGCCTCGCGCCGAGCTTGAAGAGCGTTCTGAGCGCCTCTCCGAGCACTACAGGCGAGCCGTGGCACTGAAACTCCGCGGTGTCCTCGCCGGTATAGGAGGCGGGCGCGCGGGAAACTGTGCAGAGGCAGTGGTCGATGACTTCGCCGTCAGAGTTCAAAAATTCTCCGAAATACAGCCTTTTCGGCTCCAAAGAGCGTGCTTTTGTCCTGAAAACCCGCTCCGCAAGCTCTATCGCCCGATCTCCGGAAACTCTCACGATTCCGATGGCGCTGCGCTCATGGCCCGTTGCGATGGCGGCGATTGTGTCCATAGTGTACCTCCGTTCAATAAAAACAGGGCGGGCACAGAGACCCGCCCCCAGGTTACTCGCTGAAAGCAAACTGATTCTCGTTAAAATAGTGGATAACGGCAAAATGAAGCTTCTGAACGCTCTCCTTATCGCCGGAAACTGCGATAACGCCGCTTCTGACCTCGCAGGCAACGCCCTCAAGTCCCATCTTCGGGATAAGGCGCTCTTTTACCTCATCGCACAGCTCGTCGATGTGCTGAGAGTAGTATTCGCGGCTCTCGGCGGGCGTGTAGCCCTCGACCGCAACGCCCTTTACGGTGAAAAGCATAATTGTTACGATTATGAACAGTCCGAGTATAACCGCGGCGCCGGCGGGTCTTATCCACTTTACAAAGCTCTCGCCCGCGTTCATTCAGTCAGCTCCCCGTACTTAAAGTGTTCCTTTGTGTATTTCTGAGCGTAGAGCAGGCGGTTGAGCTCCTCGCGCGCCTCACCCTCCGGCGAGCGCGTGAAAACGCCGCCGCAGCGCCAGATTCCGGTTGTGTTTATGATATCCACCGTGCCTCTGACCTCGCGCTCAAGCTGCATATATGCGCTGCCGCTGACACCGATCTCCTCAAAAACCCTTCCCATAAGGAAGCAGGCTGACATATCCCCGCCATCGCCCTTAAACGTGCCGGAGGAAACGCGCTTCGCAGCGGCGTTCGCCCAGACTATGTATGGGGTCGAGTAGTAGTTGAAAAAGCCCTCCTCGGTGCCGAGGTCGACGTTTATCCCGAGCTCGTTTATAACGCTGTTGCCGTCGCCCATCCACGGCATATGGTCGCCGTAGAACACAACGACGACCGGTGCGCTCTCCTTGTCGAAGTAGTGGCAGAAGTCGTACATTCTCTGCGTTGTATCAGCGACTCCGGTGAGGTAGTTGTTGAGAATGTTGTAGCTCGAATCGCTCATGGAGCCGCGCTCGAGCATCGGCTCAGCGGGGCTTTCATTTTGATTATAGCCGCCGTGGTTCTGAAATGAGATTGAAAAGTTAAAATATGGCCTTGACTTATCGCGGTTTTCCCACAGCTCAAGTATGCGTGAGAAAAGACGCGCGTCGGACTTGTCCGTTTCGGGGCGCGAGTCGGAAAAGTAGTATCGCTCAAAGCCGAGCATTTTATTTATATCCACCCTGCTGTAAAACCAGTCGTCGTAGGGGTGGAAGCCCTCTGTCGCGTAGCCCTGACTGCGCAGGTACCACGCAAAGGAATCGGTATAGCTCTGAAACTCCTCGATATTCGGGTAGCCGGTCACAAAGCTGCGCTCGGAGATGTTGGTTCCGCCGCCGAAGGTGTTTGCGACGAAGCGCCCGGTGAGCGACTCCTGCTGAAGCGCGTGAAGCGGGGCATATACAGATTCCCTGACGTTCACGCCGCGCTCGCCGAGATCGGTAAACGCCTCAAGCTGAACGGCGATGATGTTGACCTTTTTATCCCCGGGGATCGTCTCGTCGGCAAATCTGTCGAGCTCCGCCTTTGCAGCCGCCTCAGAGTAGCCCTGAAGCGAGCCGGCGGCAAATATCTTTGCCGAGTTCAGAAAAGGGTAAACAAAGCCCTTAGACACGAAGCGGTCAAGCTCCGCCCACTGATCATAGCTCGCGGAAGTATTGGTCGCGGCGCTGTAAACGCCTTCGGAAATGTAGACGGTGAAGAAGAGCGTAACGAGAATGGCAAGGCAGAGTATCGCGCCGAGAAGTCTTACCCACCACTTTTTGAGCCTTCCCCTTGCGAGGAATGCCGCGGCAAAGACGCCGAGAGCGAGGGCGCAGACGATAAACACCGCTCTTCCGGTAATTTCGATTCTGTATCTGCCGAGTATTCCCGCCGCCTCGCCCGCGATTGCGATATCCGACGCGGTAAAGGGCTCGGTGCGCAGGCGGATCTTGTAGTAGTCAATGAGGCTCAGCACCGTGACTATCCCGCCGCCTGCGAGAAATCCCGCCCAGAGTCTGCCGAAGGCGAAGTAGAACGCCCCGACGAGCAGCACCGGCGGCACAAGGTTCAGAAGAAGGATGAGCGGAGAGCGAAGATAGCTCAGAAACATCTCCCAGCCGAGGTTATCGCGGTAAGCCGAGCAGACAAAAAGGCTCGCAAGCCCTATGCCTATGCCGAGGAGCAGGCATACCGCGCCGCAGAGTATATAGTGGGGTACGGCGTATTTTTTCCAATAGTTGTTGCCGTTGGATGCGCCGCGCCCCCGGTTATAGTATATCGTATCCCACAGAGAGCGCATATCAGAAGTTTACGCGCTCGGCGATGTAGCTCTTAAGCTCTGTTATGGGGATTCTGACCTGCTGCATGCTGTCGCGCTCGCGGACTGTTACGCAGCCGTCGTTCTCGGTGTCGAAATCGTAGGTCACGCAGAACGGAGTGCCGATCTCGTCCTCGCGGCGGTATCTCTTGCCGATGGAGCCTGCGTCGTCGAAGTCCACCATGAAGTCCTTGGCAAGCTCATTACGAAGCTCCATGGCCTTGTCGGAGAGCTTCTTGGAGAGCGGAAGAACGGCGCACTTGAACGGCGCGAGGAAGGGGTGAAGGCGGAGAACCGTGCGGACGTCCTCCTTGCCGTTTGCATCCACCATATGCTCCTCATCATAAGCCTCGCAGAGGAATGCGAGAGCAACGCGGTCGCAGCCGAGAGAGGGCTCGATAACGTAAGGAATGTAGTGTTCGTTTGCCTCCTGATCGTAGTAGGTGAGATCCTTGCCCGATGCCTCCTGATGGCGGCCGAGGTCATAATCGGTGCGGTCGGCAATTCCCCAGAGCTCGCCCCAGTCGGTGAACGGGAAGGCGTACTCGATATCGGTCGTCGCCTTGGAGTAGAAGGCAAGCTCAGCCGCCTCGTGATCGCGGTAGCGGAGGTTCTCCTCCTTTATGCCGAGGGTCTTGAGCCAGTTTATGCAGAAATCTTTCCAGTAAGCGAACCACTCAAGGTCAGTGCCGGGCTTACAGAAGAATTCGCACTCCATCTGCTCAAACTCACGGGTACGGAAGGTGAAGTTGCCCGGGGTGATCTCGTTGCGGAACGCCTTACCTACCTGGCAGACGCCGAAGGGCAGCTTGCGGCGGGTGGTGCGCTGAACGTTGGCAAAGTTGAGGAATATGCCCTGCGCTGTCTCCGGACGGAGATAGACGGTGGAGCTGGAGTCCTCAGTTACGCCGATAGCGGTCTTGAACATGAGGTTGAACTTGCGGATCGGGGTGAAATCGTGCTTGCCGCAGACGGGGCAGACGATCTTGTCGTTCTCTGCGATGAACTTGTCCATTTCGTCGAAGCTCATAGCGTCCACGTTGACGTCGGGGAACTCATCGCCGATGAGCTTGTCGGCGCGGTGACGCGCCTTGCACGCCTTGCAGTCGAGCAGCGGATCGGAGAAGGACGCGACGTGACCGGTGGTGATCCACGTCTGGGGGTTCATTATGATGGCGACGTCGAGGCCCACGTTGTACTGGGATTCCTGAACGAATTTCTTGAGCCACGCCTTTTTGACGTTGTTTTTGAACTCAACGCCGAGGGGGCCGTAGTCCCATGAGTTGGCGAGACCGCCGTAGATCTCGCTGCCGGGGTAGATATAGCCTCTGGATTTGCAGAGGTTTACGATCATATCAAGTGTTTTTTCGGAGTTTTTCATTATTTTTTACCTTTCCCGCGACCGGCTGCCGCGTAAAATAATTTTTTGCCGAATTATTATATACGATACGCGATTTTTTTGCAAGAGTTTTATACCTCTCATAAAAAAACGGGCGGGTCCTGTGACACGCCCGGATGTTCATTTGTCCAGATGTACGTTCAGATGGTCGTAGGTCATGGTGACGCCCTCTTCCTTGAACGCGTAGAATATGCGCTCGGTGAGCGCGTACTTTGTCGCAAGGAAGTTTTTATTCTCGCACCACGCAAAGAGCATATAGCCGATGGACGAGTTGCCGTAGCCCGTGACGTAAGCGACCGGCTCTCTGTCCTCGAGGACGTTTTCCGTCGTTCTCGCCGCCATCTTGAGGGTATCGAGCACCTTTTCCGGCTCATCGTCATAGCTGGCTGTGACCTCGATCTCGAGCCTTCTTACAGGCATATCGGAGTAGTTTACTACCTTCGCCGCGGTGACGCTGCTGTTCGGCAGATATACCGCCGCGCCGCCCGGAGTCTCAAGAACGGTGTGGAAAAGCGTTATCTTGCGGACTGTGCCGGCGATGCCGTCAGTCTCGATGTACTCCCCGACCTCGACGGGCTTCGTTATGAGTATCGTCATCCCCGCGAACACGTTAGCGAGGGTGTTCTGCAGGGAGAGCGAGAGCGCCACGCCGACGACTGAGACCGCCGCAACAAGGCTCGTTACCGGGATTCCGAGCCGCTCCGCCGCGATAATGACGATAAATGTCCACAAAACGATGTTTACAGCGCTCTTTATAAAGCTCTTTACTGACGGCGCGATGTGCGGCGACTTATCGAGAACGCGCACAACTATGCGCTTAATTATGTGCTTGAGGATATAGCCTATGACGATTATTATCAGCACGCCCAGCACGTCGCCGAGGGTTATCGAGCCGATTATCTCGCTGTTTATGAATTGATTGTAATCCATTATGAAATCTCCCTTATATCATAAGGCGTCGCCTGATATACAAAGTAGTTGAGCCAGTTTGAATAGAGCAGATTGGCGTGGCTGCGCCAGGTCACGATCGGCTCCTTTGTCGGGTCATCATCCGGGAAGTAGTTTTTCGGAACGTCGATTGGCAGTCCGAGGCTTTTATCCCTCAGATACTCGTTTTTGAGCGTGTCCGGGTCATACTCGGAGTGACCGGTGACGAAAACCTGCCTGCCGCCCTCGGTAAAGAGCGCGTAGATGCCGGCTTCCTCGCTGGAGGCGAGGATCCTCAGCTCCGGGTGCTTCATAACGTCCTCGCGGCGAATGGTCGTATGGCGCGAGTGCGGCGCGTAGAAAACATCGTCGAAGCCGCGAAGAAGGATCGGATTTTTGTACTCAACCCTGTGCGGAAAAACGCCGAAAATCTTTTTCTCCGTCGGGTATTTCGGTATGCCGTAATGGTAGTAAAGCCCCGCCTGCGCGCCCCAGCAGATGTGGAACGTAGACTGGACGTGGGTTTTCGTCCACTCCATTATCTCCGTGAGCTCGTCCCAGTACTCGACCTCCTCGAACGCCATGTGCTCAACCGGCGCGCCTGTGATTATGAAGCCGTCGAAGGTCTCGCTTCGCACATCGTCAAAGGTCTTGTAGAAGGCGAGCATATGCTCCTCGGAGGTGTGGGTAGCCTTGTGGGTCTTCGTCTGGAGAAGCGTAAGCTCCACCTGCAGCGGCGTATTGCCGAGAAGGCGCGTGAGCTGCGTTTCGGTGACGATTTTCGTCGGCATAAGGTTCAGAATCGCGATTTTGAGGGCGCGGATATCCTGGGTTCTCGCCCGCTCCTCTGTCATTACGAATATATTTTCATGGCGCAGGGTCTGCGCTGCGGGCAGCCCCTCCGGTATCTTGATTGGCATCGAATATCACCTCGGATTATCAGATTTCGCGGTACATTCCTCCGGCGTCGTCCTTGCGGACTGTCTCCTGAACAGATAGCACCTCGACCTCGGTTTTGTGCTGACCGAAGGAGAGCACCAGTCTGTCTCCGACCTTGACGTCGGTGGAGGGCTTTGCCACCTTGCCGTTTACGGTTATATGGCCTCCGTCCGCCGCCTCAGCCGCGACGGTGCGGCGTTTGATGAGCCGCGAGACCTTGAGATATTTGTCAAGTCGCATTTAATTCACCTCTGAAAGGATATTGTATCACGCTTTCGCATTCGAGGCAAGGAAAAAGTAATCGGGGAGGTATTTCCCTCCCCGATAATTTATTTATAGCTGTGCAAGCCAGGTAAAAGCGTATTCACGCCGACGTAGGTGAACATCACGCAGATGAAGCCGGCAACCGCAAATATCGCCGCGCTTCTGCCCTGCCAGCCGCGGCGGATGCGCAGGTGCAGGTAGATTGCATAGGTTATCCACGTCACGAGCGACCACGTCTCCTTGGGGTCCCAGCTCCAGTAGCTGCCCCACGCGCGCTCAGCCCAGATGGCTCCGGTCACGATGGTGAACGTGAGAAACAGTATTCCGAGCGCACAGGAGCGGTAGCTTATCATATCGAGCTTCTCTCTGTCTGGGATATGGCTGTCAAGAAAGCCCTGCGCGCGCATCTTATCACGGAGCAGAAAGATTATCGAAATAACAAACGACACGCCGAAGGCGCCGTAGGCGATTATCGCGGTGGAAACGTGAAAGCCGAGCCAGCCCGATTGCAGCGCCGGCATAAGCTCCTTTACGTCCTTGCTCTGCATCGCAGCGTAGCCGATGATGAGAAATATCACCGGTGCGGCAAAGGCGCCGAGAATGCGGAACCTGAAGCGGAAGATGAAAATAAGGCTCACAAGGCACAGACCCCACGCGAAGCTCGTCGCAAACTCGTACTGATTCGTGAGCGGAAGCCTGCCCGCGCCGATTCCGCGGCACACAAGCGCCGCAGTGTGCAGTACAAAGCCCGCGCACTGTATCGCCACGGCGAGAGTCGAAATCTTATCGTTCTTTACGGCAACGAACAGGAAATATGCTATCATCGCGCCGAAATAGCAGATCATGGCGGCGGTGAAGAGGAAGTTTTCAGCTTGCAGCATCGTTTTTTTCTCCTTGATTGATTGCTCTCAAAAATGCGTCGGTAAAGAGAACTCCGCCCTTGCGGCACTCGCCGAAGAGTGTCCAGCTTTCGCCGTTCTTCACAGCCCAGACGCGTTTGGGCTGAAGGTAGAAGGCGAGGAACAGCCCGAGGGTCACGACAAGTCCGCCGAGAAGCGCGAGCGGCGTAAACGGGTCGCGCTTGACCGCGATGAGCGTGTAGCTCTGCGGCTCTGTGAAGCGCACCTCATACTCGTCGATGGTCAGCGGCTCATCGCCGTAGAGTATGTTCATGCCCAGTATCTCGCCCATGTAATATACCTGATAGAGATATGCGGGATTGTTGAGATTGCCCGAGGCCGTGGCGGGTCTGCCGCCGGACGAGGTGTAGTCGGGATAGAACGCGGTGAGGCTCACGATAAGCTCCGGCTTGTCCGCGATGGGGATATACTCGCCCGCGCAGAGAACCTCGCTTTGAAGCGGCTCGCCGTCCTTTGTGATATTCACTCTCGCCGCCCAGCCGGTGGAGTTCTGATAGAACCTCATTCCGAAGAGGTCGGCGGGGTTATTTACACTTATCGTCGCGCTCCGGCATTCGCCGTTTTCCGGATTGCAGACCGTTATATCCGCGACGTACTGTTCAACTGTGTCGTCCTCTCTGAGCAGAACCTGAAAATCGTCGATAGTGAGGTTGAGCCCGGTATCGCCCAGCGCGCGCGTCTGTCCTGCAACGCCGTAGGCGGTAAACTCCTGCTTGAAGCTCTGACCGAGGCCGAAGCCGATTATAAGGAGCAGTATTCCGAGGTGGCACACCCAGGCGCCCCACAGTCCGGCGCGGTTTTTCGACGATATGAGCCGCCCGTCGTCCAGCTTCCGCGGAGATGGCATTCCGAGGCGCTTCATCGCGCCCTCAGGGTCGTCCGTTTCACCGGAAACCGTGCTGAAATCGGGTATCTCAGCGGCGCTTTTCGTGCGCTCGATGAGCTCCGGAAGTCTTATAAGATTGCAGAACGTGAGATTGAAGCAGAGAAAGCCGTTTATCAGAATGAACCACCAGCTGTGAAACGCGTCGTTGAGGCTGAGCGCAATGATCAGCGCGCCGACCTGTTCACCGTATTCAGAAGCGTAGTATTCGTAGCTCTTCCCCTGCTGAATGAAGCTGCCAAGACTGCACGCCGCCGCCAGGACAATGAGCAGTATTATCGCAAACTTCATCGAGGAAAGGAATTTCCAGACTTTTTTCATAGGTTTTTACCTCAAAAAAGTACGGCAGTTCTGACTGCCGTACCTTTTCAGTTTTTATTGTGCAAGAAGCTCCATGCCCTCCTTGACGAGCTCCTCGGCTCTGTCAAGGCAGCTGAACGCGAGGTCTGAGTTGTGAGCGCCCTCGCTGTTCTCAACGTAGCAGAAGTCGAAGTACCACTGCGCCTCGCGGTGGATGGCGCGGAGAGCGTCGAGCTCCTCCTCTGTCTTTGTTCCGGCGGCGACAGCCTCGGCAAGCGCGGTCTTGAAATCGGAAAGCTCGTTTCCGACCTCGGTCTCGCGGTTCTTTACGCGATCCTGAAGTCTGCGCACCATGTTGACCACATCTGTACCCTCGTGGCAGGTGGCGCAGTTCGAGAGAAGCGTCTCGTTTTCAAGCGGAGAGACAAGCTCGTGGCTGTGGTAGACCGTTCCGTCGTCCTCCATGACGAGCGCCATGTGGCAGTCGGCGCAGTTGAGAAGCTTACCGTGCTTGCCGGAGAGGAAGGTCTCCATCTCGGGGTGCTGAGCCTTGAGAAGTCTTGTTCCGGTGGATGGCTGAGTCCAGTCGGCAAAGCCCACTGTGCCGTCCGGCAGAACCATATTGGTATAGTAGTTGTATATCGCCTCCGGCGTCATCTCGGAAACGGAGTGATATGGCATCATCGTCTCGGAGTGGGATGGTGTGAAGTAATACTCAATGTGGCACTGTCCGCAGGAGAGCGTTGCGGGGTCGATCTTCGCGGCGTTCGAGCCGAGCGCCTCATTCACATAGCTGTGGGTGATGGTGATCTGACCGGCATTGCCCGCGTCGTTGCCGTGGCAGGTGTAGCAGGAGACGTTCTCCTCCATCATCGCCTCAACCTCTTCAAAGGGCATCGAATAGACCTCTACGCCGAGATCGTTCACGAGCTTTGCGAAGTTCGGGGTCTTGCAGGTGAGGCAGTTTGCCTTCGCGTGGGGTCGGAGAGTCTTATGCACGTCCTCAAGGGTGTACTCATGGCCTCTTGCCGAGCCGTAATCCTTCGCAAAGCCGTAGCCCTCGTAAATATTGACGAGGTACGGATCCTCCTCAAGATAGCTTGTTACATAGCTGTTTTTGGAGTTTGCACCCATGGTGGCAACGATGTAGGGATACTCCTTCTCCCAGTCGGAGGCGTTTACGGTGCCGTCCTTGCTCGTCGCTACCGGCGCGGCGACGTTTTTATATGTAACGTCCTCGCGCGTGAGCGGGCCGAGAGCGCCTCTGTTCAGGATATGGTACATCATATCCCCGCCGCCGAGCACGCCGCCCACGAAAACTACGGCGACTATAACGGCGACCGCTGCGCATACGCCCTTTATTACTTTGGTTTTATTTTCCATTACTGTACCTCTGTTTTGGCGCCCGCTCCTGTGATGACCTTGGCGGGGCACTTCTCAGCACATTTTCCGCACTGTACGCAGTTGTCGTAAACGACGTGGGCGAGGTTGTTCTCGACCTTTATTGCGTCGTGCTCGCACTGCTTTACGCACATCATACACCCGATGCAGCCCGCTGTACAGACTTTTTTTACCATCGGGCCCTTATCCCTGTTGGAGCACTGCACCCTGACCTTCTTGGAGATCGGCACAAGCTCGATAAGTCCCTTCGGGCATGCCTTGGCGCATAGTCCGCAGCCGATGCAAAGCCTTCTGTCAACTATCGCCACGCCGTCCACAACGTGAATGGCGTTGTGCGGGCACGCTCTTACGCAGGAGCCGAGTCCGAGGCAGCCGTAATCGCAGTCTGCGACGTTGATTCCGGCGAGAACGGCGCTGCGGCAGTCCTGAACGCCGATGTAGTTGCCCTGATTTTTCGTTACCTCGCAATTACCCTTGCATTTTACAAAGGCTACGCGCTTTTCGCCCGCCTCGGCGGTGGTGCCCATTATCTCGCCGACCTTATCGGCAACGGGCTGACCGCCGACGGGGCAGCCGTTTACGGGCGCTTCGCCCTTTGCTATGGCGGCAGCCATAGCGTCGCAGCCGGCGTAGCCGCAGGCGCCGCAGTTGTTGCCCGGAAGGCACTCGCGGACGGCGGCCTCGCGCTCGTCGACCTCAACGTAGAACTTTTTGCCGGTGAACACAAGACCCGCGCCGACGATGACGCCGATGACCGTAATAACGAGGGTGGTTATAATAATTACCTGCATTTACCGCACCTCCTCAGAAATTGAGCTGAGCAAAGCCCATAAAGGCGATACTCATAAGAGCGGCGGATATGAGAACGATAGGCGCGCCTCTGAGCGGAGCGGGGATATCCTCCTCGCGGATGCGGCTGCGGATTGATGCGAGCAGCACTATCGCGATGGTGTAGCCGAGGGCGGTTCCGAAGCCGGAGAGAACGCACTCGATGAAGTTATAGCCGTTCTGCACGTTCGTGAGCGCTACGCCGAGAACTGCGCAGTTCGTGGTGATGAGCGGCAGATATATGCCGAGGGATTTGTAGATAGCGGGGCTCGTCTTCTTGAGGAACATCTCGACTATCTGAACGAGGGCGGCGATGACGAGGATGAAAACGATGGTCTTCATATAGTCAAGGCCGTTCGGCGCGAGAACGTAGTCATAGAGAAGGCTTGCAACGCCGGAGGCGATGGTGATAACGAAAATAACCGCGCCGCCGAGCGAGGCGGAGGCCTTCATCTGCTTTGAAACTCCGAGGAAGGAGCAGATTCCGAGGAACTGGTTGAGAACCACGTTATTTATGAGCGCGCCGCTGATGATGATAAGAATAAGGTTTGTCATTTATTCTCCACCTCCCCGGGATTTTCGCACTTCATGGCGCAGTTCGCGCAGCAGCCGTCGCAGCTCTCGACAAGCTCCTTCTGCCTTGTCTTGATGCCGATGGCGTTCATAATGCAGATTATGATCGCAAAGACGAGGAACGCTCCGGGAGGCTGAACGAAGATCGCGATGGGATCGACGGATTCCGGCAAAACTCTCATGCCGAAGAAGCTTCCGGCGCCGAGGAACTCGCGCAGGATACCGGCTACTCCGAGGGCGCAGGTGAAGCCGACGCCCATTCCGATGCCGTCCATGATGGACAGCAGGGGGCCGTTTTTAGAGGCATACGCCTCGGCTCTGCCGAGGATTATGCAGTTAACGACGATGAGCGGAATGTAGATTCCGAGGGATTCGTAGAGCGCGGGCAGATACGCCTCCATAAGAAGCTCAGTCACCGTGACGAGCGAGGCGACAACGACGATGTACGCCGGAAGTCTGACCTCTGCAGGTATGAGCTTGCGCAACAGTGAGATAACGAAGTTAGAAAGGGTCAGAACGACGAGGGTGGAGAGTCCCATTCCGATGCCGTTCATCGCGCTTGTGGTAACGGCGAGCGCGGGGCACATTCCGAGCATAAGAATAAGCGTCGGGTTTTCCTTTACGATGCCGTTGTAGATTCGCTCAAGGTATTTGTTCTTCAGCATATCACTCGCCTCCCTTCATGTAATTTGCCCAGAAGTCAAGTCCGGCGTTCACCGCGTTTACGACCGCCTTCGAGGTCGTTGTCGCGCCGGAAACGGAGTCTATCTCCTCCGGCTTCGTGCCGCCGCCGTCCTTCAGAACCTTGAAGGCGGTCACAAGGCGGCCGTTAAACTGATCTCTGAACTCCGGCTCGTCGCAGCGCATACCCATGCCCGGGGTCTCGTGTAGCTCTGTGAAGGAAATGCCGGTCACAGTTCCGTCCGGTGCAATACCGAGAGAGATAGTGACGTTGCCGTCATAGCCCTCGGCGCTCGTTGCGCTTACAACGTAGCCAACGATATTGCCGGCGCTGTCCTTACCCACGACGGCTTTATTGATATAAACTCTGCCGAAGGATGTTCCGTAAACTGCACCGTTGAGCTCAGAGAGCTTGTTATGCACCGCAACGGTGGTTTCAAAGCTTTCTGCCGCCGGACATACGGCGCGGTAGGATTCAGCAGCCGCCGCCTCCTTCTGCGCGTCGATGGTGTCCTTCGTGAGGCTGAAAACTCCGCTGAGCGCGATACCGGCGACAAGGGTGATTACAGTGAGCGCGATAACGGGCTTCGGGATCTTCTTCCAGAAGGGCAGCTTCGGCTCGCCGTTCTGGAGCGCGATGGCGCTCCTGCGGTAAGCGAAGGGCTTGGGGATGACGTAGGTATCAATAAGCGGAACAAAGAGGTTTCCGATGATGATCGAATAGCTGAAGGAGTCCACCGCTGTGCCGAAGATTCGGAAGAGCGCGCCGAGAACTCCGATTATAAGTCCGTAGGTGAGCTGGCCGAGCTTGGAGACGGGGCTTGTTGCGTAGTCGGTAGCCATGAAGAACGCACCCATTACGACGCCGCCGCCGCAGAGGTGGGCGAGGAGATAATGCGGGTCGAAGCCCTGACCGCCGAAGAGTCCGAGGGTTACGGTGAAGCCGCCGAGAACGGCAAAGCAGATCTCGCCGTGGATGATATCCATCGCCCAGAGGACAAGTCCGCCGATGAGCAGCGCGACGATGGAGGAGCCGATGACTCCGCCGCCGGTACCGAGAAACATCTTCGTGACGTTTACGGCGCGGCCGCTCATAAGCTCGGCGATAGGCGTGGCGCTCGAAACGCCGTCAAGTCCGAACATCGTCATCGCCTTGCCGAATGAGATGAGCGCAAAGCAGCGTCCGGCGAGCGCGGGGTTCAGAAAGTTCTTTCCGAGGCCGCCGAAGCACATTTTGACTACGAGAATCGCAAAAATGGATCCGACAGCCGGTATGTAAAGCGGAACTGCCGGACTGAGCGACAGTGCGAGCAGAAGTCCCGTGACCGCCGCCGAGCCGTTTTTCCATGAATCCGGCCCGTGAGTCAGCTTATTGAAGATAAACTCCGTTCCGACCGCGCACGCGACGGCTACGATGATGACTAAAAGCGCGTTAATTCCGTTTACGATAACGCCGACTATGGTCGCGGGCAGAAGCGCGAGAATGACCGCCGTCATTATGTAGCCGGTGGTCCATCTGTCGCGGACGTGAGGGCCGGCGGAAATATTCAGTACACCGTTCATTTGGCACCTCCCGCCTTTGCGCGCTTAAGCGCAAGGATCTCAGCCTTTGTCTCCTTGAATATCTGCGTGAGCGGGCGCTTTGCCGGGCAGACGTAGGTGCAGGAGCCGCAGGCTATGCAGTCAAGGCCGTAAAGCTTAGTTTCAAATCTCTCCCAGTCACCGACGTGGATCGCCTCAGCCATAAGCTGAGGCAGAAGCCCCTGCGGGCAGACCGTAGTGCAGCGGCCGCATCTGAGACAGCCGGTCATATGCTTGTGACTGTCCTCAACGGTGTCGCGTCCCAGAAGCGTAATTGCATTCGTTGTCTTTACGACCGGAACCTCGAGATACGCCATTGAAACGCCCATCATCGGGCCGCCGGAGAGCGCCTTTTTCACTGTAACGCCCTCTTTGATGCCGCCGCAAGCCTCGATGAGCTCCGTCATCAGCGTTCCGTCGTGAACGATGAAGTTCTCGGGCTCGCTCACAGCGTCGCCGGTAACGGTGAGAACGTGGGTAAACAGCGGCTCGCCGTAGAGAACTGCTCTTCCGATGGCGTAGAGCGTTCCGACGTTGTCGACGATGCAGCCGACGTCGGCAGGGAGCTTTGAGACCGGGAAGTCGACCCCGGCGATAACGCTGATCAGGCTGCGCTCGCCGCCCTGCGGGTACTTCGTGTGAAGCGGCAGAACGCGGATGCCCTTTTTGCCCTCAGCAGCCTTCTGCATCGCGGCAATCGCCTCGGGCTTGTTGTCCTCGATGGCGATAACGCCCTCGGCGTTCTTAAACAGTCTGAGCGTGACCTCAAGTCCCTCAACGATACCGTCCGCCATCGTGCGCATCATCTGATCGTTGCAGGTTATGTATGGCTCGCACTCGGCGCCGTTTGCGATGACGTATTTGATGGCGTCCGGGTTTTTCGGCATGAGCTTGACGTAGGTCGGGAAGCCTGCGCCGCCGAGGCCGACGACGCCAGCCTCCTTGACAGCGGCTACTATCTCCTCATTCGTCATCTTCCCGGCGTCGCGCCTCTGGCTCCAGTCGGCTGCGGGCGTAAAGAGCCCGTCATTTTCGATGACTACGCACTCCTGCATCGCGCCGGAGATGGTGCGGCGCTTTTCGATCGCCTTCACCTTGCCGGAGCAGGAGGAAATGACGGCAGCGGAAATGAAGCCGTCCGGTTCTCCGATTTTCTGACCCATAAGAACCTCATCGCCCTTTTTTACGATGGGCTTTGCGGGCTTGCCTATGTGCTGGGCGAGCGGAAATACCATCTCTCCCGAGGGCTTATATTCACGCAAAGCCTTATTCCGGCTCAGCTCCTTGTTGCCCTTGGGGTGTACTCCGCCGCGGAAAGTCATGTTCACCCTAACCGACTCCTCTCATTAATCATACACTTTTTGCCATTTTGTACAATGTGCATAAAAGCGCACTATGTTACTTTATCTATATTAACAGACATTCCTACAATTGTAAACATAAATTCGACAAATAACCGAGGATTTTTTGAGCAGATTGTTCAAAAAATAACAATTGCCAGAAGCACCAATAAGTATTATACTTATATATATTTAAATAGATGGAGAAATATCAATGAACGAACCGCTTTTCAAATTCATCGCCGCCTCACCCACCGCCTTTCACGCCGTAGAGGAATGCTCAAGGGAGCTTCGCGCCGCCGGCTTCACGGAATTATATGAGGGCGAGGCGTGGGAGCTTACACCCGGCAAGGGCTATTTTGTGACCCGCAACGGCTCAAGCATCGTCGCCTTCCGCGCGGTCGATGGCGCAAAGGGCTATATGATAACCGCCTCGCACTGCGACAGTCCCTCCTTCCGCATCCGTGAGAACTCCGAGGCGGTGGACAAGCACTTTGTGCGTCTTTCCGTCGAGGGCTACGGCGGAATGCTCTATTCCACCTGGCTTGACAGGCCTCTTTCCGTTGCCGGCAGAGTTCTTGTCCGCACAGAGCACGGCATCAAAAGCCGGCTTCTTGACTTTAAGGAGCCGATATGCGTCATCCCCAATGTCGCTATCCACATGAACCGCAACGCAAACAAGGATATGTCCTTCAACCCGGCGATCGACCTCCAGCCGCTCTACGCTGAGGCGACCGATTCGAGAACTACCTTCCGCCAGAGCGTAGCCGAAAGGCTCGGAGTTGAGGAGAAGGATATCCTCTCCACGGGCCTTTACCTCTATAACCCCGCCGCGGGCTTCGAGTGGGGCGATTTCATCTCCGCGCCGAGGCTCGACGATCTGCACTGCGTGTACTCCACGCTCCGCGCCTTTATCAACGCCGAGAGCTTCAAGAGCGTGCCGGTTTTCGCCGTATTTGACAACGAGGAGGTCGGCAGTCACACAAAGCAGGGCGCGGCGTCCACCTTCCTGCGCGACGTGCTGTCGAGAGTCGGCGATAAGCTCGGCATGGATCTCAGGACTTCCCTGCCCGCCTCGCTTATGCTCTCCTGCGACAACGCCCATGCTCTGCATCCGAACCATCCGGAGTACGCCGACAAGGCGAATGCACCCGTTATGAACGGCGGCGTAGTAATAAAGTACACTGCCTCCCAGCGTTACGCGACTGACGCCGTATCCGCTGCGATGTTCACGCTGATCTGTGAAAAGGCGGGCGTAAAAACTCAGAACTACGCCAACCGCCCCGACATCCCCGGCGGCAGCACCCTCGGCAACATCTCAAACTCCCAGGTCAGCCTCAACACCATCGACATCGGACTTGCTCAGCTTGCGATGCACTCATCCTATGAGACCGCCGGCGCGCGCGACACGCAGGCGATGACAGACTGCTGCAAGACCTTCTTTGAGAGCGCCATCGCCGTAAAGGGCGCAGGCGAGTACGATATTATATAATCAGCTTTGGGCGGATCGTATGAACGACCCGCCCTGTTATTATTCGACCTTTTATTTTTTTATTCCCGATCCCTCTCCTTGTATTGACAAATTTTTCCATATATGGTATTATCTGGATATGATAATCAAAATATATTGGGAGGAAGCTTAAATGAAAGCAACCGGAATAATCAGAAAAGTCGACGAGCTCGGGCGCATCGTGCTGCCCATCGAGCTGAGGCGCAGTCTTGATATAGACGTCAAGGATCCCATCGAGATCTACACGGACGGCGACAAAATCGTTCTCAAGAAGTACACGCAGACGTGCTCATTTTGCGGAAAGTCAAAGGACCTGGTGCCCTTCCGCGACAGACTTGTGTGCAGAAAGTGCATTGAGGAGCTTTCTTCGCTCTGATTTGGAACAAAATGCCCCTTGCTTTGGTCATATAGAAAAAGGAGGCGTTACTATGAAAAGTATTATTGCTCTCATTCTCTCGCTCGCGATCGTCTTATCCCTCGCCGCCTGCACCGCGCAGGAGGAGCCGGTCGATGTCGCGGACGAGCCGGTAGAAATCGTTGAGCCCGCTCCCGAACTGGAAAAGCCCGATACTCCCGCGGAGAAAACGGGTTACGCGAGCCTTACCGAAAACCGCCCCACAGCAGAAATAGACTGGGTGCAGGAGGGCGTGGACTACTCTTCTGTGGCAAGGCTCGGAGTCGGGCTTCTCAAAAAGGCTGAGGGCGACAACGCGGTAATCAGTCCGCTTTCCGCCTACATAGCGCTCGCCATGTGCGCCGAGGGTGCGGACAGCGCCACTAAAGACGAGTTTGAGAGTCTTATAGGCTCAGATACACGCCGCGTCGCGAATATTCTCTTAGACCGCATGAAAACCGACGAAAACGAGTTCTCGAGCGCAAATTCCGCGTGGGTCGGCTGGAACTCTCAGCTCAGAGAGCAGTATCTCAACGACCTTGTGATGTACTACAACGCCGAGGCGTATCTGACGGATTTCGATATCCGCATAATGAACGAGTGGGTAAACGAAAAGACGAAAGGTCTTATCCCGAGCGTTTTTTCCGATGAGCTCGACCCGATGACGCGTCTTGTGCTCATAAACATCCTCTATCTTAAGGCAAAGTGGGCTTCTCCGTTTGACGCGCAGGCAACTTACACCGACCTTTTCCACGCCGAGGGCGGCGACAGGGAAGCGGAGTTTATGCACAAAACCGCGCATTTTGAATATCTCGAGGGCGACGGCTACGAGGGCGTTGTCCTCCCCTACCGCGGCTGGGGAATGAAATTCATCGCGCTCAAGCCCACAAGCGGCACTGTCAACGACCTTGTAAGCTCGCTTGAGGGCGTGAATCCCGAGGGCGAGAGCAGAAAAATATTCCTCTCCATGCCGAAGTTTGACGTTGATTATCGCTTTGATATGGTCGAGCCGTTAAAGTCGCTCGGGCTGTCGAGCGCGTTCACCGACGAGGCGGATTTCTCGCTTATGAGTGAGGAGCCGCTGTGCGTCAGCAACATCTTCCAGAAGGTCAAGGTAACGGTCGATGAGGACGGCACCGAGGCCGCCGCGGCGACAGTCGTCGAAATGGTTGCAACGAGCGCCGCGCCGGGATTCGTCGAGGAGCCGTATGAGCTTCGTCTTGACGAGCCGTTTGTGTATATGATAGTCGAGTCCGAGTCGAACGCACCGCTCTTTATGGGCGTTATGAACGACCCGTCGTAAGCGCCGCACTGTGTAGGGGCGGGTCTCTGCGCCCGCCCGAAAACCTGCAAAAAGGATCGATTTTATGTCAGTCTGTAATCTCTGTCCCCGAGCCTGCGGAGTTGACCGCGGTGCAAGAAGCGGATTCTGCGGCGTATCGGATACTATCCGCGTCGCCCGCGCCGCCCCGCACTATTGGGAGGAGCCGCCCATCAGCGGCGACAAGGGCAGCGGCGCGGTTTTCTTCTCCGGCTGCTCGCTGCGCTGCGTGTTCTGCCAGAACTACGATATCTCCGTCGGCGGCTTCGGCAAGGAGGTCACGCCGCAGGAGCTTCGCGCGATCTTTGACCGCCTTATATCTGAAGGCTGTCACAATATAAATCTCGTCACCGCAACGCATTACGCAGACAAGGTGCTGGAGGCGCTCATTGAACCGCTGTCCGTGCCGGTCGTATGGAACACCGGCGGCTACGAGAGCCTTGAAACGCTCAGAAAGCTATCCGGCAAGGTTCAGATCTACCTGCCCGATATGAAATACGCCCTCCCCGAACCCGCGCGGAAATATTCCTTCGCGCCGGACTATTTTGAGGTCGCCTCAAAGGCTATCGCGGAGATGTACTCTCAGGTCGGCGACTGCGAGTATGACGAGGACGGGCTGATGCGCCGCGGAATGATAGTGCGCCACCTCGTTCTCCCGGGAAACCTCGAAAACTCTTACCGCGTAATGGACTGGTTCAGCGAGAATTACGGCGACAAGGGCGTCTGCTTCTCGCTGATGAGCCAGTTTACGCCGATGGGCAGGGCTAAGGACTTTCCGGAGCTTTCACGCCGCCTCACCGAGGAGGAGTATGCTCTCGCCGTCGAATATATGGAAGAGCTCGGCATCGAAAACGGGTTTTATCAGGAGCTGTCGAGCGCAAAGGAAGAGTACACCCCCGATTTTGATCTGACGGGCGTGTGATAAACAGATACAAAAAAAACGCGGGGATCCGACGGATCCCCGCATTTACTATGTAATTCAATTACTCAGCGAGCGAATTTGCCCACTTGACGTACTCCGCGACCTGAGCGCGGGTAGCCTCGAGATTCTCGCCGTGGGCGAGTATGTAGACCTTGACCTTCGGCTCGGTGCCGCTCGGGCGGACGAGGATAACGGTGCCGTCCGCAAGGATGAAGGAGAGAACATTGGAGTCGCAGAGCTCCATCTTCACGACCTCGCCGGTCTTGACATCCTTCTCCTCGCCGGGCAGATAGTCGCGGGTCTTGACGACCTCGACTCCGGCGATGGCCTTCGGAGCATTCTCGCGGAGGCTGACCATAAGCTGCGCCATCTTCTTCTGTCCGTCAAGTCCGGGCATAACGAGGTTGATGGTCTTCTCAGCGTATGCGCCGTACTTCTCATAGCATGCCTCGAGAGCGTCGATGAGCTTGATGCCCTTGAGGGAATAGTAGGAAGCCATCTCTGCCATAAGGACTGCGGCGGTAACGGCGTCCTTATCACGGACATAGTCGCCGAACATATAGCCGTAGGACTCCTCGAACGCGAAGATCACCTTGCCCTCGCCGCTGCCCTCGAGTGCGTTCTTCTTCTCGGCGATGAATTTGAAGCCGGTGAAGGTGTCGAAGTGGGCGATGCCGTTCTTCTCGGCGACGGCGTTGAACATGGAGGTCGTAACGATGGTCTTGAGACCGACGGGATTAGCCGGCATCTTTCCGGTGCGCTTGAGCGCGCCGATGAGATAGTCAAAGAGGAGAACGCCGGTCTGGTTTCCTGTGAGGGGGATGAACTTACCGTCGTGATCGCGGATCATAAGGCCGACGCGGTCAGCGTCCGGGTCAGAGCCGAGGATGAAGTCGGCGCCGACCTCGTTTGCGAGGTCAACGGAGAGATAGAAGCCCTCGGGGTTCTCGGGGTTCGGGGAGACAACTGTGGAGAAGTTGCCGTCCTTGATCATCTGTCTCGGCTCGCAGTGCAGGTGCTTTATGCCGAGGCGGCGGAGAGCCTCGGGAATGAGAACGCGGCCGGTGCCGTGGAACGGGGTGTAGACCATGTGGAAGTTGTCGGCGGCGGCCTTTACGGTGTCGTAATCGTTGACCATCGCCATTACCTCGTCGAGGAACGCCTCGTCGGTCTCTCTGCCCATCCACTCGATGATGCGCTTGTCAAGAGCCTCGTTGAAGTCCATGGTCTTGGGACCCTCGAAGATATCGAGCTCCTCCATCTTCGCGGCGACCTCAGCGGCGTGCTTCGGGGGAAGCTGAGCGCCGTCAGACCAGTAGACCTTGTAGCCGTTGTACTCCTTCGGGTTGTGGGAGGCGGTGACGTTGATGCCCGCCTGGCAGCCGTAGTGACGGACGGCGTAGCTGAGCTCAGGGGTGGGACGCATATCGTCGAAAAGACGGACGTGGATTCCGTTCGCAGCCATAACGCAGGCGGCCTCGCGGGCAAATATATCGCCGTTGTTGCGGCAGTCATAGCAGATCGCTACGCCCTTCTTCGCGGCCTCGGGGCCCTCTGCGAGAACTACCTCGGCAAAAGCCTGAGTTGCGTGGCGGATAACGTGAACGTTCATCTTGTAGGTGCCCGCGCCCATGGTGCCGCGAAGTCCGGCAGTACCGAAGGCGAGGTAGGACTGGAAGCGGGACTCGATCTCCTTGGGATCGTTCTTGATGGCTTCGAGCTCAGCTCTCTCCTCTGCGGTGATGTACGGGGAAGTGAGCCAGTGCTCATAGGTTTTCATGAAATCCATTTTTTTGCGTCCTCCTATGTAAATTTTTATTTTTTTATTCTTCAACATCCTGCACGTTTTCGGCGTTCAGGATGTTTTTAGCGTCTTCAAGCATGGTCTCCGGCACGAAGATATCAACTCCGCCGCCGGCGTGACCGAGAATAATATTGCCGACCACTCCGTCGTTCGGATACTCGCAGACGGTCGGGATATTGAAGGACTCCATAAGCGAGCGGACAAGCTCGCTTTCAAGCTCGTTTCCCGCCGTGTGCGTCAGAAGCGCGGGCGCGACAAACTCGCCCTGCTCAGTCTTCGGCCAGACGCCGCGCAGAGCGCTCTTATTCAGTCCCCAGTCCGATATTGCCATGTGAGCACCTCCATATATTATTTGTGGTACTTTCCGCCGGAGGCGATGTTCATCGCGCGGTAAATCTGCTCAAGCAGCATTACCCGCGCAAGGTGGTGCGGCAGGGTCATGCGCGACATGCTCATTCTGAGCTTCGCGGCGCTCTTGACTCTTGGGCTGAGCCCGTCCGACCCGCCTATAATAAAGCAAATTTTACTTGCCTCAGCGGAGATTTTAACTATTTTAGCGGAAAACTCCTCGCTCGTCATCTCCTCGCCCTCAACGCACATCGCGCAGATGTACGCGCCCTTCGGCACGGCGGCGAGAATGGCGTCCGCCTCGTACTCCATGTTGTTCTCTTTTTTCGACTCCGGAAGCTCGTTAACCGCAATCCTGCAGTAGGCTCCGAGCCGCTTTATGTACTCGCCGCAGGCGTCGAGATAAAATTTCTCCTTCAGCTTGCCGACGGCGATAATCGTGATATCGAGCATATCAGCCGGCGTTCGGGATCGCGGTATCAGCTTCCGGTATTTCCACGCACTCTATATCCGCGCCGACAGAGCGAAGCTTCTTTATAAGCTCCTCATAGCCGCGCTCGACGTACTCAACGCCCTCAATTTCGGTTACGCCCTCGGCACAGAGTCCGGCAATGACCATTGCGGCGCCGGCTCTGAGGTCGCACGCCTTGACGTGCGCTCCGGTGAGCTTCTGAACGCCCTCGACGTAAGCCGTTCTCCCATCGACGCGGATATTCGCGCCCATTTTGAGAAGCTCGTCGACGTATTTATATCTGCTGTCCCAAACTCCCTCGGTAACACGGCTTGTGCCGTTTGCAATAGCGAGAACAGTTGTCATCTGCGGCTGCATATCCGTCGGGAAGCCGGGATAAGGCTGAGTTTTAAAGTTAGTGCGGCGAAGCGGGCCGTGTCTGCGGACAAGCACCTCGTCCTCGCCCTCCTCGACCTCAACGCCCATCTCCTCGAGCTTGCCGGAGATGCAGTTCAAGTGCTTCGGGATGACATTTCGGATAATCAGCTCGCCGCCGGTGCCCGCAACGGCAGCCATATAGGTGCCGGCCTCGATCTGATCGGGGATTATCGAATAGAAGCCGCCGGTGAGGCGCTCCACGCCGTGGATCTTTATGACGTTCGTTCCCGCTCCGCGCACATCTGCGCCCATAGAGTTTAAGAAGTTCGCAACGTCGACTATGTGCGGCTCGCGCGCGGCGTTTTCAATGATAGTCCTGCCCTTTGCGAGGACAGCCGCGAGCATAAGATTAATCGTCGCGCCGACGGATACGACGTCGAGATAGATATAAGCTCCGCGGAGCCTGCCGCCCTCCGCCTTCGCGTATACGAGTCCGTTTTTCAGCTCAACCGTCGCGCCCATGGCCTCGAAACCCTTGACGTGCTGGTCAATGGGGCGAACACCGCCGAAGTTGCAGCCACCCGGCATGGCGACCACTGCCTCTCCGAATTTTCCGAGAAGCGCGCCGATGAGGTAATAGCTTGCGCGGAGCTTCTGCATCATGTCGAAGTCCGCCACCGGCGTATGTATGCCGGTGCAGTCGATGTCCATAGTGTGGGGGGTCACCATCTTCACGGACGCGCCGAGGGTGCTGAGGATTCCGAGCTGGATATTCGTATCGGATATCTGCGGGATATTCTCTATGCGGCACACTCCGTCCACAAGTATGGCGGCGGGTATCATGCCGACGGCAGCGTTTTTGGCTCCGGAGATTTCGATGATTCCGCTCAGCTCTTTTCCGCCGCGAACGATATACTTATACAAGGCTCTGGCCTCCACTCAATATTTTGTAGGGAACGTCTGATTAAATCAGCAAGAGCGAAGAGCGCTGCGATTCAGAGGTTCCTTAATATAGCTATTCCCGAAAGGGAGAGAAATACGCACAAAATAAATGCCCATAATGACACTTATACATGTTAAAATGATTATACCATCATTTCCCGCGGGTGTAAAGAGCAAATTCGGTCGAAAAAGCGTTCACCGATTTATATCAAAAATATTTGACTATTAGTGTATTTTCTATTATAATAGGCAAGTTAATATTTTTATTTTGGAGTGATATAGTTTGGCTGAAAACTGCACGTCTAACTGCTCCTCCTGCGGTCAGGACTGTTCCTCCCGCAGAGAGCCGCAGAGCTTCTTAAAGCCCCAGAACGAGGGCTCAAACGTAAAAAAAGTCATCGCAGTCGTATCCGGCAAGGGCGGCGTCGGCAAAAGCCTCGTCACCGCGCTCAGCGCCGTGAATATGGCAAAGAGAGGCGCTTCAGTCGCCGTTCTCGACGCCGATATAACCGGCCCCTCCGTTCCCGCAGAGTTCGGTATCCGCGACAGAGCTGTTTCGGACGGAAAGAGCATCTTCCCCGCCGTTACGAAGTCCGGCATACAGATAATGAGCATGAATATGCTCCTCGACTCTGCCTCCGACCCCGTAGTGTGGCGCGGTCCGGTCATAGCCGGAGTTGTCGGTCAGTTCTGGACCGACGTCGCGTGGGGCGACGTTGACTATATGTTTGTCGATATGCCTCCCGGAACGGGCGACGTTCCGCTCACCATCTTCCAGAGCCTCCCGGTGGACGGTATCATCGTGGTCACAAGCCCGCAGGAGATGGTCGGCACCATCGTCGAGAAGGCGGTCAAGATGGCGGCGATGATGGACAAGCCCATAATCGCCATCGTCGAGAACATGGCGTGGTTCCAGTGCCCGAGCTGCGGAGAAAAGCACCGCATCTTCGGCTCCGGCGACGTCAAGGCGCTCGCTGAGAGGTACGGCGTTGACTGCACCGCCGAGCTGCCGATTAATCCCGACTTTGCCGCTCTTGTCGACAGGGGCGAGGTCGAGAGCATCGAGTGCGGCGCGCTCGACGAGGTGCTGAATAAGATAGAAAAGCTATAAAAAGTTCACAAAGCAGGGGTGAAGGGAATGAAAATCGGATTTTCCAGTGAAAAATACCGCAAGATGCAGGCTGAGCACATAAAGGAGCGCATCGAGCAGTTCGGCGGCAAGCTCTATCTCGAGTTTGGCGGCAAGCTCTTCGACGATTACCACGCCTCCCGCGTTCTGCCGGGCTTCGAGCCGGACAACAAGGTCAAAATGCTCCTCGAGCTGAAGGACAAGGCTGAGATAGTGATCGCAATCTGCGCGAGCGACATTGAGAAGAACAAGGTTCGCGGAGATTACGGCATTACCTACGATCTCGACGTTCTGAGGCTCATCGACGCCTTCCGCGGCTACGGGCTCTATGTCGGCAGCGTTGTGATCACGCAGTTTGCCGGTCAGTCCAGCGCAGAGAGCTTCCAGCAGCGCCTTGAGGCACTGGGAATCCGCGTTTACCGCCACTACCCCATCGCAGGCTATCCCGCCGATGTTGAAAAGATAGTCTCCGACGAGGGCTACGGTAAAAATGAGTTCATCGAGACCACCCGCCCCCTCGTCGTCGTGACCGCTCCCGGCCCCGGAAGCGGCAAGATGGCCACCTGCCTCAGTCAGATATACAACGAGCGCAAGCGCGGCGTAAGCGCCGGCTACGCGAAGTTTGAGACCTTCCCGATCTGGAATCTCCCCTTGAAGCACCCCGTAAACGTCGCTTACGAGGCGGCGACCGCCGACCTCAACGACGTGAATATGATTGACCCCTTCCACCTCGAAGCCTACGGTGTAATGACCGTAAACTACAACCGTGACGTCGAGGTTTTCCCCGTTCTGCGCACGCTCTTCGAGCGCGTATACGACGGCGAGTGTCCCTACAAATCCCCCACCGATATGGGCGTAAATATGGCGGGCAACTGCATCGTAGACGACGAGGTTTGCTGTGAAGCCTCGAAAAACGAGATAATCCGCCGGTATTTTGCCGCTCTCTGCAACCGCACGAAGGGTCTTTCCGACGGCATGGACGTTGAGAAGATAAAGATACTCATGAACTCCGTCGGCGTTACCGAAAACGACCGCATCTGCCGCAAGGAGGCGCTCGCGCGCTTTGAGGAGACCGGCGAGCCGGGCTTTGCGCTCCAGCTGCCGGACGGCACCATAGTCACCGGCAAGACCACGAAGCTCCTCGGCGCCGCCTCAGCCGCGCTGCTGAACGCGCTCAAACAGCTCGGCGGCATCAACGACCGTATCCGCCTTCTCAGCCCCGCCATCATCGAGCCGGTACAGGACCTCAAGGTCAATCACCTCGGCGGTCACAACCCGCGTCTGCACACCGATGAGGTGCTCGTCGCGCTCAGCATTTCCGCGGCGACGAATCCCGTAGCCGAGATAGCCATGCAGCAGCTCGAGAAGCTCAAGGGCTGCGAGGCGCACTCCACCGTCATTCTCAGTCAGGTCGACGAGAATCTTATGAAGAAGCTCGGCATAAACCTCACCTGCGAGCCGGTGTACCAGACGAAAAAGCTCTACCATAAATAAATCCGGCAGTGGAGGAAAAAATGGCGACTATTTCTGATTTAATAAAATCGCATATATCCTCCGGCAGGCTCTTTCATGCGTATATCATAACGGGCTCGGACGAGGATGGGCGCTTTGAGGGCGCAAAGGTTCTCGCGCAGAGCTGCGTCTGTGAGCGAGATGCGCGTCCCTGCGGCGTGTGTCACGCCTGTCAGAAGGCGTTGAAGGGTCTGCACCCCGATATAACTGTCACCGGCAGGGTCGGCGACGATAAGGAAATCAAAATCGACGCGATGCGCACTGTCCGCGCTCAGGCGATGGTAATGCCAAACGAGGCAGAAAAGAGCGTTTTCATTATCCGCGAGGCGGATTATATGAACGCCGCCGCGCAGAACGCGATGCTCAAGGTCTTTGAGGAGCCGCCGAGCCACGCGGTATTTATTCTTACCGCGGAAAACCCCGAAAAGCTTCTCGGAACAGTCCGCAGCCGCTGTGAGCTCATCACCCTCCCGCCCCGCGACCTCGTGATTGAGAGCGCGCTCGCGGATAAATTCTGGCGCGCCGCACTGAGGCGCGACCGCGTACTGCTCTCCTCTGCGGCGACGGAGCTCGAAAAGGAAAAGGATCGCGCCGTCCTCGCCGATTTCATAGCCGCACTCAAGCGCGGAGCCGTCGAAAGGATCCGCACCGGCGAGATAAGCGAGGCGCTTTTCACCTCCGTAACCGACGCCTGCAGCGATGCGGAAAAGTATATGATATTCAACATGAGCGCCGTTCACCTTGCAGGTCTTTATCTGAACGCATTTCTGGCGCACGTTTGATATAATTTAGGAGAATACAATGGCAGAAGTAGTCAGCGTAAGATTCAAAAATAAAGGAAAGGTGTATTTCTTCGACCCGAACGGCATCAATGTCCGTCAGGGCGAGAACGTGATCGTTGACACCGCGAAGGGTCTCGAGTACGCCGAGTGCGCCGCAGGCAACCACGAGGTGCCGGACGATGCCGTCCACGCTCCCCTGCGTCCCGTCGTGCGCGTTGCAACCGCGGAGGATAACCGCCGTGCAGAGGAAAACCGCGCCGCCGAGAGGGACGCGTATCGCATCGGCCGCGAGAAGATCCGCGCTCACAAGCTCGATATGAAGCTTGTCGACGTCGAGTATAACTTTGAGGGCAGCAAGATTCTCTTCTTCTTCACCTCGGACGGCAGAGTAGACTTCCGAGACCTCGTCAAGGACCTCGCCGGCGTGTTCCATACCCGCATTGAGCTCCGTCAGATCGGTGTGCGCGACGAAGCGCGTATGCTCGGCGGTCTCGGTATCTGCGGAAGGCAGTACTGCTGTGCGCAGTTTCTTGACGACTTCCAGCCCGTCAGCATAAAGATGGCGAAAACGCAGGGCTTCTCTCTCAACCCGACCAAGATCTCCGGCGCCTGCGGCAGGCTTATGTGCTGCCTCAAGTACGAGGAGGCGGCGTATGAGGAGCTTGTCAAGAACGTACCGAAGCCCGATTCCTTCGTCGATACTCCCGCCGGAAAGGGCACCGTACTCGACGTTAATCTGCTCAAGAGCACCGTCCGCGTCCGCCTCGAGGATGTTTCGGAGATGAATATAAAAACCTTCCGCGCCGAAGAGGTCGCAGTCCTCGGCGGCAAGCAGAAGCGCGCCGAGTATCTTCAGATGAAGGCGGAGGGCAGGATCCCCGATGAGAAGCCCGCCCCACGCATAAAGCGGGTCGAGAAGCCGCAGGAGCCCGCTCCCGCCGAGCCTGTAAAGCAGGAGAAGTCCCACGCGCCGCGTCACAGAAGCCACGAGGTTCACAGGGTGAAGGCGGAGGTCGAGGAAAAGCCCGTTCAGCGCGCCGATGAGCCCAAAAAGGCGGATAAGCCGCAGTCGCATAACCGCCGCTTCCGCCGCAGAAGACCCTCCGGCGGAGAAAAATCGCATCAGGGAGAATAATGTCGCGCGATTTCTCTTGACTAAGCTCTGAAAGTGTGGTATAGTATCTCTTACAAAGAGGAGCGCGTTTCGCGCTCCCGCATATCGCGGGGTAGAGCAGTTGGTAGCTCGTCGGGCTCATAACCCGGAGGTCGTGAGGTTCAAGTCCCACCCCCGCAACCATAAAAGTGGCGATTTTCGATGAAAATCGCCACTTTTTATAACTTTTTGGGGCACTTAAGCGATTGTCAAAATCGGCTGACCCAGATTTTGACCCAGATTGCAAAATTCCCGGAAACTTTCAGACGGACTTAACAGCAAATTCCGAGCGTTTTGCAGAATTTTCAAAACTTTTTTAACAGTAAATGGCTTTTGTCAGAAGTGCAAAATCACGCATCGATACAGTTTCGATGCGTGATTTTTCTTTTCTTTGACTAAGGCGCGGAAGCTTTTGCCGGAGTTTTTACTTTTTTATTTCTCGTATTATTCGTGGGGTAATCCGCGGGTGGGGAGGGAATATATTTTTCCCTTACTTGTTCAGCTTGCAAATTCTGTTTCTCTCGGAAATCGAGCCGATTGCGTCTTTACAGAGAGTTTTAATCGATTCAATATCATCGTCTACTATCGCAGACTGGAGCACGTCAATAACGCTCGCGAGGTTATCCTCCGCTTCCCTCGTCGCATCCGAACTGACCGGATCGGAGTATTTCAGAGCGTCAGATACTTCCAAAACCGCTTTTCTTGCTTCGGGCGTTTTGCAAAGGCTTACAAGATGCGACGCCTTGGACTGGAGCGCGCGCATACGATTAACATCGGCTTTAAGCTTCTCGTCCTGTCGCTCGACTTCGTCACGAGTTGCGTCCACCGCTATAAATCCTACTGCAGCGGCGCAGAAAAGCAGCACGAATACCACCACGCTTATCCATACCGGAATATACGCTCCCAACGCCATAAACAGTATGCTGAGTATGAGCTGAGCTATCAGATAAACGAGTCCGATTTTTCCGATTGGAAAGCCGTAGAATTTGCTTCTCGCAGGCATTCCGCTGTTAAACGCTTTTGACTGCACATAAGCCTGTGCGCAGATGGCTATAATGGCAAACACATACGAAACCCAGAAAGCAGCATTTTTCTCAAACGGGACAACAAAAACGATCACCGAAAAAGCGACGAGCACTAATGCGAGAACAGCATAAAATCTTATAGTATTCTTACTCATTATTCTCCCCTCTTTCTTCCGCAATTAGGACAGAAATTCGACTTTATACCCTTTGTGCCGCAATCAGGGCAATCCCAGGTCAGCTCCGGCTTCTTTGCGCCGCAGTCCGGACAGAATTTAGAGGTAATTCCGACTTTTCCGCACTGAGGGCAAGTCCAGCCTTCGCTAGCTGGCTGCTGAGCCGGAGTCTGGAACCCCTGCATCATATTTCCGATCTGCGGAGCGATAGTCTGAGCCGCAGCCATGCCGACGCCGAGTCCAAGCATATCTCCGAGGATACCGCTGCTGCCGCCGGAAGAGATTGACGGTCCCATATTGCCGATACCCTCGGCGTAGGCTTTCTGAACCTCCGCCTGAAGCACGTCCTTCTGATTGTAACCCTTCGCCGCCATTATCTCGGCTTCGGTAAGACCCGCCATACGCTGCGCCTGCGCCTCAGCCTGCGCGCCGATAATTTTTCTCTCAGCCTCACGGCGCGCAATTTCTGTCTCGGTCGCCTGCTGCTCGAGGACGTAACCGCGACGGGCAGCTTCGATCTCCGCCTTGCTGCGCTCCTCGGCTGTGCGATACTGCGCCTGGGCCTGAGCCTGAACAGTTTTTATCGTTGCCTCAGCCTGAATGACCTTCGACTGGAGAACGATGGTATGCAGCTCACGGATGCGCTTGAAGTTGGGATCATCCTCCGGCAGTACGACGCGGGTAACGTAAAACTGCGGAATCGTAAGACCGTATTCCTCAAAGCCGGACTTTATCTTCTCGCAAAGAGCGTCGGAAATGACGTCGAGCTTCTCGTCTATCTCAAGTATATCTATCTCCTCACGTTTTATGACGGCGGGGAGATTTGTTTTAACTGCGCTTGCGATAAGCGGACGGAACGAGGATTGCAGCGACTGAGTAAAGCCTGCACCCTCGTCCCAGGAGATACCCTTCATCGTGCCGACGAGCTTGAGAAGCAGCTTTCGTCCGTCAGCGACCGCAAGATTCATCTCTCCGGAGGCGCCAAGCTCAAGCGGCGTGCCGGTAAGCGGATCGATAAAGCGCACCTTTTCCGGCGTTCCCCATTTGACCGCCATCTGAACGGTCTTGTTGATGAAATACACCTCGGTGTGGAAGGTTCCCTCCGTATCAGTCGGAAGAGTGTAGAGCTTCTCCATGATCGGAAGCTGCTGAGTTTCAAGCGTGTATCTGCCGGGTCCGAAGAGGTCGAGAGCCTGTCCGTCGCGGAAGAATATCGCCTCCTGGCTCTCGTGAACTATGAGCTGAGAGCCGTAGTTGAAGTCCTCGATCGGGTGCTTCCAGATAAACGTGGAGTTGTCGCCCTCGTATTTGATTATTGAGGCAAGTCCGTCTGAGCGGATCTTCTCCATCTGTACCCGCTCGGCAACATCGTTTACGCAGTCGCAGACCGGGCAGGTGTATGTATCGGCACCCTTCGTCGTGTGCAGGCGGATACCGCACTGACGGCAGGAGAATTCAACCGTTTTGTCCTGCTCCGCCATTGTGTTTATCGGCTCATGGCAGACCGGGCATCTGGCGTTTTCGCCCTTTGACTGATTGAAAACTACGTTGTTTCCGCAGTGAGGGCACTGACGGCTCGTCATCTTGTCTGTGCGGACGTTGATGGTGTATCCGCAGTCGCAGTCTATCTTTTTGCGGGCAAAAAAGCCCGTTCTCGCCTCGGCATACTTGCCGCAGTTCGGACATTCGATTACAAATTTAGGCATCGTCGTTTGTCTCCTCATTAAGTATTTCTGTAATATCTGCCATAACTTGTCCGATTTTTTCCATCTCGTTGGTGTTTAGATAATTCTCGTTCAATCGGCTTTTGGTATATCTCAGATATGTTCCCTGACTGTGTTCCGTGAGCAAGGCGGTAAAAAACTGCTCCCAGCTGAAATAGATAGCGCTATCAATATGCTCGGATGGCTCGTTCAATATCTCACGCACCTCTTTATCATCAATAATGTCCGATTTTAGTACAAGCCACTCAAACGATTCCGGCAGATACAGCATTATTCTTTTTACTTTTCCCAAAGCGACTATCCGCTCAATTTCCGGTCCGAAAGCCGCTCCGTCCACAATTACAAGCGCGTTCTGATAATTTTTTTCTGCAAGCACACGGAACACGCCGGACTTGCCTCCTGCGGAAATGCATTCTATTCCAAACCGCTGAAAATAGTTACGAAAAAATTCAAATCCCGCATTACTGTCTTCAACTACCACAATATCCGGAATCGAGCTAACCTCATTAAGCTTTTTATATAGCTGAAAAAACTCAGCATAAAGCCGCTTTGTGCCTTGATAGCGATTCCCCGCAGTATTTTTTATACCGTAAATTTCTTTCGTGCTGTATGGAAGATTGAAAAGAGACGCTCTCGTCGCTATCACAAAATAATTATCAGACGCCTTTGCGGCCTCGGCAAACTCCTTGCTCGTTACAAACTTCTCGCCCTCATCGATAAATACTATGCTATTATGCGTCTGCGCTAACGAAAGCTGCCAGCTCACGCCTGTCAGTACCGCAAGAGCTTTATCCGAGCGCACCTCAACTCCGCTCTGCTTACCGAGTCGCTGGTATGACGCAATCATATCAATAAGCGTAGTTTTTCCCGTGGCGCTGTCCCCACGCAATATCGTTATGTTTCGCTCGACAGTAAATTTGTATTGCAACCTCGCGTTTTTTACGGTGACCTCATGCTTTCCCTTCATTGCACGTCACCTTCTCCCAAAAGCATTCCGGCAGCAAGAATAAGCTCACCCATATTTTTCACCACTTCACCCGTGTTTGCGATCCGGATATCAAACTTATTCGCTCCAAAGTCCATAATGTGATGGAGATTCACCGTTATATCCTCATCATGCCGTTTTGCGATTTTAAGGAGCCACTTTGCGCAGTTATCCCCGCAAGTGGATGCGTTGAATATCTTTTTGGGCATATGGTCGATGAGAAGCAGCGTTTTTACTCCGCCGGAAAGGCCTGTGACAGGAATGACGCCAAGGGCTCGGCTGTCCACAGCCTGCGGGCTCAGCACCTTCGCTCGGTCTATGTCGTGGATTACCTTGCGTGAAAAATCCTCCTCTATCCACGAATCGAGAAAGGTATTGTTAAAATATGACGCCGTATCATAAATCGCCTCCGGCATCTCACCAAAAAATATGTTCAACAAAAAGATCACCTCGTAGCTTAGTATCTCATAAAACCGGTTAGATTAGTCAATTAGTTTTTTACGTCTGAAATTCATCAAGCGAATGAAAGCCCCGTTCTCGCCTCGGCATACTTGCCGCAGTTCGGACATTCGATTACAAATTTAGGCATTCTCACTGTCCTCCGCTTTTAATCTATTAAGTATTTTTTCTAAGCTTGGCGTGTATCTCTTCTTATCTTCACATTTATCAAGTGCATTTGATAGCGAATTAATTATACCTTCTATATCTTTTCCTAGAAGACCCATGCTTATGTCAAGCTTACTATCATCAATTAAGGTTGCTAAATATTTTTTAAATCCAGTTTGCTCCAACACTTGAGATTTGTTAATTATTTCTGGAGCAAACATAAGGCTTATGTCCTTTGGGTTAAACTTAATTATAATCTTGTCAAAAGTTAGTTTTCCATATTTGTTTTCTGCATTTGTCAAATCAAATACTAATCTAAATTCTCTCTCGTATTCCCATGGGTAGTCTTTAATAAAATAGTTGTTTTTTTCAAATATTGAATAATCATTGCCAACATTATAAAATTTGCCTTTGAACTTAATGTTGTGCGAATCATCTTTTACATAGAAGATCCATCCATAACCATCATCGTTATTTCCAATGGCCATTACCGTTTTGCCTTTTTTTAATCCTACATTATGTGCTCGGCCAGCACTAATTGCAACCATATCTGACCAGTCACCAATATTATTTCGATCATTTCCGTTAGACCCAGCACTCACGAGCGTTCCATTTAGCTTTAATCCAATTGAGTGCACACCTCCTGCACTTATGGTTTCTCTATAAGCTAATTTATCCCAAACTTCAAGCACTTTTTCGGCGCTGTCTTTATAATATCCCAACTCAGAAAACAATGCAATTGCACCGGTATAGTTTCCTCGGCTAAAAAGATCTGTTGCATCTGCATACTTCACCTCAAAAACTTTCTCGGCGCTGTCTTTATAATCTCCGAGCTCCGTAAAAGCAGCAATAGCGCTGTCATAATCTCCCGCCTCGAACAATTCCTGTGCATGGTTATACTTGTTCATCGGAATAATCACAAGCGTCACTACGAAATACGCTGCGACAGCAAAGACTGCGATGCCCGCAACTATGCCTATAATCTTGTTCCTTTTTTTGCTCCGTTTCGCATCAGACTGCTCTCTTTTTTCAGCCTCATCGTGCAGACGTTTTATTTCATTCTCCTTGCTGTCAAGGAAGTTCTTATACTCATCTTTTATCCGCGCGATTTCAGCAACGTCATGCTCCTCGCTTTCCCTTATACATGACTTAAACTTATCAAGAATTCGCTGCCTTATTTTCTCTATTTTATTCTTAAGCTCACCTTGAGCATATTTCTCCGCTCTCTTGAAGTTTTTATCTTCAAAACGTTCAACCTGAGCTTCATACTCCTCCTTCGCGCTATTAGCACTTGACGAGAAGCTAAAATCTCTGAATTCAAGCATTGAACGAATTGTATCCGATGAAAGATATTTTTTTATTTCATACTTGGACACAATGCTATCTACGCGTTTTATGTCTGCTTCGACAGCGTGCATTCCCTTTGGCTTGAGATTCGGTTCACATTGTTCCTCGTATTCGCTTAGGCTTGCAACACCATTATCAGCAAGGAACTTACCCAGAAATGCCTCGGCGCACTCGGCATCGATGTCAAGCACTCTATCGAAAAACTCATCAGCTTTCTTGTATTCTCCATCCTCCAGAGCCTGATTGCCGCGCTTTAACAACGCAGTAACGTTTGCGTTTGCGCCACCTTCATTATGCACGACGACGGTTTCTTTTACCGTTTCAACCGGCTTTTCCTGCGCTCTCAGCACCTTGCCGATACCGCGCACAAGATCCTGCATAAAGCCGATTTTGGACATATCGTAGCTCTGCAAAACACTGAGCTGCTCCGGCAGATCGTACGGGTCCATATTCTTGTAGCATGGCAGAAGAAGCTTCGAGCGATCCTTTTTCATAAGGCTAAGGAAGCGGCTCCACTCGTTCTTTACCCATACCGCGTTGAAATACTCCGGCTTTGAGCCTACGCAGACCATAACCTTCGCTGAATTCAGTGCCGCGAATATGTAAGGCTCATATTCTGCTCCTGCCTTGTCCTCAAGCGTTATGCGCGAGAAGAAGACGCGATACCCCTCCTGCGTGAGATTATAATAGATCTCCTGCGCGTCGAGGCTGTCGCGGGTGCGCTCCTTGGTCTCGTCGTCCGTTTCCTTGTAGCAGATGAAAACGTCAAACGGCTCCTCCTTCTGCGAGGTAGCAAGTATGCCGCGCTGAACGTCCGCGATTTTTGCCGCGTCGCGCTGATACTGGCGCTTTGTAATGCCGTCAGAGTGCTCAAGGGCGGCGAGATAGTCCACGTCCTCAAGGAAGCTGTCGAAGCTTGCACGGTGGCAGGTCGGGAGATACTCGTAGGTGTTCGGGTCTTCGACGTACTCGATTCCGAAGCGGCAGAGAGCGCAGCACCAGTGCGCTTCGGCGTCGTTCTCGTCCTCCTGCACAATGCGCTCATACACGGCGAGAGCCTTGTCAAATTCGCCGATACGGCGGAAATGGTTGCCGCGGTTGAACGCTGCCGCTCGCTGCTCGTCGTCGATTTTGGGCAGCGTCATAGTTGACCCGCAGTATTCGCAGGTGCCGAAGGTTTTGTCGGCGGACAGTTCAATATCGCCGCCGCACATTTTACATTTTATGATTGCCATATCTTCACCCCAAAATTAAAGGTTATTGAAAAAATCAGGTTTATTTAATAATTTAATGCTTGACTTTTTTCTTTTTCTATGATAATAATCTTTTAGGTTGACGGAGTACTATTGAACTGTTTTCTTCGGAATACACTTCATAGCGCCAAGATGTCAGCCTTTTTTGACCGCTTATTGAGCGGTCTTTTCTATTTTAAATCACTAATTTTATCATTCACTTCATCTATCAGCTCTCTAAGTTGCTTTTTCCTGGCAAATGCGAATATGCCTAGATTTGCCAACTCTTTTAGTAGAGCATTTTTTTCGTTTTCAAGCTTTTCCTTCGTGACCTTTTTCTTCTCTACTTCTATTTCTTGCAGACGCTCAATTTCTTCATTGTGAATCTTCGTTCTTTTTTCAGTTTCTTCTTCCGACAAACTATATTTTGTTCTTCTGCCATCTGTAATTTTCTTCAATATACCATCAGAAATTAATGTCTCACAATTGCTTTGAATGTTACGCGAAGGTTTATGTGAAGATGAAAGCATTTCTCTTATTTCTCTCGCTGACAATGGCTCGTTCTCAGATAACACATCAGGAATTAAACGAAGTGTATCTTCAATTTCTTTTCTTCTCTTCCGTTCGTTTAGAATTCTATTATTCTCTAATTCCAAACTTCTTCTACTTTTCGCTTCTCTAATCCTCTTATCCTTAGAATTTGCCTTAACCTGCTCAATTTCCTTAAAAAGATTCGAAACCTTTTGGTTAGCAAATTTTTTTGCTCTGATTAAATTAGGACATTTAAGCTCATAGCTTTTGGCGGAAAGAAAATAGGATTTAAAAGCCTCCTTTGATGCACAATGCCATTCTGACATTACAAGTCCAAGATATGCTTCAGCATTTTTTGCGTCTATATCGAGAGCTTTGTTGAAAAACTCTTGTGCCTTTTTCCATTCACTGTCTTCTAATGCCATATCACCTCTATCTAACATTGCTTGAACATTTGGTCCGGCGCTATGTATTACCTGTTGCATAACAGGTTGATTAGGAGCATTTCCAGCATTCCCAACTTTTTTAGGTATAATCTTCTCGATTCCTCTCAGGAGATCCTGCATTGCGCCGACCTTTCCCATGTCCTGCGCCTGCAAACGCTGAAACTCCTTGGGCATATCGTAGGCGTCAAGATTCTTATAGCACGGGATAAGGTGCTTCGTCTTATCCTTTTCCATCAGCTTAAGGAAGCGGCTCCACTCGTTCTTGACCCATACCGCGTTGTAATACTCATAGTCCGTTCCGACTGCCAGCATAATCTTTGCGCTGTTCAGCGCCGCAAATATGTATGGCTCATACTCTACGCCGAGCTTATCCTCAAGCGATATGCGGGAGAAGAACACACGATAGCCCTTATCCGTCAGTGCGTCATAAATATCCTGCGCAATTACACTGTCTATCGTTCTGTCGCCGTCCTCTGCGGATTCCTTATAGCAGATAAAGATATCATAAGGCTGTTCTTTGCCTGAAACCTCGATAATGCCCTTTCGGAGCTCCTCAATGGCTTTAGCCTCGTCACGGTATAGTCTTCTTGCGATAGGATCGGCATTTTCGCACGCCTGCTCAAAGTTTGCGTCATCCATTACGCTGTCAAAGCTCGAGCGGTGGCAGGTTGGCACCTTCTTTGCCGTTGCCGGATCGTCAACGTACTCAATGCCGTATTTGCAGAGAATAAGTCCCCAGTAGCCCTCCGCTTCCTCCGGGAAATCCGCGACTATGCTCTCATATATTCCGGCAGCCTTATCAAACTCGCAGGCGCGAAGCAGCCTGTTCGCGCGACCGAAAAGAGTGATCTTCTTCTCGTCATCGGCCTTCGGTACAGTCTGCTTAGAGCCGCAGTATTCGCACTCGGCTATGGTCGACTCCTCGTCGATAATAAGGTCTCCGCCGCACATTTTACATTTCAGATTAGCCATTATCTTTACCCCCATTGTCTAAATGCTCAATTGCAAACTCTATGAAAATTGATAAAAGCTCATTTCTTGTTCTGCCGGTTTCAGCCGCGATTCTGTCAACGTCTCTCAGCATATCCTTTGGCATTCTCATGGAGACGACTGCTGATTCTCCGGTATATTTTTTCTTTGGTATATATAGTTTCGGGTCTTCCATATCCGGCCCTCCATGTCTAATATAATTAGTCACTTTGTATTGTAATACATTTGTAGTGTCTTGTCAATTAGTACGTGACAAATTATGTCTTCGAAATGAGGGCATTAAAAAATCCGGGCATCCTGCTATGCCCGAATATTTATATCTCCAGCACATTCCCCATCGTATTCGCCGCCTCTTTTTGTGCGGAGGTGGTGACGTGGGCGTAGGTGTCGAGGGTAAAGCCGGCGGAGAAGTGACCGAGCATACCTGATACCGTCTTTATATCCACTCCGTTCTGCAGAGCAAGCGTTGCGAAGCTGTGCCTTAAATCGTGGAATCGAATCTGTTCCAGCCCGGCTCGTTTGAGCACTCGATGGAGCATATTGTTTACGCTGTCGGGGCTGATCGGCCCGCCCGTGGGAGATGCGAACACATAGTCAGAGCTGCTATGCGTTCTCATCTCCTTCAGCATTTCTACGGCGTTGTCGGAGATCGGAATGTTGCGGTAGCTGTTTTTCGTCTTGAGCGGCATCTCACGAATCACTCCGTCAATGCGCGAGATCTGACGGCGGATGTGGATTATGCCGTGAGCGAAATCTATGTCGCTCCATTTTAGACCGAGCAGCTCTCCCCTTCTCATACCGGTTGCGAGGTCGAGATAGTACATCTCATACACTCCGCTGTTCTTTGCTTCTCTGAGGAACGCTTCGAGCTGCTCTGCCGGAATCGTGTGCATCTCTTTTCGCTCGATCTTCGGAAGTGCGCAGCCGTTAGTCGGGTTCTCGGAAATTATCTTCTGCTCTATCGCAACGTCCATCGCAGAGGATATGACCTGGTTGATGTTCCTCACTGTTTTCGCACTCAGACCCTTCGGCTGATTCTTCGACTCGATTCTGTCTATGCGACCCTTCGTGAGAAGCGTTTTGTACATCCTCTGAAGCTGCAGGCTTGTCAGCTTGTTGAGCGGCACGTCACCGATGTACGGCTTTATGTGGTGCTCGATGTAACCCTTGTAGGTCTGGTGCGATGAAGGGCGAACCTTGAGCGTGCAGTAGTCCTCGAACCATATATCCATCCACTGACCGACCGTGAACTTATCCGTCTTGGTAATATCTATCTTCTCATTTTCTGCGATTGCCTTTTTCAGCTTTTCTTTAACCTCGGCTTGCGTTTTGCCGAGGACGTTTTTGTATATGACCTTGCCGTAGTCATCACGTCCTGCTGTGTATCGGCCTTCCCAGCGACCGTCCTTGCGCTTGCGGATGTTGCCCTCTCCGTTCGATCTTCGTTTTGCCAATCACTTTCATCTCCGTTCTGATTTAATTTTATTGCGTCGCGGCAATCAGAGCTTGTGCAGCACAAACAAATACCACACTTCATCGAAGAAAGCTACAACTTTATTCGTCGGTGCCGGAAGTTTGACGCTTTATCCAAACGATGAACTCATCCTTTGGTACAATTATCCTCGTGCCGATCGTGATGGAGGGAAAGCCCTTTGACTTCACAAGCTCGTATGCGTGTGCCCTACCGATTCCTAGCACTTCCGCAACCTCCGGCACGGAAAGCATCAGCGGAAGATCGTCGTAGCTTTTGTACTTTGACTCATTCATTTGAGTTGTCCTTTCATTTTTACTTCTCGTATTATTCGTCCCATCTTCTGCGGGCAGTGCGGCTGCGTTATATATCCCTCTGCACATCGAGCGCATGGTCGAAGCTTATCTGACCGCAGGAGCGTTTCACTTCCTCAACCGCGAACGCTCGAAGCTCTCTTCTGTCGATTTCATCTGCACCGAAGTGTGCCGCAACTGTGTGACAGCAGATGTTGAGCTCCACCGCCCACTTGAACAAGAGACTGCGAAGGCGATTGTTGTTGTTTTCGAGTATGCCGTTTATGAGTACCGACAGCACCTCACACATATAACCCGACGCATCTTTAGTCTCAACATAACCGCAGTAAAAGCTGATA
>JAFSJE010000017.1 GCA_017439425.1 Oscillospiraceae bacterium
CCGGAAGCTGCCGCGACGGCAAATGAATAAGAGATAAAACAGAAATGCTGAGCTGTTGCCCAAATAAATGGTGGTCGCCCATGAGCTCGCTGTGGCTAAACTCGCTGAGCTTTACGAGGTTTTTTCAGCAGAGCCCGAACAAAACTCCTCCGACATCGCAACATTCACGTTGTATCCGGGCTTAAGTTGGCCATTACGCATGTGGTCTTATTTCATGTGCATGAAAGTTTTGCAATAACCGTTCCGATCTCCGCAGATATACAGATCTTGAGTGTATTTCTTCCAACGTTCCAGCCAGTCGTTTATCTGCTCGATCGCTTTTTGTAAGGCAGGAGCGCTCGATCTTTCTGATATTCATACTTTCCACTACGGCGCTTACCAATCTCACCGGATCGTCTGTTGGTATGAAAATTTCTGTTTCCATTGGTAGTTTTAGATGAAGCCCTGCCTCATACAGGGTATAATCTACCTGCTTATAGCCAAATTATACGCCGGCAGCCGACTCTTTTTCAAGAGCCGGCTGTCGTTATTTTATGGCCTTTTTTCGGGGCTCACTTTTGAGACAGCCCCTTTTGCAATTAGTCACGTTCTGTCATCTTCAAGAAAAGCTATATCCTCTGCGCTGAGTGGGGCATTTGAAGCTCTGACATTCCCGGGCAGTCTTGCGGGATTAGTCGAGCTCACGACTGCAAAGATATTCATATCAGAGCCGAACACATAGCGCATTGCAATATCCGGAACTGTGGTTTTATATTTTTCCGCGAGGGTTTCCGCGTTTTTGAGCCTTTTCATATTCTCCTCGCAGAGGTAACCCTTTCTGCTCGGCGCGTCAAGCGCCTTTTTGGCGTTCTCATAGTCGCCGGAGCGAAACTTTCCACTGAAAAATCCGCGCCCGAGGCTTGAATATGCAAGCACCGGCATACGGGAGAACGCGTAACGCTCTCTTACCTCCTTGTTTTCAGGGCCTGCAACTGTAACGCAGTCACCGCCCCACGGATCGCACATCTGTCTTGCGAGCCCAAAATTCGGGCTTGATAACGCAAATCCCTCAAGTCCGGCTTGTCTTGCGTATGCGTTCGCCTCCTCGATTCTGTACAGAGTCCAGTTGGAAACGCCGAAGGCATGGATTTTGCCGGCTCGCTTCAGCTCGTTAAGCGTGTCGATATACTCGCTCACCGGAGTATTTCGGTCATCGCGGTGCAGAAGATAGATGTCAATATAATCAGTACCGAGGCTTTTGAGGCTCTCGTTCAGCTCAGATACGATCACGCTTCGGTCCACCCTGACTTTTCCGAGTGTATTTACGTTTCCGCACTTTGACAGAATAACAACCTTTTCACGATTGTTTCTGTCGTGAATCCATCTGCCCAGGCTTCTCTCTGCCAGCCCATAGCCTCTGGCGCAGTCAAAAGCGTTGATTCCGACGGAATACGCTGCGTCAAGAAGCGCGTTAACATCTTTTCCCGCCATCATCGGGGCTATTGCAGTTCCGAAGAAAATGCGCGAAACCGGTTTATTTACTCCCGCTATCTCTCCATAAGGCGGACAAATTGTATCGCCGGAGAGATATGACCTGACGTTCCGGACGTATAATGAGAGATACTTTGAGTGATCAAGTCCGTGAACTCCCCTACCGGCGGAGTATTCAATACATAATGCTCCGTCGTAGCCGTCATTTTCGAGCCTTTGAAGCAACGTTTTAACATCTGCGCTTCCTGCGCCGATCGCAACGCAGCGTATCCTTTCACCGTTAGTGCATTTCTCTCCGCTCGGAAACGCTCCGCGTACTGCATCCTTAATATGCACTCTTCTGATTCTGTCGCAAAGGAGCTCATAGTTTGCAATAATATCGCAGTTCTCCTCTGAAACAAGGAAATTCGCCGTATCAAAAGCAAATCCGAGCCCCGGTACAGCGTCAAGCACTCTGCGGCAGTCAGCGGCAGACGAAAGCGGCTTGTGAGGTTGAGGTGTGTCCTCAAAAAGCACCTCTATCCCCTTTTCACGCGCCGTTCTGACGGCTGATGAGTACATCTCGACAGCACGGTTCAGCATTTCTTCACGGCTCATACCAGCACAATCTCTCTCATCCGCACTGCCAGGCACTATCATCGAGCTCTTCGCTCCGAGCTTTTCACACAGCTCGATGGCTTTTTCGAGCTTTTTCGGAAATGTGCCGGAGCCTTTATAAAATGGAAGATCAGCAATAATGCATCCGCAGTAAATGCCGGTCTTATTGAAAGCTTTTCTCAGCGCTCCGGCGCCGTACAGCATAACCTCGCTTGTCATGAGATCAAGCGATTCTATTCCGTTATCCTTCGCAATTTTGCAGAGCTTTTCGGCATTCATTTTTCCGGTCAGGCGCTCAAGCTGAAAGGAAAAAGGCAGTAATGACAGCTTCATTTCGCACACTCCGTAAGCTAATCTTGATTTATTTTTCTTCCGATCACGCTAAAGGATTCGCTGAGCCTCTGATGGCGAATGCTCGTAGCGTCAAAATGAACGCTGCGGAAGGCGAGATCCATTATCGGCCCGGCGCAAAATGCGCTTATAAGCGTTCCGATGCCGACCGGCCCTCCGAGAATGAAGCCTGTAAGCGTAACTGTCGACAAAAGTGCGATGCTTATCGCACCGATGGGCACGCGCTTAATGCGCTTGGCGAGTCCGACGAGCAGAGTATCCCTCGGCCCGCACCCGAGCGATGCCGCCATATAGGTATACTGCGTGTACGCGATCACAATCAGCCCGAAAATTAGCATCGGAACACCGGTAAATACGGAAGAGCTCTCCGGCACAAGATCGAGCATATTGAAATAATCCACCGATTTACCAACTACAACCGCGTCAATGAACATCGCAAGCCCGATCGGCTCGCGCAAAATTATATCTATCGCAAGTATAGTGACCGCCACAAAGATCGACGCCGTTCCGTAGAGTATTCCGAAGGTCTTGGACAGTCCGAGATTCAGAACGTCCCACGGAGCCGCGCCGATATTTGCCCGGATCGTAAGGTAGATACCGAAACCGTTTAGAAAGAGGCTGAACGCGGCAAGAAGAATATTAAAGCATATCGCGCCGATAGTGTCGTTTTTACTGTATTTTGTCAGAAGCATCTGCCGTCAGAGAGAAACGCTGATTCCCTTTCTTAGGAAGAACAGCACTCTCCTTTCAACCTTTCTGTGCATAATCTTTTCCATAGCGTACGAATAAGCGTCGAGCTGACCACGGTATTCCCCGGCGCGCTTTTTCGCACTCTCATCGGTCACGGAGTCGGTCTTGAAATCGATAACAATGAGCGCGCCGCCCTTCTCGAACATACAGTCGACAACACCCTGCAACAGAATATCGTCGTCACCCTTGCCGAAAACGCGATCAGACGGAACAAGCGTTGAGAATTTAAGCTCTCGCCATATTTTGTCGGCGCCGACAAGCTCTTTGCCGATATCAGAGTTAAAGAAGCCGAGAATAACGTTCGGATCGACGGCGTTCGCCTCCTCCTCGGAGAGATTGCCGATCGCTCTTAGGCGCGCGATCTCGCTCTTTACTCCCTCCAAAGTGGAGCATTTTTTATAGTCGCAATACTGCATAACGAGGTGGTGCGCCGTACCAATCTGCGCCGCTGTCAGACCGCGCTTTCCGGTAAACTCCGGCCTGGTCGGAGGATTAAGATAGCGGTGCGGTGCGTTAAGCTCACCCGCATCCTCGTGAGTCTCTGATATGAGCGAGGTGCCCTTCAGCTCGGTTGCAGTTATCTTGGACGGCAGAGATTGACTTTCAGTGTGGTCATAGTGCCAGCTGAGGCGCTCTGAGAGCTCACGAACGTCGTCGGAGGATAATTTATCAGAGGCGTAAACCATCTCGTCAGCCTCGTCGGAGTATACATCGCTCTCGCGTACGAGCCGGATATCCCAGGTATCGCCGTCAGAACACGGAATTGTCGTGTTTCCGAACCTTATAGACTCCGCCTCAGGTCTATGCAGCGCGGCGCAGATTATCCACTCTGCAAAGGACTTCGCTCCCTCGAGCACAAGCGCAGATGCCGGAAGCGGAATGGAAACGTATTTGTCAACTATTTTCTTCGCATCAGAGTACGTCGCGAGCATTATAAGCTTCTCCCGCGCGCGGGTCATGGCGACGTAGAGAACGCGCATCTCTTCTGATAGCGCCTCGTGCCTTGCTCGTTCGGTCAGAGCCTTGCGCGGCAGAGTCGGGTACTCCATTCTTCGCTCGAGGTCTACCCTCTTTGGCCCAACTCCGAGTTCCTTATGTATAAGAAGCTGCTTCTTGAGATCCTCGGTGTTGAACTGATGCGCAGTATCCGCAAGGATAACTATGGGAAATTCGAGTCCCTTGGATTTATGGATTGACATTATCGTGACTGCGTTTTCGCTGCTTTTTCCTTCACGCGATACCGGCGCCTGACCCTTCTCGGCAAGGCGCTCCATATACCGCACAAAGCTGAAAAGTCCACGGCAGCCCTGCGCCTCAAAACGCTTGGCGCTGTCAAGCAGCGTCATGAGGTTCTCTCTGCGCTTAAAGCCGCCGGGCATGGCGCTCACGCAGGCAAAGAAACCGAGATCGTCAAATAATCTCCAGAGGAACTCATCGGTCGGCAGATCGGGCGCAAGATATCTGAACTTATCGATATCCGAAATCACTCTCGCGCACTTTTCGTTTACCTCAGCCGATTCTAGAACAGCCGCAAAGAGATCAGAGTCCTTTTTACGCGCGCGTATCTCGCCGAGCTCGTCAGACGAAAAGCCGTAGATCGGGCTTCTGAGCACGCTTACCAGCGGAATATCCTGCCTCGGATTGTCGATGACTGCCATAAGGCTCATTGCGATCGAGATCTCAGGAGAAGTGAAAAAATCGGTTTCAGATTCGATGGAAACCGGGATATTTCTTGCGTTCAGCTCCTCGACCCATACGGCAGTGCGGTTTTTCGAACGCATAAGAATCGCAAAATCCCGGTACTCCGGGCGTCGAAGCCCGCCCTGTCCGTCCGATACCTTGCCTGAGCCCATAAGCTCAAGAATTCGCTGAGCGCCGAAGGCCGCCTCGGTGCGTATCTTGTCCGGATCCTCCTCCGAATCGTCGTCATCTGAGTTAAGATCGATAAGGTCAAGCTCCACCTGCGGAGAATCGCTCTCGGGGTAAATCGCGCCGGCGTATAGCGCCTCATCGTCTGAGTAATCCATATCTCCGAGCTCCTCGCTCATTATTGCGCGGAAAACGAAGTTAACTGCGTTCAGAATTCCTTCTCGCGAGCGGAAATTGCGCTGGAGAATGATCTTTCTGCCATCACCGTCGAGCGCTTCGGCAGCGTATTTATATGAGTGGTACTTACCGAGAAATATCGTCGGATCGGCAAGACGGAAGCGGTATATCGACTGCTTTACGTCGCCTACCATAAAGAGATTGTCTCCCTTTGAAACCGCTGAGAATATTAGCTCTTGAACGGCGTTTACGTCCTGGTACTCATCGACCATGATCTCTGCAAATCTGCGGCTGATTTTTCCTGCAAGCTCAGTCGGAGCCATTGTATCGCGGTCTATGAGAAGCGAAAGCGCAAGATGCTCCTGATCGTTGAAGTCTATAACTCCCCTTCTGCGCTTCTCGGCGTCATAGGCCTCGCGGAAGCGCATAACAAGGCCGAGAAGTCCCTCAACAATCGGATACGTCGCCTTGAGATCGGACAGAGATTGCTCGCTCGACTCACTGAAAAGCTTTTTATACTTTACCGACTCATCCTTAAGATCGTTTCTCGGCTTTTTAAGATCGTCGTAACCGGAGACTGTTCCTGCCCTTGAAAAAGTCACGCTGAGCGCCTCGCGGGCGCTGTCCCAGCCTTTCGCTGCGCCTTCTCTGACGGCGATAGCCCAATTATAGGCCTCAGTCAGGGTAGCACCGTACTTTTTCCAGAACGGCTCAATTTTCTCGCCCTCGTTTATTGCCTCCTGAAGTTTCGGAATGTTGTAATTGATCCAAGCTGTCAGCTTATCGATAAGCACCTTGCCCCAAACCGTCTCTGCCGCGTCGGAGTAATCCTTGCCGAAGGCCTCGAGCTGCACGCGCACCCAGTCCTCGGGATATGGGTGGCTCATGAGGGCGCTGTACGTTTCAAGCACCACCTCCTGAAGCTTTGAATCATCCCTGCCGGAGCCCATAGTATCGGCAAGAGCAAGGAATTCCGCACTTCCGGTTGAATATGCATCTTCGATAATATTGTTCAGTACGTCATTCTTTATTGCGTTTGTTTCGAGCTCATCGGCAACGCGAAAGGCGGGATTAAGTCCGAGGATATGAGCGTTTTCGCGGATTACCTGCGAACAGAAGCTGTGTATCGTGCTGATCTGAGCGCGAGCGCAGACCTCGGCCTCATAGCGAAGCCTGCGATTGTCGGGGTCAAGCGCAATTCTGTCATAAATAGCGTCGAGAATTTTGCTTCGTAGCTCACTTGCGGCGGCGTTTGTAAAGGTGATTATCAGAAAATCGTCGACGTCAACGCTTCCGTCTCCGTCGCACACGCGCTTCAGAAGGCGCTCGACAAGAACTCTCGTCTTTCCGCTTCCGGCGGCCGCAGAAACAAGCAGCGGACCGCCGTAGCATTCTGTAACGAGCTGCTGCTCGGGCGTCAGCTTAATTTCTGCCATTCTTCTCACCTCTTATGCGCTTTTTTGCCTCCGGAGCCTTGAGACTCGGAGTAAATCTGAATCTGTCGTCCGCCGAGGCGGTCTTGAAATGGCACGCGCCGAAGTAGTCGCAGTAAAGGCAGGCGTTATCCTGAACTCCCTTAAAGTAAGGGTCTGCTGTTATCGAGCCGCGCCGCACCTCATCGCCCATAGCGGCGATGAGCGAGTCAATATGCCTTGATATCTCACCAAGCTCCTCAAGCGAAACAAGACTGTCGCCGGAAAGAGTGCCGTCCTTTTTGACAGTGACCGGGATGTATTCCTTTTTATCGCCCGATTCCATGGCGGCGACTATTTCCGGATCGTCGAGAATAAGACCTGTGCGTTTGATGTTTTTGAGCTTTTCCTTGAGAAGTTCATCATCGCTCACGTTACCCGAAACGGAAGTTATCGGGTCTCTTGCGGGCGCGTATAGAACTCCTGCCGGAACTATTTCATTCTTAAAAAGCTCGCTTCCCTCGTTCTGCAGCGCAAAAAGGTAGATGAGCATCTGCATACTCATGCCGTTCACTATATCACCGAGCTTGAATACCTTTCTGCCGGTCTTATAGTCAACAACGCGCAGATAGAGCTTCCCATCGTGAAGATACCCGTCTACTCTGTCGACAACGCCGTTCACGAGCACGCTGCCCTCTTTGCCCTCGACTGATATTACGGGCAGATCTCCTCCGTTAGCAAAGCTCAGCTCAAAGGCGAGCGGCATAAAATCTGACTTGCGAAGCTCTCGCGCCATATTGAGAGCAATTCTTTCAGCGTCGTCGCATAGACGATTGAAGAGATATTTGAACCTGCCGGACTTATCATCAAGTCCTCCGAGCTTTTTATCAGCGTACTCCGAGGCGTAAAGCCGGCTGAGCGCTGTTATTTCATCGTCGGCACTCACTCGGTAGCCGCCTTTTTTCATTACCTCGCGCGTTACGTTCTCGAGAATAAAGTGAACGAAGGTGCCGCTCTCGGGAGCGTCGAGCGAGGCCTCCTCGCGGCGCTTGAGCTTTAAACCGTATTTGAGAAAATATGAAAATCTGCAGGAATAGAAGCTGTCAAGCCTTGAAGCAGATAGCGTAAGCTTTCGTGAATAGAGAATTTCAGCCGTGATGTGTGAAAGCCTGCCGCGTGGCATTTTTGCCGCCGCCAGGAGCATATCGAGCGAAGCCTTCTTCTCAGGCACAGAAGCGTAATAAGCCATTGCGAGGTCAGCACTGCGGCCGCCTATAACCGGGGAAGCCGCAAGCTCGAGCACTGCGCTCTCACTCTCGAGATAAATACTGTCGTCAACAGTTCTCTCCGGAAGCGCAAAAACCTTCATTACTCTTGTCGCGATAAAGCTTCGTCTGGCATACGCAGGGCAGGATATCGTGAGGCTTTCCGACGGCATGGTAAATGAGGAATAGATGAGGCCGAGCTCACGCTCCATGCTCTCATCAGATGAGTTCGGAAGCTCGATACCGGCGTCCCTGAGCGCGTCGCGCTCCTCCTCGGAGAAGATATCCGCACCGGTTGAAAATGACGGCATAGCTGAATCAGTCACACCGAGGATAAAGAGATGCTTTATCCCCCTGCCGCGCATACGGCGCATATCGCCGATTCCGACGGCGTCTACGCTCGACGGAATTGCGCCGATTTCATATTGGCTTAGCATCAGTCTGAACAGGCGCACAAATTCATCCGTATCTAAAGGCGAATCGCCCATGATATCCGCAAACTGCTGGAGCGCCTTCATAAGAAGCTCCCACAGCTGGGAATATTCGTCCGCCATTCTGTTCTCGCCGCGCTCATATAGCTCTTCGGTTTTAAGCACAAGCTTATCGTAAAGTGAGCTGCGCTCGAAGAAGTCATACAGAGCCTGCGCCTTGCCGATCGCTGTCTCTGCGTTTCTGAGACCATTTGACAGAACAGAGAGTGGGTCAGCAATGGCTCTGCGAATTTCGTTAACTCGCCTCAGTGTCAGCTTATCGCCCTCCGTCATAGTCTCCGAATAGCCCTGCGGGTGCATTTTCCAGTTTTCGTCGCGCAGCCAGAACGCTTCTCCCTTTATTCCCCAGCGAATAACGTAATTTTCAATAAGGTCAATATCCTCGGAGTTCGCTCCTGCAAACCCCGTTTTAACATATCTGAACATCGACTCGTGATTCCACGAAGATCCCATAAGCTCAAGCGCGCTCGTTACGAACGACAGTATCGGCTTCGAGAGGACGTCAGATTTCTCCGAAGAATTAAACGGTATCGTATATTTACGCAGGATCCCTGATGCCAGCGGTGCGTATTTTCCCCAATC
>JAFSJE010000018.1 GCA_017439425.1 Oscillospiraceae bacterium
ACCTGTTTTCGGAAATAATAGCACCGCCCTTGTAAACTTTGGACGAACCGTCCGTTGTTACTATAGTTGCAATATTATCGATGCCGAAATCGATTACTGCCTTATTGGTTGCAGTTCTTGAGATAATAGTTTCCTTAGTCTCAAAGGTTAAAAGAAGCAGATATTTGCCATAATAAGGCATAATCTTAACCTCTTTGAGCTTTGCGTCTGCCGGAAGATGTGTTAAATTAAGCCGAGTCTTCATCATCGGAAGTTTAAGCTCCGTACCACGGTATTCTCCGGTGTCTTTATCCACGATAGGGTAAAGTACAGCATCCTGATTGCTTACGGTAAAGGTGCAAATACTGCCTTTCTTTTTGTAGTGAGGCATTTTAGGCTTACCGAGGTATTTATCCGGAGAGTGTTTATACTCCTTCAAAGATGCAAGCCAGTTTTTAAAGTCTCTTACCGCTTGCTTTACGACATTTTGAGCCGTTTGCATCGGCAAACCCGCAAAGAAATCCGGATTATTTGTTGCTCTCATAAGCTTCTCAAGCTGATGATAAGAGATTACTTTCCTTTGCGGTATGTAATTGGGAAAAGACTTTCCTAAAACATCTAACTCATTGAATATCTCGACTTCATTATCCGTACGGCATGACTTATCCCAACCGGTAAATATCTGGCGCACTCTAAACAGCGAGGCGTTATACAAGCTATTGGATAGTAAACCAAGGCGTTGCAGATAATCGCAAAGTTCTGGTTGAGTAGTTGGCGAAATAACCGTTCTGTCTACCTTTCTTGAAGACTAAAATGCGTTAAAGCTTTTGCTGTTGCAATATTATTATACTGAAACGGCAAGTGCGTGTCAATTTTTGGAGTGATAGTTATAATGCTACAACAGCAATTCAAGAGCACATACGCAATCAATAAGTTAACGCATTCACCCCCGACCATGCGGTGCGGTGGCTCCTATGGGCGGGGAACTCTGCGTTAATAATAGAAAAACACCCTTCAATCGCTTGAAGGGTGTCAATTTATCAGCAATTTCTGCCGAGCTCGCGCGCCTCTCCGATAGCCGGATGGTCAGGCTTCTCGCCTGCCTCGGTAACGCCGCCCATAAATACTGAGCCGGAGAATTTCGCTCTCTCGAAGCATTCTATCCACCCGCCGAGGCCGTTTATTGCTCTGGCCGGAGTTCTCTCCTCCTCATCTGTCGCGGATGAAAGAAAATACACGTCCGTAAAGGCGTAGTCGCTCGGATAAAGCGGATTCATTCTGTCAAGGAGCGTTTTGAGCTGACCTGACATCTCATAATAATATATCGGCGTTGCAAAGACGAGAATGTTTGCGTTCAGCATCTTCTGACATATCTCGTCCGCATCGTCGCGGATAACGCAGCGCCCGGTTTTCTGACACGAAAAGCAACCGCGGCAGAAGTTTACAGTCTTGCCGCGCAGAGAGATGAATTCAACCTCGTTTCCGGCTTCCTTTGCTCCTTCCGCAAAGCTGAGGGCGAGTGATTCGGAATTGCTGTTTTTCCTCGGACTTGCCGAGATAATAAGTACCTTTTTCATTTTTGCCTCCTGTTGAGTTCTTTTTCTATTTTATTCAGAGTACTGAAAAATCTGTGCGTTGCGACAGCAGGCCCGAAAAGCGGCAGCCCAATGACGTTCCACCAGAACATATGCCGCCATGATGTGTGCTTACCCGCTATTCCGAGCTCTTTAGCCTTTGCCTTGAGCTCCTCGGATATGCGCGCCATCCACACAAGCGTGTAAATGAACAGCGTCGGTATTCCCAAAAGATACGCCTGCCAGTACGGCATCGTTTTATGCCCGAGAATGCAGTCTATCTCCTTTTGAAGTCCGCCGAGCGGCATATATACGAGGAAGAAAAGTCCGGCGGTAAAGAAATCTATTAAGCCGAGCAGAAATCCCGGACGCGATGTGTGCCTGAAAGTCATAAAAACCTCTCCGAATAGTACTGAGAACAGTATATCCCATCTACGTTATGATTGCAAGATAAACGCATACTCATCAAAAAGCTTGAATATGACATAGAAAAATGATAAAATAATAAGAAATATCCAGAACATCAACAAAGGAGAGACCAAAATGAAGAAAACAATAGCGCTTATTTTATCTCTGCTCATTGTTATGAGCGCTCTTGCCGGCTGCACAGCCGCGACTGAGAAACAGGCGGAAAATACACCTCCGACTGAGGCAATCACTCCCGAAGAGGTTAAGCCCGCGGCAGAAGCCCCCGCAGAAGAGACTCCCTCTGAAGAGCCCACAGACGGTGTATTTTCCCCCGATGGCGACGTTATCTTTAACGAAAACGGCTTTAAGGTAACTACCGCGGGAACGGATATCGACCCGACAGATTCCGACGAGCCGACCATAATCTGGCTCGACGTTGAAAATACAAGCGACAAGTATGAGTATCTCGGAGTAGCCGCGGGTATGATCAACGGCTATATGGGTACCGTCGTCATTCCCGAGTTCTATGAGGAGGATGGCGAGTATTACGGCGCAAGCTACAATTTCGGCACGACCATTCCATCCGGTACATCAAAAAGAATCGCACTCGGCTACTACTCCATGGACATACCCGGTGTTGACTGCGATACTCTCAAGGAACTCACCTTCTCCTTCACCTGCGCTGAGGACGAGGACACCTGGTACGATTACTTCTCTGAGCCAGTCACTATAAGCCTCGGCGAAAAGGTTGAAAATCCCGACATAAAAACTCTCGGCGACGCAGTTCTTGATAACGATGAGCTGACCATAGTAATCGGCGAGCAGGACTACGACGATTATTTCGGCCCGGTTGTTTCCTATTATGTAGAGAACAAGACTGATTCTTACTGCGCCGTCTATGCCGAAAGCGCAAAGGTCGACGATATAGACTGCGACTACCTCTATGCCGGCGTGCAACTTGCGCCAAAGGCCTGTTCTTACAGCACTATAAGCTTCGACGGTGAGGCTCACGACCTGCCGGGCTTTGAAAATCTTACTCTCAACTTCAGCTTTGTAAAATTCGAGAACCCTCAGGAGATGAGCGAAGCTGATAATGAGATGCTTGACCCCGTCACAACCACATTTGCTCCGCAGGTATGGGGTAATTACGAGGTTGACGGCGTAAAATTCGACATCAAGCCGAAAGTCAACAGCCTTGTTACTGTTGAGCTTGCTGAGGAAAACGAAAACGGCCTGCTCTTCACCGTCTATGAGACCGCATCCAAGGAGGCTACCGGACTTGCAGGCGCAGGAGAGCTCTTCGGAATCGGTAAGGTCCCCGAGGATAGGCTTCATGCGATGCTCTGCGGCGATATGTCCGGCGCTGACGTCTTCGCAAAGGACGAAGAAGATAACTACTACATCTTCTACCACCCTACCGACGTACGCTTTGACCGTGCTAATGACAGTGAATGGGAAGCCGGCTGGGCTCAGTGGACGATGCTTCAGGAATGGGCTGGCACGGTTACCGATAGTATCGAGAGCAAAAACAGCCTCGAGCACATATCCTTCAGCAACACTCCGGTCGATATTCTTCTTTCCCGCGCGGCATGGGATGGCGAAACTTCCTATACTATAACCGGCAGCGAATACGGCACTGTCGATACGAAGGATTTTGACGCCGCGCCGTATGTCGACTTCCTTCTCAGGCATATGTTCTATCTGACAGAAGATGAGGAGATGCCCGACACTGATTATATCTCCATAAGCTTCCCCGATGATAATACACGTCTCGACTTCTTCGAGTATCCGGGAGGATACGTCCGCTACGTCAGCGGCGATTATGAGGAGCTTTACGGGGCCGCATGGGAGGACGAAGAACTCAACACGATATCCGTCATTGAAGCTATGTACCACGCCGCCTGCGAGAAGGCAGGACTAAAGGCAGCCGATCACAGTCTCGACGCGTTTGAGGGCGTGTGGTACGAGCAGATCGCAGGCCGCTGCGAGCTCGTTATCGAAAAGACCGTAGTCCCCGGCAAGGTCTACGTCACCGTCAGATGGCCCGAGAGCTACAACATCATGAACACATGGAATATGACCGCAACGCTTCTCGATGGACAACTATCTTATCACAACGCTGAGTACGATCAGATCACGATTGATGAGGACGGCGAGGAGTATGTCTCCGATTCGGACTGGGGTCTGAGCGGCACCATCTCGCTTGACGGAAACGAGCTTGTCTGGCACGACGACAGCTCTTCCGATACCGATGATACAAGATTCATTCACTGATATACTGCAAAGTGCCTCCCCCAAAAAAAGGGGGGGCACTTTCAGTACGCCGGCAATCGCTTGAATGGAATGAAAGCGATTGCACCTTAAGCGGGGAGGTCTGCGGGATACGCATTGTAGAATGTAACCCATGCCGCAAGGCATGGCTGAGCCCGCAGAAAGTTGCTCGAAAGAGGATGACTGCCAGAGGATAGGCGAGTGACCGCTTGAGCGGTGCTGTGGGAGGACGGGGTTAGCAACCCCCTCCTACCCGATTTTAATCTACCCTGTCGCCGTTGCCGTAGACCTCGCAGAAGCGCGCGGAGAAGCTCGGTTCCTCGCCTGCTGCATACAGATGCGAAATATCTCCGATTGCACTGGCTCGGAAGCTTGCGATGCCCGGTCTGCGCTCCTCGGAATAGACTGTCGTAACCGAGCTTGGCGCCATGGCGGTGCCGTGCCATAGTATCATCGGCGAAACATTCATAAGGTGGCTCAGAAGCACGCAGGTTACTCCGAAATGGCAGAAAAACGCGAGCGTATCGGTGTTCGGACTTATCGCATCGTAATACAGGCTGTTCCTGACGTAGCCATGCCCGGCTAATACCGCGTCAAACTCCTGCGTTACGTGCGCATACGAATCCCCTATTCCGGCATCTGCAAAAATCCCGTTTTCACTCCACGATGTGCGGTCTAAAAGTCTCTCATCCTTGAGCCAGTCCTGCGGAAGCCAATCCCACGCGACTCCGGGGCGCATTTGCCTGTCCGGCCGCTTCACAAGAGGGCCGAACTCCCGAAGCCAATCGCATTGTTTCGCTTCCCTGCCCATCTTTTCAAGCGTCGGCAACGAAGTTGCCCGCGCTCTGCCCATAGTGGAAACGTAAAACTCAGTAATATTCATTTTTGATATGCGGAAAGACAGCAGCTCAGCTTCTCTCTGCCCCTTTTCCGTCAGCCAATCATGCTCGTAGTCGGGATCGCCGTGGCGAATAAATAACAGCTTCATATAGTTACCTTTCGACAAGGTCAAATCGGCTCAGCACCGTTTTAACCACCTTAAAATAGAAGAAATCAGATATTTTTCTTATAAGCTTATTTATACCGAGAAACTCAAAAAGCAGTAATCTGAGCTTCTCAAGAATAAGGCAGCAGATGAGTATCACAAAAGCGGAGCCGATCACCGAAATCGGCAGTAAAAGCGTTCTTCGCTCACCGATAACGTGAAACCTGCCGGCAAAAGAATATTGCCATGAGAGCGGATGAATGTGGATAAGATACACGCCGAAGGCCGCAGGTGAGAAAATCTTTGTGAGCTTCAGTGCCGCGCCGTTAATCCGAAGCCTTGCGAAGGCGCAAAGAAGCGTAAACCCGGGGATAAGCACAGTCGGGCTCAGATAGTTAACAAGCGTATTCGGATAATAGCCGGGTATAAACGTATGCCACGCCCAGGTTATTACTATGCAAATGGCTGAGGCAATAAAGAGAGCCGTAAGCTTTACTCTTGAAGCAATACCGCTCTTCTTCGCCCAGGCGCCTATGAGATACAAAATCAAAAGCCAAAGGAACGAATAGCCGTTATGCATCGTAAAAGGATCGGAGTACCGAGCGGAATACGTCGCAAAAACAGAGAAAATGATCACAAGCAAAGCGACCATCAGCGCGTTCTGCCTGTCAGTGCTGTTTCTGACAAGTCTGTTGAGCAGCGGAGCGACAAACAAAAGTGGAAAATAAGCGGATGCGTACCAATAGACGTTTCTGCTTATCGGAAAGAAGCTGTCTGTAATTCTTTCCCTTGAAAATAATTCCGGGTGCAGAATTGAGAAGAACAATGTTACCGCTGCCGACCAGAACGCGACGGTTACCCAAAAGCTCAGGGCATTACGATACGGTCTCTCCTTCTCGTGCTCAGAGTAGCCGACGTAGCCGCTGATAAGACCGTAGATGTTTACAGCGGAATAGGCGGAGATTTCCATAAACCATGCCGTCGCGCTCCTGAGCGCGGAAGGTGCGTCAAGAAGTCCTCCCGAGCCTAAAACGTGCAGAACTATAACCATGAACATTGAAACTATACGCAAAAGATCTACGCCGTAATTTCTTGACTGCTTTTCCATTTCCTTCACCACTTCAAAAAACTGATACTGATTTTAGCTTATTGCAGCGATCCAGTCAACCCTTTTATGCTTGAATAAAAGGATCTGGCGGTGTATTATTGTAGAATAAAGCTTTATGGAGAAAGATAAATGAAAAGATACATAGCTTTTGACGTTGAAACTCCGAATCATCTCAACGACCGCATGAGCGCAATCGGTATTACGATCATTGACGACGGAGAAATAGCCGGTGAATACTACACGCTTGTTAATCCCGATACATACTTTGATGCCTTCAACGTCGAGCTGACGGGTATCACTCCCGAGGTGGTTATGACAGCGCCGAATTTCCGAGCGCTTTGGGACGAGATAGAGCCGGTTTTTTCAAGCGGAGTACTCATAGCGCACAACGCGCCCTTCGATATGTCCGTGCTTGCAAAATGCCTGCGGGACTATGATATCGAATGGAAAGACTACGCCGCGTACGCCTGCACCTGCCAGATGGGTCGCAGACTTCTGCACAATCTCCCGAATCACCGGCTGAATACGATAAGCGACTACCTCGGAATAGCGCTTGACCACCACAATGCCGGAAGCGACAGCCGTGCCTGTGCGTCCGGTACTATATGAGTCTCGGCGTTGACATATCGAAATTTGAGCGAATCTACGATCTGCGCTACGGCCGCACACTCTCATCCTGGGGTCGGTAAGGGCAGATAAAAGCATCCTGCCGCTGATATGCCTCGACTGTGTTCATAATGCAGACGGGAGGTCGCGTCCTATATTAACGTAATTATTTGTAACTATTCAGTAGGCCGCAGGAAGATTGAACAGAGAACTTGATGGCATGCCCACCATAAACTATAATCATAATAGTCTAACAATAATCCCTCCCGCATAAGCTTATATGCAGGAGGGATTAATCGTGAAAATTATTGAAAAAGCTCTAAATAGTATTAAACAACTCAAAACTAAAGAGAAACGCACGCTGATCGGAATAACCGCCGCACTTTGCGCAGTCGCGCTTATCACATTCGCAGATACTCCGGAGTTCATCGCAGCATCGGCTGCAAAAAAGCAGCTTCCGATTTACTGCGTCGAGCGCGACCAGAAGATGATCTCAATATCCTTCGACGCGGCCTGGGGTAATGAAGATACACAGACACTGATCGACACCCTGGCGCAGTACAACGTCAAGGCGACGTTTTTTGTGATCGGTCAGTGGGCCGAAAAATACCCAGAGAGCGTAAAGGCTCTGTCAGACGCCGGTCACGAGGTAATGAATCACTCTAACGATCACGCCCATTTCAACGCTCTCTCAACAGATGAGATAATCTCAAATCTAAACGCCGCTAATGATAAGATCGAGTCAATTACCGGCGTTCGCCCTACCCTTTTCCGTCCGCCTTACGGCGAGTATGACGATCACGTTATAGCCGCTGTCCGATCCATCGGCATGGAGCCGATTCAGTGGAGCGTCGACTCTTTAGACTGGAAGGATCTCAGTGCTAAGGAAATTACAAAGCGAGTAACATCTAAGGTTGAGCCCGGAAGTATCGTCCTATTTCATAACGCTGCCAAACACACGCCGGAAGCGCTGCCGGCGATACTCGAATACTTTGCAAGCGAGGGCTACACCGTAGTGCCGATCTCAGAGCTTATTCTCTCATCGCCTTATACAATCGATCACACCGGAAAGCAGATTGCAGCACGGTGATCAGAACAGTGTCGTCTGCTCATATTTATCCGGGAAGTCGTTCAGATACGCAAAGCACTCATCCGGAGTCGAAAGAATTCCGTTCGTTTTACAGAAATCTCTGAAAATGCGCGATAACTTAGCCGTATTTGGGCTCGGCAGCTCATATGCCAAGCCGTATTTCTCAATATATTTCTCTTTTAGCCCCGGAAAGTACCTGTCCAGTGCGGCGTAGTAATACTCCCTGTCGCCGTCGCGCAGAGTAAGCCCCATGCCGAATGAGATCACGCCCTTTACTCCGGCTTCTTTGCAAGCTTCGAGAATCCGAACGACGTTCTCCTCAGTATCGTTTATATATGGAAGGATCGGCGAGAGCCAGACGATCGTAGGTATTCCCCTTTCTCGCATTTCTCGCAATACCTCGATTCGGCGCGATGTAGCGCACACATTCGGCTCGACGATTCTGCACAACTCGTCATCGAAGGTCGTGAGCGTCATCTGAACGACGCATTTAGCCGTTCTGTTTATTTCATCGAGAAGCTCGATATCGCGCATTATAAGATCGGATTTAGTCTGTATTGCCGCGCCGAAGCCGTAATTTCTGATAATTTCGAGGCATTTTCTTGTGAGCTTCAGTTCTTTTTCACAGTGCATATACGGGTCTGACATCGACCCCGTGCCGATCATACAGCGCCTGCGCTTAGCCTTCAGAGTGGCTTCAAGAAGCTCGGGAGCGTTGATCTTTACCTCGATATCCTCAAAGGGATGGGTAAATCCGTAGCATAGACTTCTGCTGTCGCAATAAATGCAGCCGTGAGTGCATCCGCGATAGATATTTATACCGTTTTTCGCCGAAAGAATGCTTTTCGCTTCAACAAAATGCACTGTGCCGCCTCCGTCCTAAAGCTCGGATTTAATAATTTCCAAAACTCGCCTCTCGCGGAGGATCATATCGGCATATCTGCCGCGGTACTCCGCGTTTATCTTTATCGCCTCGTCTATCGTAAGCCACTCGGGCTCAAAGCCCTCCTCGCGCTCATAATCGTCGAGTCTGCGCTCACACTGGTCAGCGATCTCGCAGGTGTAGTAGAAATTGTCCTGGAGAAATATGTCGCCCATATCGCCCTTCTGAACTCTGTGTACCATCCCGAACGGCCGTACCGACTCTTTGGCAATCAGATAGCCGGACTCCTCGCCGACCTCGCGCGCGAGCGCTTCAATATGGCTCTCTCCCGCCTCTATGCCGCCGCCCGGGAATTTGCAGAAGCCGAGCGTCTTAGAGCGAACCATAAGGATTTTGCCGTCCCTCGTAATTATAGCCCTCACGGACGGTCTGACAAACCAATTTTGTATCCCATCATAGTCGCGCTTGTCCATCGAAAAAAGCTCGCGCATTTCGAGTCCCTCGGTCGAAGCTCTAACATCGTTCTGGAAATACAGCGTTCCGAGGCAGCACACCACGCCGTCCTTTCCGGCAAGCTGCCGGGCGATGGATACACCTGCGCTGATTGAGTCCGCGGTAATCGCATTTCCTCCGCACTTCTTGATAAGCTTGCAAAGCTCGACCTTTGGCATAGCTCGAGGATAGTTGAGCGGAACGCATACAAACGTATCAGAGGCGCGAAGAAGCTCAGAAACGATACCGTTAACGTCCTTATCCGCCATCACGGCGATTACGAAAACGATCTTTTTGTCATTTTCCTTCTCAATAAGGCTGTCCACAGTTGCTTTGCACGCCTGAGGATTGTGTGCGCCGTCAAGGATGACGTCGGGCTTCTCGCTCAGAAGCTCAAATCTGCCCTTCCAGCTCATGCGCTCAAGTCCGTCGCGGATCGACTCGTCAGATACAAACCAGCCTATATCAGCCAGCACTCTGAGTGCGGTTACGGCATTTGCGGCGTTATAAGGCTGATACGCCCCCGCGAGCGGCAGTCGGATATTTTCGATCCCCGAGTATGAGAAAAGGCACGATTTCATCCCAGTCCCGAGTATTTCAAGGCTCGACATATTAGTTCTTATATACCTTGCTCCGACTTCGACACAGCGCGCTCTTAATACTCTCTCCGCCTCTTCCGAGTTGCCGAAGCTGACCGCAGCTGTTCCGGGCTTGATTATCCCGGACTTCTCGCGCGCGATCTCCGATACCGTACTGCCGAGGAGCTTCGTATGATCGAGTCCGATTGCAGTAAAAACACACACCTCCGGCGCGGGTATGACGTTTGTACAGTCGTTTCTGCCGCCGAGACCGCATTCGATGACAGCAATATTGCAGCCCCTGCGGGCAAAATACGTCAGTCCGAGCACCGTAACGAATTCAAACTCTGAAAGCGGCTCGCTCTCAGCTTCAACGATTGGTTTCAGCTCTGTCACAAGCTCAGCAAGGTCATTATCTCCTATATCCGCGCCGTCAACCCTTATTCTCTCATTGAAGCGCGTAACAAATGGCGAGGTAAACAGCCCCGTGCAGTACCCCGCAGCACGGAGAACCGATTCGATCATAGCCGAGGTCGAGCCCTTGCCGTTTGTGCCGGCGACGTGGACATAGCGCAGCTTCTTTTCCGGCGAGCCGAGCTTTTCAAGGAGCTTTTTGGTTGCCGAGAGCGGGCGCTTTGTACGCTGAAAAGAGTGTATGTATTCAATCGCTTCTTCGTAATTCATACCTGTCACCATAAAAAACGGCGGCGCCATAGGACGCCGCCGTATTATTCATGCCATCGGGTGCGCCTTGTTGTAGACATCCCTGAGCTCTTTTGATATTACCTGAGTATAGACCTGAGTCGACGAGATATCAGCGTGTCCCATCATCTCCTGCAGAGCGTGGATATCCGCGCCGTTTTCAAGGAGATGAGCCGCGAAGGAATGGCGCAGTGTATGAGGCGTGATATCCTTTTCAATACCCGCCTTCTCCTGGTAGACCTTAATAACCTTCCAGAAGCCCTGCCTCGTCATTCTCGTGCCGTTTACATTGACGAAAAGTGCGGTCTCGTCCGGTGAAGCAATCATATTCTCACGCACGCTCTCCACATACTCGCTTAGCGCCTTGACAGCCGCGGGATACATCGGAACAAGCCTCTCCTTGCTCTCAGAGCGGATGCGCAGCATTCCTGCGGAGAGTATCGCATCGTCAAGCTCGAGATTAATAAGCTCGCTCACCCGAATACCGGTAGCGTAGAGCACCTCGAGCATCGCCTTATCGCGGTAGCCCTTCATATCGGAGAGGTCAGGCTGCTTCAGAAGAAGCTCCACCTCCTTGCCGGTGAGGATCTGCGGCAGCTTTTTGACAGTTTTTTCAATAACTACGTCGCGGACGGGATTTGAATAGCAATATCCGTTTTCAATTCCGAAGGCATACAGTGCGCGGAGAGAAGCGGCTGAGCGCGAGATTGTTGCGGAGCTCTTTCCGTTGTGGCGAAGCCAGTCCATATATGCGGTAACCGTAGAGTTATCCGCTTTTTCAAGAGCCGGACCGCCCGTCAGCTTGAGATAGTCGGAGAATTGGCGAATATCTCTCATATAAGAAGCGAAGGTATTGACAGAAGCGTGCTTAACGCCGCTGAGATACGCTCCGAAAGCGTCATAAAAGCTGAGCTTAGCCAATTCCTTCACCTCTCTTTCTAAATGATCATAGGCACGGAGAAAAATTCAAGCGCTCCGATCGCAATAATTATCGCAAACAGAAGCGCCGAGCTTTTTATGTATTCTCCAAAACCCGGAAAAGAACGAGCCTCCGGGATAAGTAAATTCTGAATAATACACGAAGACGATCTGAGAGCGAAAAATGCAAAAACAATAAAAATGCAGCAGGCCGCAGAGGAGCCCGCAAAGTAAATCCAGTAGACCGATTCCAGCCCGGAAGCACCGAGAATAACGCATGCGCAAAGAGCAGCCGCAAAGCCGCGGATCACACATATAACCGGAATCAGCATAATACCGGAAGCAGAAAATCCGAGGAAGAAAACCGCAAGCGGAAAAAGAAGAGTTCCTATAATTATAGGAACAAATCCGGAAGCGGTTAATTCAAAAGTAGCAGGAAGCGCAGAACCGGATGATAAGCAATAAACGGCTCCGCCGAAAACCCCGCCAGATAGAAAAGAAAGAAGAATAACGGCAAAAAAAGCCAACCCACGACTACCACAGCTTAAGCGCAAGCAAATCACCTCAGCTGTAATATACTGATGCGTGAGCCGGTTTATGCCAATTATTTTCAATCCTCATAAATAATAATACAACTGATTATTTTTTGCAACTGATTTGACCGACTTTTTCAATTTTTGTGAATTATGCCGAAATATTATGTTAACAGCATTATGTAAACATCAAAATGCAGTTAATAAAAACCCGAGCAATACCAAGGGTTTTCTGCAATATTTAGTTTACGATTTGTATTACAATACTATATATAGGTTATCATTTATGCTTTATGTCAACTCATTAGTTTGATAACATTCTGTATTATCTATATATTGATTTACAAATTGTATTACTTTTTTCGGCGTTTTGTACGGTTGCCCTTTTGCAGCCTCCAGACAGTCAGCCCGGCAGCAGCGCAAAGTACGGCGGCGCAGACCATCACCGCTTTGGCAGCGTCTGTTGAGAGCGTGCCTTTTTCCATTAAAACTGCGCCGGTGAGCACCGCGATTGTAAACGCCGCGACAGCAGCTCCGGCTATCCCCCCTGCCTTCTTTAGTTTTTTCAATGCATCTTTGGACATAAAAAATCCTCCCCTTTTCAATCCTATAATAAAGGATATTCAAGGGGAGGCAGTTTATTCTTTTTTATTTGGAGGTATTATCCTCGTCTGATTCCTTCTGCTTGCCGACGGTGGAAACGCCCCACTTTGCAAGCTCGATGCGGACTCTGTCCTCGCTCGTCTCGATAGTGATGAAGTCATCCTTCATATCGACGACCTTGCCGACGATGCCGCCGATGGTGGTAACAGTGTCGCCGACGGTGATGCTGCTGCGGAGCTCCTCAGCTTCCTTGCGGCGCTTGCGCTCCGGGCGGATCATGAGGAAGTACATGACAGCTACGATAACAACGAGATAGATGATGGTGAAAACCGGGCTGATGGTCGCCGCTTCGCCGTCGGCGCCTGCGGTAGCGCAGCCGGAGAGCGCAAGAGCGAGCATAAGTACGGAGATGAGTACTGCGGTAAATTTCTTCATATTGTTGCCTCCAATGTTTTTTGACTTTCTTATTATACATATTCCCTGCGGATATTGCAAGGATTATTTATTTCATCGCACTCAATGAAAACTGCGTTTTTGATGCCGAATTCCGATTTGAGCGACTCTGCGTTGGCTCTTTTCTGACCGACTGCCTGACTCACCCGCCCCTTCGGGACGAGAAAGCGCGCAGTCTTTCCCCTGTCAGCTTCCGTCAAAAGCCTTCTCTCAGCCCTGAGATATCTCACGCTCTCGCATAGTTCGCGGAGCGCCGGATGATACGCGCCGCCGACCGCGTCGCCGCCGGACAAGTCCTCGGTCGGATTAAGTCCGAAGCGCACGACAGTAATTCCTGCGTTTTCAAAGATATCGAGAAGATCAGCGCCGAGCTCAATCGCATCCTGAACGCTGTGCTCGCGGTACTCGCCGCTCCTCCACTTATCGCAGAGCTCAGTATCTTTTATAATAACAGTGGGGTAAATCCTCACTCCGTCCGGATTCAGAGAGCAGAATTTCCGTGCAGTCTCTATGCTCTTTTTGGGCGTATCTCCGGGCAGTCCGGTCATCATCTGAAGAATAAGCTCAAAGCCTGCGGCTTTGATGAGCCTCGCCGCTCTCTCGGCATCCTGCGCGGTATGTCCGCGTTTACTGAGCTGCAGTACCTCCTCATCCATTGACTGTACGCCGATCTCGACCGTACGCACGTTAAAGCGCTTAAGGCGCGCGATAGCTTCCGCGTCGACAGCGTCGGGTCTTGTGCTGAGGCGGATATCCTTTATTCTGCCGGCTTTTATATACGGCTGAACCGAGCCAAGAAGCTCCTCCTGCAAACCAGGGTCTATTGCAGTAAAGCTCCCGCCGTAAAACGCCACTGTTTTCCCGGTATTTTTCGGCAGAAAGCTCAGCGCTTCCTCAATGATCTCAACCGTCTTTTCGGCAGTTGCAGGCTCAGGAGAGCCTGAGATGCGCCGCTGATTGCAGAACACACAGTCCTGTGGACAGCCGAGATGCGGCACAAACACGGGTATTATGCTGCGCTTCGGGGTCATTTAAGCTTTCCAAGCGCCGCTTTTGCGGCGTCCTGCTCAGCAATCTTTTTGGATTTTCCAACTCCAACGGCAAGTGTCTCGCCGTTCAGAACGGCGGCGACAGTGAATACCTTGTCGTGGTCCGGGCCCTCCTCACCCATTTCCTCATACACGAGATGCTGACCTGCCTTGCGCTGAACAAGCTCCTGCAGACGGGTCTTGTAGTCAACGAGCAGTGCGTTATCGTCTATGACAAAGTTCGAGATTATGAGGTCGTTTATAAGTCTGTCGGCCTCGTCATACCCTGAATCGAGGAATATCGCAGCAATGACAGCCTCCATCGCGTCGGCGCTGATCGACGGGCGATTGCGGCCGCCGCCTTTTTCCTCACCCTTGCCGAGAAGCAGCTTTTCACCGAGGTCAAGCTCCTTTGCAGCCTTCGCAAGATTCTCCTCGCAGACCATTTCGGAGCGCAGGCGGGTCATCTTGCCCTCCGGCAGATTCGGGTAATTCTTATATAGATATGTAGCCACAGAGAAGCCGAGAACAGAATCGCCGAGAAACTCAAGTCTCTCGTTGCACTCCCCCTCTGACTTATTCTCGTTAGCGTAGGACGAATGCTTCAACGCCTTTTTCAGAAGCGATTTATCCTTGAATTCATATCCGAGCTTTTTTTGAAGCTCCTCCATCGTTATTCTCCTACCTTCATTAGTTCAACATTTTCTTCGATAGCGCCGCAGATATTATTCTCGGCACACTTCATAGCCTGATAGACTGCGGAACGGATGTCCTTCGCCTTGCTCGAGCCGTGGGCCTTGATAACGGGCTTTGCAATTCCGAGAAGCATCGTACCGCCGATCTCGGAGGCGTCAAAGAGCTTCTTGAATGCCTTTAAGCCGTCCTTAACGATGAGAGCCGCAAGCTTTGTAAACGCGCTCTTTGTGAATATACCCTTTATTTCGCCCATAGCAAAAATTCCGAGTCCCTCGGCGCCCTTGAGTAGGACGTTGCCGGTAAAGCCGTCGGTCACGAGCACGTCGCAGTCGCCGTTAAAGGCGCCGCGCGCCTCCACGTTGCCGACGAAGTTGATTCTTCCCTCTTCGCCTGCCGTCTTGAGAAGTTTGTACGTCTCGCGCTGAAGCTCGGTGCCCTTAGTTTCCTCAGTGCCGATATTGAGAAGACCAACTCTCGGGTTTTTTATGCCCTTAAGCTTCGACATATAGAAGTGTCCCATATATGCGAACTGCATAAGATACTCCGGCGTGCATTCGGCGTTAGCACCGCAGTCGAGCAGAAGGAAGCCTCCGTCCTTTCCGGGCATAGCCATGCTGAGAACCGCGCGGCGCACGCCTTTGATGCGCTTTACAAGCAGCGTAGCGCCAGAGAGAAGGGCGCCGGTGGAGCCTGCGGATACCATGGCGTCTGCCTTGCCATCCTTAAGCATTTTAAGTCCGACGGTCATTGAGGAATCGGGCTTTGCACGGCACGCGGTCGCGGGATCGTCCTCCATCTCAACAACCTCGGTGGCATTCAGTATCTCCACTCCCGCCGGTATTTCGGAGTAGCCGAGCTCATTGAGACATCTGAGTATCTCTTCCGTCTTGCCGGCGAGAACTATCTCACAGGAAAACTCCTTATTCGCGTCTATCGCGCCCTTGACTATCTCAAGCGGGGCGTTATCTCCGCCCATCGCATCAACTATAACTTTCATTCTTCTTCTCCTCTATGATTGCAAGCGCTCTTTCCGAAATGGCGAGATTCTTGTTTCTCTTGCCCTTGACTCTGTGGTCAAGCGGTGTGATAATGCCGAAGTTTACGTTCATTGGCTGAAAATCTCCGACGCTTCCGCCGGAAACGTATAGGCTCAGCGCGCCGATAGCGGTCTCCTGCGGGAAATCCATCGGGGAAAGTCCAAGCAGCTCACGCGCGCACTCGATTCCCGCGAGCATACCGGAAGCCGCGGACTCTATATAGCCCTCTACACCGGTCATCTGACCGGCAAAGCTGATGCGCGGGTCGCTTCTCAGTCTGTAATAGCGATCAAGAAGTCTCGGCGAGTCGAGATATGTATTTCTGTGCATAACTCCGTAACGCACGAACTGAGCGTTTCTGAGCGCGGGTATCATTGAGAACACGCGCTTCTGCTCCGGGAATTTAAGGTGCGTCTGAAAGCCGACGATATTATAGAGCGTGCCGTCGGAGTTGTCCATTCTGAGCTGAACTACGGCATACGGCTCTTTACCTGTTCTCGGATTCACAAGTCCTACAGGCTTTAACGGTCCGTAGCGCAGCGTGTCGATGCCTCGTCGCGCCATGACCTCAACCGGCATGCAGCCCTCAAATACGCCGCCGTCGTCAAAGCCGTGAAGCTGCGCCTCCTCTGCAGAGCAGAGCTCCTTCACAAAGGCATCGTACTCTTCGCGCTCCATCGGGCAGTTCACATAGTCAGCCGTACCCTTATCATAGCGCGAAGCCATCCACGCGGACTCCATATCCACGCTCTCGAGCGTGACTATCGGCGCAACTGCGTCGAAGAAGTGAAGCCCCTCGCCTCCTGTAAGCGAGGCTATCTTATCCGCCATAGCGCCGTCGGTAAGCGGGCCGGTGGCGATTATCACGCGCCCATCGGGAATATCAGTTATCTCATCGCACACAACGGTGATATTCGGGTGGTTCTTTATTTTTTCCGTTACCGCTCTGGAGAAATCCTCTCTTGCGACGGCAAGCGCGCCGCCTGCCGGCACCTTATTTGCGTCAGCTGCGGTCATGATAACGCTGCCAAGTCTGCGCATCTCCTCCTTAAGAAGTCCGATGGCGTTCGTAAGCTCATCAGAGCGCAGAGAATTTGAACAGACGAGCTCGGCAAAATCGTCTGATACGTGAGCCGGAGAGTGACTCTTCGGCTTCATCTCGCATAGTGTAACTTTAATTCCGCGCTCGGCAAGCTGCCAAGCCGCCTCACAGCCGGCAAGTCCGGCTCCGACTACCGTAACGCTGTTCATTCCGTCTTGGACGACTTGCGTGAGGTCGTTTTCTTCGCGGTCGTGGTTTTCTTCGCGGTCGTGGTTTTCTTTGTAGCAGTATTTTTTCCTGCGGTTTTCTTAGCAGTCTTTTTCGCGGTTTCCTTCTTCTCCGGCTCCGCAGCGGCATCAGCAGTTGCAGTCTTGCGCTTGTAGCCGCGCTTGTCCTCCGGAAGGAAGCGGCTGCACTCCTCGTTTATGCAGAAGGGCTTGGACGCGCCTCTCCCGCTGCGCTTGAAGAGCGTTTTCCCACACTCAGGGCAGTTATCCTTCGTCGGAACGTCCCAGGTCATAAAGCCGCAGTCCTTGCCTCTCTCGCAGGCATAATATTTATATCCCTTCTGGCTAGTGCGCTGAAGGATGCGGCTGCCGCACTTCGGACATTTGCCGGGCATTTCAACGACGATAGGCTTTGTGAATGTGCACTCCGGGAAGCCCGGGCAGGCGAGGAACCTGCCGAATCTGCCGGTCTTTACGACCATCTTTCTGCCGCAGACGTCGCACACCTCGTCCGACTCCTCAGCCGGAACCTTGATATACTCGCCCTCGAGCGCTTTCTCGGCATTGGTGAGTGCAGAATCGAACGGCCCGTAGAACTCTCTGAGAACTTCCTTCCACGGCTTTTCGCCCTTTTCAACGGAGTCGAGCTCGCCCTCCATCCTCGCGGTAAAGCCGATATCGACGATATCGTTGAAGCGATCCTCCATAAGCTTCGTCACGACCTCGCCAAGCGGCGTCGGACGGAGCGCTTTGTTCTCTTTTACAACATACTCGCGGTCAAGAATCGTGGAAACAGTCGGAGCGTAGGTACTCGGGCGGCCAACGCCGGACTCCTCCATCGCCTTGACGAGAGTCGCCTCAGTATATCTCGCGGGCGGCTGAGTGAATTTCTGCTCCTCGATAAACTTCACAAGGCTCAGCTTTTCACCCTCGTGGAGCTCCGGAAGCGGTATTTCGCGCTCGTCGCTCTCCTCATCTCTGCCCTCCTCGTAAATCGCGGTGAAGCCCGCAAACTTTACGCTTGTGGCATTGGCGCGGAATGTATGACCCTTTGCCTCGCAGTCGACAGTCACGCTGTCATAGATTGCAGGCGACATCTGGCTTGCGATAAAGCGGTTCCATATAAGTCTGTATAATCTGTACTGCTCGGGTGTAAGGCTCGTCCTGACCTTCTCCGGTGTAAGGAACGGATCGGAGGGTCTGATCGCCTCATGCGCGTCCTGAGCGGAATTTTTCGATTTGAAGCGGCGCGGAGAGCCGGGATAGTATTCATCTCCGTAGCGAGAAGTAATAAGCTGACCTGCCGCCTTGAGAGCCTCCTCAGAAATTCTCAGGGAGTCAGTTCTCATATAGGTAATAAGGCCGACAGTGCCCTCTCCCTCGACGTCAACGCCCTCGTAGAGCTGCTGCGCAACGCTCATTGTGCGGCGGGTGGTCATCGAAAGCTTTCTCGACGCCTCCTGCTGGAGCGTGCTCGTTATGAACGGGGGCGCGGGGTTGCGGCTCTTATCCTGCTTTTTTACGCTCTTAACGATAAATTCAGCGCCTTCAAGCTCTCGCTTGACGCTCTCGACCTCTTCAAGGCTCTTAAGCTCGCGCTTTTTGCCGTTAAAGCTGTAATACCTCGTCAGAAATTCAACGCTCGCACCGTTTCTGAGCCTTGCGTCGAGGTGCCAATACTCCTGCGGCACGAAATTTCTGATCTCATTCTCTCTGTCAACTACCATTCTCGTGGCGACAGACTGCACTCTGCCGGCGCTGAGACCGCGGCGGATCTTCTTCCATAGAAGCGGAGAGAGCTTGTAGCCGACGATGCGGTCAAGTATCCTTCGCGCCTGCTGAGCGTCAACAAGGTCAATATCGATCTTTCTCGGATGGGTAATAGAATCCTGCACTACGCGCTTTGTGATCTCGTTGAAGGTTACTCTGTAAACCTCGCTGTCCGGAATTCCGAGCAGCTTCTGAAGATGCCAGCTTATCGCCTCGCCTTCGCGGTCCGGGTCGGTCGCAAGATAGACGGTCTTTGCGCTCTTCGCCGCCTTCTTTAGTTCGCTTATCGTATCCTCTCTGCCCTTGACCGGGATATACTGCGGCTCAAAGTCGCCCTCGATATCCACGCCCATAGTGCTCTTCGGCAGATCGCGAAGGTGTCCCATGGATGCGACGACCTTATAATCCGGTCCGAGGTATTTCATAATAGTCTTCGCCTTTGCCGGCGACTCGACTATAACAAGATTTTTTGCGCTTGGTGCCATTATTAAGCCTCACTTATGATATTTTAATATGCGCCGTATATCTCTTTCCGGCGTTCTGTGTAACATAGCCGCTGAGCTCCATCATCGTCATCGCAGCCATGACGTCCTCGGCAGGAAGTCCTGTGCGCTCGATAATGGTATCAATATGGATATTCGGCTCATTCATAGACTTGATTATAGCGGTTTCCTCAGGATTTAATTCCTCTGGAGCCACCGATATTTCAATATAATCCTCGCTATCGGGCTTGTCAACCGCTTTTTTCTCCGGTTTATGCTTATTTTTGTTCGTTTCGTCCTTTTTGGGAAGCTCCTCGTCAATAAGGCGCTTCTTCCCGTAGTCATCAAGCTCGTAGATCTTTTTCGGTCTTCCGAGCTTCTGCGGAAACTTCAGAAGGTACTCCTCAAGCACGTCCTTGCCCTCGAATACCGGGGTCGCTCCCTCTCTTATAAGATTGTTCGACCCGATAGAAGCCCTGCTGTCCGGTGAACCTGGCAGCACAAAAACGTCGCGTCCCTGATCAACTGCTCTGCGCGCGGTTATTAACGCGCCCGAGAGTTCAGGAGCCTCGATAACGAGAACACCGACGGCAAGTCCGCTCATTATTCTGTTTCTTATCGGAAAGTTCTTTCCCTCCGGCGGCGTACCGGGAGGAAACTCCGAAATGAGGCATCCGCAGTGGATAACGCTCTCATAAAGATCTTCGTTGAACTTCGGATAAACGACATCTATCCCGTTTCCGAGCACTCCGATTACCTTGCCTCCGGCGCGAAGAGCGCCCTTCGCCGCGGCGGAATCTATCCCCCGCGCAAGACCGGTAATCACAAGTCCTCCTCCACGGGCAATCTCGTAGCCGAAGCGCTCGCTCATCATAACGCCGTAGCTTGTGCAGGCGCGTGTTCCGACAACGGTGATTGCCGCCTCCTCATCGATAAGCGGCAGCCTGCCCTTAACGTAGAGCACCATTGGCGGATCATAAATCTGCTTTAGTCTGTGCGGATAAACGCCGTCGGCGCAGGTGATAATGTCAATATATTTTTCTTCGCAATCACCGATTATCTTATTGACCGGCGCCATGCTCTTGTCGAGAATCGGTGAGCAGTCGAAATCAAATTTCTTAAGGTCATCCTCGCGTGTAAAATACACTTTCTCAGGACTGCCGAAGTAATCAATAAGAGCATACCTGTTCGGAAGCGAAATACCGCGCTTCTCCGCGAGCCATATCCAATACTTCAGCTCTGCCATAACCCCAGCTCCTTAAAGATTATCTTTTGTCATTTCCCACATAAGAACAGACGCGGCTACCGACGCGTTGAGCGACTCACAGTACGGAGTCATCGGGATAATGATCGTACCGTCGCAGGAGGCAATCATCTCGCTTGTCAGCCCTCTGCCCTCGTTGCCTACGGCGACAGCGCAGTTTCTGAGACTAATGCTTCTGATATCCGAGGCTTCGTCGCTCAGCGCCGCGGCATATATCGGCGTTGTGCCCTTAAGCTCTGTCAGCTCATCGAGCGTTAATCTGTAAACCGGCTTTTTGAACGCCGCGCCCATTGTGGCACGGATCGTTTTGGGACTGTACGCGTCAGCGCAGTCGCCGACGAGCACTACCCGCTTTATACCGAAGGCGTTTGCCGTTCGTATGACAGTTCCCACGTTGCCGGGATCCTGAATATTCTCGAGGATAATCGAGCCCTCAAGCGATCCGAGCGCGCCGAACTCCGGCATTTTAGCGGAGAACACCACGCTCTGCGGGGTTTTCTGCTGACTTATCGCCTCGATGATATCCCGCTCCGTTTCATAGAGGGTCGTACCCTTAGGCAGATCAACCGGCAGCTCGCCAGCTGCGAAAACCTCATGAAGCTCCAGTTTGGAAGCAATCGCCTCCCCAAGAAGCTTATATCCGTCGCACAGAATCTCTCCGCACTCGGCTCTGTACAATGCGTCCGCGCCGAGGCGCTTTAGATGCTGAACGCGCTCATTTTTGCGCGAGGTTATCTTCATCAGCTGCCCGACGAAACGGATGCTGAGGACGCTGCCGCCGCCTGAGAGGCGAGAACGGCGTCGATTGCAAGCACCGCACCGAGAGCTGTAAGCGTGTCTGCGCTGTCGGAAAGGTCGAGCTCATAGCTGTCGCCCCAGCTCATCCACTTTTTGTGTACGGATACAACAGAGAAGCCCTTCGCGTCGATGATATTATAGTCATGCTCCCAGAAGCTTCCCTCGATTTTCCAGTCAAGGCCGACGATCTCATACTTCGGCTTGAACCACGAAAAGAGCTGATGGATCTCGAAAAGATACTTCTCTCCCTGATAGACATAAAATCTCGGGAAAAGCGTCCAGAGCTTCTGCTTGAGAAAGAGCACCTCGTTGCCGGCTGTATCGTAAACATGGAACTTCTTTCCGATAGTCCAGAACTCGCCCTCGACGTTATATACGGGGTTGCCGAGCTCATCGGTAACGGAGAACTTATCCTTAAGTGAAAAAACCTTCTGTTTAATAAACAGCTTCATAATAGGACCTCCTATAATAAATTATAAAATTTTACCCCGATCCTCACCCTCGCCCGCGGGTCAATGCATGGTAGTAAGGATACGCAAATAGTATGCAAGTATACGATGTCGGAGCATAAAGCGTAAGAACGGGGATTCGAACCCCTCCCTGCTCATCAGGCACCATACAGTGTCTGTAATAACTCACAGACGGGAGTTTTGCATTCGCTCCTGCGGGTTACCAACTTAATTATTTATTTAAGCTCCGTAATCCAGTTTGCTTCCTGAATTGCGTTATCGGTGACTCTCAGCTCCTTTGCAAGCTCGTCGGCCTTTTTCTGAACAGCCTTGACATCAACGGCGGGAAGGAGCTTTATCTCAGTGCGCGAGGCTCTTCTTGCGATCTGACTTGCCGCGCCTACAAGGTCGCGGTATACGGCGAGCTGAACCTTAAGCACATCGCGTGAAGCGATCATATCGGTGATCGTTACGCCGTTAATTACAGTTTCGCAGTTTGTGCGGTTTATTTTTGCAATAAGAGTTCGGAGTCTGTCCGTGCACTCGTCAAGCTCGCGGATAAGTTCACCGGGATCCTCGGCAGGGCTCTCTCCCTCCTGAACTATCGCGTTATTATATAATCTTGACCGCAGAGATTCAATTTTAGCATTGAGATCAGCCCTCTCCTGGAGCGCCTCTGCCAGCTTCATAGGAAACACCTCATTTCAGAATTATGCAGGCATAAAAACCCAATTTGAAAGGATTATACCATATTAAATAGAAATTTACAAGGCGCGAATACAATATATTGAAAATGTTTTCATTGTGTGGTAAAATCCCATACAAAGAGGTTTTTTATTATGGATAAAAGAAAGAAAAAGATTTCCGTTATCGCCTTCTTTACCATTCTGGCGGTTTTATATCTTGCGGTCTTTATATATCTTGCTTTCTTCACAAATATCTACGATATTTCGTCAGCGCATAACGACAGATTCTTCTCCTCTGACGATATATACTTTGTGACGAGCTTTTTCTCCACCGCACCGGAGCCGTCGCTGCGTGTTATAAAGCACCCGCTTCTTTGCGCCTTCGGCTGGCTCTTTACAAATCTTGAGCACATCGTTTTCCCCGGCGGTCTGTCGCTCACGCATCACTACGAAGCTATCGTTCTTTTTCAGATGGCGCTGAGCTGGCTTAGCAGTCTTTTCCTCTTCAGAACCGTCACCGAGCACCACGGAGTCGAGCACAATCTCGCGCTCTCCGCCACCGCTCTCTATGCTTTAGCGTTCTCGACTGTATTTTATACCTTTATCGCGGAGAGCTTCATTTTCTCCTCATTTGCTCTGATCCTCACATATTACTTTGCGCGAAAGGGAAACTATGTTGTAACCGCCCTCCTCGGCGCTCTATGCGCCGGCATTACTATCACAAACTCTGTCGCCTGGGCGCTCATAGTATTCTTCACTTACCGCGATAGTATATGGAAGCGTCTTGCGCTTCTCATTTCCGGCGGCGCCGCGTTCTGTTTGCTCGTTTATATCACGCCCTTCCGTGAGACATTCTTTCAGAACATCATCTCCGGTGGGCTTCGCAGCGCAGAAAACTATTCTGACAGCTTCCCGATTGCCGAGCTTGTGCCGAGAGTATTCTACGTTCTCTTCGGTTCAACTCTTTTCTACCTTGACACCTTCAACGCCTCGCCCTTCGGCGATTTTCAGGGCGACGCGCTCTCCTTTGCGCCAAGTGCGCCATATTACGTGACCATCGCCTGCATTATTTGGCTCGCGCTGATCGTTACTGCCATAGTGCTTAGCGCAAAAAGCCGTCTCTCCTGGGCTCCGATCGCCGTCATTCTTTTCAATCTCGTTCTCCACGGAGTGATTCAGTATGGTCTCAAGGAGGGCTTTCTCTACTCCCTGCACCATCTTTCAGGCGAAATTCTGCTCGTTTCCATGCTGCTCTCCAAAAAACATGGCGCCGTGCGATACGCTGTCTTTGCCGCGATAATTGCGCTGTGCGCCTGCGAAATAGTATTCAATCTGCCGGGCTATATTGAGATGCTCGGCACTGTGAGGTGATACGGTGAAGTATTACTTTAAGCTTCTGCGCCCCAAGCACTACATAAAAAATCTGATAATCTTTATCCCGCTCGTCTTTGCCGGAAAGCTGCTCGACGCACCGATGATACTCTCCTGCCTCGGAGCTTTCGCGGTTTTCTCACTCATCAGCAGCGTTATTTATATCATAAACGACCTGCGCGACGTGGAGAAGGATCGCCAGCATCCGACGAAGTGCAACCGTCCGATAGCTTCCGGAAAGGTAAAGCCCGCGGGCGCGATTATCGCCGCGGCGATAATACTTGTGTTATCCGTCGTGATTGGAATTCTCTGCCGCTTCGGATTGGCCGCGTGGATTATTCTCGGAGCATATTTTGCTCTCAATCTTGCATATTCTCTAGGACTGAAGCGCATTCCGATACTTGATGTTACCATCCTCGCTCTCGGCTACATTCTGCGCCTTATGCTCGGCGGCGCCGTGACCGGAATCGAGATCTCCGGCTGGCTCTATCTCGTTATTATTTCAGTCAGCTACTATATGGGTCTCGGAAAGCGCCGCAACGAGATGCGCAGCACCTCGACAGAGTCGCGTGAGGTGCTTCGCCACTATAATTACAGCTTTCTCGATAAATCCATGCAGATGTTCCTCACCCTCGCAATCGTTTTCTACTCTCTCTGGGCGGTTTCCGCAGAAAAGAATATGCTGTGGACGATTCCGCTCGTTATCTGCATCGCGCTCAAATACTCGCTCACCATTGAGGGCGACTCTGACGGTGACCCCGTCGAGGTCATTCTCAGAGATAAAATACTTATTTTGTTAGCTTCCGCCTATGCCGCGCTTGTCGTCTGGCTGATTTATATTTGAGGATTATGGAAAAGATAGATTATATTAAAGAGCCCGCAAGGGCGTGCTTTCTGAGCTATCACAAAAATGAAAATACGGAGATCCCATCAAGCATGCTTGTAGTTCGCGGCGACGACTACAAGCCCGAGCTATATAAGAGTTACGACGATACGATCTACACGAAGCTTATATCCCGCTCAAAGGATATCTCAGAGCCGACCTTCCCGGAGGGTTTCAAACTCGCCACTCCCACAAAGGAGCAGCTCACGGCGCACATAAGCCAGTGCTTTCCCGACGGTGAAACGCCTGACAGCGTTGATCTCTGGCGCTATATGGAGTACTTTATGGTCGCGCTTATAGATTCCTCAACCGGCAAAATTGTCGCCTCCGCCGCCGCTGACATAGATTTTGGGATCAGAGAGGGCTATATCGACTGGATTGCCGTATCTCCGCGCTATCGCAGGAGGGGGCTTGGAACGTATCTTGTAAACGAGCTTCTCTATCGCTTCCGCAGACTGTCCGACTTTGTTTCCGTCTCGACAAAGGCGCCGGAGGCGCTGGCGCTCTTTCAGAAGTGCGGCTTCGGCGAGGAATGCGAGTGGCACATTCTCAAGCAGAAAAAGATCATATAAATAACGGGCTGAGTCACAGACTCAGCCCATTTTTTCTTCCATTATCATCGACAAAGGCTTTAACCCGAGCGATTTATAGAACGCAACGGCGCTCTCGTTGAACGCCCAGACATTCAGCTCGACGCTATTGCAGCCGCAGCATTTTGCATATTCGCAGACATATCTGTACAGCGCTGTGCCTATTCCCCTGCCCCTGGCGCTCCCGAGAACGCAGAGATCGTGGATAAAGAGGAACCTCCTTGCGTATGTGTTTCCTGTCTCACGCATAGAGCGTATCTCGCAAAACACGTGACCAAGCACTCTGCCGCCGTCATCGTAGACGAAAACGGGTTTGGAATCGTCTGTGATGATCTCTCTGAGCTCTTCCGTTGTGAATTTCTTTGCGCCGGGCTTGAAGATATCCGGTCTTCCTTCCGCGTGCACCGCGTGAACCTCAAAAAGCAGCTCGTTCAGCGCGTCGATATCCGCTTCCGTCGCACGTCTTATCATGTTATCCTCCACTTCCCGTCGGGATACAGGTCAAGACAGCCGGACTCCTCACTCAATAGGTATCCGTCAAAATCCCTGACCCTGAATTTATTGTAATACCGGTAATCCTCTCCCATCGCGCCGCCCTCAACACCATCCTCAAACCACGCGCTGAGGTAAATTCTGCCATTTTCGATAAACTCAAGGCTCTCGTTCGGCTCAAGTGGGATCTCAAAACGCTCCGGATAGTATGAAATAAGCTTGTCGTGCTGGCTCACGATATGCACGGGATAGCCGCAGAGCGAGAGATTGTAGAGCTCAACTCCATCGAGACTCATTTCATATATGCACTCCGGCTCGCTGCCGAATGAGTATTTCAGAAGAAACACTTTGTTCGCATTAAAGTCTCCGCGGAGCAAATAAATAACTCCGTTGATGATTATCGGATTGCTGAAAAGCACGTTTTTTGTCTTTTCAAACGGGCAGTCGATTTCTCCGGTTTCCGTATCGAAAAAGGTGATGACCGCGCCCTTGTAAGCTCCGTTTTTCAATATCTCCGGCATATCGTAAAAATCCTCGTATCCGGATTTGTGGTAAAAATACCTCGTCTGACCGCGAATCGGGTCAAATGCAGAGCCGTTGGGTGACTTTATTCTAAAAAGCTTCATTTCAGATTATCTTTGAAAAACTTATCAAGTCTGTCAAACGGTATCGCATTTGTCCTGCCGCCGTCATACAGGTCGGTATGCGACGCGCCCGGAATCACAAGCAGCTCCTTGTTCTCGGTATATTTGCTGTTGCGGATCATGTCTGCGTAAGCGTCCTTTCCGAAGTAGAAGGAATGCGCCTTGTCGCCGTGAACTACGATTACTGCTGAGCGGATCTCGCTTGAATACTTCAGAATCGGCTGATTTATAAAGCTCTCGCAGCCGATAACATTCCAGCCGGAATTTGAGTTCAGCGACCTTGCGTGATATCCGCGCGGAGTCTTGTAATAGTCGTAGTAATCCTTGACAAAATACGGCGCGTCCTCCGGCAGCGGATCGACAACTCCGCCACCGAGCTTATATTCTCCCGCTCTGAGATCGTCAAGTCTCTGCGCGCACACAGCCTTTTTCTTCTCGTATCTGGCTTCCTCGCTGTCCTCGGAGTCGAAATACCCCTTTGCGTTAACGCGCGTCATATCGTACATAGTCATAACAGCGGTCACCTTCACGCGCGTATCAAGCGCCGCGGTGTTCAGCGCCATTCCGCCCCAGCCGCAGATCCCGATTATTCCGACGCGCTCCGGGTCGACCATCTCGCATAGCGAGAGAAAATCCACAGCCGCCATAAAGTCCTCGGTGTTTATATCCGGCGACGCCATATAGCGCACGTTGCCGCCGCTCTCGCCCGTGAATGACGGATCAAAAGCGATCGTCACATAGCCGCGCTCCGCCATGGTCTGCGCGTAAAGTCCGGAGCACTGCTCCTTGACTGCGCCGAAGGGGCCGCACACGGCAATCGCCGGCATTTTTCCCTCCGCGTTCTTAGGAACGTACATATCCGCCGCAATGGTAATGCCGTAACGGTTTGCAAAGGTCACCTTGCAGTGATCGACCTTTTCGCTCCTCGGAAAGGTCTTATCCCATTCCTGAACTAAGGTCAGCTCTTCCTTTTTTATCATCGCAGGTACTCCTTTTCTGAGTATTATAGGCTTATTATATTGTAATAATTTTCTTGTGTCAATAAGTATCAAGGGCGGCGCAAAAGTGCCGCCCTTGTGGATTATTACAATTAACACAGCTTCGCGCCGGCGTGGATGTGGAGGTCGACCGGCAGAAGATGGAGCATTTCTTTCTCTCTTTCATAAACCGGGAGCCATCTTCTTGACTCCCGGTCTATCTCATTTTTCTGGGAATGTGATAGAATAGTAACGACCTCAAAGAAGGACTTGGGTCATCTCAAACTCTATAAACGTAATTCGCCTTTCTCGGCGCGGCTTCGACTGCGGGTTTTCAACGTGGTAAGGGTTTCCGTAAGTGTAATACCTCCAAAATATAATTTATCTGTTTATGATCGAACCTTCTCCGCCACGAACGGGATATTCGTCCAGCTTGCTTTGAAGTTCTTTTTTTGTTTCTCGCACAATTCGGAGCATCTCATTTTTATGCTTCGGGAGGAGTGCCAAGATCGCAGAGGCGGCGAAGCTCCGCGTCCGTCTTGTGCTTGATATTCTGAATGGAAGCATACATGGCGATGGTTTTCACTTTTGACAGTTTTCTGTGTATGGCTTCCGCAATTGTTGTTAGTTTATCAGCAGAAAGCACGAATGCGTCGCCGTGCTCGAGAAAAACCCGATCGATGTCCGGACATACCCGCGCTGCTTCTTCGATATCCTCTTCGATCTGCTCCATTTGGCACACAGTGAACTGAATGTCCGGGTACATGTGGCAGAATGTGCATTTGTTATGGCTGCAGCCGAGCGTGACATGCAAGAGGAGCGAGTTTGCCTCATACGGTGGTCTGTAAACCATTCCGGTCAGATTCATTGTTTTCCGCCTCCGTTCATCTGCGCGATATACTCGCTGCCGAAGGTCTCCATTGCCGCGATCACCTGGTGGAACTTTTTGCCGATCTCGATAAGAGAGTATTCCACTCTCGGCGGGATCGCTTCAAACTGTTCCCGTTTGACCAGCCCGTATTCTTCAAGGGATTTGAGCTAAACGGAAAGCGTTGCGTGCGTCATCTTCGGCATCTTTCGGAGAAGCTCATTGAAACGGATCGGACCGTCCTCCATAAAACAGGATCAGCATCGCCCACTTGCCGGATATGAGGCTCTGCGCCGTTGCATACGGGCATAATCCGAAGCGCTCCTCTAATGTAGTTTGTCTTTCCATATCTCAACCTTACAGTCATATTATCGAACCGGTATAATTATATTACCGCTCTTGAGGTGCGTTAAGTACAATTTTCAAAGATGCTCGGTATATTAAAAACGCCCTCGGCTTTGGCTGTCTGCCGCTGCCGAGGGATAATATTATAAGGTTTTGTATTTGTGCCTCTTCATTTCAGACCGCTCTGACCACGATTCCATTTCAATTCTTCGAGCAATTCCGCGGTGTCGCCATCGAGGCAGATAGACTGCTTCTCGATTTCCCTCGGGCAATACGCTTCGCCGTAATTCAGGCAAGCGTATATTGCCTTCTTGTTGTCTCTCGTCATCTGCCAGAAGGGATACTTGATGATCACCGGAGTGTTGGCGCCGACGCCTATCTCCAGATACAGCACGTGCAGGTTTTCGTGCCTGCGCAGAAAATCGGAATACGCAGCCGACGCCCTGCGCCAGCCTGCATCCTCGACAAAGCTGTCGTCCGACCGCAGATTCATAGTTACCGGATCGCCGTTTGGAGCGGTGGGGATCAGTTCTGTCGGCAGAGCCATTGACACGGCGCCGTTTTCCGGAATACGGAATATGCCGTTTTCATCTCTGATAAAGCCCTGCGCTTCCATAGCCCGCATCGTCCACTCCTCGTTGTCGAAGGTTTCCTGCACCTTCGGATCGACGCTCTGGAACAGACCGTAATCTCCCTGCGTATAGAACAGCCGCTTTTTGTCGAAGCCCGCGCGCTGGAACTGGTGATCCACGTTTGTCGTGATCACAAAATAGTCTTTTCCATCCAGTAGGCTCAGCAGATTCTGATAAACGGGCTTTGGGGCAGACACATAGCGGTTGAAGTAGATGTTTCTTGCCCAATAGGCCCACATAACCTCCGGCTCTACATTCATTACAACAAAGCCGCCGGTGTACATATCGTGAAAGCCGAAGGCCTTTTCAAAATCGGAAAAATATCTTTCGAAGCGTTCGCCGGAATAGATCATGCCTGCCGCCGTGGAGAGCCCCGCTCCGGCACCGACAACGATGGCGTCCGCGCTTTCAAGCTCCGCCTTCAGCCTTGCAAGCTTCTCCTGGCGGGTTCCGGTCCCGCGGGAAACGTGAAGGTCATAATTACGCACTGCGAAGAGACCTTTTTGTATGGATTCAAGATAGCCGTTTTGCTGATTATTGTAAGAGTTCTTCATAGTATGCTTTATCCTCGTCTTTGAACACATTGAAAATCACCCGGTCGACCTGTCCTGTGTGTTCATCCAGCCATTTGCTTACGGTTTTGACCGCAATTTCTGCCGCCCGCTGGTTTGGAAAGCGGAATACGCCCGTTGAAATACAACAGAAAGCCACACTGCGCAGTCCGTTCTCGGCGCAGAGGTCAAGAGAATTCCGATAGCAGTCTGCCAATTCCTGTTCAAGTGCCTTTGTCAACCGCCCCTCAACAATCGGGCCGACGATATGAACGATCTTCTTCGCTGGAAGGTTGTAGCCATCCGTCAGCATGGGGACAGCGGTCGGCTGCTCGTAATCTCTGCCATAGCGGATGCGAAGCTGATTCATCTGCCGATTGCATTCAGCCCGCAACTGCACGCCCGCAAAGGTATGGATGCAGTTGTCGATGCAGGTGTGCATCGGGACGAAGCATCCCAGCATCTGCGAGTTGGCGGCGTTCACAATGGCGTCAACGGCAAGCCGGGTGATGTCACCCTGCCAGATGGACATGCAATTCCGAATAACGGGAATCTCCGAAAGCGTGACAATCCCGTTTTCACGGATACGCTCCCGCAGGTATTCATCCTGAACGGCAAGCACCGAATCGTCCAGCTTCTTCGGCATACGAATGTTCATCAGAGAGCGGAGGATTCGCCGTTTGCCCTCGTTATCCTCCGGCGTCTGTAAATTCTTATATTGAACGGAATCGGCCTTAAACGCTTCAACCAGCGTATCGAGCCGTTGTTCCTGTGTCATTTTCTCAGTCATGAAGCTACCTTCTTTCTACCGCTCCCATAGGGCACGCCTCTATGCAGTTTCCGCAGTGCAGGCAATGCTCCTGTTCGATCACGTGAGGAACACTGTCTGTGACAATACAACTTTGAGGGCAAACAGCCGCGCAGCTTCCGCAGCCGATGCAGGAATCTGTAATGAAGTATCCTTCCGGTTTCTGTTCTGCTCCTCCGAAGGTGAAGGAGGCTCGCTCAATCGGCTTTTTCGAGAGATCAAACCACTCGCCGGTGCCTTCGTAAACCTGAAAGACGGTCAGAACTTTCATGGATTCCTCCGTCGGATAAATCTCTTTCATGTACGGATTCTTCGCAAACAGTTCCGGTATTTTGTCATATCCAAGCTCGCGCACCCTGCCTCTGATCGACACCGCTACGCTGCTCATCGTATCCTTGCCTTTCATAGCGGTCAGCGCAAGAAAACCTCTCTTGATGAGTCGGTCATAGAAGCCCTTGCCCTTCGCCGTCAGAAAGTACAGGCTGTTTTCATCACAATCCATCATGTCGATGGCAGCGGTGACGGGAAGCCCCTCATCGTCCACGGTTGCTACAATCGTTGTATGTATTTCATTTACGATGTAGGAAAGATAATCTGATGTTTTCATAATAGCGCCTTTCGCAAAAGACTCCGGAAGAATGTTATCCTCCGGAGCCTTGGATTTATTTATCCTCTGCCAGAAGCTCAGTCATGCCGCTGCGAAGATCGAGAAGCGTGTATTTCCGCAGTTCGTCCTCCATCGCGTTCTGAATCGCTTTCAGCTTGTCATCAAGCAATGCATGGATGTTCCTGCCAACCGGGCATTCGGGGTTGGGACTTTCGTGGAAATGGAACAGATCTCCGTTTTCTACTGCTCCGATCGCCTCATACACATCGTAAAAGGTGATTTCCGACAAGTCCCTTGTCAGTTCGATGCCGCCCGTGCCTCTCGCCACGCTGATCAGCCCGGCGTTTTTGAGCTGCGTCAGGATCTTCCGTATGATGACCGGATTGGTGTTGATCGATCCTGCTAAGAATTCGCTGGTGACCTTGTGCTCATCCTTGAACACATCCACGCAGGTGAAAATGTGCAAGGCTATTGTAAACCTGCTTGAAATCTGCATAGCCATTCCTCCCGAAGAACATTTTATCACGGAATGACTGTAATTTCAATGGTTACATTAGAATTTGCCATTCTCGTTTGCCCAAGTCTCCTTGGCAGCAAGAGTCTCCATCACGTCCCAATGCTCAGCGATAAAGCCGTTTTCAACACGGAAGAGATCGTAATAGGTGGTGGGCACGCCGCCAAAGGAACCTTCGCTGCAGGCGAGAGCATAGTCGCCGTCGGCAAGAACCATATGCGTCTTGTCATAGACCAT
>JAFSJE010000019.1 GCA_017439425.1 Oscillospiraceae bacterium
AAGGTCACACCCGACGAGGGCTACAAGCTCGACGAGCTTACGGTGAAGGACGCAAGCGGCAAGGAAATCGAGCTTACGAAGAACGAGGACGGAACCTACTCCTTCGTTCAGCCGAACGGAAAAGTCACGATCGAGGCGAAGTTTGCCAAGGAGGTCAAGTTTGCCGATGTTCCCGAGAACAGCTACTACGCAGACGCTGTCGATTGGGCGGTCGAGCAGGGCATCACCAACGGCGTTGACGAGAACCACTTCGCACCCGACGCGACCTGCACAAGAGCGCAGGCAGTGACCTTCCTCTGGAGAGCGCTCGGCTGCCCGGAGCCTACGGCAACCAAGTCTGAGTTTACTGACGTCACCGACGCTAACGCCTTCTACTACAAGGCAGTCCTTTGGGCAACTGAGAACGGCGTAACAAATGGTATCGGCGACGGTTCCTTCGGAGTGAACGGAATTGTCAACCGCGCACAGATGGTGACCTTCATGGCTCGTGCGATGAACGGCAAGGCAAATACTGCCGAGAGCTTCACCGACGTACCCGATGGAGCGTTCTACGCAGACGCAGCCGCGTGGGCGAAGGAGAACGAAGTATCCGCGGGCATCGGCGAAGGTAAGTTCGGCGGCGAGATCGATTGCCTCCGCGCTCAGATCGTAACCATGCTCTACAGATATTTCGTGAAGTAAGTTAACACAAATCAAGTCTCTCTTCCAAATTCGGAAGAGAGGCTTGAATACTTTATGCGTAAATAAGTTCTGAAAAGATTACTTCTTCGACGCGCTCGCGGATTGCGTTGATTTTTGCAACCCACTCCAACTGATTTCTCGCCTTCAGCTCCTCGGTCACGCCCTCGCGAGCGGCATACTCTTTTATCAGCCGGTCGAACAACTCGTTTGCCTGCCTGTCAACATCTTCGAGGTGCGCGTTGAGTTTACCGGTGAGAAACAGACCGGTGTAGATCGGATTCTTATATTTTCGCAGATATTCCCTTCTGCAATAGCCCCAGATGCCGATTCTGGGACTCTCCGGAGCTATGAGATCGGGGAGATAGTAGTCGCCGGAACGGTGAAATGAGATATTTTTCATGTCAGAGTGCCTCCTTATTTTGCATCAGATATTGACCACTTAACTGACCATGTAAAAGAAGAAAATATGTGGAAACATTGAATTGACAGGTACAAAAAAGTACTGATATTAGACAAAAATAATCATTTTAGGCCATAAAAAGTTTGAAAAAGTTGCCATATATCAATTCAAATCCCTCCTTCCGCGCCAAATACACGGTTCGCCCAATCGGGCGGGCCGTGTATTTGCATATAGGGTCGTATTCATCGCCGGGAGGCGGCTATTTCGCATTTTTGAATAATTATCAATTTTGCGAAAAGGCTTTCAACCCAGCGCTACGTCGAGCGCCATCATCACCGTAAAGCCGAGCGAAAACATTATCGCGGGGATGTCCGAATGTCTGCCCTCACTCATCTCGGGGATAAGCTCCTCAACGACGACGTAGATCATCGCGCCGGCGGCAAATGACAAAAGATACGGCAGAGCGGCGGTCACAAAGCTCGCGGCGAGAATCGTCAGTACCGCACCGATAGGCTCGACGACGCCGGATAGGATACCGTATAGAAAGCTCTTGCCCTTTGAAACGCCCTCGGCGTGGAGCGGCATGGAGATTATCGCGCCCTCGGGGAAGTTCTGAATCGCAATACCAAGACTGAGCGCCAGAGCCGCTGCCGCGGTCACGTCGCCGCCGGAGAGCCGCGCCGCGTAGATCACTCCGACCGCCATGCCCTCGGGCAGATTGTGAAGCACTACCGCAAGCACAAGCATCGTAGTCTTCTGAAGGCTCGTTTTCGGGCCCTCCGCCTCGTGACCCGCAAAATGCAGGTGCGGTATGACCTTGTCGAGAATCAGCAGAAACAGCACGCCAACCCAGAAGCCGACAACCGCCGGCACAAACGCCCAGCGACCCATCGCCTCAGAGCCGTCCATCGCCGGGATCAGCAGGCTCCATATGCTCGCCGCTACCATAACACCCGCGGCAAAGCCGTTCAGCGCGCGGCGCACCATCCCCGACAGCGACGAACGCATAACAAGCACGCACGCCGCGCCCAATGACGTGCCTATGAAGGGTATAAGCACGCCCTCTATTACTTCATAAGTCATTTTTATCACTCCTTGCATTCGTTCAGTTTATTATATGCAGAAATGTAGTTAGAGATAACTAACCATATTGTAGCACATACTCTACAGTTTTCAAGGGAAAAATAAAATTTCCAATCTCTTGCACCGGAATGAGTGACAAGCACATTGCCGAAATAAGATATTGAAACAATACCCCCCTGCACGGAAGTGCAGGGGGTAGATTATTTTGCACAGAATGTCGCGATGGCCTCGCTGATAAAGGCGGCGGTGCCGTCGGCGTGTCTGTCGATGTTGCTTCGGAAGCGCTCATCCGCGACGTACATCTGACCGAGACCGGACAGTATTTCGTCGGTGCAGCGGTAATAGTTTTCGGTGATGTAGCTTTGAAGCTCCTTCACAAGCGCCTGCGCCGCGGCGGAATCCGGCGCTTCCTCACGCTTCATGCAGAGAGAAAACTCTCCCATAATGCGGTCAAGTCCCTCGGCAAGCTCGTTCCATTTTTCGCCGGAATAGGATTTTGTCTTTTCCTCGTGCTCCTTATATGCGGCGGTCGCGCCCCATTTTGCCTTCGCCTCGGACTTGTAGGCGTCCAATTCGCTCTTATCAAATGCTTTCATAACGTTTTCTCCTTTCACGGCGCCGTCGATGGCGGAAATCAGCCGCTCAAGACGCTCCTTTTTGAGCGTGAGAAGCTGCTTTTGCTCGCTGAGCGCCTTCGCTTTATCGTAGTTCGGAGATGACAGCAGCGCTGCGATGCTCTTCAAGGAAAAGTCAAGCTCACGGTAGAAGAGAATTTCCTGCATACGTATAAGCGAGTTCTCGTCATAATACCGATAGCCCGTCGCGTGGTCGACCTCCGCGGGGGCGAGCAGACCTATTTCGTCGTAATAGTGCAGCGTTCGCACGCTTACGCCGGTGAAATCGGCAAATTCCCTGACCTGCATTTTCAAGCTTATCACCTCACAACAAGAGAATACACTATGACGGAGCGTGAGAGTCAAGAGGTTATTTGAAAAAATACGCGTTAACAGCGCGATAAAGCGTTACTTGTCAGTTACAGATAGCGATCCAGTAGCGCTGCTCGATTTCACCGTCTGAATTGATGAATTCGTTTTCAAGGATCCCACCGTTTTTGATTATGGACTTGGCTGAGCCGATATTATCCTTATCGCAGGTCATCAGCACTCTATCTATGCCCAGCTTTCTGCATTCGATCAATGCCAGCCGGATCATTTCCGTGGCATAGCCTTTTCTGCGCTCGCTCGGGCGGATCCCGTCCCCGATATGCCCGCCTTCCTTTCGCAGATCATCGTTCAGGTAATGACGGATATTTACCGCGCCGAGAAGCCTGTCCCGTTCCGTATCCAGAAGAAAAAATACGGAGTCCGGCACCTTACCGCCCGACTCTTCTTTCACTTCAAGGTTCTTGAGATAATAATCGAAGTCATGGTAATCGTTTTTGAATATAGCCCATGGAGAGTGGTTTGTGTGATTGAGCGCCTGGTCGGCTCTCCATTCGTCGATCATTTCTCCCAGCTGCTTCTCGTAAGCTTTTGTGAGCTTTATCAGCTTAAGACTCATCAGGTATCACTCTTTCTAATTCAGGGTGTTAAGTTTAAAACACAGAATTTTAAAAAGCGTCTTTTGCCTATATGACAAAAGACGCTTTTTGGTGCCGGTGGCCGGACTCGAACCGGCACGCCTCGCGGCACTTGATTTTGAGTCAAGCACGTCTACCGATTCCATCACACCGGCACGCTACAGAGTATTATACACGAAAGAGGAAAGGGTTGCAAGCCTTTTTTTCTTTACATTTCATGGCTCTTGTGGTAGAATTATAATGTTATACTATGCTAAGTGTGTGCATTTTTCCGGAAGGGAGGCGATGGGTTGAAAAAGCTTAAAATATTGGCGCTCGCGGCGCTGTGCGCGCTCATGTGCGGCTGCTCTGCTATGACGGCGGAGGATTTTTATTCGCTGCCGCAGCTCTCCTCAAACTATATCGCGCTCCAGAGCGAGATAAACGCGCTTATGAGCGGCGGCGCAGAGTACGCCTCTCCATCCTCCGGGCAGAACCGACAGGCGGTGCAGCTTGAGGATCTCAACGGCGACGGGAAAACCGAAGCGATAGTTTTTACCTCCGTGCGCGGCGACGCAAAGCCGCTGAAGATACACATATTTGAGGATGGCGGCGATAAATTCACAGAAGTTGCGAAAATCGAGGGCGAGGGCACCGGAATAGAATCCGTCAGCTACCTCGATATGGATATGGACGGCTCGAAGGAGATCGCGGTAGGCTGGAGGATAGCCTCCGGAATGAATATCCTCTCGGTATACTCCATGAAGGACTACTCCGAGCAAAATATTTTCAGCACCGACTACACTAAATACTCCGCCTACGATCTCGACGGAGACGGCGCAGACGAGATAGCCGTTCTTCACGCGGGCGCGCCCGATGGCGGCGGAAGCGCGGAGTTGTTCCGGGTGTCCGGCGGGGCGGTCAGAGCCGAGAGCTGCGCGCTGAGCGACGAGATTCGCACGATAGAGCGCGTGAGAACGACCGTGCTTGAGGATAACGCTCCGGCGATAATCGTTGAGAGCAGAACGGACGGAGGCGGACTTGTGACCGATATCCTCGCCAGCGGCGAGAGCGGCTTAAGAAACCTCGCGATAGACGCGCTGAACCGCGAATCCTCGACGCTGAGACCGCTTCAGATATGGAGCCGCGACCTCGACGGCGACGGAGTTATCGAGGTTCCGCAGCTTGAGGCGCTGCCGTATCAGTCGGAGGCGGCGAGCATATACTACCTCACGCGCTGGTACCATTACGACGCCTCGGGTTACCGCACCTGCGTGGCTTCGACCTATATGAATAACGACGATTCGTGGTATCTCACGATACCGGAGGCGTGGTGCGATATAATCACGGTGCGTGACCAGGCGGTTACGAGCGGCGAGAGGGCGGTCATACTGAGCGTTGTCGGCGAGGATGGCGAGTCGACGGACTTCCTTGTTATCTACACCGTCACGGGCGACAACCGCGAGGAGCGCGCCTCGGCGGGAAGGCGCTTCATACTTCGCCACGAGGAGGACAGAATCTACGCCGCGGCAATACTGCCGGCGGCTGAGAACGGACTTCCGATAAGAATTGACCGCGATACCGTTCGCGAGAGCTTCAACATACTTTACTCAGAATGGATAACGGGTGAGGGCTGAGAATGAAAAAGATACTTGTACTTGAGGACGAGCAGTCCATCCGCAGCTTTGTGGTCATCAACCTGAAGCGCAGCGGATATGAGCCGATAGAGGCGGCGACCGGCGCCGAGGCGCTGCAAAAAATGAAGGAAAACCCCGATATCAAGGTGGCGCTTCTCGATATCATGCTGCCGGATATCGACGGCTTTGAGGTTTGCCGCCAGATAAGGGCGACAAACAGCAGAATGGGAATAATAATGCTCACCGCGCGCACGCAGGAGATGGACAAGGTCACCGGTCTTATGACCGGCGCCGACGATTACGTTACGAAGCCCTTCTCTCCGGCGGAGCTTACCGCGCGCGTTGACGCGCTTATCCGCAGGGTGGGTGACGGCGAGGAGGAAGTACCGAAGGACGAGCTCGTGCAGGGCCCGTTCCACCTCAATACCCACTCGCGCACGCTTGAGAAAAACGGCGAGAAGGTAAAGCTCACGCAGGTCGAGTACTCCATAATGAAGCTGTTTATGGATAACCCCGGCAGGGCGCTGAGCCGCGAGGACATATTAAATAGCGTATGGGGGCGCGACTACTTCGGCGAGCTTAAAATCGTAGACGTCAATATCCGCCGCCTCAGAATAAAGATCGAGGACGACCCCACAAACCCGAGTTATATAAATACGGTCTGGGGCTACGGATATAAGTGGGGAATATAGCGCTTTGCTTTCCGAAAAATGCAAGCGGATTGCCGCGGCAGTGTGAGCACTGCCTCGCAATGACATAACTATGGCTAAGGAGGTGACACAGTGAGCGAAAACAGAATAGCGATGCCGCAGATAAAGGGACTGCGCCGCAGGTGGTTTATCTCCACTCTCGCGGTCATCGCCCTCATCGTTGTGCTTACGGTCACTCTCTTTGCCGTTACGACGATAACCAACAACACGGCGACGGTGCGCGAGGGACTGATCATCAAGGCGACGACCACGGCTGACTTCTTCGCAAGCTATGTCACGCGCACGTATTCCGAGTATTACGACTCCGCGTACCTCTACATCGAGTCCTTTGACGACGCAGCGAAGCTCGATTTGCAGTTCATAGATACAACGGGCAGGATACTGCTCTCGAGCTATTCCATGACAGCCGGACAGACTCCCGGCACGTCCGACATCGGCGACGCACTCAACTCCGGGCGTGTTTCGAGCTGGGTCGGCGTGAACGAGGGCACCGGAGAGCGAATTATGGCGGTCTCCGCACCGCTCCGCTACTCCGACGGCGCCGTTATCGGCGTCATGCGCTACGTCACGAGCCTGCGGCTTGTGGACAGGCAGAACGTTGTCGGCATTCTCACAGCGGTCGGCATCGGGCTTGCGGTGATACTTCTCGTTATCTTCATAAATTTGGTGTTCCTCTCGTCGGTGGTAGAGCCGATGCAGGAGATAACCGCCGTCGCCCAGCGAATTTCCGAGGGCAGCTACGGCACGCAGATAACAAAAAAGTACGAGGACGAGATCGGCGAGCTTGCCGACGTTCTTAACGATATGTCTCTGAAGCTCTCGAGAGCCGAGAGGGCGCAGACCGAGTTCATCTCCTCGATCTCACACGAGCTGAGAACGCCGCTCACGGCGATAACCGGCTGGGGCGAAACCCTCGCCTTCGACGAGGGGCTCAACGAGGATCAGAAGCGCGGGGTCGGCATAATAATCGCAGAGTCGCGCCGCCTTACGAAGATGGTCGAGGAGCTGCTGGAGTTCACGAGGATGCAGGACGGGCGCTTTACCCTGAGCTGCGAGCCGATGGACGTCGGCGCAGAGCTGGAGGACAGCATCTTCGCCTACAAGGAGATACTTAAGGACGACGGTATGGAGCTTGACTACGACCCCTCCGACGCGGAGCTGCCGATGATAAACGGCGACGCCGGAAGGCTCAGGCAGGTTTTCTTCAACATCTTCGATAACGCCGCGAAGTATGCTGCCGAGGGCAAAAAGCTCTACGTCGGCACCCGCACGCTTGACGGCGAGGTTATAATCAACATCCGCGACTTCGGCCCCGGAATACCGGAGGACGAGCTCGACAAGGTCAAGATGAAGTTCTACAAGGGCTCGTCGAAGAAGCGCGGCAGCGGCATAGGACTTGCCGTCTGCGATGAAATCATAAGATACCACGGCGGCTCGCTTACGCTCTCGAATGCTGAGGGCGGCGGAACGCTCGTGCAAATTAAGCTGCCGGGTATGGCAGAATAGAAGGAAGATAGAAAATGAGCGAAAAACAGTGTGTATTCCGCACCTCTATCGGCGGTCAGGCGCTGATGGAGGGCATACTGATGCGCGGTCCCGAGAAGGAGTCCGTAGTCGTCAGAAAACCAAACGGCGAGCTTGTAGAAAAGGTCGAGCCCGTCACGAGCCTAAAGGATAAGTACCCGATTCTGGGGTGGCCGATAATCCGCGGCTCGGTAAATTTCATAGACAGCATGGTAAAGGGCACGAAGGCTCTTATGTACTCCTCGGAGTTTCTGCCGGAGGAGGAAGAGGAGGAGCCGGGCAAGGTGGATGAGTGGCTTATGGAGCACCTTCCGGCTGAGAAGGCGCAGAAGGCGATAGTCGCAATCGCTGTCGTTATCGGAATCGCGATGAGCGTCGGCCTTTTCATCCTGCTTCCGACTGTGCTTGCCGGCATCGTAGAGCCATTTATCGGAAACGGCATACTCCGCAACCTCGCCGAGGGCGTTCTGAGGATCATAATTTTCCTCAGTTATATGCTCCTTGTGTCGAATATGAAGGAGATAAAGCGCGTATGGATGTACCACGGCGCCGAGCATAAGACGATTTTCTGCTACGAGGCGGGTCTGCCGCTCACAGTCGAGAACGCCCGCAAGCAGCCGCGCCTTCACCCGAGGTGCGGAACGAGCTTCATCTTCATCGTTATGATGGTGTCGATACTCGTTTTCAGTCTTGTCCGCTGGTCGAACGTCTGGATAAGAATGATAATGCGCCTTGTGCTGCTGCCCGTGACCGTCGGAATCAGCTACGAGATAATCAAATACGCCGGCCGCCACGATAACCTCTTCACTCGCATAGTCTCAGCGCCCGGCAAGGCGCTGCAGCTCATAACCACGAAGGAGCCGGACGACAGTATGCTCGAGGTCGCGATCCGCGCGATCGAGCTCGTTATTCCCGAGGAAAAGGGCAAGGATAACTGGTAAAAAGAGGAAAAAGCCATGAAAACCTACAATGACATCTACCTTGCTGCGCGACATGAGCTCAAAAGAGCGGGAGTCGAGGCGTTCGACCTCGAGGCGAGGCTCATAATCAGCGCCGTTGCGGGAAAGAGCAAGGAGGAGTTTTACCGCGACCTCAAGCTCTACGCCCTCGGCGATACCGAGGAGAGAGTGCAGGAGCTTATAGAGCGCAGAAAAAACGACGAGCCGCTCGCCTATGTTCTCGGGGAGTGGGAGTTTATGGGGCTGCCGATGAAGGTCGACCCGGGTGTGCTGATTCCGAGACCGGACACTGAGCTGCTCGCTGAAAAGGCGCTCGGTATACTTCGCGAGAGCAGCGAGCCGGGCAGAAGAGTGCTCGATATGTGCTGCGGCACTGGCTGCATAGGAATTTCAATCGCCAGAATGAAGCGCGACTGCCGCGTTATCCTCGCTGATAATTCTATGAAGGCACTGAGAATAGCGCGCCACAACTGCCTTAAAAACTCCGTTACGCAGAACACCACAGTCCTCGAGGCGGACGCGATGAAGGATCCCCCGATGCTGCTCGGAAAGTTCGACCTCATCGTGTCAAATCCGCCATATGTTCCGAGCTTTGAGGTGCTTACGCTCGACAATTCCGTAAAGGATTTTGAGCCGGTGGAGGCGCTGGACGGCGGGCCGGACGGGCTCGACTTTTACCGCGCGATGATCCCGCACTGGACGGATATTTTGAAGCCCGGCGGCTCGATACTCTTTGAGTGCGGCGAGGGTCAGGCGGAGAAGATAGGCAGAATGCTCGAAAAGGTAAAATTTGAAAAGGTTGAATACTACGAGGACCCGGCAGGCACGAAGCGCGTGATCGCGGGTCTCGGGAAAAAATAAAGCTAAGGAGAAAAGAAAATGGCAGAGAAGAAGAGAACACCGGTGCTTTCAACACTCCCGTCCGCTGATAACAAGAAGCAGGCGCTGGAAAACGCCATAAGTCAGATAGAAAAAAGCTACGGCAAGGGCAGCATCATGCGTCTCGGCGACGGTATGCAGGTAAACGTGGAGGCGCTGCCGACAGGTTCGCTCTCACTCGATCTCGCGCTCGGCATCGGCGGCGTTCCCAAGGGAAGAATTATTGAGATCTACGGCCCTGAGTCCTCCGGTAAGACGACTCTCGCGCTCCACATGGTAGCCTCCGCCCAGAAGGAGGGCGGCGAGGCCGCTTATATCGACGTTGAGCACGCCCTTGAGCCGGCTTACGCGAGAGCTCTCGGCGTAAACATTGAGAACCTGCTCATCTCACAGCCGGACACCGGCGAGGACGCACTCGCAATCACCGAGACCCTCGTCCGCAGCGGCGCCGTCGACATCGTTGTAGTCGACTCCGTAGCCGCGCTCGTTCCAAGAAGTGAGATAGAGGGCGAGATGGGCGACTCTTCCGTCGGCGTGCTCGCGAGACTTATGAGCCAGGCGCTCAGAAAGCTCGCCGGAATCATCTCAAAGACAAACTGCGTCGTTATCTTCATTAACCAGCTGCGCGAGAAGATCGGCGTTATGTACGGCAACCCCGAGACTACGCCGGGCGGCCGCGCGCTCAAGTATTTCGCCTCAGTGAGAATCGACGTGCGCAGGGTCGAAACGCTCAAAAACGGCTCCGAGATGGTCGGAAACCACACAAGAGCGAAAATCGTAAAGAACAAGGTTGCGCCCCCGTTCAAAGAGGCGGAGTTCGACATCATGTATGGCGAGGGAATCTCGAAGTACGGCGAGATCGTCGACCTTGCCTCGAAGCTCGATATAATCGAGAAGGGCGGCGCGTGGTACACCGTCGGCGAGACCCGCATCCAGGGCCGCGACGGAGTGAAGCAGTACCTTAAGGATAACCCCGACGTATGCGACGAGATCGAGGCAAAGATCCGCGCAAACGCCGTCAAGCTCATGAGCCCACAGGCGAAGATCGCGGCTCAGGCGGCAGGACGTGCAGTTGATATTTCCGCTGAGGACTTTGAAGGCTGAAACGTTTCGAAAAAATGCCAGCATTTTTTCGAGCTTTTGCAGTCCGCTGCAGCGCACTCGCTGCGCTCGCACGTTTGCGGACTGAGAAGTATTTTTTGTGAGGTACACGCCCTCGCAAAAAATGATTGAAATTATTCGCCTTGCGGCGAACTCTGCGAGGCAATTTATGACACTCACAAAACTTACAAAATCCGTCCACATGGCGGAGAGATACTACGCGGAGCTTGAAAACGGCGAGAGACTGAGTATTGACCTTGCCGCCGTCGCCGACCTGTCGCTCTATGACGGGCGGGAGCTAAGCGATGAGGAGCTCGCCTCCCTGCGCGAGTATTCGAAGCGCTCATACGCGAAGGAGCGGGCGCTCAGACTTCTCGAAAAGCGGCAGATGAGCCGCCGGGAGCTTATAAAAAAGCTCATGGAAAAGGGAGAGGAGGAAGCCTCCGCCGAGTACGCCGCCGACCTGATGGAGCGTATCGGCGCGATAAATGACCGCGAGTATGCCGGAGCGGTCGCGCGGCATTATAAGCGAATGGGCTACGGCGCGGGAAGAGTGAGGCAGGAGCTCATGCGCCGCGGAGTTGACCGCGAGTATTGGGCGGAGGCCGTAGACGAAGCGCCGGAAAACTCCGAAAAGCTCGATGCGCTGCTCGAGCGAAAGCTCAGAAACGCTGACCTTTCAGACCGCAAAGAGGTCAAAAAGGCGACGGATATGCTTCTTCGCCGCGGTTTTTCGTGGTCGGAGATAAAAGAGGCGCTCGGGCGCTATACCGATGCCCTCGATGATTACACAGAAGATTAAATTGGAGAAAAACCATGCCAAAAGTTTTGATGATAAGCCTCGGCTGTGCGAAAAACCTTATCGACTCCGAGCAGATGCTCTCGCTTCTCGACAATGCCGGATATGAGGTGACAGACAACCCCGAGGAGGCGGACTGCGCCGTTATAAACACCTGCGCTTTTATAGAGAGCGCGCAGAGCGAGGCGATAGAAAATATCCTTAAGGTCGCGGCGTACAAGGAGACGGGAAAGCTCAAAAAGCTCGTCGTCGCGGGCTGTCTTGCACAGAGATACAAGGCGGAGCTGCTCAGTGAGATGCCGGAGGTTGACGCCGTTCTCGGCACAGCCTCGGCGGACAAGGTAGTTGAGGCGATAGAGGGCGAGAAAAAGGAGTTTTTCGCCGACATAAACGCCCCAATTTCCGAGGATGAGCGCATTGTTTCCACCGGCCCGAGCTGGGGCTACATAAAGGTCGCCGAGGGGTGCAGCCACAACTGCGCCTACTGCGTTATCCCGTCGCTGAGGGGCAGATACCGCTCACGCCCCATGGAGAAGATAGTCGCCGAGGCAAAGGAAATGGCGGAAAACGGCGTAAGAGAGCTTATTATCGTCGCGCAGGACCCGACGCTCTACGGCATTGACCTATATAAAAAGAAAATGCTGCCGGAGCTTGTGCATGAGCTTTGCAAAATTGAAAAAATCCACTGGATAAGGCTTCACTATCTCTATCCCGACGCGGTTGACGATGCGATGATAGACTGCATCGTGAGTGAGCCGAAGGTGCTGAGATATCTGGATATCCCCATTCAGCACATAAATAACGCGATACTAAAAAAGATGCGCCGCCGCGGTACCGGCGACGATATCCGCGCGCTCTTTAAGAAGCTTCGTGAGCGTATTCCCGGACTTGTGCTGAGAACAAGCGTTATCACCGGACTTCCCGGCGAGGGTGAGGCGGAATTTGAGGAGCTTTGCGAATTTCTCAGAGAAGCCAAAATCGAGCGAGCCGGAGTTTTCGCCTTCAGTCCCGAGGAGGGTACGGACGCCGCCAAGATGGAACACGTCTCCACGGAGGAGGCAAATGACCGCGCGGTAATCGTAAACGATTTGCAGGCGCGGATCATGGACGAATATAACGCCTCGCGTGTAAATACCGAGACTGAGGTCCTCTGCGAGGGGTATGACGAGGATATGAATATGTGGTTCGGCAGGAGCTTTGCCGAGAGCCCCGACGTGGACGGAGTTATCTGGTTTTCCGGCGAGGATATTGAAGCCGGAGAGTTCTATAATATCGTCATACGCGGGGAGCTTGACGGTGAACTTGTGGGAGAAAGAAAATGAAAAAGCTTCTGAACACACCGAATATACTGACAATTATTCGTATGATCTTCGTGCCGGTATTTATCTTGCTTCTGCTTTATGTAAGCCGAATTGCCGCCTGCGCGGTGTTCGTGCTTGCCTCGCTGACAGATTGGCTGGACGGGTATCTCGCGCGAAAAAATAACGAGATAACGAATTTCGGAAAGTTTATGGATCCCCTTGCAGATAAGATGCTGGTGACGAGTGCGCTTGTGTGCTTTGTGGGTCTTGGCTGGATTCCGGCGTGGGTTGCGATGATAGTTATAGGCCGCGACCTTGCGGTGGATGGGCTCAGAATGGTCGCCGCGAGCCGCAATATCGTAATGGCGGCGGGCTGGTCGGGTAAGGTCAAGACCGCGGTCACGATGGTGCTCATACCCGTGATGCTCGTTTTCGGCGAAACGGGCGTGGGAATACTGACAATAAACAATATTTCGGCGCTCATAATAGTCGCGCTGAATATAATATCAATGGTCGACTATTTTATGAAGAACGGCAAAGTTATTTTGGAGTGATGACCTTTGAGCGAACTCAAGGAACTTGAAAAAGCGTACCTCGAGCGCGATCCTGCGGCAACGAGCGGCGCTGAAATTGCACTTCTCTACCCGGGAGTAAAGGCGCTTCTCATGTACAGAAGGGCGAACAGACTCTGGAAAAAGGGATTTAAGTTTTTAGCGCGGTGGATAAGTCAGCGCGCGCGGAAAAAGACCGGAATTGAAATACATCCCGGCGCAACTATCGGAAAGAGGCTCGTTATCGACCACGGCGAGGGAGTTGTGATCGGCGAGACCGCCGAAATCGGCGATGACTGCCTTATCTATCAGGGCGTGACCCTCGGAGGCACCGGCAAGCACACCGGAAAGCGCCACCCGACTGTGGGAAACAACGTGCTTATCGGAGCGGGCGCGAAGGTGCTCGGCCCTATAAATATCGGCGATAACAGCCGCATCGCCGCCGGAGCCGTCGTTTTGAAGGATGTTCCGGCAAACTCAACCGCGGTAGGCGTTCCGGCGAGGATCGCGCGCATAAACGGCGTAAAGCAGGACTATGTCTCCGACGTCGACCAGGTCAACGTCGCGGACCCTGTCAGCATGGAGCTTGTATATCTCACCTGTCAGGTGGAATACCTAAAGAGAAAGTTAGAGGAGAAAACCGATGAAAATCTATAATTCCGCCACTCACACTAAAGAAGAATTCGTTCCCGCCGATCCGCAGCTTGTCAAGATGTACACCTGCGGCCCGACGGTGTATCATTTTGCGCACATCGGCAATCTCCGCAGCTATATAATGGAGGACGTGCTGGAGAAGTATCTCCGCTACCTCGGCTATAACGTCAAGCGTGTTATGAACATCACCGACGTCGGCCACCTCTCCGGCGACAACGATGAGGGCGAGGATAAGATGCTGAAGGGCGCAGAGCGCGAGCATAAGACCGTTATGGAGATAGCGAAGCAGTACACCGACGCCTTTTTTGCCGACTGCGCCGCTCTCAACATCAAAAAGCCGGACGTTGTCGACCCGGCAACGAACTGCATACCCGACTATGTTCGTGTTATAAATAAGCTTGTGGATACAAACTACGCCTATCGCGCCGGCGGAAACGTGTATTTCGATACGGCAAAGCTTAAAAATTACTATGTCTTCAACGATTTCAAGGAGGATGACCTCGCTGTCGGCGTGCGTGAGGGCGTGGAGGCGGACGAGAATAAGCGCAATAAGAACGACTTTGCGCTGTGGTTTACAAAGAGTAAGTTCGATTCTCAGGCGCTCAAGTGGGATTCTCCCTGGGGCGTGGGTTATCCCGGCTGGCATATCGAATGCTCCTGCATCGCAATGAAGCACCTGGGCGAGAACGTGGATATCCACTGCGGCGGCATAGATAACGCCTTCCCGCACCACACAAACGAGATTGCCCAGAGCGAGGCGTATCTCGGCCACAAGTGGTGCAGCTATTGGATGCACGTCGCTCACCTCAACACCGCCGACGGAAAGATGAGTAAGAGTAAGGGCGAATTCTTGACAGTTTCGCTCCTGAAGGATAAGGGATATGACCCGATGGAGTACCGCTTCTTCTGCCTTCAGAGCCACTATCGCAAGAATCTTGTGTTCACATGGGAAAACCTCGACAATGCAAAGGGTGCATATAATAAGCTCGTACAGAAGATTGCCGCCCTTAATCCCGACGGCGAGGTGGATGAGGAAGCCGTTAAGAGCGTGCGTGAGAAGTTCATTTCTCAGATGGATAACGATATAAATACCCCCAACGGCGTCACCGTTCTTTACGACATTTTGAAGCTTAAGACGAACGACGCTACAAAGCTTGCCGCCATCGACGATGTTGACAGGGTGCTGAGCCTTGACCTTACGAAAAAGGCGGCGGAAATGCGTAAAAAGAACGCTGCTGCGCCGAAGACCGGAGAGTTTTCCGTTATATGCGAGTCCGGCGAAGCTGATGAGAGCGTTGAGGCGCTTCTCCGTGAGCGTCAGAGCGCAAAAAAGGCTAAGGATTTCCAGCGCGCCGACGCTATCCGCAATGAAGTAGCAGGCATGGGCTATACAATTACCGACATTCCCGGCGGAGTAAAGTACGGAGCAGTTTAAAGGCTCCCTTTCGATAAAGGGAGCTGTCAGCCTCAAGGCTGACTGAGGGTTCGAGCCTGCCGTTATGCCGAACCCTCCGGCGCTTCGCGCCACCTCCCTTTCGCAAAGGGAGGCTTTAAATGGAGAATAATTATGGATTATCTTATAAAAAATGCAAGGGAATTACGTAAAAATATGACAAAGGAAGAACGTCGCCTTTGGTATGATTTTTTGCGCGATTATCCTATCAGATTTATGCGTCAACATCCAATCCTTACCTATATCGTCGATTTTTATTGTTCAAGGGCAAAAATAGCGTTAGAAATTGACGGTTCTCAGCATTATGAAGCAGAGGGCTTACAGAAGGACAAAGAACGTGATGAGGCTTTACAAAGTCTCGGAATAGAGATAATCCGCATTCCGAATAATTATATTATCGAAAATTTTGAAGGCGTGTGCCAGATGATTGACACAGCCGCAAGGAAAAGGTGCAACCTATGACACTAATGGTCATCGACGGCAACAGCATAGTGAACCGTGCGTTCTACGGTGTGCGGGAGCTTAACGCGCCCGACGGAACGCCGACGAATGCCGTCTACGGCTTTCTGAATATTCTGCGCAGGCTCGAAAAGGACGTGGAGCCGGACGCGGTGTGCGTTACCTTCGACCTCAAGGCACCCACCTTCCGCCACCTTAAGTACGAGGGCTACAAGGCTCAGCGCAAGGGTATGCCGGATGAGCTGGCGGTGCAGATGCCGATTCTCAAGGAAACGCTGGACGCAATGAACATCCGCCGCTATGAGCTTTCCGGCTGGGAGGCGGACGACCTGCTCGGCACTATCGCCGCAAAAAGTCCGGAGGACAGGGTGGTGCTTGTCACCGGCGACCGGGATTCCTTTCAGCTTATCGACAGTCACACCGAGGTCTATCATATCAAGTCCCGCATGGGTCAGACCGAGGTCAAGGTCTATGACGAGGCGGCATTCCGCGAGGAGTACGGCTTCGACCCCATACACATCGTTGACCTTAAGGCGCTTATGGGCGACTCATCCGACAATATCCCCGGCGTCGCAGGAGTCGGAGAGAAGACTGCGATGGATCTGATCCGCCGCTTCAATACAATAGAGCGCATTTATTCTGAGCTTGAAACTCTCGACGTTAAGGACTCTGTCCGCAAAAAGCTGGAAAACGGCCGTGAGAGCGCCGAGATGAGCTTTGACCTTGCCACCATACACCGCGATGCGCCGATAGAATTCAATGCGGCGGATTGCAAAATAAAAAAATACGATAACGATGCCCTTTATGCGGTTTTTTCCCGCCTGGGCTTTTCAAGATTTATAACTGAATTCGGCCTTAAGAAGCCGGAAAATAGCGAGAATGGCGAAATTCGTGAATTTTCCGCCGACATTACGCTGACTGAGCTTCTTTCAGATGCTGATGTTCAAAAGATGCTTGCTGAGATAGGCGAAAGGGAGTGCGGCGTTGCCGTTTCGGAGGACTACACTACAATCGCCATCGACTGCGAAAACGGCTATATCGTCAGCGACGCCTCGCCTGCGTGGGAAAGTGCGCTAAAGGCACTGAAAAATGTCAAAAAAGTCGGCTTTTCCGTAAAAGATACGATAAAACACCTTGATTTGGGCGATTTTTATTTCGACTGCGAGCTTGCGGCATACCTTCTTGACCCGACGGCGGCAAGATATGAGCTTGACGCGCTGTGCGTAAAATACTGCTCATTTGAGATAATGAGCGGAGCAGACGATGACGGGCAGTTTTCGCTTCTTGAGGACGATATGAAGCGCCGTGCAAGGCTTCTCAGCGAGAGCGCCGCAATTATGGCGCTGAAGGAAGTTTTAGAGAAGAAAATCGGGGAAAAAGGACTCAGCGAGGTACTTTTCAATATCGAAATGCCCCTTTGCGGCGTTCTTGCGAAGATGGAAAACGCCGGCTTCCTCGTTGACAAAAAGGCGCTCAGTGACTTCGGAAAGGTCCTCTCTGTTGAAGTGGACAGGCTCACCGCCGAAATCTACTCCATGGCAGGCGGAGAGTTCAACATAAACAGTCCGAAGCAGCTCGGCGAGGTGCTTTTCGACCGCCTTATGCTGCCTGCGCCGAAAAAGACCAAGACCGGCTACTCCACAAACGCCGAAGTGCTTGAAAAGCTCAGACCCAAGCACCCGATCATCGGAAAGGTGCTGGAGTATCGGGAGCTTGCAAAGCTGAAATCCACCTATGCAGACGGACTTGGCAAGGTAATAGCCGCCGACGGCAGGATCCACACAAATTTCCAGATGACGGTTACCGCAACGGGCCGCCTCAGCTCCACAGAGCCGAATTTGCAGAATATTCCGGTGCGAAAGGAGCTTGGCGGCGAGATTCGCAAGATGTTCATTCCTGCCGAGGGCAACGTGCTGGTCGACGCGGATTACAGCCAGATCGAGCTGAGAATCCTCGCCCACATGTCCGGCGACGAGGAGATGCGAAGCGCCTTCATATCCGGCATGGATATCCACCGGGCAACGGCGGCGCAGGTGCTGGGCAAGGCGCCGGAGGAGGTCACAAGTCTCGAGCGAAGCCACGCAAAGGCGGTAAATTTCGGCATCGTCTACGGCATTTCCGCATTTTCGCTGGCGGACGATATCGGTATTTCCGTTGCCGCCGCGAGAAATTATATAAACGCATATATGACGCGCTACAAGGGCGTTGCAGACTTTATGGATAAGAGCGTTCATGAAGCCAAGGAGCGCGGCGAAGCGGTCACGATGTACGGCAGGATCCGTCCGCTTCCGGAGCTTAAAAGCTCCAATTTCAACCTCCGCTCATTTGGCGAGAGAGTTGCGAGAAATATGCCGATTCAGGGCACTGCGGCGGATATTATGAAAATCGCCATGATACGTGTTGACAGGGCGCTCTGTGACTCCGGACTTAATGCGAAGCTTCTTCTGCAGGTACACGATGAGCTGATCGTCGAGTGCCGCGAGGAGGATAAGGAAAAGGTTGCGGAGATACTCCGGCGTGAGATGGAGGGCGCGGCTTCTCTCTCTGTGCCGCTCATCGCCGACGCAAAATGGGGAAAGAGCTGGTTTGAAGCGAAATGATAAGACGCGCGGCTATAGACGATATCCCCGAGATACACGAGATCGAAGTCAGGAATTTCTCTCTTCCATGGAGCGAGGAGAGCTTCCGCGATTGCCTCAATTACGACGATACCCTCTTTTTCGTTGACGAAGAGGAGGGCAAAATCGCCGGATTTGCCGTTCTGCGGCTGTTTCCGGACGAGGCGGAGCTGTATAACATCGCAGTGGGCGAGGAATATCGCCGACGGGGTATTGCTGACTCGCTTATGAATACGCTCACCGACGAGTGCGATAAGCGCAGCATGGAGCGCATATTCCTTGAGGTGCGGCAGTCCAACTCGCCGGCGAGAGCGCTGTATAAAAAACACGGCTTTACCGTTCTCGGCGTCCGGGCAAAGTATTATGACGAGCCGAAAGAGGACGCCGTAATTATGGAACGGGAAAGACAACAATAAGAAATACAGAAGGTGTACAATGCTCATTTTATCAATCGAATCCTCCTGCGACGAAACTGCGGTCGCCGTAGTGCGTGACGGCAGAGAGGTTCTAAGCGACGAGGTACTCTCTCAGGCGGATATGCACGCTATCTATGGCGGCGTTGTGCCGGAGATTGCCTCAAGAAGCCACGTTACCGCTATATCGCGCCTTGCTACAAGCGCAATAGAGAAGGCGGGAATCACAAAAAAGGACATAGACGCCATAGCGGTCACCTATGCGCCGGGACTTATAGGAGCGCTTCTGGTCGGCGTGAACTTTGCAAAGGGCACCGCGCTCGCCCTCGGAGTGCCGCTTATCCCGGTGCATCACGTCCGCGGTCACATCGCGGCAAACTATCTTGCTTTTCCGGAGCTGGAGCCGCCATTTCTCTGCCTTGCCATATCCGGCGGAAACACCATAATCGTCGATGTGCGAGGATATACGGATATGTCCATAATCGGCGCGACCCACGATGACGCCGCAGGCGAGTGCTTCGACAAGGCGGCGAGAGTTCTCGGACTGCCGTACCCCGGCGGAAAGCCCATGCAGGAGCTTGCCGAAAAGGGCAGCGACACCGCATTTAAGCTTCCCAACGCCCACATTGAGGGTCACCCCTACGATATGTCCTTCTCGGGACTTAAAACAGCGGTAGTAAACGCCGCGCATAACGCCGAGCAGAAGGGCGAGGAGCTTGACAAAGCCGGACTTGCCGCATCTTTCCAAAAGGCTGTTTCCGATGCCCTTGTTCCCAGAACAATGGCGGCGGCTGAAGCGCTGGGCTACGATAAAATCGTTGTTGCCGGCGGCGTTGCGGCAAACAAGCGCATCCGCGCGGATTTTGAGGAGGCCTGCAAAAAGGCGGGGAAAAAGCTTTTCGTGCCGCCACTTAAGCTCTGCGGCGACAACGGAGCGATGATCGGCGCTCAGGGATATTATGAATATCTCGCCGGAGCGAGAGCCGGCGCTGACCTCAACGCCTACGCAACGATGGATATTGACAACATAGAAAAATGAATAATTCAGAATTATTCAGAATTATGTGAAGTGAACTGGATTATGTCAAGCAATGAAGCGGTTGAAAACTTACGAAAAAGGGCGTTTGCGCAGCTGACATAAATTACCAAAAAACCCAGAAAGGCGCGGCGCGGCTCGCTTTTTCCGTTGTGGAAAACTCTGTGGAAAATGTGGATAACTATTTGTTGTCCCCACTTATGGCAGGGTGAAAAGTAAACCTAAAAAGAGAAAACAGTTATGTAAAGGGCGTCATTTCGAGGCGCAAAATCGCGCGAAAACTGCCAGAAAAGTTCGAAAACCGTTACGGCGCTTTTACACGCGAAACAGCGAAAGAGAGCGGATAACCGGAATAAAAATGAATGACCGCATGGAACTATACAAAATGTAATTTAGGGGTGAGACAATGGGAATGCACGACGGACACAGGCGAAAAATGCGCGAGGAGTTTCTCGCGGGCGGACTTGACGCCTTCTCCGAGCACAGGGTGTTGGAGCTGCTTTTGTTCTATGCGATACCGCAGGCCGACGTGAACCCCGTCGCCCACGCGCTTATCGACGCCTTCGGCTCAATCTCCGCGGTATTTGACGCGGAGCCGGAGGAGCTTATGCGCGTGCCCGGAATCGGGCAGAACGCCACGGTGCTTCTGAAGCTCATTCCGCAGGTATGCCGCAGATATCTCGTCTCGAAGACAAGCTTCATCGACATCATCGACTCATCGGAAACCGCCGGAGCATATCTTATGCCGCGGTTTCACGGGAGGAAGGAGGAGCTTGTGTACCTCCTCTGCATGGACGCGAAGCGTAAGCTCATAAGCTGTAAGCTCATTGGGAGCGGAAGCATGAACAGCGTGGTCATCAGCGTCCGCAAGGTGGTGGAGACGGCTCTCGTGCAGGGAGCAAGCTGCGTTATTTTAGCGCACAATCACACCTCGGGCATCGCGCTGAAATCCGAGGAGGACGTGGAAACGACGATCAGGATACGTGACGCTCTTGCGCAGGTCGACGTGGTTCTCCTTGACCACCTTATCATCGCCGGCGACGATTTTATAAGCTTTCGCGACGACGGAATTCTGAACAGAAGATCGGGGACAAAAAATGGCGAAGTTTGAGGTTATATCGCAGTTTAAGCCCTCGGGCGATCAGCCGGAGGCGATAGATAAGCTTGCGTGGGGAGTTGAGCAGGGCTTTGAGGAGCAGACGCTCCTCGGTGTTACCGGCTCGGGCAAGACCTACACTATGGCGAAGGTCATTGAGCGCATTCAGCGCCCGACTCTCGTCCTCGCGCACAATAAGATCCTCGCGGCGCAGCTCTGCTCGGAGTTCAAGGAGTTTTTTCCGAACAACGCCGTCGAGTACTTCGTTTCATACTACGACTATTACCAGCCGGAGGCGTATATACCGCACACCGACACCTATATCGAGAAGGACAGCGCAATAAACGACGAGATCGAGCGACTCAGGCACTCCGCGACAAGCGCGCTTGCCGAGCGCCGCGACGTCATTGTCGTCTCGTCGGTGAGCTGCATTTACGGCCTCGGCGACCCGATAGATTATAAGGAGATGGTCATATCCCTCCGCCAGGGCATGGAGTATGACCGCGACAGACTTCTCAAAAAGCTCGTTGAAATACGCTACGAGCGAAACGATATAGCGTTTGACCGCAATATGTTTCGCGTGAGGGGCGACACGGTGGAAATTTTCCCCGTCTACTCACGCGAGAACGCGATAAGAATAGAGTTCTTCGGCGACGAGATCGACAGAATATCGGAGTTTGCGCCGGTAAACGGACAGACTGTCCGCATACTCAACCACGTCGCCATCTATCCCGCGAGCCACTACGTTACCTCGCGCGAAAAGCTCAACCGGGCGATAGTCGAGATCCAGCGCGAGCTTGAGGAGCGCGAGAGGTGGTTCAAGGAGCACGATAAGCTCATCGAGGCGCAGAGAATTCGCCAGCGCACGATGTACGATATCGAGATGCTTCAGGAGCTGGGCTTTTGCTCCGGCATTGAGAACTACTCCCGCATTCTGGGCGGCAGAGAGCCCGGCTCGACTCCGATGACGCTCCTTGACTACTTCCCGAAGGACTATCTGATGTTCATCGACGAGAGCCACGTCACCGTTCCGCAGGTGCGCGCGATGTACCGAGGCGACAGAGCGAGGAAGGAGAGCCTTGTTGAGTACGGCTTCCGCCTGCCCTCTGCTTTCGACAACCGACCGCTCAAGTTCGACGAATTTGAGGAGAGGGTCAATCAGGTCATCTACGTCTCTGCGACCCCGGCGGAGTATGAGCGCACGAGAAGCGCGCAGATCGCCGAGCAGATAATAAGACCGACCGGACTTCTTGACCCGCGGGTTGAACTCAGACCCGTCGAGGGACAGATAGACGACCTAATCGGCGAGATCAACGCTCGCGCCGCAAAGAACGAGCGCACGCTCGTCACGACCCTCACAAAGAAGATGGCGGAGGATCTGACAGCCTATCTCTCCAAGGCGGGCATAAAGGTGCGCTATATGCACCACGATATCGACACCATCGAGCGCATGGAGATAGTCCGCGACCTGCGTCTCGGCTCGTTCGACGTGCTCGTCGGAATAAACCTTCTGCGCGAGGGTCTGGATATACCTGAGGTAAGCCTCGTCGCGATCCTCGACGCGGATAAGGAGGGCTTTCTCCGAAGCGAGACGAGCCTCATTCAGACCATCGGAAGAGCCGCGCGCAACGCCGAGGGACTTGTTATCCTCTACGCCGACACGGTCACGCCGTCTATGCGCGCCGCGATGGACGAAACTGAGCGCAGAAGGGAAAAGCAGGCGGCGTTCAACGCTTCTCACGGCATAACGCCGCAGACGATACGCAAGGAAGTGCGCGATATACTTGAAATATCCTCCGACCCCGCGAAGGCGAAGCCGAAGGAGGCAAAGTATATGACCCAGAGAGAGCGCGAGGAGGCAATACGCAAGCTCGAAAAGGAGATGCAAAAGGCCTCGCGCATGCTCGAATTCGAGTACGCCGCCGTTCTCCGCGACCGCATAATCGAGCTTCGCGGGGGCAAATAACCGGAAAGCGCATAAGATGGCTTGAGGTGATTCAGATGGAGCATCTGTCAGAAATTCTTCTCTCAGCCATAATTGTCGGCGCAGTGGTTACGATTTTAATCCAGTTCAAGGCACGCCTTCTCGCGCCGGTGCGCAGCCGCAAGGGCGCCGAGGTCTACACCCTCATCGTCGCCTCCGGCGAGTGCGAGGGACTTGAGTACGCCGTACGGGGCGTTGAAGCGATGCGCGAGTGCGGAAAAAATGACGCAAGGCTCGTTATCGTAGCCGGAGAGCTCACTCCGGAGGCGAGGGAACGGGCGGAAATAATCGCCCGCAGAGCGGGCGAGGAACTATACACGAAGGATAGCTTATGGGAAATTCTGCCATTATAAACGGTACTGTGCAGGCGGTCGTATTCCGAAACGAGGATAACGGCTACTGCGTTCTGCGCCTGCGCACCCTTGATAGAGTTGTCACCGCCGTCGGCACGATACCGGACGTAACGCCCGGCGAAACGCTGACGATGGAGGGCGAGTGGCAGTCTCACCCGAGCTACGGCGACCAGTTCAAGGCTGACGCGGTGGAGCGCACGATGCCGAACACCGCGGACAATATCTATGAATATCTCTCCTCCGGCGCGATAAAGGGCGTCGGCGCAAAGACCGCGCAGCTGATAGTGCGGCGCTTCGGCGCAAGGGCGCTGGAGGTGATCGAGGAAACGCCGGAAAAGCTCGCTGAGATAAGCGGCATTACCGAGCGCAAGGCGGCACAGATCAGCGCAGAGTTCATGCGCAAGCAGGCTTTGCGCTCGCTTATGGATTTTCTCGTTAAAAACGGCGTGCGCCCCGTCGCGGCGGCGCGGCTCTACAAGGTCTACGGCGAGGACGCGAAGGCGGCGGTCGCAGAAAACCCGTATATACTCTGCGACGAGTACTTCGGAATGGACTTCTTCGAGGCGGACGCGCTTGCGCTGCACCTCGGCTTTGAGGGCGACAGCCCCGAGAGAGTTGAGGCGGCGTGCCTCTACGAATTGCGGCACAATCAGCTTAACGGCCACGTCTTTATTCCGCGCGATAAGCTCGCGCTCGCCTCGTCGCAGCTCATCGGAGTCGACCCGGAGCTGGCGAAAAACGCCATCGCCGACCTTGAGGACGGCGGGTATATAATAAGTGAGAGCGTGGCGGGCGTGGACGCCTGCTACCCCGACGATATGTACGAAAACGAGCGGTTTGTGGCGGAAAACCTCCTCGAGAGGGCGAACATGAAGCTTTTCCCGCCGAAAAATCTCGATAAGCTCGTTATCGAGGCGGAGAGAAATTGCTCTGTCGAGTTCGCGCCCGTACAGCGCGAGGCGGTGCGAAAGAGCGCGGAGTGCGGTGTTATGGTGCTGACCGGCGGCCCCGGAACGGGCAAGACTACGACTGTGCGCGGCATTTTGGAGCTTTTTGACTCGATGGGGCTTGAAACGATGCTGACTGCGCCCACCGGCCGCGCGGCTAAGCGCCTCAGCGAACTCACGGGCCGCGACGCGCAGACTGTACACAGACTTCTCGGCGCTGGCGCGCCCGACGCGGAGACCGGCAAGGTTTTTAAAAAGGACGCTTCCGACCCGCTTGACTGCGACGCCGTCATTCTCGACGAGACGAGCATGATGGATATTTCACTGATGGCGGCGCTCCTTGAGGCAATGAAGGGCAGGGCACGGCTCATTTTGGTAGGCGACGCCGACCAGCTTCCGAGCGTTGGCCCGGGCAACGTTTTTGCCGATATAATCCGCTCCGGCGCGATCGAGACCGTTCGCCTCAATGAGATATTCCGGCAGGCGGAGAGCTCGAGCATAGTAAAAAATGCCCACCTTATAAACTCCGGTACCGTTCCGGAGCTGCGAAACGGCGGCGGGGACTTCTTCTTCCTGCGCCGCGGGAGCGACGACGAGGTGCGCGATACAGTTGTGAGCCTCATTTCTCAGCGGCTTCCCGAGAATATGGGTATCCGCGCCGAGGATATTCAGATCCTCTCGCCCTCGCGCAAAACAAGCGCGGGTACGGGCGAGATCAACGCCGCCGCACAGGCGCTTCTGAACCCGCCGAGCGAGGAAAAGCCCGAAAAGGTATCCGGCGGCAAGGTTTTCAGAGCCGGTGACAGAGTCATGCAGACCCGCAATAACTACGACATAGTCTGGTACAAGTACCACGCAGACCCGGAAGAACAGCCGGAGGTCGGCGCGGGAATATTCAACGGCGACGTCGGCTACATCGAATCCATCGAGGAAAAGCGCGGCTACGCGGTCATACGCTTTGAGGACAAGCTCACGCCCTACCCCTTTGATTCACTTGAGGATCTGGAGCTTGCCTACGCAGTGACAGTTCACAAGAGCCAGGGCAGCGAGTACCGCGCGGTCATTTTAGCGCTTCCGCAGGGCGTTCCGATGCTCAAGACCCGCGGCGTACTCTACACCGCGGTCACAAGGGCGCGGGAGCTGCTCATCGTCGTCGGCAGCGGCGAGAGCTTTGCGGAGATGGTGCATAACGACCGCCGGCAGAGGCGGTACAGCGGTCTGCGCGCGCGGCTTGCGGGAGAGACGGGAAATGCTTGAAGTGCTTAAAAATCTCCTGTTCCCGCCGAAATGCGTATGGTGCGGGGAGATAATCGACGATGGAGACGAATGCCGCCGTTGCCGCGCCGAGCTTACGTTCAACACAGCGAAGATAGCAACGAAGGAGTTCTACTCCGCCGTCGCCGCGCCGTTTCGGTATGAGGGCAGGGTGCGCGAGAGCATACTCAGAATGAAATTCCGGAGAAAACAGACCTACGCGGCTGTATATGCGCGCTATCTTTCGGATACTATAAAAGAGGAGCTTGCGGGCAGATATGAGCTTATTTCCTTCGTTCCGGTGTCGGAAAAGAGGGCAAGAGAACGCGGCTTTGACCAGAGCGAGCTTATCGCGGGAGAGACAGCGAAGGCACTTAATATGCCGTTTGACCGCACGCTCAGAAAGGTGCGCGACAATCCGAAGCAATCGACGCTCAGAGACGAATCGGCGCGAAGAGCCAACGTGTCGAACTGCTATAAATGCGTGAGAGACGTGAGAGGGGCGAAAATCCTTCTCATTGACGATATAATAACCACCGGCGCGACTATGAGTGAATGCGCCCGCGAGCTTCTTATGGCAGGCGCGGAGGACGTAGTCGCCGCCTCGGTTGCCATAGCAAAAAAACATTAAGGAGAGAAGATTATGATCTTCGGAAGAGATTTGGGGATAGATCTCGGCACCGCGACGGTCGTTCTTGTGACCCGCGGAAAGGGTGTTATCGCCCGCGAGCCGAGCGTTGTGGCGATGGACAGAGCCACCGGGAAAATACTGAAATCCGGCTCCGCCGCTGAGCGTATGCTCGGGCGCACCCCGGGCAATATTGCCGCCATTCACCCGCTTCAGGGCGGCGTTATCTCCGACTTTGAGATGACGCAGAGTATGATAGGCGAGCTTATAAAAAAGGTCATATCCTTCTCGCTCGTGAAGCCCAGGGTGCTCATAAGCGTGCCGAGCGGCATTACCGAGGTCGAGGAGAGGGCTGTCATCGACGCCGCCATCAATGCCGGAGCGCGAAAGGTATACCTCTGCGAGGCTCCCGTCGCTGCCGCGGTCGGTGCCGGGCTTGACATCTCGAAGGCTGAGGGCAACCTTGTTGTCGATATCGGAGCCGGCACCACTGACGTTGCCGTTCTCTCACTCGGCGGCGTTGTGAGAAGCAAGTCCATCAAGGTCGCGGGTGACGCCTTCGACGAGGCGCTTATTAAGAATATCCGCAAGAAGAACAATCTTCTCATCGGCAAGACCACCGCGGAGGAGCTCAAGCGCAGCATCGGCTGCGTGTTCCCCAAGACCGAGGAGCAGACGATGGAGATAAAGGGCCGCAGTCTGATGACGGGTCTTCCCTCCAATCTGACGGTTTCCTCCACTGAGACTATCGAGGCGTTCGACGAGGTATCGAGCGAGATAATCGAGGCCATCCACAGCGTTCTGGAGGAGACCCCGCCCGAGCTTGTAGCCGACGTTGCCGGTAATGGCATCGTCCTAACCGGCGGCGGCAGCCTTCTCTGGGGCTTTGACCGCCTTATCGAGTCCGCCACGAGCATCAAGACCCGCATAGCGGACGACGCGGAACTCTGTGTCTCCTACGGAATGGTCAAAAAGATGGAGGAGCTCGGCGAGATGGAGGACGGCCCGCTGAACCTCGCGCGCAGAAGACAGCTCAGAGGCTGATTTAATATAAGGAGAGAGAAAAATGAACGCTATTGAACATCTTCTTGATTACGCAGTTGAAACCGGACTTATTGAAAAGGACGAGCGCGTCTGGGCGCGCAACGCCGTGCTTGAGACGATAAAATGCGACGCAGTTCCGGCTGTCGAGGTGGACGATTACGCTTCGCTTGCCGAGACGCTCGACGCCATTACCGCCGACGCGTACAGCCGCGGCGTTATCGAGGAGAACTCCGTAGTTTACCGCGACCTCTTCGATACCGCAGTTATGGGCAGACTCACTCCGCGCCCGGGTCAGGTGCGCGAAGCGTTCAGCGCGCTCTACGCGTGGGATCCGAAGGAGGCGACCGACTGGTACTACAAGCTCTCCTGCGACACGAATTACATACGCCGCGACCGCATCGAGCGCGACGTGCGCTGGAAGGCGCCGACCGAGTACGGCGAGCTGGACATAACGATAAATCTCTCAAAGCCCGAGAAGGACCCGAAGGCGATAGCCGCCGCGCGCAATATGCCGAAGAGCGCCTATCCCGTGTGCCTGCTGTGCGCAGAGAACGAGGGCTACGCCGGCAGAGTAAATCACCCGGCCCGACAGAATCACCGCACGGTGCCGATAACGATAAACGGCTCCCCGTGGTTTTTGCAGTACAGCCCCTATGTCTACTACAACGAGCACTGCATATGCTTCAATTCTCAGCACACTCCGATGAAGATCGAGCGCGCGACGTTTGCCAAGCTTCTCGACTTTGTGGCGCAGTTCCCGCACTACTTTGTCGGCTCCAACGCCGACCTGCCCATAGTCGGCGGCTCCATCCTCGCGCACGACCACTTCCAGGGCGGCCACTACACCTTTGCGATGGAAAAGGCGCCGGTGGAGACCAAAATCGCGTTCCCGGGCTATGAGGACGTCGAGGCGGGCATAGTAAAGTGGCCGATGAGCGTTATCCGCATCACCGCCGACGAGCCGGAGAGGCTCATCGAGCTTGCGGACAAAATTCTGAACGCATGGCGCGGCTACACCGACGAAAAGGCATTCATCTTCGCGGAGACCGACGGCGAGAAGCACAACACGATCACGCCGATAGCGCGCCGCAGAGGCGAAAAGTTCGAGCTCGACCTCGTTCTGAGAAACAATATCACAACCCCTGAGCACCCGCTGGGCGTGTACCACCCGCACGCGGAGCTTCACCACATCAAGAAGGAGAACATCGGACTTATCGAGGTCATGGGTCTTGCTGTACTTCCCGCGCGTCTCAAGGAGGAGCTGCGCGAGGTCGCCTCTCAGCTCGCAAAGGGCGAGAAGGTCGAGGGAGTTCACGCCGAATGGGCGAGGGAGCTCGCCGCAAAGTATGAATTCAACGATGAAAACGCCCTTGACATAGTCAAGGCAGAGACCGGAAAGGTCTTTGCAAAGGTTCTCGAGCACGCCGGAGTGTACAAGCGCACGCCGGAGGGCAAGGAAGCGTTCCTCAGATTTGTAAAGAGCGTATAATTCTGCGGCGCGCTGTAATGTGAAATAATGAAAGAGCTATTAAAAAGAATCGTGGATTCATTTCACGGATATAACACGGAACACATGGCGGCGCAGGCATTTGGTTTAAGTGAGGGCATTGTCTATGATGCGCTCGTGATAGCCCCGAGCTTTACTCCGTATAAGCTTCAGATGGATAAAACCTGCAAGGTAACTATGTTAAAGGAAGGAGCCTACATAGCAGGTTATCTGGTTGAGAAAAACGGATTGAACATAGCCTGGATCAAGATCGGTTCTTCAGCGGGCAATCTCATCGACCATATGGCTTTATGTGCGGAGCTGTCCTTCAAAAGATTGATTTTTATAGGTGCTGCCGGAGGTCTGAAAGAAGGCTTTGAGTTAGGGAACATATGTACGCCTTCTTATTCAATATCAGGAAGCCATGCCGATTCATACCTTATGAAAGCTTCAATTCGGGAGAGCATGCTGTTTACAAGAATTGTCCCGAATATGAAGTATGTTGATAAGGTAATAGAAATCGGCAAGAAGAAAGGCTATTATATACGCAAGGCCGGCGTCTTCTGCACTCCGTCTATTGCGTTGGAATATGCGCATTTGGATGAAATAAAATCCTTTGATACCGATCTCATTGAAATGGAAACGAGTTCATTCTATCTGATGACCGATTTGTTTGAGCTGCCGGGTATTGCTTTGCTTGTAGTATCTGATAATTCAGCGACCGGCGCTGCGCTGGTCGGCCGTACAGAAGAACAGCAGCGGCAATACGATTACGGGAGAAATGTAGTGCTCCCGGATATGATCATAACACTTGCTGCTGAGTAATACTGATATGCCAACAGATATAATAATAGCGGGGTCAGATGACCCCGCTGTTTATTTTCCCAACGCAAGATTATAAAGCTCGTTTTTGGAGTAGCCCGTATCCGCGGCGACCTCCTTTGCCGCGGCTTTGAGCGGCATGCCGCCCTCGCGCAGCCTCAGCACCCGCGCCACCGCGTCCTCGACGCTCATTTCCGGCGCGTCCGACTCCGGCTTTCCCTCGACTACAAGGACAAATTCGCCCTTCGGCTCACTCTCGGCGTACCGCTCGGAGGCGGCTCCCAGCGTCGTGCGGATTACCTCCTCGTGCATTTTCGTAAGCTCGCGGCAGAGTGCGATCTTCCGCTCCGCGCCGAATACCTCGATGAGGTCGGAGAGCGTTTTCCGGAGCTTGTGCGGCGCCTCGTAAAAGACCATAGTGCGCTTTTCTCCGACGAGCTCCGCGAGCCGCTCGCGGCGCTCCTTCGTCACTACGGGCAGGAACCCCTCGAAGGTAAACCGCGCGGTGCTGAGTCCCGAGAGCGCCAGCGCGCTCGCCATAGCGGTCGGCCCCGGCACCACAACGCACTCGATTCCGCTCTCGGCGCACTCGCGCACAAGCGCCTCGCCGGGGTCGCTTATCGCCGGCATTCCGGCGTCAGTCACGATGGCGCAGGATTCGCCTGCGAGTATGCGGGTGATTATTTTTTCACCGGAAAGTGCCTTGTTATGCTCAAAATAGCTCAGAAGCGGCTTTTTTATCTCAAAATGGTTAAGAAGTTTGAGGGTAACGCGCGTATCCTCTGCGGCGATAAAGTCAACGCTGCGAAGCGTTTCAATGCCCCGAGGACTCATATCGCCGAGGTTTCCTATGGGCGTTCCCACAACAAAAAGCTTTCCAGACATTACTCTTCTCCTAAGTGATAGATTTTCCGCGCCTCATCAGTGTCGGTGCCGTCGGCGTTTCGCAGGATCAGCGCCGGCTCGACCACAAGCCCGGGCTTTCCGGATTTTACGCACTCCAATAAAAACACGCTCGGGCGCGAATCCGCTCTCGCCTGCACGAGCCGCAGACGCTTCGGCTCAAGGCGGCGCAGAGTCAGAGCGGTTATCGCCTCGCTGAGGCGCTGGGCGGGGTAGACGAAGGTGAATCGCCCTCCGTCACCGAGGAGCCGAGCCGCCGCGTCCGCGACGTCCTCGAGCGATGCGCTCTTTTCAAGCCTCTGCGCGTTGCGAGCTTCACTCTCAGACTGCCCGCCGGAGGTTGGAAAGTACGGCGGGTTCGAGATGACGAGCTGATACCGCCCGCGAAAGTCGCGCAGGTCGCAGCTTATAACCTCCGCGCGCCCCTCCATACCGTTCAGCACGACGTTTTCCCGTGCGACACTGCACGCCTCCTCATCGAGCTCGACAAGAGCAGCCGATGCTTTTGGATAGCGATAGAGGAGCGTGAGCGCAAGAATTCCGCCGCCGCAGCCGAGGTCGCAGATAGTGCCACCCTTCGGGAGCGAGGCAAAGTCGCCGAGGAGAACGGAGTCCGTTGTCACCGGCATAGCTTTTTCAGTTTTTATAAGCCTGACGCCGCCGCGCCACAATTCAAAATAATCCATAGGTGTATTATATAAAAAAATAAAGCCACCGGCAAGTGCCGATGGCTATAAATTTGTAAAATGCGCAGGGAAAAATAAAGCCACCGGGGAAACCCGATGGCTATATTTTTAAATTCGTGCTTACTCCTCGCTGATAGCGCCGACGGGGCAGCCCTCTTCACAAGCGCCGCAATCAACGCAGACGTCAGGATCAACCTCGAAGTGGACGTCGCCCATGCTAATAGCCTCAACGGGGCAGGTCTCGGCGCAAGCGCCGCAGGTGATGCAAGCATCGCTGATCTTTCTTGCCATACTATGTACCTCCTTCTTCAAAGTCTAACGAAAATAGTATTTCGTACAGATATTGTAACATCAATTTCACAAAAAGCAAGAACTTTTTTTGAAAAAATTTGGTTAGTTTTATCTAACTTGACGGAATTATTAACAAAAACGTCATAATTTCGGTGTTGACAATAACCGAAGCGTGTGATAGTATAAGGTCAAAGATAGTCAAAGTCAAAGGAGAGATTGACGTGGGTATAAGTGATATGATAGCCAGCTTTATAGATGAGATGCTGAAGGACAGTCAGAGCGCAGAGCTTCAGAGAAGCGAGCTTGCGACGAAGTTTAACTGCGTGCCGAGCCAGATAAACTACGTTATTTCAACGCGGTTTTCGCCCGAGCGCGGATATATCGTCGAGAGCCGGCGCGGGGGAGGCGGGTATATCCGCATAATCCGCGTGCGCGAGGAACCTAGGGCGATAATGATGCACACGCTGAACGCCGTTGGCGAGAGTATCGATCTGCGGAGCGCGACGGCGCTCATTTCCAACGCGGTGCATTCCGAGGCGCTCAGCGAGAGCGCCGGCAGACTGATGCTTGCGGCGGTGAGCGACGCCGCTCTGCGCGCCTGCGAGAACGAAAAGCGCGACGAGGTGCGCGCGGGAGTATTGAAGCAGATGATTCTGAGGATAATCCAGTAAAGGAGGTTCGATATGGCAAACGTGCGCTACACATACTATACACAGTCCGCGCCGGAGACAAGGAGCGCGGACGATGAGCTCACAAAAAAGAGAAGGCTGAACGTTCTTCACCGTGAGCTCGACAAGGCGGTGCGTGAGGAGGATTTCGAGCGCGCGGCCGAGATACGCGACAGAATAAAAGAGCTTGAAAACTGAGGAAAGGAGTTTCCTATGAACTTTAATATGAATTTTACAGAGACCGCGCAGGCGGCATTACAGATAGCGAACGAAAATTCCGGCTCCGCCCTCGGAACTGAGGATATTGTTTACGGTATCCTCGCTGAGGGCACCTCCAACGCCGCTGCAGTGCTGAGAAGCTTCGGCATTGAGGCTGAGCTATACCTTGAGGCGAGCCGCCGTATAACCGGCTACAAGGAAAAGGCGGAGACCCGCGGCATGACGCCGAAGTGCGCGCGGGCGATAGAGATAGCTTCGCAGGAGGCCACCGACGCCATCGGCACAGAGGAGCTTCTCCTCGGTGTTCTCAGACAGCCGGAGAGCGTCGGCGCGCGGGCGCTGACCCTTATGGGGCTCGACCTCAACAGTATATTCACCGAGCTGCACGAGGCGCGCAAGGCGCCGAAGGAGTACGCCGCCACCGCCGCCGAGGGCGAGACAAAGACCCTCGACGAGTACAGCCGCGACCTCACCGAGATGGCGCGCGCGGGCAAGCTCGACCCCGTTGTCGGCAGGGGAAAAGAGGTACAGAGGGTAATTCAGATACTCTCCCGCAGAACGAAGAATAATCCGGTGCTTATCGGCGAGCCGGGTGTCGGAAAGACTGCGATTGCAGAGGGACTTGCTGAAAAAATAGTTGCCGGCGACGTGCCGGAGGATTTGCGTGATAAGCGTGTTGTGTCGCTTGACCTTACCGGTATGCTCGCCGGCACGAAGTACCGCGGCGACTTTGAGGAGCGCATTAAAAACGCCCTCGACGAGGTCAAGGCAAACGGCAATATCATACTCTTCATAGACGAGCTTCACACCATAATCGGTGCCGGCGCCGCCGAAGGCGCAATCGACGCCTCGAATATAATGAAGCCGGCGCTAAGCCGTGGTGAAATTCAGCTCGTCGGCGCAACAACGATTGCGGAGTACCGCAAGCACATCGAAAAAGACGCCGCCCTTGAGCGACGCTTCCAGCCCGTTATGGTCGAGGAGCCGACCGAGGAGGAGTCGCTGGAGATACTGCGTGGACTCAGACCGAAGTATGAGGAGCACCACAAGCTCACTATTTCCGACGAGGCGCTGGAGAGCGCCGTCAAGCTCAGCGCGAGGTATATAAACGACCGATTCCTGCCCGATAAGGCAATCGACCTTATGGACGAGGCGGCAAGCCGCGTGAGAATGGACGAGAGTACGATCCCACCCGAGGTCAAGCTGCTTGAGAGCGAGATCCGTAAGCTCGGGGAGGAGAAGGAAAAGGCAGCGAAGGCGCAGTATTTCGAGACAGCCGCGAAGCTCCGCGACGAGGAAAACAAGAAGAAAAATGAGCTTATCGAGCTTAAAAACACCGAAAAGGGCGGTAAAAAGACTGTTAAAGCAGAGGATATTGCCGCCGTTGTGTCAAGCTGGACGGGCATCCCCGTAACGACGCTCAACGAGGACGAGGCGCAGAGACTTCTGAAAATGGAGGACATTCTCCACGAGCGCGTTATCGGTCAGTCCGAGGCGGTCACCGCCGTATCAAAGGCTATCCGCAGAGGCAGAGTGGGACTTAAAGACCCGAAGCGCCCCATCGGCTCATTTCTGTTCCTCGGGCCTACCGGCGTTGGTAAAACCGAGCTGTGCCGCGCGCTTGCGGAGGCGCTTTTCGGTGACGAAAACGCCATGATAAGGGTCGATATGTCGGAGTATATGGAAAAGCACACGGTTGCGAAGCTTATCGGTTCGCCTCCGGGATATGTGGGCTATGATGAGGGCGGTCAGCTTACGGAAAAGGTGCGCCGCCACCCATATTCCGTTGTTCTGTTTGATGAAATCGAAAAGGCGCACGAGGATGTTTTCAACATCATGCTCCAGATCATGGACGATGGCCGCCTTACGGATTCCCAGGGCAGAAGAGTTGACTTCAAGAATACGGTAATCGTTATGACCTCAAATGTCGGCGCACGCAACATCACCGACAAGGCGACGGCACCGCTCGGATTTTCTGCTGACGAGAAGCCGGAGGAGAGATCGGACGAGCGTATAAGAGAGCTTGTCATGCAGGATCTCAGGCGAACCTTCAAGCCGGAGTTTCTCAACAGAATCGACGATACCATCGTTTTCCACCGCCTCACGAAGGACGAGATCGGCAGAATCGCGGAGAATATGCTCGCCACAGTCGGAAAGAGGCTACTTGACCTCGGAATAACGATGACCGCCGATGAAAAGGCAGTTCAGCTCGTTTCCGATAAGGGCTATGACCCGGAATACGGCGCTCGTCCGCTCAGAAGAACGGTACAGAGCATGGTTGAGGATAAAATCGCCGAAGCTATGCTTGACGGGACCATTAAGGAGGGCGACAGCGTGACTGTCACCGCCGAGGACGGAAAAATCAAGATATTGAAATAAAAGGAATCCCACAGGAAATGCTTCCTGTGGGATTCCTTTTATCCAAACAGTCCGAACAGACCTTTTTTCTTTGCCGCTTCCTCGAATTTAACGCCGGTCACGGTGTAGCCCGTGGGGTTAATGGCGTTCCTGACGGCTTCCTCGGTGATCGCCTTGTCGGTGGTGATGACTGTCTCGCCCTTTGTGTGGTTTGACTTCACATCGTCCACGCCGAGCGCCTTGCGTACCGCCTCATTGACGTGGCTTTCGCACATCGTGCACATCATACCGTCAACCTTTACTGTGATTTTCTGCATTTTAATGACCTCCCATAACCTGGAAACCGCTGCCGTCGTCAGAAAGTCCGTCCTTTTTCAGCATGGTTTCAAGAACATTTATATCAGCGGAGACGTCCATCGCGTCCGCCTCGTAGAGCTTGTCGAGCTGCTTGCGGAAGCCCTCGACGAGCATATCGAGTATGCGCTCAATGTCCGCCTTCGCGGTTTCGACGTTTTCACCGCCGGCGCCGTTCTGATCGAACTCTGCGTAGGAATGGAGAAGCTTCAGCGCGGTGGGCAGATAATAGCTCATAAAGCTCTTTATCTGCGGCAGTTTTTCGGGCTTTTCCTGTACTGCCTTGAAAATTTTTGAGGTGAGATCCTCCATCTCGTCTATACGGGCGGAGATCTCCTCATCCGGGATATCGTCATTGACCTGACGTATCTCCTTGAGGATCTTGCGGTACTTTGCCTCGTCGTCGCCCTCGTCGGGCTCGGGCTCGACCTCCTTCTTCGGAGCGGCGCCAGCCTTGAGTATGAGAAGCCCCGCACCCTTGTCGATATACGCTTCCTCGCCGAAAAGACCCTTCTCGATCATTATTTCGAGGTCGCGCTGAACGGTCTTTTCCTTTTCACCGGAAGTGGAAACGAGCTCTGAGAGGCTCACAAAATCGCGACCGTTGATTATGGTAAGATACGCGGCAGCGCGGGTTGCGCGGCGCCTCAATCCGAAGCTCGCGGCGAGCGATACGGCGCCTCCGAGTAGGGAGGAAATGGCGGTCACAAGCTCACTCAGCTCAAAGCCGGAGCCGAAGCTCGCCAGCACGTCCGTGCCTAAGAAAATCCCCATAGCGAAGAGCACGACCGATACGCCGATAAGTATGCCGGGCGAGGAGCCGAACATCTGCTTAAGAACCGCTTTAACGCGGCTCGTTTTCTTCTCGCGCGGGGGCGCGGACTGAGGCTGCGCCTTCGGCTGCTGCGCCTCAGGCGCTTTTCCGGAGGAGTAGCGCGTGCTGACCTTACTTCCGTTCTGGTACTGCGCCGCGTAATTCGGGGTGGCGGCGTTCGTCTGCGGGGCGGTGTAGCTTGATGAGCGCTCCTGCGAGAGAACGAGTATACGGTCGGAGTAGTTGATATACGCCGTCGCGCCGAACTGACCGGTCGACACCATCTTCTGAAGCTCGCGGATGCAGATATCGTAGCTCACGCCGACTGCGGAGGCGAGGTGCGGTATGCTGACAGCCTTCGCGCCGGACGCCATGATTTTGTACTTCTTCATTCTCGCCTCCTCGGCGGAGGTCGAGCTTACGTTCTGTGAGCGGAATGAGTTTATCAGTCCGTCGAAAAGGCCAACCTTATAGAGAAGCATTCCGAGACCAAGCGGCCACCAGAATATAAAGCCGAGAATTATCAAAAACGTCGGGGGATTTGCGTGTCCGTTATTCATCTTTCGTACTCTCCCCCTTACTTATCGACAGTGATGTGTTCGACGCCGTTTTCCTCGAACTCCTCGATATAGTCCTCGATGCGCTCGGCAAGCTCATCGTAGTTCTCGCGGGTTATGGGCTCAAACGCCATATCGCGGCGCGCCAGCTCCTCAGCGAGTATCTCGAAGAAAACGGTGTCCTCATAGTCCATTATAGCCTCATGTATGCCGCCCTCCTCATAGGCGCGGCTTGCGACTATCTCGCCATCCTCCACGGTTATGAGATTATCCGCGCCGATGGAACGGCAGTAGGAAAATATCTTCGATTCCACCTCGTCATAGTCGCGTATGCGATCGTCGCCGCGGGTGGAATTGAGTATCCAGTTTCCGATGTAAACAAGGTCAAGGAGCCGCCGGAACTCCTTATTTGTCAGGTCAAGCTGCAATTCATTTCCCTCCTTATGGGAATTCACATTATAGTATATCACGATGTGCAGAAAATTTCTACAATTTTATACTTGTTTTATTTATCTTTTTAGAATACAATAAAGGGACGACTAAATAAAAGGAGCATTATTTTGGATAAGCGGCCAATCGGCGTTTTCGATTCAGGCCTCGGCGGGCTCACGGCTGTGAGAGAGCTTATGCGCATACTGCCCGGCGAGGATATTATCTACTTCGGCGATACCGGCAGAGTGCCCTACGGCGGCAGGAGCCGGGAAACGATAATGAAATACGCGAGGGAGGACATCGCCTTTCTGCGCTCGTTCGATATCAAATACGTCCTCGCCGCCTGCGGCACTGTCTCAACAAACGGTCTCGGAGAGATAAAGGCGGAGAACAATATCCCCGTGCGCGGGGTCGCCGGCGCAGCTGTCAGAGCTGCTGTGAGGGCGACGAGAAATAACCGCATCGCGCTCATCGGCACAGCCGCCTCGATCCGCAGCGGCACTTATGACCGCAAGATACTTGACTTGAGGCCGGACTGCGAGCTGTATAAGAAGGCTTGTCCGCTCTTCGTGCCGCTCGTTGAAAACGGCAGGATAGAGAAGGACGATCAGGTGCTTCGCCTCGTTGCGGAGGAGTATCTTGCGCCGCTCAGGGACGCGGGGTGCGATACGATGATCCTCGGCTGCACGCACTATCCTATTATAGCCGATACGATCCGCGATATTATGGGCGAGGGAGTCACGCTTATTGACGCCGGCGCCGCCGCCGCGAGAGAGATGGCGGAGGACCTGGCGGAAACGGGCAGCATAAACACCGAGGGCGGGGAGCACAGATACTTCGTTTCTGACTCAGCCGACGGCTTCCGCGAGACTGCGGAGATGTTCCTCGGCTCAGGACTCAAGGGCGAAGTGCGGCGCATTTCCATAAGTGGAGAATAAATATGAAGGATGTAACGATTTCGGTCAAGGGACTTCTCGGCGTCGATAAAAACGGCGACGATATAGAGCTGAACACCTCCGGCACATACGATTATTCGGAGGACGAGGTCAGCTTTACATACCTCGAGTCGGAGCTGACGGGGCTCGAGGGCTCGGTGACAACATTTACGGTGAGCGGAAGCTCGGTCACCATTACCCGCGAGGGAACGGTCAGCATGCAGATGCTCTTTGAAGAGGGCAGGCAGAATCATTTCAGCTACAATACGCCCTACGGCTCAATTATGATGAGCGTGGATACACAGTCGATTGAATACGATTTCAATGAAAAGGGCGGCGCGTTGAGGGTCGATTACGTCCTCGATATGCAGCGCGAGGTCGCGTTCAAAACGGCTTTTACAGTAGATATAAAGGAGTACAGTGACGATGACGAACATGATTGAGGCGGCGAAAAGCTCGGTTGCCGCACTTATTGAGAGCGCATACAAAAAGGCAGCAGAGGCAGGAGATCTGCCCGGAGGAATAGAACTCAAGGGCGCTGTTGAAATTCCGAAGGACACGCAGAACGGCGATTACGCCGCGTCCACCGCTATGGCGATGGCGCGCGACGCGCACATGGCGCCGAAGAAGATCGCGGAAACGATTGTCGAAAATCTCGACCTTGCGGGCAGCTACTTCAAGTCTGCCGAGGTTGCCGGCCCCGGCTTTATAAACTTCCGCCTCGGCGATAAGTGGTACTCAGACGTTATCGCCGGCATCGAGGCAGACGGCAGAGACTACGGCTCTGCAGACGTCGGCAAGGGCGAAAAGGTGATGGTGGAGTTTGTATCAGCGAACCCGACCGGCCCGATGACCATCGGCAACGCCCGTGGAGGCGTTCTCGGCGATACGCTCGCCGCGGTTCTCTCGAAGGCGGGCTATGACGTCAGCCGCGAGTTCTACGTCAACGACGCGGGCAATCAGGTCGACCTCTTCGGAAAATCCATCGAGGCGCGCTACCTCCAGCTCTGCTACGGCGAGGATAAGATCGAATTCCCCGACGACGGCTACCACGGCGACGATATCCGCGCGCTCGCAAAGGAGCTCTACGACGCCGACGGTGAGAAGTATCTCGGTATGTCGCCGGAGGACAGGCGCGAGGCGTTTGTAAACTACGGGCTTCCGAAGAACATCGCCGCGATGAAGCGCGACCTTGCGCGCTATCGCATAAACTTTGACACTTGGTTCCTCGAATCCTCGCTCCACAAGTCCGGCGCTGTCAAGGAGGTAGTCGATACACTCGCGGCAAACGGTCTCACCTACGAGAAGGACGGCGCGATCTGGCTAAAGAATACCGATCTCGGCGCCGACAAAGACGAGGTTCTGCGCCGCGCCAACGGCTTCTATACCTACTACGCGGTCGATATCGCGTACCACATCAATAAATTCGCCGTCCGCGGCTTTGACAGAGTTATCGACGTCTGGGGCGCAGACCATCACGGCCACGCGATCCGCTTCAAGGCGACCTGCTCCGCGCCCTGCATTCCCATAAACGCGGATAAGCTCGACTTTCTTATTATGCAGATGGTCAGACTTCTGCGCGACGGCGAGACGGTAAAGGTCTCGAAGCGCACCGGAAAGGCGCTCAGCCTCGCCGATCTCCTCGATGAGATCAGCGTTGACGCCTGCCGCTTCTTCTTCAACGCGAAGCCCGATACGCACCTTGAATTCGACCTCGGACTTGCCGTAAGGCAGGACAGCGAGAACCCCGTCTACTACGTTCAGTACGCCCACGCGCGCATCTGCTCGCTGATCGCCGCACTCAGGGAGGACGGAAAGAGCGTCCCGGGTGCGAAGGACGTCGACCTCTCGGTTCTCACAAACGAGGCGGAGATTGAGCTTATAAAGGCGCTGAGCCTCTATCCGGAGGAGATCAAGCTGGCGGCGCGCGACTACGATCCGAGCCGCATCAACCGCTACGTTATCGACCTCGCGGCGCGCTTCCACCACTTCTACAACGCCTGCCGCATCAGAGGCGAGGAGGATAAGGTGCTGTATGCCCGCCTCAAGCTCGCGGACACGACCCGCGCGGTGATCGCGAACGCTCTCGATATAATCGGCGTGAGCGCACCGGAGAAGATGTAAAAATCAGATATTTATGAAACCGGCGTGACCGTTCACATTGCGGTCACGCCGGTTTTTGTTATTACAAATGGACTTTATAGCAAAGGTTGTTTCCAACACATTGAAATCCACACCCGATTGCGGCTTTTTCGTACTCTTCATCACAGAAGAAGGTCATGAACCTGCCGCCTCTTCGCTTTGCGTCCAAGAGCGCCGCGTTCAGTAATCCTTTGAACAGCGCGGGATCATAATCTCCCTGCGTCATGTCGACGCCGTATATCTCAAACCACCCGCCAACTTGTGTTAATGCCCTGTAATAGACTGCGCCCTGCGGACAGCCGTTTGTTTCCTTGACTAAAATGCTCCAGTTGCCGAGATCCGCAAGTATTCTTTCGGAATTCCAGTACCCGTCTTCCTCGTGATGGAGTGATTCGAACAGCTTGTAGTTTCCCTTTCCGATCCTTACAATGCCGCTCATCTCCGGTATATCATCGATCTTATCAAGGAAGGCTGTGTTGTTATAGTCGTCTTCAATACATTCAAATCCCTGTCCGGCAAGAAAGCTCACCGCTGAATCGTTTTCGGAGGGAAACCTTAAAAATACATCGTACCCCTTAAAGCGTTCACTGACGTATGCCAGAAATTCAGCTATCGCCTGCTTTACAGCAGTACTGATGTTAAAAGAGACTGTCTGAAGGTAATTATCTTCAGGGATCCAGAAATAGTGAATCATACCTTGTACAGCGCCGTCAAGCTCAAAGAGAAGCATATTTTCCGCTTCGCGGTCAAACGCCTTAAGAGACCGCTCAATAAAATCGGCCTTTGTCTTGATTCCGTCGCAGTACGTCGGATAACCGGACTTCGTCAGATCCGTTGCCAATTCATATATGAAATCACTATACCTTTGAAATTCGCTTTTTGAGCATGAACGCAGCATTCTGTTTCCACCATCAATCGTATTGAAATGCGAGGGAGGCACTTTCCGAAAAAAGTGCCTCCCTCTGAAATAATATTCTTCTTTTCAGTTCAGCGCGTAGCGTTTTGAAAACTCTTCGTAGAGCTTATCGTAGCCCTCACCGGAGTGGCGCAGATTGTGCAGCGATTCGTGGAGCCTCAGATCGTCGTGGCTCATCTCGAGGATGCAGCCCGCGATGTTCGAGCAGTGGTCGGAGATGCGCTCGAGGCTTGTTATGAGGTCTGTAAGCACGAAGCCGAGCTCTATTGTGCATTCGCCGGCCTTAAGGCGCTCAATGTGCCGCGCCTGAATATCCTCGCGCAGCTTGTCAATTACCTGCTCGAGCGGCTCTACGGTCGCGGCGGAGCCGAGATCGTTGTAGAGGAAGGCGCCGAGCGCGAGATCGAGGCATTCGCTCGTCGCGTCGATAATGACCTTCAGCTCGCTCTTTGCTTCATCCGAAAAAGTGAGACGCTTCTCGCTGATCTCCTCGGCGGAAACGGCGATTCCGACGGAGTGGTCGGAGATGCGCTCAAAGTCTGAAATAAGCTTCAGGAGCATCGAAGCCTTACGGCTGTCGGCGCGGGCGAGGTTGCCGGCGGAGAGCTTCACAAGGTATGTGCCGAGCTTATCCTCGTAAACATCGACCTGATTTTCCTTCGCGCGGACGGTGTCGGAGAGCTTTTCATCGAAATTGTCAATTAGCCTGATGGCATCCTTGACGCCGCTGACCGCGTCATGCGCCATACTGAACATAACCTGCTCTGCATTGTCGACCGCGACCGCCGGGGTCTTGATAAGGCGCTCGTCGAGAAGGGTGATGGTGCCGGTCTCCTTGGTGTCGCGCACGAAGAAGCGCGCAAGCTTCGGAAGAACTCCGCTTATCGGAATTATTATCGCAAGACTTATTACCTTGTAGATCGTGTTTATAAGGGCGATGGTCACGGGGTTTACGGCGTCATCGCCGAACGTAAGACCTGCGAGGCTGTAAACGAGGAAGTAGAGCGGCAGGCAGATAAGCATCGAGAGCACGTTGAAGAGAAGATGCACAGCCGCGGCGCGCTTTGCGTTCTTCCCGGCGCCGATGCAGGAGATTATCGCGGAGACGCAGGTGCCGATGTTCTGACCCATGATGACGGGAATCGCGATGTTATAGGTGATCGCGCCGGTGGCGGAGAGCGCCTGCATAATACCGATCGAGGCGGAGGAGGACTGGATGACCGCCGTGATGACAACGCCGACGAGCACGCCGACAAGGGGGTTGGAGATTACGGTCAGCATACCGGTGAAGTTGGGGTCGTTCCGCAGACCACTGACGGAGCCGGACATGATCTCCATTCCGTACATAAGGATGGCGAAGCCCATCAAAACGCCGCCGACGTCGCGCGTGCGCTCCTTTTTGATGAAGTTGTGCATTATAACGCCGATGAGCGCGACGATCGGGGTAAAGCTCGAGGGCTTCAGAAGCTGCAAAAAGAAGCTGCCGCCCGAAATGCCCGAGAGCGAGAGAATCCAGTTCGTGATCGCGGCGCCGAGGTTCGCGCCCATAATCACCGGCACCGACTGCGAGAGCGTCATGATGCCGGAGTTGACGAAGCCGACCACCATAACAGTCGTGACGGAGCTCGACTGCATAAGCGCGGTGATGAGTATGCCGAGGAAAAGACCCTTAGCAGGATTTGATGTAGCTTTTTCCAGAAGCGGCTTGAGCTTGTGACCCGCGCGCTTTTCGAGGCGCGAGCCCATCACGTTCATTCCGTAGAGGAAGAGCGCGAGACCGCCGATGAGGGTCAGAATGTCGAAAAAATCCATATCTATCTCTCCGTTTTCGCAGGGAAATTATTTGCCCCATATCTGCATATTATTCCATTTTGTATAGTTATTATATAGTATATGGCGGAGTTTGACAACTTGTCAAAACCCACAAAATAGCCAAATTAACGGATATATCGCGGAAACGTGCTTAAAAGCGGCGGATTACCGCAAAAATCGGGCGTTAAGAGACGGGAAAAATGGATACATCCGAACAAAGCGGCAGAGAACAAGAAAAACGCGCGGGGCATTTTGCACAAAAGCACCCCGCGCGTTTTATCGTTCTTTTGTCAGATTATTGCTTTGACGAGCTCTTCCGCACTGTCGCAGAGGGTGGCGGCGCCCTTTTCTTTAAGGAAATCGCGGCCTCTGAAGCCCCAGGTGACGGAGATGCAGTCGATACCGGCGTTCTTCGCGGTTTCGATGTCGACCTCGCTGTCGCCGACATAGACGCATTCGTATTTCTCGCTGAAAAGCTCGCCCATTGCGGCGATTACGGAGTCCGGCGCGGGCTTGCGGCGCACTCTTTTTGATTCTCCGACAGCGACGGAGCAGCAGTCTCCGAAGAATTTACGCACGAGAGCCTTTACCGCTTTGTCCTGCTTGTTCGATACCACGGCGATCTTGACGTCACTGCGCACGAGAGCGCGAAGCGCCTCGGTAACTCCGGGGTAGGGCGCGGTCTTTATCATGGAGTGGGTGGTGTAATACTCGTCGTAGAAGGCGAAAATCTCGTCGAAATTACCGGGCACGCCGCCGAGCGAGCGCTCGATGAGCAGTCTCGCGCCGTTGCCGACAAAGCCGCGCACCTCGTCACGCGTGTGTTCAGTGTAGCCGAAGGCGCGCATCGTGGCGTTTACGGCGCCGGTGAGGTCGTCGAGCGTGTCGAGCAGGGTGCCGTCGAGGTCGAAGATCGCGGTAGTGTACTTCATACCGCGGCTTTTTCCATCTCCAGAGCCTTCTCGAGCGCAAGGCTGATCTGGTCGGGGCAGGAGGTCGGGCGCGGGCCGCAGGTGGTGCCGCGGAGAAGCGAGATTACCTCCTCGGCCTTTCTGCCGACGATGAGGCGCTTGATGCCGCTGAGGTTCCCGTTGCATCCGCCGTAGATCTCGATGTCTTTAATTACGCCGTCCTCGAGGGTGATATCGTATCTGCGCGAGCAAACTCCGCGCGGTGTGTAAGTCATAGTCATAATAAGTCACTCCTTTTGCGTATGATTATACTATTAAGGCTCATTTTTTTCAAGAGGTGTACAAATGTATTATAAAAAATCGCAGAAAGCGGCGCGAATAGGGGTACTTATCGTCATTTTTGAGCTGATTCTGATCGCTGCGATCGTCGCGGTGCTGGTGCTGACCTTCTCTGAGGAGCGGGCGAATGCGATCATGCAGAGCGAGATACCGGCAATGCTGATGAAGCTCGGAACCCCGTTCACGATCGTTTCTCGGGAGCAGAGGGCTCAGCCGGACGTGCCTATGGGAAAGCCGGTGCCGCCGGAGCCGGAGAAAACGCCGGAAAAGGAGGAAAATCCCCTCGTATACACTCCGCCGGAGAGGGCGGAAACCCCGCCGGAGCCGGTAAAGATCGGCTACTCCGACGAGGGTATTACGCTTATGAACCGCACCGACTGGGAAATAGACATAGGGAAATATCTCGATATGCCGCTGCCGTTTGATACCGAAAATCTTACAGTCCTTATAATCCACACCCACGCGACCGAGGCGTTCACAATGACCGAAAGCGATACCTACGAGCCATCGGAACCATACCGCACCATTGACGAAACGCACTCCGTCATCCGCGTGGGAGACGAGCTGGAGCGGATTTTGAGCGAGCGCGGCGTGCGCGTTATCCACGACAAGGGGTTATACGATTACCCGAACTACAATAATTCCTACACCCGCGCGCTCGAGAGCATAAAGGCGCACCTTGCGGACGACGATACCATCAAGGTGGTTATCGACCTGCACCGCGACGCCCTCGAGGGCGAGAATGGCAGGGTGTACAAGACTGTCGCAGATATCGGAGAAACGCCCTCGGCGCAGATCGAGATAATCTCCGGCACGAACTATTCCGGGCTTAATCACCCGAACTGGGAGGGAAATCTCAGCTTTGCGATGAAGCTCCAGGCGGAGATGGTGGCATCATACCCGACCCTCGCGCGGCCCTTGCAGATAAGTCAGTACCGGTATAATCAGCACCTCACGCCCGGCTCGCTGATAGTCGAGGTGGGCTGCAGCGGGAATACTCTCTCCGAGGCGGTCACCGCCGTGGGCTACTTTGCCGACTGCATGGCAAGCGTACTCGGAAAGTAAAAAGAGGGCGGGTCGCTTTGACCCGCCCTTAAAAGTATTTACTCGTTATTGTCTGCGCCCTTTATGAGATCAGCGGCGTTCACTATCACGCTCCCGTCGGAGCCGGAGATGATCTTCGGGAGCTCGCCGTTCCAGGAGTTTGCGTAGGTGTAGTCGATGAGGTTTTCGGTGAGGGACTCACTGAGCTTGCGGTTTGCCTCAGCCTCCGCCTCAGCCTTCTTGAGAAGCTCATACGCCTCGGCGTCCGCATTTATCTTGCGCACCTCGGCAGCGGCCTCGGACTCGATAACCTTCTGCTCAGCCTCTGTCTGCGCGCGGAGCTTATTCTGCTGGGCGACCTGCTTTGCCTCGACGGCGTTCGTGAACACGTCGGTGAAGTCCATATTCTCGATGCTCGTGCCGACAAGCTCAATGTTGTAGGAACTGAGCTTCGACTCGAGGATCGTCTCAATCTCGACTGCGAGGGAATCGCGCATCGAAACAAGCTGCTCTGCGGTATATTTCGCGGTCGCGACCTTGACGGACTCCGCGATATTCGGGGCGATAACGGTGTCATAGTAGCTCTGACCGACGGTGGAATAGAGGGTCATGGCGTCGGCCTTGGAGATCTGGTAGTTTACGGTGTAGCTCATGTGCACCTCCTGAATATCGGAGGAGAAGCAGGGGAGCTCGAGGCTCTTTTTCTGCACGCGGTTATCCATATTGACAACTGTGCGCCACGGGGCAACAAAGTGCGCGCCGGAGTCGAGGGTGTAGTTCTCAACTCTTCCGAAGGTGGTCACAACGCCGGTGTGACCTGCGGGAACGCTGACAAAGCAGCTCATTCCGACGACTGCGACGGCGAGGACTGCGGCAACGCCGATGATCCAGCCTTTTTTACTGAGCTTCGCCGCGACGAAGCCGGCGATGATGAGTGCGACTGCGATGATGATTCCGAACATTTTTGTTCCTCCTTTTATATTTCTCTCTCAAAGGTTACTACAAGATAATACCACCAATACTGCCAGTAGGTCACGCATTTGACCTCCCAGCCCTCGCACGCCATATCGTTCATGACGCGCTCAGCTTCCGTTTCGCCGCATTTTACGACCTTGTACTGCTTCATATTTGCCTCCTTTTTCTGCGCAAGGGTATCAAAAAACGAGACCCTTACCGATTGCGGTAAAAGTCTCGTCAGAATCTGAAAATTCCTGCGCTTCCGGAGGCTCCCCAGAACCCCGTATTGACGGTAACGCACACCGGTTAGCCCGGTGAACTACTCCCTTTTGGTGAAAACAGCGTACCACAGCGTTAAACTATTGTCAAGATATTTCGCATTAACAATACACGCTGTTCAGTTAATGTCTCAATCGACGAAGGGAACGCCCTGACCTGCTCCGGAGGAAACTCTCATAACGCGTATGCCGGTGATGTAGTCGTTTTCGATAGTCCAGAAGATCTCGTAGTCCTCGCTGACTCCGGGGCAGCGCATTGAGTATTCGCCGGAGGCGTTTTCAGCGTCACGCCAGAGGTCGACGTGCAGACCGTTATCGGTGCCGCAGTACAGATAGCCATCGGCGTCGATGCAGATGAGATCGACAACGGGCTTGTCACCGTATTCAATGGAGAAGTCAGACATATTGATCTTTGCGAGTACTCGATCCGCGCCCTGCTCTGCGGTGCAGTATAGATATTTTCCGTAGATGATGGGCGAGTAGGTCGAGGTCGGGCTGAGCGTCACGTCCTCGCCGCTCTCGAGGTGGCGCAGATGGATAGATTCGCCGTCGGCGTCGTCCTGATAGATAAACCACTCGTCATTTACGAAGTAGGGGTAGTAGACCTCGCGGTCGAATACCACTCTCTCACCGCTGCCGTCAAGCTCCGCAGAGCAGAGCCTATAATCGGAGTTGCAGTAGAAGAGCCTTCCGCCGACCTCCTGAAGGTAATCCACAGCATCGTAGACAACAAGCTCGACCTCGCCGCCGGACTTCGGCACCTTGCAGATGCTCATTCCGTCGCGTATGTAATAGACGTCGCCGCCGATAACCGTCAAGCAGGTCGGGCAGCAGGTGTCGAGAACGACGCTGCTTTCAACGTCGGCAAAGGTGCCGTCCTTTTTGAAATCGACCCTTGCGAGGACGTCTGAATAATCGGAGCTGAAGAAGCGGCCGTAAGTCGTATCGCCCTCAAAGGCGTAATAGCCGCCGTTTACAAAGTTGTTCATCCTTGCGGACTCGGCGGGAGAGAAGTCAACGCTGAGACTCTCATAGGGGTCCTTCGGCTGAACTGCCGGCTCCTCGGACTGAGAGTCAGGCTGAGAGATGGGCGCGGTGCGCGTGCCGACTGTCTCGCCCTCCTTGCGGATGGTGTCAAGGCAGGCTACGACCTCGGGCGACTGCGTGGACGCCATATCTCCCTGCTCGCTCGAGACGAGAAGATGGCAGCCGAACCAATCGTCGTAGTAATCGCCGAGCTTTACAAAGTAGTGGCTCATGGCACCGTAGAATCCGTCCGGCTCCTCGTAGACAACTGCGGGCAGCTCCTTGGTGGCGACCGCCTTTTCAACGCCGGGAGAGAGCTCCTTTGCGCCCTCAAATTCGCTCTCCTTTTCATAGAAGTTGGAATCGACGACCCAGATACGCACACCGGTCTTTGAGTTTTCATAGCAGCTCCACGCGTCGTTGTAGGCAAAGCCCTCGGGAACGTCCATCACAAAGCCGCAGTTGTAGCCGCTGCCCATGGCAATAGAAGTAACGGGCGCCTCGGAGGCGGGGAAGATGTCGATACCGGAGTCGCCGGTATCTTCGGGCTCTTCGATAAATTCGGAGTCATCCGGTGCGGGAGCGGGCGTATTGCCTCCTCCGCAGGCGGAGAGAACGGTCAATGCGAGAAGTGTGCAAAGGGTAAGCGCGATAAGGCTTCTGAGTTTTTTCATTTCAGTTTTCCCCTTTCAGAACAAAGTACAGGACAAGAGCTGCCCTTGCCCTTGACCCATTATAGTACTTTACATCATAAAATGGCAAGAGCTAAAGATTGAATAAGATATAGATTGGTGGTATACTGCACATATTCGCAATCAAAGAGGTAAAAACCGTGGAATACACACTGATAAGAAGCCGCAGAAAAACGCTCTCGGTGGAGATAAAGGGCGGAAAGGTTATAGTCCGCGCGCCGGAGAGGCTCGCAAGGACGCGGATAGATGATTTTTTGGAAAGCCGCCGAGCTTGGATAGAGAAGAAGCTTGAAAAATCGGCGGAGCTTGCCGCTGCCGGGCCGATAACCGATGAGGAGCTGAGAGCCCTCGCCGAGAGCGCGAAGGAATACATACCCGCGCATGTCAGATACTACGCGCCGAGAGTAGGAGTGAGCTTCGGGCGCATAACCATAAGAGCGCAGCGCACGAAGTGGGGAAGCTGCTCGGGCAAGGGAAACCTCAACTTCAACTGCCTTCTGATGCTGACCCCGCCTGAGGTGCGCGACGCCGTTATCGTGCACGAGCTGTGCCATCTCAGAGAGATGAACCACTCGCCGCGCTTTTATGCCGAGGTGAGGCGCGTATATCCGGAGTACGACAAATGGAACCGCTGGCTCCGCGAAAACGGCGGCGCGATAATTGACAGACTTGAAAGAAATGCGGATTTGTGATATAATACTTTATTATTTTTCAGACAGGGGTCTTTAAGAATGCCGGAAAAAAGCATAAGAGAAATGTCAAAAATCGAGCGCAAGTACTATTCGCTCGAGGCAAGAGTATTCAACTCTGTAATAAACGGCTCGATAATTCTGGGCGTTGTGTCGCTTATAATCGGGCTCGGACTATTCGCCTACTCGCAGGCTTCGCGCTACATAAACACGGCGCACAACCTTTCGCGCTCCGCCTCCGCAATTATCGACAAGGTCGCGGATCCCTCATCACTTGCCGAGGAGGTAATGGATCGCTACGCCTCGAGAAAGGGTGCTGATCCTGACAGCGAGAGCTATATCGCGGATTTCGAGGACATTGAGGAGCGCGAGGACTATGAGACTATCCGCTCGGTGCTCCACGATTTTCTTGAATCGAGTGACGTTTACGACGTCTACCTTGCTATGTATGACCGCGATAACAGCACTCTCGTGTACATCGTAGACCCGATAGACGACGACCCCGCCACCCCCGGCTGGTGGGAACAGGTAGAGATGCGCGAGGTCAGGGATTTTCTTGACAAGGCGGATTCCGGCAATACGCTTTTCAGCATCACGAACACCGAAGCTTACGGCTGGCTCGGAACCGCCGGAGTGCCGGTCAGAAACGCCGAGGGCGAGGTTGTGGCGTTCTTCCTCACGGACGTAACTCTCGGCGCAGTCGTAATGAGCGTGAGATTTTTTGCGCTGACCTACGCGATAGCGATGGCGGTCGTAGTCAACCTCTTTGCGATTCTGCTCGTTTTCAAGATGAAAAAGAGCATAGTAAAGCCCATCAACGAGATAGCTGCGGCGGCTGAGAGCTACGTCGCGGATAAGCGCGCAGGCAAGGGCGTTACCGATCACTTCGCAATGCTCAACATCTCCACCGGCGACGAGATCGAAAATCTCGCACTCATAATGGCGGATATGGAGCGCGATATGGGCGAGTATGAGGATAATCTCACAGCCGTAACCGCCGAGAAGGAGCGCATCGGCACCGAGCTCAGCCTTGCGACGCGCATCCAGGCGGATATGCTGCCGAATATCTTCCCCGCCTTCCCGGAGAGACCGGAATTCGATATCTACGCCTCTATGGCACCGGCGAAGGAGGTCGGCGGCGACTTCTACGACTTCTTCCTTGTCGACGATAACCACCTCTGCGTTACGATAGCCGACGTTTCCGGCAAGGGCGTGCCTGCGGCACTCTTTATGATGATGAGCAAGATAATGCTCCAGAACTACGCGATGACCGGACTCGGCCCCGCTGAGGTGCTGAAGCGCGTTAACGCACAGATCTGCAAGAATAACCGCGAGGAGATGTTCGTGACAGTCTGGCTCGGCATACTCGACCTCAATACTGGCGTGCTGACCGCGGCGAACGCCGGCCACGAGTACCCGATGGTGAAGGCGCCGGACGGCGAATTTGAGCTTATCAAGGATCGCCACGGCCTCGTTATCGGCGGCATCGACGGAGCAAAGTACAAGGAGTACACTCTCACGCTCACGCCGGGCTCGAAGCTCTTTGTCTACACCGACGGCGTTGCCGAGGCGACGAACGCAGCGGGCGAGCTCTTCGGCACCGACAGAACTCTCGCCGCGCTGAGAACTGCCGGAAATTCGGCAAAGTCTGTGCTTGAGAGCGTTGACCGCGCGGTTGCGGAATTTGTCGGCGAGGCGCCGCAGTTTGACGACCTCACGATGGTCTGCGTTGAGTATAACGGCAAGTTCGAGGGAAAGGAGCTGACAATCGAGGCAAAGATCGACAATCTTCCGGTCGTGACCGACTTTGTAAACGCCGAGCTTGAGGCGCTCGACTGCCCGATGAAGGCTCAGATGCAGCTCGATATCGCCATCGACGAGCTTTTCTCGAACATCGCAAACTACGCATATAACCCCGAGATCGGTCACGCTACCGTGCGCGTCGAGGTCGAAAAGGAGCCGCTGAGTGTGACTGTGACCTTCATCGATAACGGAACGCCGTATGATCCGCTTTCAAAGGCCGATCCGGACGTGACTCTCTCGGCTGAGGAGCGCGACGTCGGCGGACTCGGTATCTTCCTCGTTAAAAAGAGCATGGACGATGTGAGTTATGAGTATAAAAACGGGAAGAATATACTTAAAATCAAGAAAAACATGGAGTAATGATGCAAAAAAGCAAGCTTAGGGCCGCCGCGGAGAGAATCTGGGGCGGCGTGGAGATGACGTGGCTGAGGGTTGTGCTCCTCGCCGTCGGAAGCGCGGTGCTGACCGCAATTTTCCTCATCGTGCCGATATTCAAGGGCACGAGCTTCGAGCGCATGGGCGTCTATATGGAGGCGTGGGTGCTTTTTGCGATATTTATTATCGCAAACTGCCGTAAACCCATCGAAGCGGCGGCAAAGACCTTCGTTTTCTTCCTTATAAGTCAGCCGCTGATATATCTTTTTCAGGTGCCGTTCAGCTGGCTCGGGTGGGGAATTTTCAGCTACTACCCGCGCTGGTTCGTGCTGACCGTTCTTACCTTCCCCGGCGCGTTTATCGGCTGGTATATCACAAAGCGAAGCTGGCTGAGCCTTCTTGTGCTCTCGCCGATGCTTGTGCTTTTGGGAGGGATGGGCTTCGGCTCTCTCCCGAATCAGCCGCTTGCCGCAGTATTCTGTCTCGCTCAGATTGTCATATACCTCTTCGTTTTTACTGAGAGCGCGGCGCAGCGAGCTGTCGGAATTCTCATTCCGGTCGCCGTGGCCGCAGTAATGCTTTTCAATCAGCCGGCGATAGATACAAGCGGCACGCTCTTCCTGCCGGATGAACCGACTCTAAGCGAGAGCGCCACGGTCGAAGCTGAGGACACGGCGATTGCCGACGTTGCGCTTGTGGGCGATATGGTGCGCGTACATGCACACAAAGAGGGCGAAACGCGCTTTACGATCACAGACGGCGACAAGACCTACACCTATCACCTCAGAATCTACCTCGACCAAAACCGCGCGGTTCAGATCGAAATCACAGCCGGATAATAAAAAAGCACCCCGTTTGGGCAATGCGTCGACAAAGTCTCCGCATCGAACATATTTTGCACTCTCTGAGCGCAAAATATGACGCCTGCGGGCGGGTTATGCGACGTGAAGGGGCCTCTTGGCCGGCCCCTTCACAGATCCCCGCCTCCTTTATCCAACGCT
>JAFSJE010000001.1 GCA_017439425.1 Oscillospiraceae bacterium
AGCTCGTCAAGACGCGCCTGCTTCTCGCGCAGCTCGTCCTCCTGTGGGAACGGTTTTTCAACCTCAATCTTCGCGTTGGCAAACTGAACCTTAACGTTATCCAGCTCGGCTTCACACGCTTTACGTCTGTCCTCAAACAGCGAGAGCACATTATCCATACGCTGAATGTTGCCGTATATGTCTGTGCCGAGAGCGATCTGGTGCGTCAGCGCGCCTTGTAGATTAAGCCTGTATTCACGCGATAGAGTCTCGAAATACACGCTCATTGTGAAGCCTCTGTATTCGCCTATCGCTATCGGCGCGGGATTGGTCATGTGCTGACAAATCTCCAGTATCGCAGAGCCTGCCGCCTTCTTGTCTGTATAAACAGTCCCGTAAACGGTCATCGGTGAGAAGCCTTCTTCGTTAGGATTTGTGTTTTCGCTTAGCCTTGTGTTGTCGAGGTTATACCCTTCGATTCGCTGTTCAAGCGCCGCACTCTTCTGCGGAAAGTCTTTGAGTATCTGATCCTCAAGAGCATACTTCTGACTGAGGTGGTTTGCCTTTAGCAGCTTTAGCTTCGCAACGACAACATCGAGATCCATCTTCTCCTTTATCTGCGGATTGCCGGAGCACAGAGCCTTGATCTCGGCATAGCTGAGGGCTGTCTCGTCTATATCCTCTGCAGAACGCACCGGCGACTTTGAGGTCATTATCTGACCTATGAACTTCTGCTTGCTCTCCACAAGCTGGTAAAGATAGCTGTCGAAGGTGTTTTCAGTGACATAGGTATAAATCTCAACCTCTGGATTTTCATTGCCCTGGCGGACGATTCTTCCCTCGCGCTGCTGCAAATCTGCCGGTCGCCACGGGCAGTCAAGGTGGTGAAGCGCAATAAGCTTCTGCTGAACATTTGTTCCGGCGCCCATCTTCTGCGTTGAGCCGATTAGAACGCGGATCTGTCCGCTTCTGACCTTGCCGAAAAGCTCCTTCTTCTTAACCTCGGTGTTTGCTCCGTGGATGAAAGCTATCTCTTCAGCCGGTATGCCCTTTGCTATGAGCTTATCTCGAATAGCGTCATAGACGTTGAAGTGCCCGTCGTTATGCGGTGTAGAGAGGTCGCAGAATATCATCTGAGCGGAACGCTTGTCAGCCGTTCTCTGCCATATATCGAATACATTATCCGCGCAAGCATTGACCTTGCCGGTATCGCTCTCAGGCAGCATCTCATTCATAAGCCGCTGATCGAGGGCGAGCTTTCTGCCGTCGTTCGTTATAACGAGCATATTATCCTCAGCTGAGTTTACCATGCCGCTTCTTACTCTCTCCGCTCTCTCCGCAAGACTTGCAACCATTTCCTTCTGCGCCTCTGACGGCTTCAGAACAACATTGTGGTAATTGGCTTTCGGCACCGGAAGATTGAGCATATCCGCCGTCTGTATATCCGCGGTCTCCTTGAACATACTCATAAGCTCCGGAAGGTTGTAGAACTTGGCAAAGCGGGTTTTTGCGCGGTAGCCCGTTCCCTCCGGTGCGAGCTCAATGGCAGTCACAGTCTCACCGAAGGTGGAGGCCCAGGAGTCGAAGTGTATGAGGTCGTTTCTTTTCAGCGTGTTGTACTGCAAATACTTCTGCATTGTGTACATCTCGA
>JAFSJE010000020.1 GCA_017439425.1 Oscillospiraceae bacterium
AATCAAAATCTTCAATTCGCGCTTGCCCTTTTCGCGTCATACTTCGTTATCCGGCTTGATAATACACAAAGTATTATCTGCACCGGACGCCTTGTATGACGCAAAAAATTCTGCGCGCTCGGTTAAAGCTTTTAATCAGGGGTTAGTATAAGGCGCTTCCAAGCGGAAGCGCCTTAATTTATATCTTGCTCTCTATAAACTTGAGGATATCGTCCATAACTTCTGCTTTATTCAGCTCGTTCAGAAGCTCGTGGCGGCAGTCGGGGTAGAGCTTGAGGGAAACGTCCTTCATTCCGGCGGTTTTCCACATTTCAACTGCCTTTTTCGGGCCGGCGCCGTTCTCACCGACGGGATCCTTATCGCCGGAGATGAAGAAAACCGGCAGGGTCTTGTTCATTTTCGCAATGTTTTCGGGCTTCGAGATGAATTCAATTCCGGTCATCATATCGCGGAAGAGTCCGGCAGTGGCGGCAAAGCCGCAGTTCGGGTCCTTTATGTATGCGTCGACCACCGCGTTATCGCGCGTGAGCCAATCGTAGTCTGTGCGCCTCGGCTCAAACTCCTTGTTGTACGAGCCGAAGGCCATATCGTTCAGCATCTTGGAGCGGCGTGAGGTACCGCGGGTGCGGCAGGTGAGGAGAGCCGCGGCCTTTCCGGCGGTTACGAGCGCGGGCGCCTGCTGACCGGTGCCGCAGATTATCGCGGCGTCGAGGTCGCCGGGGTATTTTATGAGATACGTTCTCGCGACAAACGAGCCCATGCTGTGCCCGAAGAGGATATATGGCAGGTCGGGAAACTCCTTCTGCATGATATCGTGAAGCTTTTTGACGTCGCCGACTACCAGATCCCAGCCATCGTTCTCCGCAAACCAGCCCTGCTCGTCGATGCGCTTATAACTCTTTCCGTGACCGAGATGGTCGTTCGCGACCGCGACGAAGCCGTGAGAGGCGAGAAAGGTCATAAAGCCGTCGTATCTCTCGCAGTGCTCGGCAACGCCGTGGGCAATCTGCACAACGCCGCGCGGGGCGGTGTCGGGGTCGAAGCGGCGGACGTTTATATCGGTTTTTCCGTTGGTCGAGGTAAAGGTAAAGCTTGTGAATTTGGGCATCTGAGACACCTCCGAATATTTTATAACATTGTTATTATAGGCTCAAAGCTTCAAAAGGTCAATAGTTTGCACAAATAATACTTGAAAAAACTATTTAAAATGATATAATATATACAAAGTCTATATACAAATATGCGCCGTGAGGCAGGAGGCGTCTATGTCAGAGAAGAAATACATCATCGCAATGGACCAGGGAACGACAAGCTCCCGTGCCATTCTTTTCAATAAGCAGGGCGAGATAAAAAGCGTGGTACAGCGCGAATTTCGTCAGATTTTCCCGCAGCCCGGCTGGGTTGAGCACGACCCGATGGAGATATGGTCGACTCAGATGGGCGTTACGATGGAGGCTATGCAGCGCCTTGACGCTAAGCCCGAGGAGATTGCTGCCATTGGCATTACTAACCAGCGCGAAACGACGATACTGTGGGAGACCGCGACCGGCAGACCGATATACAACGCCATCGTATGGCAGTGCCGCAGAACGTCGGATATGATAGAGGAGATGAAGAACGCCGGCTGGACTGAAAGAATACGCGATAAGACCGGACTAGTGCCGGACGCGTACTTTTCAGCGAGCAAGATCGCATGGATATTTGACCACGTTCCCGGTTCGCGTGAGAGAGCGCGCAGGGGCGAGATAAAATTCGGCACCGTCGATTCATGGCTCATCTGGAACCTCACAAACGGCGCCGTTCACGCGACCGACTACACAAACGCATCGAGAACGATGCTCTTTGATATAAAAAACCTCTGCTGGGACGATGAAATACTCGAATATTTTGACATTCCGCGCGAGATACTGCCTGAGGTGCACCCCTCGAGCTACGTTTACGGCACGACAGAGAAGTTCGGCGGGAATATACCCGTCGCGGGCGTTGCGGGTGACCAGCAGGCGGCGCTGTTCGGACAGTGCGGCTTCGAGCCGGGCGGCGTCAAGAGCACCTACGGCACCGGCGGCTTTATGCTTATGAACACCGGAGATAATAAAATAGTGTCGAAAAAGGGCCTTCTCACGACCCTCGCTGCAAGCGGCGGTGAGAGACCGCAGTATGCGCTTGAGGGCAGCGTGTTCATCGCGGGCGCGGCGATACAGTGGCTGCGTGACGAGATGCGTATGATCCGCTCATCGCCGCAGTCCGAGACCTACTGCAACGCGGTCGAGGACTCGAACGGGATGTACATAGTTCCGGCGTTTTCCGGCATGGGCGCGCCATATTGGCAGCAGTACGCGCGCGGTACTATCGTAGGACTCACGCGCGGCGTTTCAAAGGATCACTTTGTCCGCGCTACCGTTGAATCCCTCGCTTATCAGACTAACGACCTGCTCGCCGCCATGAAGGACGAATCGGGACTCAGCCTCAGCGTTCTCAAGGTCGACGGCGGCGCGAGCGCAAATAATTTCCTTATGCAGTTCCAGTCGGATATCTCCGACGTGCGCATCGAACGCCCGAGCTGCATCGAGACCACCGCCCTCGGCGCAGCCTACCTTGCTGGGCTCGCCATCGGATATTGGAGAGATACCGACGAGGTTCGCCAGAACTGGCTGTGCGGCAAGGTCTTTGAGCCGGTCATCGAGCCGGAAAAGCGCAAAAAGCTGCTGAAAGGCTGGGAAAAAGCTGTTAAATGCGCGATTTACTTTGCTCTTGAGGAGGAAGACGAAGGTGAATGAATTTGATGTCGCCGTAATCGGCGCAGGCGTTACAGGCTCGGCGATAGCGAGATATCTCGCGCGCTATGAGCTTAAAACCGTCGTGCTTGAAAAGGAGGAGGACGTTTCCTCCGGCACGACTAAGGCAAACTCCGGCATTGTCCACGCAGGCTTCGACGCCGCGCCGGGCAGTATGATGGCGAAGATGAACGTCAAGGGCTGTGAGATGATAAAGGAGCTGTCGAAAACTCTCGACTTTCCGTACAGAAACAACGGCTCTATGGTGCTCTGCTTCGACGAAGCTGAGATACCAAACCTCAGAGCGCTCTATGAACGCGGCATAACTAACGGCGTCAAGGAGCTGAAGATCCTCACCGGAGACGAGGCAAGGGCGATGGAGCCTGCTGTCTCCGACGCGGTCGTTGCGGCGCTCTGGGCGCCGACAGCGGGCATCGTCTGCCCCTTCAACCTATGCATCGCGCTCGCTGAGAACGCCGCGGACAACGGCGTTGTGTTTAAGTTCCTCACCGAGGTCGAAAATATCAAAAAGACCGCCGAGGGCTTCAGAATCTCAACAAACAACGGCGAGATTACCGCGAAAACCGTAGTAAACGCCGCGGGAGTGTACGCCGATAAAATCCACAACATGGTCTCCGCCGATAAGCTCACAATCACCCCGCGCAGAGGCGAGTACGTTCTTATGGACAAGGAGGTCGGCGGCCTCGTCAGCGCTACGATATTCCAGCTTCCCGGCAAGCTCGGCAAGGGTGTTCTTGTGACCCCGACGGTGCACGGCAATCTCCTTGTCGGCCCCAACGCGCAGGATCTTGAGGATAAAGAGGACACCGAGACCACGCAGGCGGGCATGGACGATATAAAAAAGCGCGCCCTTCTCAGCGTTCCGGGCGTTCCGTACAACAAGATGATAACCTCGTTTGCCGGACTTCGCGCTCACGAGGCACGGCACGATTTCATTCTCGGTGAAGTTTCTGACTGCGAGGGCTTCTTCGACGCTGCCGGAATCGAGTCGCCCGGTCTTACTAGCGCTCCTGCGATAGGCGAGTATATGGCGGATATGATCGCCGTAAAGCTCTCTGCAAAGCAAAAAGAGAACTTCAATCCCAATCGCAAGGGCTTTATCGAGGTCGCAAAGCTCCCGCGCGAGGAGCGCGCGAGGCTCATCAAGGAGTGTCCCGAGTACGGAAGAATCGTCTGCCGCTGTGAGAACATCTCCGAGGGCGAGATACTTGACGCGATTAACCGCACTCTCGGAGCAAAATCTCTCGACGGCGTGAAGCGCAGAGTAAGGCAGGGAATGGGCCGCTGTCAGGCGGGCTTCTGCACTCCGCGCACAATGGAGCTTCTCGCAAGAGAGCTGAAGATCCCCATGACCGAGGTCAGAAAGAACAGACCCGGCTCAGAGCTTTTGAAGGGGTGAGAAAATGGACAGACACGATCTTATAATCATCGGCGGCGGCCCCGCCGGACTTGCCGCGGCGCTTGCTGCAAGGGAAAACGGCATTGAGGATATCCTCATCCTCGAGCGCGACGTGCGCCTCGGCGGAATACTCAACCAGTGCATCCACAATGGCTTCGGTCTGCACACCTTCAAGGAGGAGCTGACCGGTCCGGAGTACGCGGAGAGGTACGCAAAGCGCGTTATCGAAGCCGGTATCCCGTATAAGCTCAACACCATCTGCGCCGACATCTCGCCGGACAGAGAGGTGACCTACGTCAATGCCGAGGAGGGCTGCGTTACAGTCAAGGCCGGCGCCGTAATCCTCGCTATGGGCTGCCGCGAGCGCCCACGCGGAGCGCTCGGACTTCCGGGGTTCCGTCAGGCGGGAGTTTACACCGCCGGAACCGCTCAGCGCCTTATGAACATTGAGGGCTATTTGGTCGGCAAGGAGGTAGTTATCCTCGGCTCCGGCGATATCGGTCTTATTATGGCGCGCAGAATGACCCTAGAGGGCGCGAAGGTCAAGGTCGTAGCCGAGCTTATGCCTTATTCCGGCGGCCTCAAGCGCAATATCGTCCAGTGCCTCGACGATTTCAATATACCTCTTCGCCTCAGCCATACAGTTACCCGCGTTCACGGCAAGGAGAGGGTAGAGGGCGTTACGATTTCCGAGGTCGGGCCGGACAGACGCCCGATTCCCGGCACCGAGGAGTTTTATTCCTGCGATACCCTGCTTCTGAGCTGCGGTCTTCTGCCGGAAAATGAGCTCAGTAAATCCGCTGGAGTTCGCCTCAGCCGCATTACCGGCGGAGCTGAGGTCAACGAGAGCCTCGAGACAAGCGTTCCCGGAGTTTTCTCCTGCGGCAACGTTCTGCACGTCCACGACCTTGTCGACTACGTATCCGAGGAGGCTTCGCGCGCCGGAAAGAACGCAGCAGCGTTCATTAAGGCCGGAGGAGTGCGCGAGAGGGGCAGAGTTATCACCCTCAAGGGCGAGGGCGGCGTGAGATATACCGTTCCGCAGACCATCGATCCTGCGAATATGGAGGATAAGCTCACAGTGCGCTTCCGCGTTGGCGACGTCTACAAGGGAAAGAGCCTCGCCGTTTACTATAACGGAGTTGAGGTCAGAAGAGTCAGGAAGCGCGTTATGGCGCCGGGCGAGATGGAGGAGCTTGTAATTATGAAGTCGAGCCTTCCTGAGAATACTGACGAGATAATCATTAGGGTGGAGGATTAAAATGGAAATAAGAGAGCTAACCTGCATCCGCTGCCCGATAGGCTGTCAGCTTACCGTAACGGTGGACGGCGATAACGTCAAGGTCGAGGGCAACAACTGCCCGCGCGGCGCTGAGTACGGCGCGAAGGAGGTCACAAACCCAACCCGGATTGTCACAAGCTCTGTGCGCGTCGAGGGAGGAGAGCTTCCGCTCGTTTCCGTCAAGACCGCAACGGATATTCCGAAGGATAAGATTTTCGACGTTATGGAGGAGATCCACACTCTGACGGTCAAGGCGCCGGTTCACACCGGCGATGTGCTCATTCGCGGCGTTGCCGGAACGGACAGTGACATTGTAGCGACGAAAACTGTACTTTAATCATAAAAGGACGGCAGAAATTTGCCGTCCTTTGTATTATAAGCGCTCGGTTAAAGCTTTTAATCAGGGATTAGTATTAATCACGGATTAGTTTATATCTTGACAAAGAAATAACAAGAGCATATAATTATAATGAACTTGTTCATAAAAGGAGGAGATGAATCTATGTACGATGCGTTTATTGCTGTTATGCCGGTCTCGCTGTGGGTCATCGCAGTGCTCGAGGCTGTGCTGACTGTGCTGCTTTTCAGGCAGTACGGGCAGAAAAAGCGCGACAAAATGCCTTTTCTGATGGGGCTTGTCGCATTCGGACTTTTCTATGACGCGCTCATATTAGCGCTCGGCACTGTTCTGAAGGAGGGCGGACTGCTCTCGGCGCTGAGCCAGCTGCGCTACGTTTTCCACCTGCTTTTAATTCCGCTGACTTTCCCGATCTGCGCGATGGCGCTGAAGCTCAAGCCGAATATGATGAAGATAATCTGGCTTGTGACCCTCGGCGTTATACTCCTCGGCACTGTCTGCGGCTTCTTTGTCCACACTGAGGCGCGCGAGGTCGGCGGCGTTATGCGCTATGCGCAGAGCGGCGATACCAACGGCTTTGTTAGCCTTATACAGGATCTCTCAAATTATATTCCCGTGTTCCTCATTATCGGAGTCGGCGTAATCGTTATTGTGAAGCAGAAGACCCCGCATCTATTCCTCTCGGGCTTGCTGATGCTCGCATTTACGCTACTCGGCATATTCTTCGGAAAGAGCCCCAACGGCGACAAGGCGAAGAGCCTCATGTTCTTTATAAGTATGTTCGGCGAGCTCTTCATGGCGCTGTTCTTCCTGCTGTACGCACGCGATAAAAGAAGGACTGAGAAATAATGCCGAAAATCATACCGGAGCTGCGCGAAGCTCTTATTCACGCAGCTAAGGAGCGCATACTCACGTCCGATTCGCACGATATTACGATCCGTGAGATCGCAAGTGACTGCAATACCGCAGTCGGAACGGTCTACAACTATTTCTCGTCAAAGGATGAGCTTCTCGCCGCGGTTATGCTCGAGGATTGGCTCAATGTCATCGGGCACGTTAACGCCGCTGTCGCGGTAAGCGCGAGCTTTGACGACGGTGTGCGCGCTATCGACGCTGCGCTCCGCGGTTTTGTCGAGACCTACCGCCCGATATGGCGGTCATATACCGGCGGCTACGGCATAATAGGCGAGCATCACGCGCGCCTTGTAGGTCAGATAGAGGGCGCTGTGAAAAGCCTCGCTATCCGCCATAAGCGGTCTTTTACCGCCGACGAGATAACCGTTGTGTCGGAAATGCTCATTATTATCAGTCAGCGCACCACCGCAGAGCTTGAGAGGGCTCTGCCGATAATCAGAAAAATAATTTGAAAGAAGGAACAAGAAATGTCCAGCTTCAAAGATTTAAGAATAGTAGACAATTTCTACCAGACTAGCGCCTACTATCCCATGCCGACTGTGCTAATCAGCACCCTCACGCCGGACGGAAAGACCTCCGTCGGCCCGTACAGCCTCATCGCACCGTATTACGTTGCGGGCAAGGAGTATTACGCGATGCTCCTCAACTGCCGCAACAACTCGAACACCGCTCAGCACCTTCTTCAGAACGGCAAGTGCGCGATAAACTTCATCACCGACTCCCGCAAGTATTTCAAGGAGGCTGTCCGCCTCGGCTGGCCCGGCGATACGCCAGAGGAGAAGATGAAGGACTTTAAGTTCACGCTGGAGGAGGGTCTCAGAGCGGAGGAGAACAAGTCCGAGAAGTTCCCGCAGGTCATCAGCGAGGCTTATCAGGTATTTGAATGCACCTGGATGCGTGAGCTCGACGGCGCTGACGACTGCAAGCCAGGTGAGATGAACGGCTACCCCGGCCCGTACCACGATTTTAACGGCATTACGAGCCAGTTCGGCGCGCACTTCATCCTCAGAATCGACAAGATACTGATGAAGGAGAAGCAGTATAACGGCATCATCAACGGCGTGACCGCATGGGATTTCCCGCGCGTTCCGGTCGATTACGGCTACCGCGACAGTAAGAACTTCTGGTATACGAAGTTCCGCAGACCTATCCCAGAGCTTCTTCCGATGCGCCAGACCACGGTTCAGAGCGTCAAATACGCCGCAGACCGCATCGACGATAAGATAAAGTTCACCGATGAGGCGTGCGCGAAGCTCGTAAAGGTGCCGCGCATATTCCTGCCGACCGCGCTCAAGGGGTGCGTACAGTGGGCGAAGGAAAACGGCGTTGAGCTAATCACCGCCGAGCACATGGATATCATAAACGACAAGCGTTCCAAGGAAAAGAATAAATAAGGAGGAAACTGAAATGAAAGTATTACTTGCAGGTGCGTTCGGAAATCTCGGCGCTGAAATTCTCAAGAGCCTCGTTGCCCACGGCCACGACGTTGTCGCCGCCGACCTCAAGGAGCGTCCCGTTGAGGGAACTGAGGGAAAGTACAAATTCGTATCCATCGACGCCACCAATTCCGCGACCCTCAAGGGAATCTGCGACGGCGTAGAGGTCGTAATCACCACTATGGGACTTACCGGAGCTTCCACTAAGTTCACCTCCTATGATATCGACCACCGCGGCAATATGAACCTCTATGAGGAGGCTAAGCGCGCCGGAGTCAAGAAGTTCAACTACATCTCCGTTATCTCCTGCGACGAGCCGGGCGCTGAGAAGGTGCCGATGCTCCACGCGAAGTACCTCGTTGAGCAGGAGATCAAGAAGCAGCCGATGGATTGGATAATCTACCGCCCGACAGGATATTTCTACGATATCTGCAAGGTATTCAAGCCCTACGTAGATAAGGGCGAGATGCAGCTGCTCAAGGGCTACGGCGGAGTAAAGGCGAACGTAGTCGACTGCCCGGACTTTGCAAACTTCATCGTCGAGCACATGTGCGACAAGAACGTCACCTACAACGTCGGCGGCAAGGAGACCTACACCTACGAAGAGATGGCGGATATGTGCTTCAAGGCTGCGGGCAAGCCGACCAAGATCAAGTGGGCACCCATCTGGCTCTTCGGAATCCTCGCAAACCTCCCGAAGATCAGAAAAGAGGGCAAGCACGATATAATCCTCTTCTCCCGCTGGACTCTCAGCCACGACCTCGTCGGCGACACCATGATAGGCGACAGGAGCTTCAAGAAATACATCAAGGATTACTTCGGAAAGTGAGGCAGTGAATTATGTATTGGAACCTTCTCTGGATAGTTTTCGTTGTATGTCTCGCGGCGTGCTGTGTGGGCTTTAAGAAATTCGTGTGGTTTATGTCCATAGGCTACGGCTTCGCGGTCGCCGCCGGAGCTGTTGCGATCGGCATTATCTTCGCTGTCGTCGGCGGACTCAATATCTGGACGATAATCATGCTCATACTCTTCGTTATCTACGGCATCCGTCTCGGCGGCTTCCTGCTCGTGCGTGAGCTGAAGAACGCCAACTACCGCAAGACACTTGATGAGGCCACCAAGACCGAAAAGCCCATGCCGTTTTTCGTCCTCTTTGTTATGTGGATATTCCTCGCCGCGCTCTACACCATGCAGCTCAGCCCCGTATTCTACCGCATCGCCAACGGCGCGCAGGACGTAATTGTGCCGATAATCGGAATTGTAATCAGCGTCTGCGGCATCGTTCTCGAGGCGCTCAGCGATAAGCAGAAGTCTGAGCAGAAGGCAAAGAATCCGAAAATGGCGGCGATGGACGGACTTTTCAAGCTTGTTCGCTGCCCCAACTATCTCGGTGAGATAACCTTCTGGACCGGCGTTTTCGTCGGCTCTCTGACCGCGCTTCAGGGCTGGGGACAGTGGCTCTTTGCCATTCTCGCGTGGATATCCATCATCATCATTATGCTCAACGGCGCTCAGCGCCTTGAAGCACGCCAGAACAAGAACTACGGCAAGGATAAGAAGTATCAGGAATACGTTAAGAAAACTCCGCTCATCATCCCGTTTATCCCGCTTTACACTCTACAGAAAAAGGAGAAGTAAGATATGACTCCGATTCTCGCAATAGTTGACTATATTCCCGTAATTATGTTCGGCGTTACCGGAATAATAATTATGCGGGATCTCTACAATAAGTGCTCCAAGGGCGCGTTCGCGCTCATGTCTGCCGGAACTATTATGGTGCTGTGGGCGGGCGCTTATAAGGCGACGTGGAAGCTTCTTTACACGCTGAACGTCGCGGACTTTTTCAGGATGAATCAGCAGTTTCTTCCGATGCAGGCGGCGGGCTTTCTGCTTATGGGTCTCGGACTCATGGCGGCGACCTTTTTGAAGCAGGGCAAGGGCAAGCAGTATTCATTTTTAATGCTCCCGATGCTTGCAAAGGTCATAGCAGACGAGGGCGGCCCCGAGCCTCAGACGGGCGCGATGTTCTTCATCGTATTCATGGTGCTCGGACTTCTCGGCGTGTGCGTTGCGCTCAGCGTTATTGCCGCGAGAATGAAGAAGCCCATCTCGATAATCTTCTTTGTGGTGAGCTTCATTCTTCTGCTCGCGATGGGCTACCTCGGCAGCCGCGAGTTCGGCAGCGACCCCGTTATGAACTGGGTAGAGGAGTGCATCAACATCGCCGCGCAGATTTGCCTGCTTGCGGGAGTTGTGGTTCTCGACAAGTCCGGTCTTAAAGAGCGCGAGAGCCTCAAATAATTGGAGTTTAGCAAAAAAAGGGCGGTTTCAACAATTTGAAGCCGCCTTTTTTGTACGTTTTGTGATTGAACTATGGACAAAACGGTGTTATAATATATTGTTGTAGAAAAGCAGATATTTATGATGTGAGGGTACGCCGAATGAAGCGCTTTTTGAAGAAATACTTTGATGCGAAGCTCCTGAAGTTTTTCCTCTTCGGGCTTCTCAACAATGCTCTCGGAGCGATCATAATCTACTCTCTCTATAATCTCGCGGGCTTCAATTATTGGTTTGCCTCTGCGACAAATTACGTCATAATCGGAATATTCAGCTACTTTGTAAACAAAAAAATCACCTTTAAGGTCAAGGCGGACAAGCTCATGCCCGTTCGCTTTGCTTTCAATATCGCCTGCTGCTATCTTATCGGCTATTCCGTTGCCCAGCCTGTTGTGCGGCTCGTGCTCGAAAACGCCAACGAATGGCTGCGCGACCACATTTCAATAGCGGTCGGTATAGGGCTTTACAGCGTTCTCAATTACTTCGGTCAGCGCCTTTTCGTATTCCGCGCGGACAAGCAGGAATCGGTGGACGTGTATGAGGACGAGGTGCTCGACGAGGTAATGGACGGGCTCGACGAGATGTTCGACGCAGGCGAAGAGGAGAAGGAAGAAACTGACGAAACCCCGGAGGAAAAATAATGTTTAAGGTCACAAAGGAAACAACAATGGGCGAGATGCTCAGCCACGATGTCGGAATTGCATATCTTCTCATGGAGTCGGGAATGCACTGCGTAGGCTGCCCGAGCTCAATCGGCGAGAGCCTTGAGGAGGCGTGCATGGTACACGGCATCGACGTTGACGATGTGCTCGAGGCGATCAACGACTATCTTGACGCAAAGCAGTACGAGGGTCAGTAAGTGGGTAGAGAGCTCGCAGAGCACGAGAAGATCGAGCGCAGCATAATAAAAAAATACCGCAAGGAGATATGGAATCCGTTTACCTACGCGGTGAAGAAATACGAGCTTATCCGCGAGGGCGACTCTATCGCGGTCTGCATTTCCGGCGGCAAGGACTCTATGCTGCTCGCAAAGCTCATGCAGGAGATCCACGCTCACGGCGGCGTGCCGTTTACGCTGAAATTCATCGTAATGGACCCGGGCTACAACCCTGCAAACCGTGCAAAAATTGAGGAAAATCTCGCAAAGCTCCATATAGACGCCGAGATTTTTACCTCGGATATTTTCGATATCGCAAATAATGCAGGAGGCAATCCTTGCTATCTCTGCGCAAGGATGCGCCGCGGTACGCTCTACGCCAAGGCGCGAGAGCTCGGCTGCACAAAAATCGCGCTGGGGCACCACTTTAACGACGTAATCGAAACGACCGTTATGGGAATGTTCTTCGGCGCTCAGATTCAGGCGATGCTGCCGAAGCTTCACTCCACGAATTTTCCTGGAATGGAGCTTATCCGACCGATGTACTGCATCCATGAGGAGGATATCCTCGCTTGGTGCCGGTATAATGAACTAAGCTTTATCCAGTGCGCGTGCCGCTTTACCGAGTACGCCGCGAAGGACGAGATGACAAGCAAGCGCAAGGAGGTTAAGGAGCTTCTGCGTGAGCTGAAAAAGGATAATCCGGATATTGAGAAGAGCATTTTCAACTCCATCCACACTGTCTCGCTCGATACGATGGTGGGATGGAAGACAAAGGGCGAGGAACATACGTTTTTGGAGCACTATTACGATACTTAAAGAGGTAGAAGGTTGAAACAAGTTTCAACCTTATTGAAATCCAAGCCGTTTTTCTCGCCGCAAGCGGCAACCGAAAAACATGGCGCTTTATGACCATTCCTTTTATGGCCATTTTGTGCCTTTAATATTTGTGAAAGGAATAGTCATAAATATGAAGACTACGCTTGTTATTATGGCAGCAGGTCTCGGCTCGCGCTTTGGCGAGGGCATAAAGCAGCTCACGCCGGTCGGCGAGAGAGGCGAGATCATAATGGACTACTCTATCCACGACGCGATAGAGGTCGGCTTTGAGCGCATAATATTCGTTATTCGCCGCGATATCGAAAAGGAGTTCCGCGAGGTCATCGGGGAGAGGATCGAAAAGGTCTGCGCCTCTCTCGGCGTTCAGGTGGACTGCGCCTTTCAGGCACTCGACGATCTGCCGGACGGTTTTGCGCTTCCGGAGGGCAGAACGAAGCCCTGGGGCACCTGCCACGCTGTTCTTGCCTGCCGCGACCTCATTGACAGCCCGTTTGCCGTCATCAATGCCGACGATTACTACGGCAAGGAGGCGTTTAAGCTCGTTCACAACTTCCTCAAGACCGCCGAGGCGGATAATGAGCTCTGCATGGCGGGATACATACTCAAAAATACTCTGTCCGAGTCCGGCGGCGTGACCCGCGGCGTCTGCAAGGTCGACGCAAGCGGCCGCTTAAAACGCATCGACGAGACGCGCCATATCGAAAAGACCGCCGAGGGCGCGAGAGCCGACGGTGTCGATCTTGATCCGGAGAGCATAGTTTCGATGAATATGTTCGGACTGCCGCTCCAGTTTATGGAAGCCCTCGAGAAGGGCTTTGAGGAGTTTCTCGGTCAGATGGCTGACCCGCTGACGAGCGAGTTTCTCATTCCGATCTTCGTTAACCGCATGCTCACCGAGGGCAAGGTCAGCGTTAAGGTGCTCGAGACGCACGATAAGTGGTTCGGCATGACATACAAGGAGGACACAGAGGGCGTCCGTGAGGCTTTCCGCGAGTACGTCAGAAAGGGCGTTTATTCGCCCGACCTGTTCTCAGACCTGAAATAAACCTACGAGAGAAGCTCCTCATTACGGAGCTTCTCTTTTAATTTGCCGAGCGCGCGTTTTTCAATGCGCGAGACGTAGGAACGGGAAATGTTCAGCTTATCGGATATCTCGCGCTGAGTGATGGGCTTTATGCCGCCGAGACCGTAGCGCAGGGTGATTATCTCCTTCTCGCGCTCGTCAAGGAGCGCGTCGACGCCCTCGCGCATGGCGCGCAGCGCCTCATCGCCGGCGAGTGCCTCGACTATATCGTCCTCAACGCTGACGACGTCGATTATAGACAGCGTGCCGCCCTCGGGGTCTGAGTCGAGCGTATCGGAGAGGGAGACGTCGCCGGCACTTTTTTTGAGTGAACGGAAGTGCATAAGTATCTCATTTTCTATGCATCGCGATGCATAGGTCGCAAGGCGCACGCCCTTTGAGGGCTTGTATGTCGAAATTCCCTTTATAAGTCCGATGGTACCTATGGATATAAGGTCGTCCTGATCCGACTGTGAGACGTAGTATTTCTTGATTATGTGCGCCACGAGCCGGAGATTGTGCTCTATGAGCGTATTGCGGGCGCTGATATCTCCATTAACGGCGCGCCGGACGTATTCATCCTCCTCCGCCTGGCTTAAGGGCTTCGGAAAAGCGCTCTCAGATCCGGTGAGCCGGAGCATGAGAAACGGGAAGGACATGATGAGGGCAATAAAAGAATGGAGCATAACAACACCGCCTTTTTCGTTATGCTCCATTATATTTTCGTATTTATTCAGTTATTCTTATCGCTTCGACAGAGAGGCACCTTCCGGTTTTTTCGTCAATCTCAAAAATCGCGCCCTCCATTTTGCAGGAACCCGGCGCCGGCATATACTGCTGGCGGCGCGGCTCACCGAGAAAGCGCGAAATGCTCTGCTCCGGCTTCACGCCTAGTATGCTGAGTGCGGGACCGGTCATTCCGAGGTCTGTGATAAAGCCGGTGCCGTTAGGAAGCACCGTCGCGTCCGAGGTCTGAACGTGGGTGTGCGTACCCCAGACCGCGCTCGCTCTGCCGTCGAGATACCACGCCATAGCTGCCTTTTCGCTCGTCGCCTCGGCGTGAAAATCCACAAGCACGACCCTCGCGGGATTCTCCTTTATGAGCTTATCTGCTCGGAAGAAGGGGTTATCGCTCTGTAAATCCATTCCGACTCTGCCGATGAGGTTTATCACAAGCACTTCTCCGAACGGCGCGTCGTACACTCTGTGACCCGTTCCGCTCGAGAGAGGCGAGAGATTGTCGGGGCGGAGTATGTAGCGGTTGTCGTCGAGATAGGGGATTATGTTCTGGCGCGAGAAGGTGTGGTTTCCGAGCGTTATGACGTCGGCTCCCGCGTCGAAAATCGCGTCCGCCTGCGCGGGCGTGAGCCCGACTACCGAGGCGTTCTCGCCGTTTACTACAGTGAACGCTATATTCTTGAGCTTTTTGAAGGCTCTGAGCTTTTTTGAGAGAAACTCGAGGCCGTTTTCGCCGAAAACGTCGCCGATAGCAAGAATGTTTACTGACATAACTCCTCCTTAAATCAAGAGCTTCAGCGCTTTTTGGTGGTTTTCTATGCTGACCGCGCCATGTTTTCCGCCGTCCTCGCCGTCAATCGTCCACGCGACGGGCTCAGAGAAGGCAATCGTAAGGCTGCGGGTGTGCAGAAGCACCGTGTTGTCGGTGTTGAAGGTCTTTGTGAGCACGTCGGATATGACGAGATTGAGGTCAACTATGTCCTTCGGCATTCTGATGAGCAGAACCTCGAAAAGCCCGTCATCGAGTGCAACGTCCTCAATGGGAAGCTCGATCACGCCCGCAACGCGAGTTGAATTGACAATCGCACCGAAGATGAAATCGTCCTCTATTTCGCCTGCGTCGTATTTCACCTTCGCGTGAACGCTCTGCACGTTCTGGATAGAGCCGAGGGCGTGGGCAATATAGGCGAGGTAGCCCCAGTTGTTTTTGTCCTCCTGCGGGGTGACGTAGCTTATCTCCGTAAAAGCGCCGAAGGCTGAGACGTAGCCGAAGTAGCGGCCGTTCATCTCTCCGACGTCGACGATGCGTATGTTATCGCCCGCGACGTGCTCAATTACCTCCTCGGTAGTGCGCGGGAGAGAGAAGGAGGAAGCCATATCGTTTGTAGTGCCGAGAGGGATATACCCGACCACCGGGCGCTTCTCCTCGGGCAGGCGCATAATGCCGTTGAGTACCTCGCTCAGAGTACCGTCGCCGCCGTTGCAGACTATTTTATCGAAATCGGCGCCGTACTTGTATGCAAATGCCGTCGCGTCGCCGCTCTTTTCAGTTACCATAACGGTAAGAGCCTCGCCGCCCCTGCCGAGCGCCTCGACGATTGATAGCAGGTAGTTTTTTATAAGACCCTTGCCGGAAACAGGGTTTACTATCAGCAGAGTTTTCATAGAATCGTTCCTTTCAGACTGTCACCCTCGACAGAGTCGATAAAGACATTCTTGACCGAGTTGTGCAGGTTTATTCCCTCGGCGCGGCAGACGAGGTAGTTTGTCGTGTGTCCCTGCCACAGTCCGTTTTCCTCAGTCTCAAAAAGCACCGGAAGAGTTTTGCCGACCTGCGAGAGGAGAAACTCGCGCTGCATACGCTTTGCGACAGCTATCGCCTCACGCGCACGTGCCTGCTTCACGCGCTTTTCAATCTGACAGTCCATCTTGTCAGCAGGCGTACCCTTTCGGCGAGAGTAGGGGAAGACGTGCATTGCGGAAAAGGCGCATTTCTGAATAAATTCCAGCGTTTCGGCGTGGTCTGATTCCGTCTCACCGGGAAATCCGGTGATGAGGTCGCAGGTAATGCCGCAGTTCGGGAAAAACCGGCGCAGAAGCTCGACTGCTTCGTAAAACCGCGCGGTGCCGTACTTGCGGTTCATGTTTTTCAGCGTCTTGTCGCAGCCGGATTGGAGCGAGAGATGGAAGTGGTCGCAGACGTTGCCGCATTCATGGAGCCTTCTCACGAAATCCTCGGTCACAACTGTCGGCTCGAGTGAGCCGAGGCGGATCCGGCAATCCGGCGCTGCGCCCGCTATGGCGCAGATCGCGTCGGTCAGCGTGGGCCTGCCCTCTAAGTCCTTTCCGTATGAGGCGATCTCAATGCCGGTGAGAACTATCTCCCTGTACCCCGCAAGCGCGAGCTTTTTCGCTTCCTCGGCGCACGCTTCGAGCGGCAGGGAGCGCACTCTTCCGCGCGCGTAGGGGATTATGCAGTAGGTGCAGAAGTTTACGCACCCATCCTCGATTTTCAGAAGCGCCCTCGTGCGCTCCTCGACTGCGCCGGAGGGGAGAGGCTCGAACTGCCTGCGCTCGAAGGAATTGTCAACATTGACAGTCTTGCTTTTTGCGAGAATTGCCTCAACGAAGCTCATTTTGTCACCCGAGCCGTAGAGCACGTCGATACCGAGCTTTTCTGCGTTCTCAGGCTCAGTCTGACTCCAGCACCCGCAGACCGCGGTAACGGCGTTCGGTGAGAGCGCCTTGAAGCGCGATATTTCCTGCCTCGACTTTCGCACCGCCTCGGCGGTCACGGCGCAGGTGTTGACTATTATTACGTCGCACCCCTCGGCTGAGTCGACAATCTCGCCGCCGCGAGAGCGCAGAAGCGTTGCAATCGCCTGCGATTCGTACTGATTGACCTTGCAGCCAAGCGTATGTATAAAAATCTTCATGCTTGTAATCCACCGTAAAAGTAGTATAATAATATATTATACAATAAATATCGAGGACTTTCAAGAGATGATATATTTCGATAACGCAGCAACGACGAAGCCTTGTCCCGAGGCGGTCGCGGCGATGACCGAGGCGATGACGGAGTGTTACGGTAATCCTTCTGCCGGGTATTTTCTCGGAAGAGAGGCGGCGAAGCGTCTCAAATCCGCGCGCGATTCCGTCGCCGCTGCTATGGGCGCGAAGAGCGAGGAGGTTTTCTTCACCTCGGGCGGCACAGAGAGCGACAACTGGGCGCTTCGCGGCGCGGCAAAGCTCATGCGCCACAAGGGAAAACACATTATTACGTCCAAAATCGAGCACGAGGCTATCCTTAAAACAGCCGAGTCGCTCGAGAGCGAGGGGTATGAGATTACATACCTGGACCCCGACAAGGACGGGCGAATAAGCGCCGAGAGCGTTAAGGGTGCTCTGCGTGAAGATACGATTCTGGTCAGTATTATGCTTGTAAACAACGAGACCGGCGCAGTCAATTCGATACGCGAGATTGCGGACGTGCTGAAGGGCAGTAATGCATTGCTGCACACAGACGCCGTGCAGGCTTTTTTGAAGGTGCCGTTTTCCGCCCGCACGCTCGGAGCGGATATGATCAGCGTTTCGAGCCATAAAATACACGGGCCGAAGGGTGCGGGGGCGCTCTATATCCGCTCAGGTCTGCGGCTTCCATCCATTCTTACCGGCGGAGAGCAGGAGTCCGCGCGCCGACCCGGTACCGAGGCGACTCCGGCGTATTACGCCTTCGGCGCCGCCGCGGAGGCTGGCAGAAAAACGATAGCGCAGGATATTGAAAAAACACTCGATGTCAAAAATCACACTCTTGCGGAGATAAGAAGCCGGCTTCCGGGCGTGCTCGTTCTCGGCGCATCTGACGCGCCTCACATTCTGAATATCTCGCTTCCCGGCTACAAGAGCGAGGTGCTTATGAACTTCCTCGAGGCTGAGGGGATATGTGTTTCAAAGTCCTCGGCATGCCGCAGAGGGGCGCGAAGCCACGTTCTCGAGGCGATGAGGCTCAAAAGCGAGGTCATCGACGGCGCTATCCGCCTCAGTTTCTCGCAGTACAACTCTCCGGACGAGGGGGAGCGCTTTGCTGAGGTACTTGCCGCCGCGGCTGAAAGGCTCAGAACGGTGAAGAGATGAAAAGAAAAGTAGCTTTACTGCTTGCCATTATACTTGCGTTCTCGCTCGCTTCGTGCGCCGTTGCCGCGCCGTCGCAGGAGCCGGCGAAAACCGACCTCAACGTGCTTCCTGCTGAGGAAGCGCCCGTGCCTGAAATCGACGAGAGCGGCACCTATGACGGCAAGGACGACGTCGCGCTGTATCTGCACACCTATGGTCATCTTCCGGGAAACTACATTACGAAGAAGGACGCCCGCGCACTTGGCTGGGACGGCGGCAGCGTTGAAAAATACGCCCCGGGAAAGTGCATCGGCGGCGACTACTTCGGAAATTACGAGGGCATTTTGCCCGACGGAGAGTATCACGAGTGCGATATAAATACGCTCAGCAAGTCCTCGCGCGGCGCGGAGAGAATTATCTACTCGGCAGACGGGCGAATTTATTACACCAGTGACCACTACGAAACCTTTGACCTTTTGTACGGAGGCTGAAATGAGAGATATTACTCTGGACTTTACAGACTGCGCGCTCAGATATGAGCTGCACATTGTCATAAAGCGCGCGCTTGGCGCGCCGGAGTGGTACGGCATGAACCTCGACGCGCTGAACGATATCATCGGCGAGATAAACGAGCCGACGGAGATAAACATTATCGGTGCGGAGCATCTGCGTGCGTTCTTCGGGCGCTATGGGCAAACGCTTATAAAAATCCTCGGAAGCAACGAGAATATCGCAGTCAGAGAGATGAATTGAGGCGATATAATGGCTTCAAGCAGAGAATATCTTAATTTTATTCTCGACGAGCTATCGGAGCTTGACGGGATAACCTGCCGCGCGATGATGGGGGAGTATATAATCTACTTCCGCGGAAAAATCATAGGCGGAGTGTACGACGACCGATTTCTTGTAAAGCCCACGCCGGGCGCGAAAGCGCTTATGCCCGAAGCAGGGCTTGAAACGCCGTATGAAGGCGTAAAACCGATGCTGCTTGTCGACAACGTCGAGGACAGAGCCTTTCTCCGCGAGCTTATAGAAGGAATGTACCCGGAGCTTCCGGAGAAGAAGCAAAAGCGCTGATAATATAAGTTAAAATACCCCGTATCCGAAAGGGTACGGGATATTTTTTCTGTATGACCATAGACTGTTTTTAATCGGCTAAAGTCCGGCGCAAAGAGTCTGCAAATTCACGTTGTTCTTCTCCGTCGAACAGAATATCTATTACCTGTGCGGCTTTACTTAAATAAGCTGGATCATTTTCCTCTTCATAAAGGACTTTTAAATGGAGGGAAATAGCCCACGCAAGCGGCATAAGCGCTTCGCGCGCAGCAGCTTTTCGCTCTTCTCCGCGAAGAAAATAAACGAGGGCGTTTTCGCGCGCTTTATAAAGATTCGGCAGCTTTTCAGCTTGTCCTAACGCCTTTTCGCGTTCGCCGATTTTCCAGTAAGCAAAACATATATTATACATCGTTGCTCCGCGCACCTCGGAATCCTTGCAGAATCTCAGTATCTGCTCCTGAACAGCTATGGATTCCCGCAGATGCTCAAGCTTTTCCACTTCGCTGCCCCCTATTTTCTCGAGCGAGGTTGAGAGCTGAACGAGAAGGAGCGCGTCGTTGGGAAAGGTTTTTAAGGATCTGCGCATCAGCGCGGCATTTTCGGAATGTTTGCCCTTTTTGTTGTTTTCGTCCCATGTTCTGTTGATTTCAGCGTATTTTTCTTTCATTTCAAGCTCGCTGACGCACATCAGCTCATCAACGCTGATCCTGAAATAATTAGCAAGCGCGGGAAGCATCGTTATATCGGGATACCCATCGCCGCGTTCCCACTTGCTGACAGACTGAAACGAGATACCGAGGTGCGCCGCAAGCTCTTCCTGCGTGAGATCACGCTCAAGGCGCAGCTGCTTTTTTTTTGCCGATCAACAGATCCATGCTTTTGTACCTCCGGCTTTCACAAGCTTCTGAGTGAATTATATTCCGGATCAGCGTCATATTCAATAACCGCAAAGGAGATGTGACTCAACTGAACGCAGAAAAATAACACATTGAGCAGAAAAACCTATTATACCGTTCAGGCGTTATTGTCATTAAGGCAGGAAGAAATCAGCTGATTTCTTCCTGCCCGTGACACTGAGCGAGAAACTCTCTTATTTTCCGAATACCTTTTCAGCGATTCTCGCGCTGTCGGCGGCGTCCTTAGCATAGAAGTCGGCACCGACCATTTTGGCGTACTCCTCAGTGAGCACCGCGCCGCCGACCATGATTTTGCACTCGCACCCGGCTTCGCGCAGAGCGCGTACCGTTTCCTCCATCGCCTTGACGGTGGTGGTCATCAGCGCTGAAAGTCCGACAAGCTTCGCGCCGGATCTTTTTGCCTCCTCTGCAACGACCTCCGGCGGCACGTCGCGCCCGAGGTCGATTACGCGGTAGCCGTAGTTCTGGAGGAGCATTTTTACGATGTTCTTGCCGATGTCGTGTATATCGCCCTTGACCGTTGCAAGAATTATCGTGCCCTTGTCGGTCACGTCACCGGCTTCAGCTCTTGAGCGGATAACCTCAAATCCGAGCTTAACTGTCTCCGCGCTGCTCATAAGCTGCGGGAGGAAGAACTCGCCCTTGTCGAATTTCTCACCGGCGGCGTTGATCGCCGGAATGAGGCGGTTGTTTATAACGTCCATCGCGCTCTCGCGCTCCAACAGTGCGCGCACCGCGTCCTCGATGAGAAGCTTTCTGCCGGATAGCACTATGTCCGTGATATCGTGCAGAGACTGTGCGATTTCGGGCTTCGGCGCGGACAGGCTTGCGTATTTCTCTATAAACGCGCCGGCGCGCTCGTCCTCACAGCTCAGCACTCTGTGCGCCGCGACGATATCCATATACCGTTCGCTCATGGGGTTGATTATCGCAAGGTCGAGTCCGTTTGCGAGAGCCTCTGCGAGGAACGCGGAATTTATGATCTCGCGCGCTGGCAGTCCGAAGCTTACGTTGCTCACGCCGAGCACTGTCCTCAGACCGAGCTTTTTCTTTACGAGCCGGACGGCGCGGAGTGTTTCACGCGCAAGGGACTGATTGGTCGAAACCGTCATCACAAGGCAGTCGACGATTATATCCTCGCGCGGTATTCCGATGCTTTCGCACCGGTGCAGTATCTTTTCGGCTATTGCGAGGCGGCCTTCTGCGGTCTCCGGAATGCCGCCCTCGTCGAGCGTGAGCGCAACTATTGCAGCGCCGTACTTCTTCGCAATCGGAAGTATAGCGTTAAGGCTCTCCTCGGAGCCGTTCACTGAGTTGATGATCGGCTTGCCCGAGTAAACGCGGCATGCGCTCTCGACAGCCGCCGGGTCGGAGGAATCAATCTGCAGCGGCAGATCACAGACCGCCTGCAATTCACCGACAAGCTCAGTGAGTATCGCGCGCTCGTCGATCTCGGGAAGTCCGGCGTTTACGTCGAGAATATCGGCTCCGGCCTCGGACTGGTCGATCGCTTCGTTTATGATATAGTCGTAGCATCGAGCGCGAAGAGCTTCCTTGACGCGCTTTTTGCCGGTTGGATTGATGCGCTCACCGATGACGGCAATATCGTGCTCACCCAGTATTACGCTCTTTCTGTGACTTGTAAAGGCTGTATAAGGCGGAATATCGAGCTTTTTCGGCTTCTTTCCGTCCAAAACCCTTTTCAGCGCCCTTATATGCTCCGGCGTTGTGCCGCAGCAGCCTCCGAGAATGGCTGCGCCCATATCGGCAAGCTCGCCCATCAGCTCGGCAAACTCCTCGGCGCCAACGCGGTAGACTGTCCTGCCGTCCTCGATAACGGGCAGTCCGGCATTCGGCTGAACGATTACGGGACACTTTGCCCATCGTAAAATCTCAGCGGCAAGCGGCTTGACCTCCTTCGGGCCGAGCGAGCAGTTGAGACCGACGGCGTCCACGCCGAGCGCTGAGAGCGCTATCGCGGCGGTTTTGGGGTCGGTGCCGAGGAAAGTACGCCCGTCGGAGGCGAAGGTCATTGTAGCGTAAACGGGCAGGGGAGAGTTCTCCTTAACTGCCAATATCGCTGCCTTTGCTTCGCTGAGATCGCTCATAGTCTCTACAAGCGCAAGATCGGCTCCCGCCTCAAAGCCAGCGATGACGACCTCTTTGAAAAGCTCATACGCCTCGTCAAAGCTCATGGCGCCGAGCGGCTTCAAGAGCGCGCCGGTGGGACCGATGTCGAGCGCGACTCGCTTCGCGCCGGACTCCTTCGCAATCCTTATAGCGGCGAAAACTGTCTCGCGCACACTGTCGGCGAGCTTACGGCGGTTTGCGCCGAAGGTGTTGGCGGTTATTATATCAGCTCCGGCGAGTACGTAGTCGCGGTGTACTGCCTTGACGATTTCGGGATCGGTCAGATTCAGCGTTTCCGGTATTGTGCCGGGCTTCATGCCGCGCTTCTGGAGCTCGGTACCCATGCCGCCGTCGAAGATTATGAAATTATCCACAGTGATCGCCTCCCTTGCGAAATTCGCACCATTCGCGCATCGAGCATACTGTGCAGCTGACTCGCTCCTCCGGCTTGTCCTCGTAAAGTCCGATTATGCCGGTGACGCTCTTGCGAGGCAGCATCAGAAAGCCGTCAGTTAGAGTGATTCCGAGCTTTTCCTCGGCTTTGAGAAGCCGCAGAACATCCTTTTGCTGCGTGAGGGGAAAGTCGCCGTAGCCGGGTGAGTAGCGCCCGCCGACGGATAATCCCTTTTCGGCGGACTTTTCGTTTATCTCAGCCTGCGCGAAATTCGACACGTCCTCAATAAGCGACACCGAGGCGGCATTGAACACCACGGCGTCGGCAATCGAGCGCGCCTCAAGGCGCAGAGTAACTCTGTCGCAGTCGTGACCGAGCGTGGCGGCGCAGAGGTACAGCTCCTTCGCACCCGAAAGATGCGCTTTGAGGTCGTTACCCATCAGCGTAACGTCGGTGCCGAGAAGCCGGACTCCGTCGTCAGATAATTCAAATTCAAACCGCTTGTAGGTGAATTTGGGATTTGCGGTTTTGAGGCACAGCGCAGTCATTCGCTCGAGGCGGTCAAGAGTTTCACCGTCGATTTCCTGCCCGCGGTAGCCGAGATAGCGGAGAGTCTCCGCGCGGTCTATCTTATATTCTTCCATTTACGTTATCCATGATGTATTTTGCCACCTCGGGCTTGTTCATTGTGTAGAGGTGAATGCCGTCGGCGGCGCCAGAGGCGATGAGCTCGTCGATCTGGCGCACTGTGCGTTCAAGGCTCGCGCGCATAAGCGACTCCGGGTCTGACTCGTATTTGTACAGCATTTTCACAACGTCGGAGGGCAGGGAAGCTCCGCAGAGAAAGATCATCCGCGTGACCTGGCTCTTGCCCATGATCGGCATGATTCCGGCGTCAACGGGCAGGGTAACGCCCCTTGCGCGGGCTTTGTCGATGAAATTATAAAATGAGCTGTTCGAAAAGAAGAGCTGGCTTATAAGAAATTCCGCGCCCGCGTCCTGCTTCTCCCTGAGATGCGTAATATCCGTGTCGAGCTCTTCACACTCTACGTGTCCCTCGGGATAGCACCCGGCGCCGATACAGATTCCGTCGTTGCGGCTGTCGCGCCTGAGATACTCGATAAGCTCCGCACCGTAGCGGAAATCGGTAGAGGAGCAGCCCTCGCGTCTGTCACCGCGGAGAGCGAGCATGTTTTTAATACCTGCGCGGCGAATCGACTCCGCGGCTTCGTCGACCTCAGCCTTTGTGGAGTTGATGCAGGTGATGTGTGCCGCGCTCACAATGCCGAACTCTCGCTCTGTAATGCGGCATAGCTCGCTTGTTTTGCTCTCGCTTCCAGCGCTTCCGCCCGCAGAGCAGGTGACGGAGATGTACGCCGGCTTTGTGTCCGCGAGAGAGTTGAGAACGCTTCTCACGTCCGAAGCCTCAAGCTCGCCCTTCGGTGGGAAAATCTCGTAGGAAATGGGAACCGAGCCCTTTTTGTAAATATCGGCAATTTTCATTTTACCAGCCTCCGACAGCGTTTTCTATGTCTTTGCGTGATCCGAAGATACTGCCCTGAACCATCTTATCACTGCCGCTGCCCTTTATCGTGAACAGCGGGCGGATGGAATTGAGCTTTTCTCTGAGCGCGATATGCTCAGAGGCGATTATGAATTTATAGCCGCCCTCATCTGAGCCGGAGAATACCGCGGCAACGCTCTTACAAAACGGCGCTACGCCCTTTATTATCCTCAGCATATCCTCCTGCGGGAGCGAATCGAAAAAGCGCACAAAGCGCTCGCGCTCCGTTGATGCCTCGCTTATTATCCCGTCAAGCTCTCTTAGCTCATAGCCTCGGAGCTTATAGGAAAGAGCGTCGCGCTCGGTTAGTATTCGTTCAGCCGCAGATGAAATATCCCCGACCTTCGCTGAGAGAAGATTTGAGATTCTCAGCGCCTCGCGCTCCTTAACAAGGTAGTCCTCGAGGGCGTTTTTGCCGGCGAGCATTCTTATTCTGACGCCGTCCTTGCGGCGCTGGGACTCGAAAATACGAATCATTCCGATCTCACCCGTTTCCTTGACGTGCGGCGCGCAGCAGGCGCAGAGGTCGACGCCGTCGATCTCCACAAGACGCACGTTCTCGGTAAGCTCCAGTTTGGAACGGTAGTTATACCTTATAAGCTCGTCCGGGGCGGGGAAGAAAGCGGTGATCTTCCGGTTCTGCCAGATTATCTTATTTGCCGCAAGCTCGATCTCACGAAGCTCATCAGGTGTAACGTAGCCGCTGAAATCGACTATCATACCGTCCGCACCGAGGTGAAAGCCGACGTTCTCGAAGCCGAAGCGGTTGTGGACAAGTCCGCTCACAATGTGCTCGCCGGAGTGGCTCTGCATATTCTGAAAGCGCTTGCCCCAGTTCAGAGAACCGTGAACGCTCTCGCCGACGGTGAGGGGAGAAGCACAGTAGTGGACGATCCTCCCGCAAACTTCCTGCACATCTGAAACTGCAACGCTGCTGAGAGTGCCGGTGTCGGCGCACTGACCACCGCCCTCGGGGAAGAAGGCGGTTCTGTCGAGCTCTACATGGAAGTGATCGCCGTCCGGCTCGCAGGAGATTACCATGGCGTCAAACTCGCGGATGTGGCTGTCGATGTAATAAAGCTTTTCTGTCAAATCATCACGACCTTATGAAAAAAGCTCTGAAACCCAAAAGATTTCAGAGCTTTTATTTGGCAGCGGGAGAAGGATTCGAACCCTCACATACGGAGTCAGAGTCCGCTGTGCTACCTTTACACAATCCCGCTAGGAACATGACGCATTATATCACGCTTTAGAAAAATGTCAAGCCCTTTTTGTAAATTTTTCTCTTATAATTTCCTTGACATAAGTCGGAAAATTTCATAAAATAATAAGGTACGTTATTATAGCAATAAAGGGGGTCAGACCTTAATGGACGCAGGCAGTACCGGCGGCACAGCGGATCGAGAACGGGTGCCGTTATGCAGAAAACATGACAAGCCTGCGGCATTAATCGCAGGCTGACGCCCATTTTCTCTCGCTCGCCCGATACTTATTATCATTTAAGAAACGGAGTGAGAAGATGACTGAAATTACCCAGACCTTTGAACAGACCATCGAGGCGCTTATTGACGCCAAGAAATACTCGACGATCCGCGATGTTCTGACAACGTTTCGCCCCGCGGACATCGCGATCATACTCGAATCCGTTGACAATACAAAGCTTCCGCTTGTGTTCCGCCTTCTTCCGAAGGAGCTCGCGGCTGAGGCATTCGTTGAGATGGAGTCGGATCAGCAGGAGGTGCTCATTCGAAGCTTCTCCGACGCTGAGCTGAAAGAGGTCGTTGACGAGCTTTACGTTGACGACGCCGTTGACATCGTTGAGGAAATGCCCGCAAACGTAGTCAGCCGTATTCTTCGCCAGGCTGACCCCGATATGCGCAAGATGATCAACGAGATCCTGAAATATCCCGAGGACTCCGCCGGAAGCATTATGACGACGGAGTACGTCGAGCTTCGACCCGATATGTCGGCTGACGACGCGATAAAGCGCATCCGCCGCACCGGAATCGACAAGGAAACGATCTACACCTGCTACGTCACCGATAAGGACAGAAAGCTTATCGGCGCGATTACGCTCAAAACCCTGCTGCTCAGCGAGGACGAGACGCTGGTCTCCGAGATAATGCGAGAGGACGCAGTGTGCGTCAACACCCTCGAGGATCAGGAGGAGGCGGCTAAGGCGCTCAGTAAGTACGACCTCCAGGCCATCCCGGTCGTCGACCAGGAGAGCCGCCTTGTCGGAATCATCACCATCGACGACGCTATCGACGTCATCGAGGAGGAGACCACTGAGGATATTGAAAAGATGGCGGCTATTATGCCGACCGACAAGCCCTACCTCAAGATGACTCCGCTTGAAATCTGGAAATCGCGTATTCCGTGGCTTATGCTTCTCATGGTATCCGCCACTTTCACGGGAATGATTATCTCGTCCTTCGAGACCGCTCTTGCCGCGCAGGCGGCGCTGACTGCCTTTATCCCGATGCTCATGGACACCGGCGGTAATTCCGGCTCGCAGGCTTCCGTAACCGTTATCCGTTCGCTCTCCATCGGAGATATTGAGTTTTCCGATATATTCCAGGTAATCTGGAAGGAGCTGAGGGTCGCAATCCTCTGCGCGCTGACGCTGGCTGTTGTATCCTTTGCGAAGATCCAGCTGATCGACGTGCTGCTTCTCGGACACACCTCCGTCACCATCGGGGTGACGCTCGTTGTATGCTTCACTCTCGCTCTGACGATCATTGCGGCGAAGTTTGTCGGCTGCACGCTGCCGCTTCTCGCGAAAAAGCTCGGCTTTGACCCCGCCGTAATGGCGAGCCCGTTCATTACCACCATAGTTGACGCGCTCTCACTTCTTATTTACTTCGCATTCGCAACCCTGATTCTGAAAATCTGAGGTATTACTGACGAATCCGCAGGAGAATATGCAATGGAAAGCACAGGAAGACCCACCGCGCATGACCACCCGATAGTCGGACTTATGACCGGCAGCTTCCACACCGACTATTCGCGCACCATAGCGCAGAGCATCACTGATTACCTCGGAAAAGAGAACATTGAGCTTTTCCTGTTTCAAGGGCTGGACGCCGCGAGATTCCTTAATGCGGAATGCTCGGTTGACGACGGCTTTGACAGCCACTACTATTCGCTTTTTGAATACTCGAAGTTTCTCGACCTCGACGCGCTGGTGATATCGTTCGGTACGATATCCGCGATTCCGGATCCTGTACCGCTCGAGAAATTTGTATCGCGCCTGCCGAAGGTGCCGATAATCCTTCTCGAGGATGAGACGAAGCTGCCGAACTCGACCTTTATCACGATCGATAACTACGTCGGTATGAAGAGCTGCGTCGACCATCTTATCGAGGAGCACAAATACAAGAATATACTCTTCCTCGCGGGGCCGAAGGGCATACATGACGCGGAAATGCGTAAAAAGGCGTATCTCGACTCCATGAAGGCGCACGGGCTTGAGGTAAAGCCCGATATGCTCGTTCACGGCAACTTCACAGACCACGTTGAGCCTGCACTTGAAAAGCTCCTCGCGGCTTATCCGCACCCGGACGCGATTGTCTGCGCCAATGATGAGATGGCGGAGTGTACTTACAGAGTGCTTCGCGCGCACGGTCTGCAGCCCGGCAAGGACGTCGGAGTTACAGGCTTTGACGATAACGGCGCCGCAGTCTATATGGATCCGCCGCTAACGAGCGTACGCCAGAACTGCGAAAAGGTCGCTTCCGAGGTGGTCCGGATCGTAAAGTCCTATCTGCGCGGAGAGCATCCGGAGCCGGTGTATCTTCCGGCGGAGCTTGTCCTGCGCAATTCCTGCGGGTGCGACGGAGATAACGAGAATACCGTGATCAGAAAGCAGAAGCGCGCGCAGATGGACCGCAGAAAAATCAAGCAGCTCATGAACGAGAACATGATCTGCTCGCTTATGCTTCGCAATCTTCTCAAGGAGGATATCTCCGTCCACGACTTTTTCCACAATCTCGCGCGAGTTCTCGGTTCTTTCGGAACGGAAAAATCCGTTATAGCGCTGCTTCCTGAGCCGCTTGACGTCACAAAATGCGATAAGCTCTTTCTGCCGGATGAGATAAAAGTCCACATGCTTATGAGCGACGGGCAAATCGAGACCTTCTCGCGCAAGGAGGCGCCGACGCTTCTCGCCTATGAAAAGGGCGCGTACAGCCACGATCCGCACCCGAACAACACGCCGAAGGCTGTATTTCCGCTCTTTTACGGCAATATTCACTACGGTGTTTTCATAGCCTCGATAAAGCAGGCGGATATGATATTCTTCTATTCGCTCTCACTTGAAATCGGCACCGGACTGCGCTATCTCTTTATGGCTCTTGCCGAGCAGGAGGCGAGAAAGGCACTTGAGGAGAAAAATCAGATCCTCGACTTCTCCGCTACCCATGATCTTCTGACCGGACTTCTCAACCGCGCCGGAGTGATGAACAAGGTGTATAATTTAATTCGCGGTGAGGCGGAGAATGCGCGGTTTACCGTAATAGTGGCGGATATAGACCATCTGAAGCAGATAAACGATACCTTCGGTCACAGCGGCGGCGACAAATCTATTGAATCCGCGGCGAAAATACTCCGCGGTGTGCTTCCGGCTCATTCTCCGATAGGCAGGGCAGGCGGCGACGAGTTTATCGCGCTTTTCAAGTGTGACGATACCCATGACGAGGCTTGGTTCAAGTCCGCGATAAAGGAAGCCAGCGCGAGATTCAATGCTGAAAGCGGCCTTCCGTTCTACGTTGAGCTTTCCGTCGGCTGCGCTGTGTTCAATAAAGCCGAGGCATCGGAGATTCCGGCCTTCATCAAGACCGCCGACGTTGACCTTTACAAGGCGAAAAAGCTTCGCCGCCAAAGCGTGATTAAGTAAATTAAAACGGACTGCCTTCTGACAGTCCGTTTTGTGTTATGCAACTCTTCTGCCGCTGAGGAAGCGATCCTCCCAATACTGAACGGCCATATTCTGAAGCTTTGTGGGCGTTTTCGAGTTGTTGCAGGCGATGAACTGATCATCGCCGACGTAGATTCCGACAAATCCTGCGCTGCCGCCGATCTCATTCGAGAATACCACGATATCGCCGGGGAGCAGACTGTTTCGCGCAACTTCCTCGCCGGCGGAGGCTATCTCAGAGCTTCTGCGCGGTATCTTTACGCCGTTTTCCTTGCAGACGTAGTAGACAAATCCGGAGTTATCAAAGGTGTCGGGGCCTTGACCTCCGTCGGCGTATTCGGTGCCGATAAGCTCCTTCGCGAGCGCTACTATCTTCTCAGCCGTGGTGCTTGCGACTTCGGGTTCAGGCTGCGGTTCGGGTTCCGGCTCGGGCTCGGGCTGCGGTTCGGGCTCCGGTTCAGGTTCCGGCTCGGGTAGGGGCGCGATCTCCGGTTCCGGCAGAGGCTCAGGGTCCGATTCGGACTGAGGTTCCGGTTCCGGCAGGGGCGCGGGCTCGACCTCCTGATCGGGTGCAGCCTCGTCGGTTTTGATGTTCTCCTGCGGCGCTTCCTCCTTCTGCTTGCAGCCGGAAAACAGCGCTGCGAGCAGAAGCGCGGCAAGAGTGAGCGCGAGTATTCTTCTGTATTTCATTGTGTTCCTCCAAAATATCTGTATATATCGCAATTATACCACCGAAAATATTTTTTGCAACAGCTTTAGTGCTGTGATATACTTTTCATGGGAGGTGAGAGCATGAGAAAAGTCATAATCCTTGCCACCGGCGGCACAATTGCCGGAGTCGGAAGAAGGGGCAGAAGTCTCGGCTATACCTCCGGCGCGCTCTCGGCGGAGGAGCTTATCGCCGCGGTGCCGGAGATAGCTTCTGTCGCTCCGGTTGAAACTGTGCAGGTGTGTAATCTCAATTCCGACGATATAAGCGCCGAGATATGGCTCGACCTTGCAAAAAGGATCAACGCCCTTTCGAGAGACGACGGCGTGGCGGGGTTTGTTGTGACCCACGGCACCGACACTCTCGAGGAGACTGCGTACTTTCTGAATCTCGCGGTCAAGACCCGCAAGCCCGTGGTGCTGACAGGCTCAATGCGGCCCTCGACCTCCATTTCACCGGACGGGCCGATGAATCTCTACGAATCAGTATGCGTTGCAGCGTCGAAAAACGCCTGCAACCGCGGCGTCATGGCGGTTTTTTCCGACAGAATATACTCGGCACGTTCTGTTACAAAGACAAACACCTACCACGTTATGGCGATCTCTGCCGGTCAGACCGGCGCGATCGGCGTAGTGCGCGACGGAGAGGTCTATCTCTCCGACTGGCCTGACAGAGCCCATACCTGCGATACGGAATTTGAAGTTGAACTGCTGAGGACTCTTCCGAAGGTTGGAATTTGCTATTTTGCCGTGGACTCCGACCCGGACGTTCTGCGTTACATGGCTCGGGGATGCGAAGGAATTGTAATTGCCGGCGCCGGCGCGGGTGAGTTCAGCCGCGCGTTTCTCGAGATCATAGACTCTCTCACCGTCCCCGTTGTCATCAGCTCCCGCGTAAACGACAGCCTCATAACGCAGGACACTCTCATGAGTAAATCTGCCATAGCTTCTGATTCACTCTCGCCGCAGAAGGCGGCGGTGCTACTGCGCCTCGGACTGACTGTAACGCGCGATATTGACAAGCTGCGCGGGATGTTTCGGAAATACTGAGAGGCGAGAATATGAAATTTATAGAATCCGGTACTGCCTTCGGCATGGATTACGCTGCGTTCGGAATGGGGGATAGGGCGCTCATCGTGCTTCCCGGGCTATCCGACGGGCTTGCGACGGTGCGTGGCAAGGCGCTCGCGCTTGTGGCGCCGTACATTCCGCATCTTAAAGATCACCGTGTTTATATGTTCAGCAGGAGAATCGATCTCAAAATCGGCGATAGCATTGACGTTATGGCGCGCGACCAGCTTCGCGCCCTCGATGAGCTGCAGGTTGAAAAATTTTCCGTTCTCGGCGTCTCTGAGGGCGGTATGATAGCTGCCTCTATCGCGCTTCTCGCGCCGGAGAGGGTTGAAAGGCTCGTCCTCGCGGTCAGCGCGGCGGGAGTGAACGATACTTTACGCGAAAATATCTCACGCTGGCTCGAGCTTGCAGACCGAGGCGACCACGGCGCAATTATGCGCGACACGGCGGAGAAGAGCTATTCCGAGGGCTATCTCAGAGCGATGCGAAAAATGTACCCTGTTCTCGGCCTTATCGGAAAGCCAAAGAGCTACGACCGCTTCAGGGCTAACTGCGAGGCGATAATCGCATTCGACAAGCGCGGTGAGATCGGAAAAATATCCAGCCCGACGCTCATAATCGGTGGCGGGAGGGATAAAATCGTCGGCGCGGACGCTTCCCCGGAGCTGCATTCGCTGATCCCCGGGAGTGAAATGTATCTCTATCCTGACCTCGGTCACGGGCTATATGAGGAGTCCGGCGATTTCTATAAGAAAGTTTTTGAGTTTATAGACAGCTAAAGCGCCCCCCCTTTGGAGGGCGCTTTTAATATCAGAAGCCAAGATTATCGTTTACAAGTATAAGATGAATTCTGTCCTTGTGGCGAGAAAAGCGCGTGATGAGAAACTGACAGCAGATCGTGTCGGGACTCTTGCAGTCAGCGCAGGCGCCGGTCGCGGAACATGGTGTGGAGAGACCGAAGCGCTGAGCGTTTATTGGCGCGGCGACGTTTCTCGCGCGCTTCATGGCGGAGTCGAGGTCGGGCGTGATTTTGTTCATGCCGACGATGAAAATGACCTTCTTCGGCCCCTGCGCTATGGCGGATACGCGGTTTGCGTTGCCGTCGATATTGACGAGTATGCCGTCCTCGGTTACTGCGTTACAGCCTGCGAGGAAAACGTCGGCGTCGTAGGCGGCGAGCATAGCTGCGCGCTTGTCAGTCATGGCGTCGCGGTCGATGAAATTATAATTGCCGTCCTTAATTGCGCTCACAAGTCCTATTTCGTGGGCGCTCATAGCACCGCCCATTGTAACGCTCGCGCCCTCGGGAATGAGGGATAGAGCGATTTTCAGCGCGTCGTCACGGCTCTCAGCCCAATAGCCGGTCATGTTGCGGGTGCCGAGCCCTTTTATAACCTTCTTTGCGAGAAGTGTGTTCCTTTTCGTTATGTTTTCGTTCATGCCGCACCTCCGTTTTTTATTTAGATTTTACGAGCCGCGGCACATAAAGTCAACATAAAATTGAAAAATCACCTTGAAATGGAGTCTGTGACATGATATTATATTTACAGCAATTTAATCAATCAGGAGAGAGAATATGAATAAGGTTTTCATTGCAAGCCTCGTCCGGAACGGCGTGCTCGGCGGTAGTCTTACGGTTGACGATTCAGCGGTTACTTACAGAACGGGAAAGCTCACCGTACCAGAAAAGCTCAGAAATCTTCGCATTCCCTTTGGCGATATAGCCTCTTATGAAACGAGCGTAGCCAAAACCATACTCTATCTCAAAAACGGTGAGAGCTATACTTTCATCGTTTTCGGCAACGGCAAATTTGCCGCCCTTCTCTCAGAAAAAAGAATTGCTGGCCATCATAAATAAATTTATTGGGCTGCAAAAAAGTCCCAAAGCAAAGTGAGAAGTCGTCAGAAAGCGGCTTCTCGCTTTTTTCGTATAAGAAACGGCTGCCCCCTTACGGAAGCTTGTGCTTTTTTATCGCTGCTTTTTTACAGCGCCTTTTTCTTGTTTTTTTTTGCGATCTGTGGCATAATTTCAGTATAATTATACTGGAGGCAAAGCAATGAAGGTACTGCTTATAAACGGAAGCCCGAAGAAAACGGGTTGTACTGCAAGAGCGCTCGAGGAGGTCGAGAAGACTCTCAATGAGGGTGGAATCGAAACAGAGCTTGTACATATCGGAAAAAGCGCGATACGCGGCTGCGTTTCCTGCGGCGCGTGTGAGAAGATAGGCAGGTGCGTATATTATGACGACCTTGTCAATGAGCTTGCGCCGAAGTTTGAGGCGGCGGACGGTCTTATAGTCGGCTCGCCGGTGTATTACGGCTCGGCGAACGGCTCGCTTATTGCTCTTCTGGACAGACTTTTCTACTCAACCTCGTTCTCAAAGCGTATGAAGGTCGGCGCCGTAGTTGTATCATGCCGCAGGGGCGGCAACACCGCGGCCTTTGATGTTCTTAACAAGTATTTCACGATTTCCGAGATGCCGGTCGTTTCAAGCCAGTACTGGAACATGGTGCACGGCTTTACGCGAGAGGACGTCGAAAAGGACCTCGAGGGCTTGCAGACTATGCGCGTTCTCGGCAGAAACGCTGCGTTTCTTATCCGCGCAATAGCCGTCGAGAGGGAGAAAAACGGACTTCCCGCAAGGGAAGAAAACCGCGCCTTTACCTCGTTCCCGGACGGCAAATAAGGTGAAAATATGTACATATCCCTTGATAAACCAGAGGACGTCAACGCAGAGATAATCAGAATCAGAACCGTCGGCAAAAGGAGCGTTCCGGTCATCGTAATAACTCCGCAGGAGGCGAAGGCAAACGCTCCCGCTGTGCTTTGGCTTCACGGCGGCGGGTACTTTTCCGGTTTGAAGGAAATGGTCTATATGTCCCGCGCCATTGACCTTGTGCGCGCTCTCGGCGCCGTCGTCGTCGCGCCGGGGTACACTCTCTCGTTTGTGAAGCCGTATCCCGCGGCGGTCGAGGACTCCTATGCCGCGCTCAAATGGCTCGACCTCAATGCCTCACGCTACGGCGCCAACACGAATACCATAATCGTCGGCGGGGAGAGTGCAGGCGGCGGTCTTGCCGCGGCGGTGTGCATGATGGCGCGCGACAGGGGAGAGATAAAGGTCGCGCTCCAGCTTCCGCTATATCCGATGATAGACAACCTCGAGACCTCATCCTCGCGCAATAACCACGGCAAAATATGGAATAGCCGACGAAACCGCTTTGCCTGGAGAATGTATCTTCGCAAAAACGCAAAAAGCGAGGCAGAGCCTTATGCCGCGCCCGCGAGGCAGAAGGATTATCGAAATCTCCCGCCGTGCTACACCTTTGTCAGCTCTGGCGAGCCTTTTTACGCCGAAACGCTGAACTTTGTCGAAAATCTTAAACAAGCCGGTGTTTACGCAGAGGCGGATGTTTACGATACAGATATCCACTCCTTCGATATGCTCTATCCCGAGCTTGATATAAGCGTGAAGGCCCGAGAGCGTTTTATCGAAAAGGTGAGCGTCATTATTTCAGAAAGGAACTGACTATGCACCCGTATTTTGAAAAGCTCTCTCCGCATGAGCTAAATAAATCGACCATACTGACCGGCTCGATAGGAGCCGCTTTTGAGGATTTCCGCTATCGCGTAAAGCCCGATGTGAAGGAAGGAAAGGTCTTGTGCTCGACCTATACCGCGCTTTCCTACGAGAAGGCACAGGACGTAGAGGAGCGAGAGTATACCTACGATGAGCCCGGAGTTGAGGAGATGAAGCTCTGGCTTCAGGAGCAGTACGAAAAATATCTCAAGAGCCGCGCATAATCGCGGCTCTTTTGTGTAAATAGCGGCATTTCCAAAATACAAATTATTATATTATGCTTGATTGAATAGAACAATTTTATTATCTGGACACTGCACGGACTTTGTGTGGAATAACGAATGAAAAGCGCAGAAAGCCTTGATTTTCGGCGGATTATGGCATATAATTATTGACACAAAATGTTAAGCATATGTCAATTTAATGTTTTAGCCCGCCGGCTCTTGCCGATTCACCGGGGGCTTTTGTTGCGCTTATTGCGGCGCACAAAATAATCCGGAGGTTCTGAAATGCACGAAAATAAGAAAGATAACGAAGGTCTCTCTCTGCGCGCGACCTTTATCGTTATGTTTATCGTAACGATAGCAATCGCAGCGGTCCTGCTTGGAATCACATACAGAGCGCTCAAATCCTTCCGCGCGCTTTCCGACGCCACTGCGTCGTATATCGTCCTTGAGGACGCCGCGGAGGATCTTCTTTCCGCTTCTGATTATCTCACTGAGGAGGCGCAGTGCTTCGCTGTAATGGGCGATATGAAGCATCTTGATAACTATATCAACGAGGCTGAGACTGTTCGCAGAAGGGAAAAATCGGTCGAGACGATAGAAAAGATATTGCCCGACTCTCCCGCGCTCAGTGAGATCAAAAACGCGATGAGCGAATCCGTAGCGCTGATGGAGAAGGAGTACTACGCGATGATGCTGGTGCTCTCAACGCATGAGGATGCGATAATTCCGGACAGCATGAAAAACGTAGAGCTCTCGCCCGAGGACGCGGTTCTGCCGGCAGAGGAAAAGCTTCTGCTCTCAGCGCGGCTTCTGCACGATGAAGATTATTACAACCACAAGAGCATTATAAGAGACCATCTCTCCCAGTGCGTTGAGGAGCTGAAAAGCGTTACCTACTCCACGCGGGACAGGATGGAGGAGCGTATGCACATCGACCTTGTCTGGCTTATAGTCATGGTCGCGCTCCAGACCGTTTTCGTTCTCGTTATGCTATGGCTTATGACAACGCTCGGCATTAACCCGATCATACGCGCGGTCGAGCACATAAAGCAGGATCAGAGCATTCCGATCGTCGGCGCAAACGAGTTCCGCTACCTCGCAAGCACTTATAACATTATGTACTCAGCCTACAAGCGAAGCATTGAAAATCTCTCGTTCAAGGCGTCGCACGATGAGCTGACCGGCGCCTACAACCGCGCGGGCTACGACCTTATAAAGACGAGCTTCAATCTCTCGATCACTGCGATACTGCTCTTTGACGCGGATAAGTTCAAGAATATCAACGATACCTACGGCCACGAGACGGGCGACAGGGTGCTGAAAAAGATCGCCGCGGTGCTGAAGCAGAACTTCCGATCCGACGATTACGTTTGCAGGATCGGAGGAGATGAATTCGTAGTCATGATGGTGCATATCGATCAGAACGTTCGTCACCTTATCGAGAACAAAATCTCGCAGATCAACAGAGATCTTGAAAACTCGTCGGACGGCGTTCCGGCAATCTCACTCAGCGCCGGAGTTTCAATGTGCCACCGCAACAACGATTCACAGGAGATGTTCCACGAGGCTGACGTCGCACTGTACCACGTCAAGGATAACGGCAGAAGAGGCGTATGCTTCTACGAGCCGGGAATGAGGCAGCGACAGCTCAAGTCATGATTATCTCTTACCGCAGCTTGCCTGCGGTAAGCTTTTTATAGTCCTGCAAATACACTCGTTGAGGTGCGTTATGGAGGTAAACCGGGTAATCGGCGGATTCAGATACAGATCTCTCGAAGCGCTGGACGCCGATGCAATCCATGATTTCTACGAGCGGCTGAGTATGCACTGCTCCTTTGCCGACAGCAGGCTTCCGCTGATACGCGATTTTGTAAAGCTCGCTTCCACAAGCAAAAAGATGTTTCCGATCATAATTGAGAGCGAGCCGGACGGAGTTCTTATCGGCACCTGCGCCTTTTTCGACAGATGGAGAACGAACTCTGTTGAGATCATGGGCTTCTTTGAGCCGATTTTTGAGGGGACGGAGACGCTTCTCTCAGCCTCCGCAAATCTATTTTCGCTTGCGCGGGAGCTCTTTGGTAAAAGGCGGCTTGAATTAAGGATTACCGCGGACGATAATTTCAAGAGAAGCCTTGCGGAAAGGTGCGGAGCTGTTTTTGTAAGGCTCTGCGATACCATCGAGGCGGAGTACTCTAAAATTCTCCTTGCCGAGCGAGGCGTCAGAGACGATGAGCTGCAAAACGAGCTTATGATGATAATCCGTGCGGGCGAGAATAAGGTCGCATTATATCATATGAATTTTGATCAAGGGGAGTGACGTATGAAAAGGGCTGCTTCAACTTTGCTCACGCTTGCGCTTATTTGTGCTCTCTGCGCCACGGCTTTCGCGGCTGTTACCGAGATAACGGGTGAGGCAACGGAGAAAACTATTCTCAAATACGGAAATGTTACGCTCTCGGTTAAAATTTCCGAATTTTTCGCCGCCGGATATGAGTACGGCGACGTTGTTGCGGTGAGTTTTCTCGATACGAGCCTTGATTTACCGCTGTGCTCGAACTATTCTGACGTTGACTCCGGTACGGCTGGCGTTTTCGCGCGTTCGGAGGATGAATATCTTGTTCTTGCCATCAATATGGGCGACTTTGCCTCCACCTATGGAATTGCGAACAAGACGGCATACCCCGACAAGAGCTTCTCTTGGAGCTACTGCGAGGGCGTTGACGGGCCGGTAAAATTTACGCTTTCTCTCAAGGAAAAGGGCGGGTATTACGATGATTATCTGCTCCATAAGCTCGTCTACACCGACGCGAGGGAGGACTATCCGGGGCTTACCGACAGCGAATACGCGAATTTCCGCGCCGTGACCACCTCGGGTATGGGCAAAAATAAGCTATACCGCACCTCATCACCGGTAAATCCCGAGCATAACCGAAATAAATACGCCGATTCCGCGCTGCGTGAAGCCGGCGTGACGGTAGTTATGAATCTTGCTGACACGCGCGAGAAGGCGGAGTCCTTTGAGGGGTACGATAAGAGCTATTATTCGACGATAAATTACATTCCGCTCAACACGGGCATGGATTTTACCGCAGGGGACTTCAAAATGAAGCTTGCCGAAGGGCTCAGATTTTTTGCTTCAAATCCCGGCGTGTATGCCGTCCACTGCGCCGAGGGAAAGGACAGAGGCGGGTTTGTGACCGCGCTATTAGAGTGCTTTATGGGCGCTTCTGCTGATGAGGTTGTCGAGGACTACATGGTTACATACTATAACTATTACGGCGTAGAAAAGGGCGACGAGCGCTATGAGCGCATCGCGGCCGGCAACATCGTAAAGAGCCTTGAGCGTGCCTTCGGCGTTGAGGATATCTACTCTGCCGACCTCGCAAGAGAGGCTGAGGAGTACTTTGCGGAGCTTGGGCTCACCGACAGCGAGCTCGATTCGCTCAGAGCTAACCTCTCAGATGAGCCGGAAACCGTAACCTATATCGTCCGACCCGGCGACTGTCTTTGGAATCTCTCAAGAAAATACTACGGCTCAGGAGTTTACTTCGGAAAAATTGCCGAGGCTAACGGCATTTCCTCACCGTATGTGATCGAAATCGGGCAAAGGCTGGTGATCCCCGCAAAATGATCAGAGAAATTGTACACGATCCCGTTTTCCTCGCTCAAAAGTCGCTTCCCGCGACGCGCGAGGATCTCGATACCGCACTCGACCTCGTCGATACGCTCCGGTATCACAAGGACGGCTGCGTCGGTATGGCGGCGAATATGATCGGAGTTCTCAGACGCATTATCGCCTTTGAGAACGACGGCGAATACATGGTCATGATGAACCCCGAAATCGTGAAGTTCACCGGTGTTTACGAGGCGGAGGAGGGCTGTCTTTCGCTCTCCGGTGTACGCAGAACCAAGCGTTTTAAGAGCATCAAAATGTATTATGAAAATCTGCGCTTTGAGCCGCGCTTCAAGACGTTCACCGGCTGGACTGCCGAGATAATTCAGCACGAAATCGACCACTGCAACGGAATATTGATTTAAATAAGGGTCTGGAAAAAAATCCAGACCCTTAAATTCTTTCCGCTATTTTCAGCGCAAGGTAAAGCTTTTCGAGCGAGTGATTTGCTTCGTGCAGTCCCTCGGGAGTGTAAACGGGGGAGTCCAGCACATCTCCGGATGTGAGAAACGCGTATAGTTCGAAATTGTGAAAATCGCACACTGCCTGAACTCCCGCAAGCTCCATATCGACGGCGATACAGCCCTCGCTTACGCGTTTAGCTCGCTCAGCGCAGGTCTCGCGATAGAATGCGTCGGTCGTCCATACGCCGCCCTCGACATAAGGCGCGCCGAGCTCGTCAAAGAGCGCCTTTATAGTCTGGGCGTTTTTTATTTTGATGTAATCTGCCGGCGGTGCGTAATGGTAGCTCATGCCCTCGTCGCGATAGGCTTTTGTCGGGACAATGTATTTCCCGTTTGTCTTTTCACCGACGAGGGAGCCGCAGGAGCCGAAGATTATAAACCTCGTCGCGCCGGCTGCCCAGTTGAGCTCAATGACGGAGTTTGCCGCCATTGCAGAGCCGACGAAGACGTTGAATAGCCCATAGGTTCTGCCTCCTCGCTGAAAGGCGTATATCGGAGTGCTTCCGCGAACTGAGCCGATGCTGCCAACATCGGTGCACTCGAGAGCTTCGACGGCATGAGCCATTATCTCGTGCGAAAACGTGAGAATGCAGGTGTCGAAAAGATGACCCTGCTCGCCGATAAAGGCGCGGGGGTGCGTTATGGATTCGGTTGAGGTATCGAAGGAGTCGGTTATCATAGGCGCTTTTCCTTATTTGCAAAGAAGTAATCCTCGCCCTCCGGCTCAATGTGGCGCGTTATCCATTTAAGGCGCTTGTGCTCAGTGGCGGGGTGGGGCTTGTCCGGTATTTCGATGATATAGCGGTTTGAAACGTTTATTACCTGCGTGTCAGCGATTCGCTCCTTGCGCGGGATCGAAAGATTGTAGGTCATGTGAACGTGGCCGTGCAGCAACAGCGCAGGCGAAAACTCGTCGATTATGCGGTAGAACGCTTGAAAGCCCATGTGAGGCCGGTCGTCGAGGTCTCCGCATCCGCGCGGAGGTGCGTGGGTGACGAGAATATCGAGCCCCTTTGCGCGGCGTATGCCGAAGCCGAGGCGCCATACAAGAGCGCGCATTTTGTGCTCGGTAATCTGAAACTTGCCCTCGCGGTACTTGCGGCAGCCGGGCAGCCCGGCGATAATTACGCCGTTATAGCGAACAACTGCGTTGTCAATGCAGTCGCATCCCTCCGGCGCGTCCCATTCGTAGCACTCGTCGTGGTTGCCGTGTACGTATAGAAGCGGCACATTAGCCATCGTGACGAGAAAGCGCAGGTATTCGGGCTTAAGGTCGCCGCAGGATATTATGAGGTCGATACCTTCAAGGCGCGATTTTGAGAAGTGATCCCAGAGCGCGGGGTCTTCATCGTCGGAGATGCACAGAATCTTCACTCTACTGCACCTCGATTTCCTGCGGAGCCTCCTCCTTGCGCACACCGATGAGGCGCACAAGGCTCTGAGCCGATGGAGTGAGCTCGTCAAATGCCGGAATCCCACCCTCGACGGAGGAGACGAGCTTATCCATGTGCATCAGCTCGTCCATAGTGAAAAGCTTAGAGCCGTCGGAGATAACCGAACCGTCCTGACCGATAATTCTGCGGCGGAACATATCGAGCGCTTTTCCGGCAATACTGCGCTTCATATATTCAGCGAGGTACCTGACGCCCTCGGGAAGCGTGCTTCCAAGCGTAACGTCTATAACGCCGGCGTCCATTCCGAGAAGGAAGTTTACCGCGTCCTTCGAGCCCTTGACGGAGTCGATGGAGCCGGTCAGGATCGCGCGCACTGCCTGCTCATAGAAGGTGCCCCAAAGCCAGCAGGGCGAGGCGAGAGTTGAATGGCGGCCCTCGTTATAGAGAAACGTGCCGTAATGGCCGTAATTCATATAATCGTTATCAAGGCTCGGAACATCGTGACCTGAGATGACGGAAATGCCCTCGTTCAGAAGTCCCTCAATCTGTCTGCCGCCCCTGCCGGCCCAGCGGAGAATTATCTTCGCGTTGGGGTTCGTCATCTCAGCGCCGAGGGCGAAGGCGTTTATCATCGCCGGCTCTCCGGCTGTCGGGGCAAAGGCAACGTAGCCTATTCTGCCGTCCTTGCTCATCGCGCCGGCAATCGCTCCTGTTATGAACTTGCCCTCATAGCCGCGGAAGTAGTAGCCGCGCACAGAGGCGTATGGCACGTCGGGCGAGCAGGCGAAGAATTTTATCTTGGGATATTTTACAGCTACCTTCAATGTCGCGCGCAGAAGATTTGAGCTTGTGACAAAAACCGCGTCGGCTCCGTCGCTGACCGCCTTTTCCATAAGCCGCTCACCATCTTCCGAGGTGTCGGCGTTAAAGTAGGAGAGTGCGGTAACGCGCGAGCCGAACAGCTCCTCGATGTATTTTCTGCCGTTGTCATGCGACTCGGTCCAGCGTGAGGTCACGGGGTCACGCTGATGGATGAACGCTACGGTGACGTGCGACATATCGGGGCTGATTATGCTCCTGATGAGGTGCTTTTTCGCCTCAGGAGGTACAGAATCGAGGCTTTTCGTCTCCGCCTCCATATCGCTTGTGAGGGCGTCCACGCTCTTTTTCAGCTCTCCGAGAGACAGCTCCGTGAGCTCCTTGAAGGAATGCGCCTGGAGCCAGGTGAGGAGAGCGTCCTCAGTTCTCGACTTTCCGTTGTACGCCTCGTCAAACTTCGAGAATGCCGAAACGAAGCTGCGCCTGAATTCCTCAGTCCACTTCTCGCCGGTTTTTTTGCCGAGGCAGGCGAGGAGCTTCGCATACTGCCCGGGCTTTTCAAACTTGACTAAATAGAGCTCAGATACCTCGTAAAACTCGAGAAATTCGCGGTATGCCTTTATTCTGGGCTCGTCGGAGTCCGGAGGAAGCACGCGGCGGATCTTTGCAGAGACGTTCGGCGCGCCGAAGTGACGCAGAACACTGACGCGCTTGTTGCCCTCCTGGACGTACAGATCTCCGAGGTACTCAACGCAGCTTATGCTGTCGCGTATGCCCTCCTCGAGATGTGAGGCGGCGAGGCTGATCCACTTTGAGGCAAACTCCGTATCGTCGTCGAGAATGGGATAGAAGCTTGCAGAAAATGCGTTGGTGCGCGCGCCGGTCACTGTTCCGACAACGCGGTCGATCGGGATATTGGCTGTGCCGATGTATATAGCGCCTGCAAGAGTCAGCTCGTCGAGCGTATCCTCTAAAACGACGGGGTATGGATTCTGATTTTTTGCTATTTTTTCGCGGTATTCCGCGCGCCCCTTTTTGAGCGCGGAGGCGTATTCATTGCGGGCTTCCGTTATGTCCATTATAGTTCATTCCTTACTAAGTTCTTTGACGGAATATTATCATATTCTACAAGCAGTTACAACAGTCAAGAGGACGTTATTTTGTTAATTTTCTGTTATATATTCGGCGGGATGATTGAAAAACCCCGGTTTAATGGTAAAATATAAGCGGTGATATTTGAATGCTGCGAATCAGTAAAATCAGCAAAGTGTATAAGACGGGCGCGCTGACTCAGCGGGCCCTTGACGGTGTTTCGCTCTCACTGCGCGACAGCGAGTTTGTGGCTATCCTCGGCCCCTCCGGCTCCGGTAAGACCACGCTTCTCAATATAATCGGCGGACTTGATCGCTACGATTCCGGAGACCTTATCATAAACGGCGTTTCAACAAAGAAATACACCGACCGCGACTGGGACTCCTACCGCAACCACACAGTCGGCTTTGTTTTTCAGAGCTATAACCTCATCCCGCACCAGACTATCCTCGAGAATGTAGAGCTTGCACTGACCATCGGCGGCACAACGAGCAAGGATAAAACCGCCCGCGCGAAGGCGGCGCTCGAGCGAGTCGGGCTCGGCGACCACATTCATAAAAAGCCGAATCAGCTCTCCGGCGGTCAGATGCAGCGCGTCGCTATCGCGCGTGCGCTTGTGAATGACCCGGATATCCTGCTTGCCGACGAGCCGACGGGAGCTCTCGACAGCGATACCTCGGTACAGGTAATGGAGCTGCTTAAAGAGGTCGCGAAGGACAGACTTGTCGTTATGGTAACGCACAACCCCGAGCTTGCGGAGCAGTACGCGACGAGAATCGTAACTCTTCGCGACGGAGTTATCAGAAACGACACAGACCCGTTTGACGACAAGACCGACGAGTCGCAGGCTGTGCATAAAAACCTCGGCAAGGCTTCGATGAGCTTTCTCACCGCGCTCAGACTGAGCTTCAACAATCTGCGCACGAAGCTTGCCCGAACTATTCTCGTCTCCTTCGCCGGCTCGATCGGAATAATCGGAATCGCGATGATACTCTCGATGTCAAACGGCGTCGATATGTATATTCAGAGCATAGAGGAGGAGACTCTGCAAAGCTACCCGATACAGATCACGAACACGAGCTTCGATCTCTCCGGCATGGTAGCGTCGAGGACTGACGCGGGCGACGACGAGCAGGAAAAGCCCAAAACAGAGAAGGCTGTCCGTGAGCGCCACACGATTACAACTATGCTCTCGGGAGTTACAACAAACGATCTCGAGAGCCTCAAAGCTTTCTTTGAGAGCGATGGCAGGGACATAAATGCGTATGTCCGCGCGATTGAGTATAATTACGGCGTTACGCCTCAGATTTACACCCTCCGCGACGGAAAGGTGCGGCAGGTCAATCCGGATAAGAGCTTCTCCGCGCTCGGCTTCTCCACAGGAGGCTACGGCTCGAGCCTTATGAGCTCGCTCACGAGCACGGATACCTTCCATCTTATGCCGGAAGACGATTCGCTCTACAAGACCTCCTATGACGTAAAGGCGGGCAGGTGGCCGGAGAGATACAATGAGTGCGTTCTCGTTCTGTCCGGCACCTCGAGAGTTACGGATATGGCGCTCTACACCATGGGACTTAAAAACCCGGCGAGGCTCGATGAAATGCTGCGCCTTGCCGTTGAGGGCGGCACACCTGAGACTGATATCGGAGAGCTGCAGTTTGACTATGATGACTTTCTCGGCATTTCCTTCAAGCTGATCGCCGCATCTGACCGATTCTCCTACGATGAGGAGTACGGCGTATGGACTGATAGATCGGACGACGAGACCTTTATGCGCTCTCTTCTTGAGGGGGCAGAGGATATCTCCATCGTCGGCGTAGTGGTTCCGCGCGAGGACGCTACAAATCTTGCGCTCTCCAGCGGAATCGGATATCCCGCGAGCCTTGTGTATCACATCATCGATCTTGCTGATTCCAGCGAGATAGTAAAGTATCAGCATGAAAATCCTGAGATGGATATTTTTACAGGCAAACGGTTTGACGATTACTCCTCTGTCGCCGACTTCGATATGGGCTCGCTCTTCTCAATCGACGAGCAGGCGCTGGCTGACGCCTTTAGCTTCGATCCGGATCAGTTTGAGATAGACCCCGCGGACTTCGATATGAGCGATTTGGAGCTTGATCCGGGCGATTTTGACTTCGATATGCCGAGCGTTTCGGGAGACGATCTGTCGTCTCTTCTGGGCTCTGTTAAGCTCGACCTGAGCGCCGAGAAGCTCAGCGGCATTTTTGAGGAGCTCATAAAAAGCTACTCAGACAGTGCGGGAGAGGATGGAGTTACCGAGCTCAGCGAGCTGCCGACGGCAATTCGCGCCTATCTCGGCACCGAGGAGGCGAGGGGAATAATCTCCGCCGACTCGCAGGCGGCAATCGCAAACGCGCAGGAAAACCTCATTACGATCGACGATCTCAGAGAAAGCCTTGAACGCATTATGGCTGGGCTTGAAGATTATCTCGCGGAAAACCCTATAGACAGCGGAGAGCGGCTCCGCACCGTAGCGGAATACCTCGCGCAGGAGGAGATTTCGGAGCTTATCCGCGCAGAGGCTGACCGTCTCAGCGAAAAGGCGGCGAGTGCGCTTGACCTCAACGGACTTGCGACGGAACTCACTACGCACCTTGTCGAGGGCTATGAAGCCTACGCGACGGAAAACGATGATGCACCCACAATAGCCGATGTGACCAGCGACCTCAGATCCTACCTTGAGGGCGAGGAGGCGCAGAGAATCATAACCGAGGGCGTTGCCGGAATTATCGACACCTCGGGCGTTGAAGCTGAGATCAACAAGCTCGTCGGCAAGTTCTCCGGTTCAGTAACAAGTCAGATTTCCGCGCTTATGACAAGACTTGTCAGCATGATAACGGAGAAATTTTCCGATATTATCGGCGATATGTTCGCGGATTTCAGTATCGACCCCGAGGCGATATCCTCGGCGTTCAGCACGAATTTCTCCGGCGAGGAGCTCAAGAGCCTAATGACGAGCATGATGAGCACCGAGCGCTCGAGCCTTGAATCCAACCTGCGCAAGCTCGGCTACGCAGATCTCAATAAGCCCTCGTCTATAACGATATATCCTAATGATTTTGACGGGAAAAGCGCCGTAAAGAGCATCCTGACGGGCTATAACGATATGCGCAAGGCGAAGAATGAGAATGATAAGGTCATTAGCTACACCGATTACGTTGATACCCTTATGAGCGGCGTTACCGACATCATCGACGCCGTGAGCTACGTTCTTGTGGCGTTCGTTTCGATTTCGCTTGTGGTGTCGAGCATAATGATCGGCGTTATCACCTATATCAGCGTGCTCGAGCGAAAGAAGGAGATCGGTATTCTCCGTGCAATCGGAGCCTCAAAGCGCAATATTAGCGAGGTTTTCAACGCTGAGACCTTTATTATAGGTGCACTCGCCGGTATTTTCGGCGTTGTGATAACATGGATACTCATTATTCCAACGAATATAATCATCCACAACGCAACTGGCCAGACTAATATAAACGCTGTCCTGCCTGTTCCGGCTGCGATAATTCTCGTTGTGCTCAGCATTGTGCTGACCCTCATCGGCGGAATAATCCCGTCGCAGAAGGCGGCAAGGTCTGACCCGGTTACGGCGCTCAGAAGTGAATAAAGCAAAGGCAAGCCGTTAAACGCGGCTTGCCTTATATCTTTTATAGAGCATGTATCCTATTCTGATCACGCCGTCGGCAATCATCAGAATGCCGAGCGCGAGGACGAAGGGGTAGACGACAGAGCGCGATATAAGAAGTACCGCGCCGCCGAAAATTGCGGAAAAGATCGTTTCGAGTATGTAGAGAACTTTTAACAATCGGTCACTCTCGTGCGAAGCCTTGTCCGCACAGCCGAAGGCGAAGGCTATGAACACCACGCCGAAAATCGTGCTGCCCATAATGAACATCGCCTGGTCCTTGACTATAAGCACAACGCACAGTGCAAGCATCAGTGTTGTGAGAGCGGCTCGTTCACGCAAACCCTCGAGGTGAAAGCCGTTCAGAACGAAGCGCCGGAGCGCTAGTATAAGCTGGATCGCTGCGAGCGCGACGAAAATGAAGGTTGCAGTCAGCTCAAGAATCGAATCTGTCGTGCGAAGCAGAAGAATTCCGAAGAGCACCATCAGAAGCGCGTGAGCGAAATGGCTCTCAGTGAGCCACTGGCGCAGCTTTCCGGGACTGACCTCTATCACTGTACCGTCATTCAGTGCCTGACCGGGCAGTGAAGCGAGGGCTTTTTTCGTTACGTCGCTCGCACCGCCGAGTGAAACTATCGCCTGCTCAAATCGCATCGGCGTAAGATCTTCAAGCTTTTCCGCGCCACTTTTTGTCAGCGTACTGAATAGTTCGTTTATGAATACCGGCCTGTCCTCGCTCTTTATCGTGCCGATCCAGTCGTTCAGACGTTCACCGAGCCATTCCGAGAAGGCGTCGCGCTTATCAATGCACATAAGCTCCCCGCCGTCAAAGAGCCAGGTCGCCATCGAGTGCTGAAGGACGCCGTCTGCGTTGGACTTTACGATGAGCGTGTCGGCTATATCCGGCTCGAAGAGCTTTCCGACAACGTCGAACTCCGGCACAATTCGCACAAGCTTCCCGTCGGCTCTTCTGAGCATCTCCGGGTCTGTGACCTCGGGGCAGAAGCCTGGCCCGTCGAGACAATAGATTTCTTTGACCGCGCTGAGCTTATCGTCGGAGAGATGCGCCGCGACGTAGAGCGCGAGATTGCCGCCCTTTGAGTGCCCTGTTATGTACCATTCGCGATCAAGGGTGATTGATTTCTCCGCGTAATCAAGCGCCATGTGCTGAGCCTCGGTCTCCGTGAAGGATATCATAAAATCCTCCTGCCAGCCGGCAAGAGTGCTGTCAGTGCCGCGGTAAGCGATGAAGGAAAAGTTATCCGCATTGAAGGTTACTGCTGAGAACTGGAGCGGCGGATCGGTGCGAATCTCGTTGACGTAGCCGCTCATTTCTATGCTTCCGAAGCGATGAGACGATGCGGCGGCGCGCAGAATATCGGTGTAGCCCATATCCGCGCCGGTGATCTCTACCGGCACCTTTCCCTCGTCGATGAGAGGAAGAACATCGGATAATAGCGGCGTTTCACTCTGCGCAAAGACCTCGCCGAGGTCGAAGTAGGAGATCATGGCGAAAACAAGGTTGTCAGCCGTGGAAAGCGGGTATTGCTCAAAGGAAAACCGCCCGAGCCACTTGATGTAATCCACTAATGTATTCATTTCTACACCTCCCATTCAAGCCTCTATACGACAATTATACCATAGTTTTCACAAGAAGTAAACCTCCGGCATATAATGTCGTGCAGGGCGAAAGCCCTGAAAAATATCGGGAGGAATTACTCTTGGCACAGTTTTATAATCAGGCGACGCTTACCTACACGGGCGGCACCGTAAACTCAAATATAACTGTGGGCGAGGTCACAGAGGTAATAACCGCGACGAAAACGCCCATTACGAAGGAATATACAGCAGATTCAGACGTGACCTATCTCATAAGCCTTGTAAATTCCGGCAACGTTGACGTGACCGGCGTTACTGTCGTCGACGACCTCGGCGGCTATACTGTCGGCACCGAGACTGTCTATCCACTGAGCTACGTTGCTGACAGCGTGACCTATCTTGTGGACGGAACACCGTCTGCGGCACCGACGGTCACGGTTAATGGCACGGTCACGTTTTCGGATATCACGGTTCCGGCAAACGGCAACGTCGCGATCATCTATGAGGCTGAGACCACTGCTTACGCGCCTCTCGGCGAGGGCGCGACCATATCTAACAGCGCGACAATTAACGGAAGCTGCATCGTCGATCCGATAATCGCTGCCGCGACAGTTCCGATGGACATGGCTCCGGCACTCACAATCTCCAAATCCCTCACGCCGGACGTTCTCTCCGGCTGCACCGAGATAACCTACACCTTCGATATTCGCAACTACGGCGGCGCGGCTGAAGCGGCGGCTCAGATCGCTCTTGCGGACACCTTCGATCCGCCTCTTGCAGGTCTTGAGGTAACTCTTGGCGGCACTGCTTTCACCGCTTACACCTACTCTGAGACTACCGGCGTTATGACCACCACCGCAGGAGCGATAACCGTTCCCGCCGCGACCTTCACACAGAACACCGACGGCACCTGGACTACAGATCCGGGCGTTGTCACCGTTACCGTCACCGGCACGATGTAAAAGAAATCGGCATAGCTCTGCTATGCCGATACAGACTGTAGACAAAAAGAAAAGCGTTGGATAAAGGTGGTGGGGTTTAAGTGAAGGGGCCGGCCAAAAGGCCCATTCACGTCGCATAATCCGCCCGCAGGCGTCATATTTTGCACTCTCAAAGCGCAAAATATGTTCGATGCGGAGACTTTGTCTACGCATTGAATCGGCATAGCTCTGCTATGCCGATACATATGAATCAATAAGCCACGTAATTCCGGCTGCAAGGCGCTCTTCTGCGTCCTTGAAGTGGTTGCCCTCGTTCCAGACTACTTCGATCCCGAGCTTTTTCGCGAGCGCACGGGTGTTATCTCCTACCTGCGCCATTATTGGATTGCGTGTCCTTTCCTCGCGATTGCCGAGGCTCAGATAAACTTGCTTAGCGTTTATTTTGTGGCCTTCGAGGTAATCTGCCCAACCGGGGAACCACACAGACCCCGAGCAGCTCGCGGCGCCCTTGAAAATATCCGTTTCACAGCACGCCCACAGCGCAAACAGTCCGGCCAGCGAGTAGCCTGCAATCATCGCGCAGTTCTGCTCTTTTGCGCCTTTTATCACCCAATCGAGCGTTTCCGCGCCGTTTCCGGTAAAATCCTGACCCTTGAAAACACCATCAGCTCTCCACGGCGAGAGATCACCGTTCCAGTCGCTCACCGGAAATGCGACGAGGCGATAGGGAATAGAAGCGCACTTTTTCCGTACAAGCCCTGCAATATTCTCGGGATCGTCCATCGTATCGTATGCGAAGAAAACACACGCGCCGCCGCCGAGATTATCTTCAACCCGGCATACTTTTCCGAATATTTCTTTCTCAATCATCGTTAAGCTTCCTCAAAATTGCGTCGCAGCCCTCGCTGACGTCGAGCCATGTCGCCTCAAAGTCTCCGGTGTACCACGGGTCGGCAACTGCGCCGGGACGAGGCGTCCAATCGAGCAGAAGTCTTATTTTATCCTCCGGATCGCCGCCGAATATGCGGAGCATACTGCGGCGGTTTGACTCCTCCATGCCGAAAATGTAGTCAAAGCGAGAGTAGTCGGCTTTAGTTATCTGTCTTGCAGTCTTTCCGAGGGCGCTTATTCCGTGCTCTCGAAGCTTGCGCTGAGCCGGAGGATAGACGGGATTGCCGAGTTCCTCAGAGCTGGTGGCGGCGGACTCGATGTAAAAGCGGTCGGAAAGACCCGCACGCTCGACCGCGTCCTTCATATAAAGCTCGCACATCGGACTGCGGCATATATTTCCGAGGCAAACAAATAGTATTCTTGTCATATTTTACCCTTCAAAAAAGCTCCTCCGGTATCGGAGGAGCTTTTGGTTAAATCGTCTTTTTTATCGTGAGAATGTTTTTGCCGTCCTCATAACGGTAGTCGATGGAGTCCATCGTCTTTTTGACGAGGAAAATTCCGAGACCGCCGATCTCGCGCTCCTCAGCGGAAAGCGTAGTATCCGGATCGTCCTTCTTCGTGGGGTCGTAGGGCTTGCCGGAATCAGTAAAGGTCAGCGATACGACTCCGTCGGCAAAATCGAAAATGACTGTCGCGTCGCCGCCGTTTTCATAGGCGTAGAGCGCGATGTTTGAGAAAAGCTCGTCAATCGCGACATCGATCTGCATCTGCGCCTTTATCGGGCAATCGACCTTTTCAAGCTCCTCATCGACAAACGCTGTTACAGCGCCGATATTTTCAGTTGTGGCTGCCAAAGTTATCTCAGACATTTTCAGCTTCTCCTTTGCCTCTGAATTCAAGGCAGAGCATTGTCAAATCGTCAAACTGCGGCGCATCGCCGACAAATCGGTTTACTACGGTATCAACACCCTCGAGAATTGCCTGCGGAGCCTCGTTCTCAACTGCCTTGAGCGCCTCAAGCATTCTGTCTGTGCCGAAAAGCTCGCTCTTTGCGTCCGTTGCCTCGGGAAGGCCGTCGGTATAGAGAAAAAGCTTGCTGCCGGGGCTGAGATTAAGCTCGTATTCTTTGTATTTCACGCCGCTAAGACCGCCGATTACGAAGCCGTGCTTATCCTTAATAAGCTCAAAGCTGCCGTCAGGGTTTTTAAGAACGGGGTATTCATGCCCGGCGTTGGCGCAGGTCAGCACTCCTGTGGTGAGGTCGAGCGAGCCAAACCATACCGTTACGAACATCTCCTCGCGGTTATTCGAGCAGATGCGGTTGTTGGCGGATTCAAGAACCTCCTTCGGGCTCATGCCGAGAAGCGCGTAATTCTGAATGAGGATCTTGCTCGCCATCATAAAGAGAGCTGCAGGAACGCCCTTTCCGCTGACGTCCGCCATGACGAGACCAAGGTGGTTATCGTCGATGAGGAAGAAGTCGTAGAAATCTCCGCCGACCTCCTTGGCGGGGTTCATCGAGGCGAAGATATCGAAATCGTCGCGCTCGGGGAAGGGCGGGAAGATGCTCGGAAGCATATGGAGCTGAATGCTAGCCGCCATATTGAGCTCGCTCTCGGTCGCCGCAAGAGTCTTGCCGCGTTCTGTGAACAGAACGCCGTAGATGAGGACAACGGATACGAGCGTCGCCGCATACTGTGTGGAAATACCGAAGAACGCGCCAGTGAGAATCTGATTCAGAAGCGGGATGGTAATAAAGCTCGCGGCTATTGCCTTCTGCCTGCGCGGAGCCTTTGAGCCGACGAGGCAGATAATGATCGCAATAACGGTGATGAAAAGATAGATGAGCGAAAGGAGATACATCCCGCCGCGCATATAGTTTCCGGCCTCGTCAACGATGAAGTAAAGTGGATAGAAGAGGTTGACAAAGCAGGCAAGAAGCGCAGGAATAATCAGAATCTCCAGAGCTCTGCTGCACCATCTTGAAAATACGCTCTCAGTACCGAGGGTCATATCGACGTATTTCCAGAAGAGATAGATGATAACGATGCTGTTTGCGTAGTAAAGAACATTTACTATGATATTCAGAACTCTCAGCGTAGGGACGCCCTGAACGAGCCAGGACGCGGCGTCAAGATACAGCGCTATCGAGTTTGCGGCGAGAATCGAGACAAACATCTGAACGACAACGCCGGAGTTACGCTTATCGCGAAGTATGCTGAAGAGTATTACCGCGCATATTGCGATTCCGAGAGTGTCTGCGCCGCAGTTGAATACCCAGGTGCTCTCCATCCCGTCGAATCTTCTCAGAGCGCAGAAGAGCACTGCATTGACGAAGAGAACGACAGAGATTATAAAGCTTGCCGGAAGGGTATAGCGGTTTTCTCTCAGCCTCCGCTCGATTTTCTCGGCCATTTTACTTTATATTGAGAATATCGGAGAAGCCGGTGACCTCGAATACTTCCTTGACGATCTCGTTTACGTTTGTTACGGTCATCTCGCCCTGCTTCGTCATTGTCTTGTGAGCGCCGAGAAGAACGCGAAGTCCGGCGGAGGAGATGTACTCAAGCTTGGAGAAATCGAAAACGAGAGAGGTGAGGCCGGGGAGTTCTGCCTTGAGTTCCTCCTCAAGCTTCGGGGATGTGGTGGTATCGAGTCTGCCTTCGAGAGCAACGGTAAGGGCGGTGCCGTTCTTTTCCTTGTTGATAGTCATGATATTTTACCTCCTAAAATCAGTTAAATTACTTTTTGTAGATTATCATTTCAACAGCGGAGCCGTTGATAAAGATCTTTACCTCGTCTGCGAGGGCAGTTACTATGGACTGCTCGAGATTGTCGGACTCCTTCTTGTCGGAGCCATCGTTTTCGCTGTAGGACTCCATATATTTTCTGAGCGACCAGCTTGTCATGGCGTTTGTCATGGAAACAGCCATCGGATCCTCCAGATGATCGTACATAAGCCCGTCAGCGTAGAACTCGGGAAGGGGAGATCCATCGGCGTCGAGCATACGCTCAAAAACGTCCTTAAGCTTGCCGAGAATACCGGTTGCGGCGGAGTTTTTGCCGGAAGTGGAGCTCTCAAGGAGCTTTTTGCGCTTCTCGGAGTTCATCATCGTCATGGTCTTGAGGTGCAGCTCGAACTGTCCGTTCGTGTCCTCAATCCAGAACAGAGCCTCCTTCTCGCCGGTGAGGGAGCGCATAAGGCCCATCATCTCCTCACTGAGAAGACGAAGATGCAGGCAATCCTTGGGATCAAGCTTCTTATATGCTGAGACGGATTCCGCCTCTCGAAGCGCCTCTTCCATGCCCTTGCCGCTTGAATTGACGACAATTACATCAGATTTCATTATTTTACTCCTTTTTGTGTATTACGTTACTTAGATATCATAGACGAAAATGTGTAATAAGTCAATAAATTTAAGTCTAAAAATAAATTCATATATTTGCTTTAGTGCTTTAGCGAGGCAAGATGCAGAAAAACCTGTGTTTTCGAAAAAGTGCGTAATAATTGAATAAATCGCTTTATTTATATGAAAATCAGCTTAAATCTTATTGTATTGGGAGTCAGAGCGGCAAAAAAAAACTGTTGCGCCGGAGCTTCTCTATTTTTATACTCACTGAGCCTGAAATATTTCGCAAAGGGGAATAGAGATGGAAATTGAAGTGATAGACGAGAGCGGAAATTACCTCGCGCTCAGCTATGAGGTTACGGAGGAGCGAGGCTTCTACGGCGCAAGCGTAACTCTGAACAATGCTGAGCATGCCGGCGCGACGTTTCTTACTGACAGGCGCGAAGCGCAGATGCTTTGCGATATGCTCTGCCGCAGTGCTGTAACTCCCGCGGCATTTTTTGACGTAATTCGGGATTACATAACCTGATTGATTTTTCGCTCTGATTGTGATAGTATGAAATAACTATATTATACGGAAGGAAATATCGATGATCAGAGCGGCAATAGTCGAGGACGACGCTTCCTGCGCTGAAAACTTAAAAGCACAAATCTCCCGCTTCTCCGGTGAGCATGGGACTGACATAACCGCCGAGGTTTTCGGCGGAGGCTTTGACTTTCTCTCAGGGCCTGACAGCTTTGATATAGTATTTCTTGATATCTCGCTTCCGGGCATGAACGGTATGGAAATCGCAAGACAGCTTCGGCGCCGTGACCCAGAGGTCATAATAATTTTCGTGACCCAGCTTGCGCAGTTTGCGCGCGACGGCTACGAGGTCGGAGCGCTGGATTATCTTATCAAGCCCGTCAGTTATCAGCTTTTTGATATTAAGTTTTCGACTGCAGTGCGGCTTGTTAAAGAGAAGGAAGCCTCGTATATGATTGCCGTAAAGGACGGGCTTGTGCGCGTTGCGGTCACGGATATCTATTACGTCGAGAGTCAGAAGCACTATATGGTCTTTCACACGGTTAGCGGCGATTACACCACGAGGGTCACGATGAAAACCGTTGAGGAATACCTCTCTGAGCACCATTTTATCCGCCCGAACAACTCTTTTCTGGTAAATCTGCGCTGGGTCGACGCGGTGAACGGCTCCTCCGTCAACGTTCATGGGGTTGATGTCTCGATTTCGCGCTCGTGCAAAACGCCTTTTATGGAGGCGCTCACCCGATATCTCGGAGGGAGGGTCATCCGTGATTGAATACTTAGCCGACGCCTTCAGACTTAACTTCACTATTCAGCTTTTAGCTGTCGAGCTTCTGCTTATGTGGACAGCCCCGAAGAGAACGCGATTTCCGCTCAGGCTTTTGCTTGGCGGAGCGGCGTACATAGCTTTCAGCCTGCTTTTTCCCGATCCGCTCGGCATACCCATCGTAGGCAGCTCGGTAATAAGACTCGCTGCGCTCGGACTGATGCTTTTTCTGTTTGACGCGAGCTGGAGGCAGATCCTTTTCGTCTGTGTTTCCGCGGATATTCTTCAGAACATAAGCCTTAACATAAGTCTTATGCTGCGCTATCAGTTCGATTTCAGTCCGCTTGTGATCGTTCTGACGTATATCGTTTCTATCACGCTCATCTGCCTTGTATGGATTATTGTCAGAAAATCACTTGTCAGGAGCTTTGACTGGAACGAACGCGACAACGGCATCACCAAGCTCGCTATCAGCATCGCCTGCGTAATGACGCACTTTTCCGCGGAGTCCGCGCTCTATGCCATCGGACTTGATAAAAACCCGATATCGAGGTTCAGCCTTGCGCTGACGGGTATCTTCATCATCGCGATTCAATATCTGCTCCAGAGTGTGGAGGAAATGAACAGCGAGCGCAAGCTTATGATGGCGATTATAGAAAACGAGCGCGAGAGATACAATATCTCAAGGTCAAATCTTGAGGTTATCAACATGAAGTATCACGATATGAAGCACCAGCTCTCTGCGCTGAGAAGCGCGGGGGAGCGCGAGCGCGCCGCCGCCGTGGAGGAGCTTGAAAACGCCATCGAGAGCTACGATACTGTCGCCCGCACCGGCAACGAGCCGCTCGATACGATTATCACGGAGAAGCTCCCGCACTGCCGCGCGAACGGAATCACATTTAATTATATGGTCGACGCCGAAAGACTCAGGAACATAGCCTCGCTCGATATTTACAGTCTCTTCGGCAACGCAATCGACAACGCGATCGAGGCGGTTTCCATCCTTCCGGAGGGGGAGAGAAGCATTCTTCTCCGAGTTCTCGGAAGGGGAAACATGACCGTTATCCACATAGAAAACACCTGCGCCGGACAGCCAAGAATAGTCGGCGGCATTCCCGTCTCAGAAAAGGGCGAGGGACATGGCTACGGCACCGTCAGCATACGCAGCATAGCGAAAAAGTACGGCGGAACGGTGACATTTTCGGCTGAGAACGGAAAATTCTCGCTGGATATGCTCCTTGCGGGCTGAGAAAATCGTCAATATTTATGACCCGAGAGCTATTCTCGGGCCATTTTTATTTAATCTGCACAAAAGAGAATGTCAGTTATGCCAAAATAAGCGCCATCTATGCCAAAATTTTTTATTTGCGCGGTCACAAGCTATAATTGAGCTAACTTGGAGAATAGAGGAACTTCAAGCAATATATTTACGGAGGTATGAAATGAAAAGCAGAAAATTAGGCTTAAAGCGCGGCCTTGCGGCTCTTCTTGCTTCTATCTTTGTGCTGCTCCTTTTCGGCACTGCGATAGCGGAAGCGAACGCGGGCAAGATCAATTCCTTCCTCGGAACCTCGAGCTATAAGATCGAGAAGACTGGTGAGTCTGCCGGCGATGGAATTTATTTTGAGTCTGAATTCAAGACTCTGAAAGAGGTCATCGACGCTAAAGAGGCTCTCGCCCGCGAGATCAGCGACGAGGGTACCGTTCTCTTCAAGAACAACGGCGCTCTTCCTCTTTCAAAGACCGGCGACAAGGTCACCTTCTGGGGCCTTAACGTCATCGCTCCGACCTTCGGCGGACTTATCGGCTCCACCACTTCCGTCAACTATGAGGCTGGTCAGCAGACCATCACCCTCGTTGACGCTATGAAAGAGCTTGGCTTCTCTGTAAACGAGGAGATGCTCGCTCTCTACAACTCCGACGCTGCAAAGCCCTTCTACAGAAAGGCTGCTTTCTTCGGTCAGGAGGTTCCCGGCCACAGCCTTATTCCTGTATTCTGGCCCATGTTTGAAACTGCCGACAGCTACATAATCGGCGAGCTTCCTTCTAATCTCTACACCGACGCGGCACTGAACGCTGCAAAGGACACCACGGCTATCGTATTCCTTTCCCGCGACAGCTCTGAGGCTTCCGACTATGCAGTCAGCACAATGAAGGATCCTAACGGAGATAACTTTGAGCGCCCGATGGGCCTTTCCGATTACGAGAAGGCTATGATCGATCTTGCCAAGGCTAACTCCAACGGCAAGGTCATCGTTGTTATCAATGCTGACGTAACCATGGAGCTTGAGGATCTCAAGCAGGACGAAGGCATTTCCGCTATCGTATGGGCAGGTCTTCCCGGAGCTTACGGCTTCCGCGGTGTTGCTGATGTTCTTGCCGGCGACGTTAACCCCTCCGGTCACATCTCCGATACCTACGCTGTTGACTCCACCTCTGCTCCTGCTATGCAGAACTTCGGACTTTTCTTCTACACTAATGAAGATATTGATCCGGGTAATGACAAGGGCAACTGGTACATAGTAGAGTCCGAGGGCATTTATGTCGGCTATAAGTACTATGAGACCCGCTATGAGGACGCAGTTCTCGGTCAGGGCAACGCCACTACCGGTGCTGGCGCTACCGGCGGTCGTGCTTATTGGAACTATGCCGAGGAAGTAACCTATCCGTTCGGCTATGGCCTTTCCTACACCACTTTCGATCAGGAATTCCAGTCTGTTGACTTCAACATCGGCGGCGAGAGCAAGGCTGTTGTTAAGGTCACCAACACCGGTTCTGTTGCCGGTAAGGATGTTGTTCAGCTCTATGTTCAGTCCCCGTACACCGCAGGCGGACTTGAGAAGAGCGCTATCCAGCTCGTTGGCTTCGCCAAGACCGGCATCCTTCAGCCCGGTGCATCTGAGACCGTTACCGTCGAGTTTGACGCTAAGTATGTTGCTTCCTATGATGAGAACGCTGTTAAGGCTGACGGCACTGTCGGCGCATGGGTTCTCGATGCTGGTGATTACTACTTTGCAATCGGCAACGGCGCTCATGAGGCAATTAACAACGTCATCGCTCTTAAGCAGGGCAACGCTGATTTCCTTGAGAAGACTGCCGATACTGACGTCATCGATATGAACCGCGCAAAGAAGGTTTCTGTTGCCAATAAGGACATTGAGACCTATTCCGTCGGCGTTCAGAACGAGCTTCAGGACGGCGATCTTAATAAGCTTCTTCCCGGCACTGCTGAGTACTTCACCCGTGCTGACTGGTCTAAGGGCTGGCATGGCACTTGGGGCGTGACTGCCAACGACGCTATGCTCAAGAACCTTCACAATCAGGTTTATGAGCTCACCGAAAATGGTGAAGGCGTCACCTGGGGCGCAAGCAACGGCCTCCGCCTCATCGATCTCGTTCAGTTTGACGAGAACGGCAACTATCAGGGCGCTGTCGCTCTTGATGATCCTCTCTGGGATATGCTCCTTGAAAACGTAACTCTTGAAGAGGCAGTAAACTTCATGGAGAGAGCCGGAGATAACTTCGACCCGATCAACTCCATCGGTCTCCACGCCGTTACCGCATATGACGGTCCTGTCGGCTTCGTATCCGACCAGGTTCCCGGCTACACTGTAAACTGGTCCGAGAGCGAGAAGAATGAGCCCACTTATGTCGGACCTAATGATGAGTATGCTATGTGGCAGATGCCGACATTCCCGACTGAGCCTGTTGTTGCTGCAACCTTCAACGTAGAGCTTGTTGAGCGTGAAGGCGAGCTTATGGGCGAGGACAGCCTTTGGTCCAACGCCTGCTCCATCTTTGGACCGGGCCTTAATAACCACAGAGCAACCTACAACTCCCGTAACCATGAGTATTATTCTGAGGACTCCATGCTCACCAACATCCTCGGCGTTGCAGTCTGCAAGGGCGGCAAGTCCAAGGGCCTTATGATGGAGCCGAAGCACTTCGCGCTTAACCATCAGGAGGCTAACCGTTCCGGTACCTCTACCTTCATCACCGAGCAGGGCGCTCGTGAAAACGAGCTCCGTGGCTTCCAGGGATGCCTTGAGGGCAACTATGCTCAGGGCGTTATGACCGCATTCAACCGCCTCGGCACCGTTTATGCCGGCGCTCACAGAGGACTTCTCACCGAGATCCTCCGTAACGAGTGGGGATACACCGGTTATGTCATCACCGACATGATCAACGGACCCGAGTACATGAACTGGCGCGATGTCACCCTCGCGGGCGGCGGCGGATGCCTCACCTCCACGGCTTATGAGTCCTCCATCATTGGCTCTGCAACGAGCGCTGAGAATCTTAAGAAGATCCAGAAGGATACCGCATTCCAGCAGGAGCTAAAGCAGATGCTTAAGTACGACCTCTACACCTTTGCTAATTCCAACACCATGAACGGCATCACGAGCGATACCCGTATCGTCCGCACCTTCCCGTGGTGGGAGATCACTGTTATCGCCGCTGACGTAGTATTCGGCGTCGCAACCGTCGCCCTCTGCGCACTGTATGTCGTTGACCTCTGCAAAAAGCAGAAGGAAAACTGAGAAGGAGGGAATGAATAATGAAAGATAAGGTTTCAATCGTCGGCTTCGCGCTTGTCTGCACTTCCACCGTACTTTCTGTCGTTGCCGCAATTCTTTATAACTTCGCGCTTCTTAAAAATGGAACGACCTATGTTCTTCTCGTTATTGCCGCAGTTCTCGGTGTTGTTGCTCTTGCTGCAGCTATCAAGCTCGGCAAGGAGATTCCCAACATTGTCGTTGTCGCACACACCCTTGTCGCTATGGCGGCGTTCGGCGTTTCCATCGCTCCTATGGTAAACGAGATCGCTCTCGTCTATGCCGGACTTAACCCGCAGTCCAACCTGACAGGTTACATTGTTTTCGCAGCTTTTGCTTGCGTAACTTGGATCCTTGCTCTTATTGCGACCTTTACCGGCGTCACTAAGAAGGACTGATTAAGCATTATTTAAAAACGGCGGCGGCTTATTCCGCCGCCGTTTTTTCGGGGAAGAATTTATGAAGAATATTACAGATAAAATTGACCTTGTCGCCCTTGCAATAATCTCCGTCTGCGCCGTCTGGCTCACTTTAGGCTATCTCTTGCTCGGATCGCTTGCCGCAGCAGTCACTATGCTTGCGGTGCAGGCGCTCTATGTGCTCGTTGCGCTCGCGGCTTACCGCGGGAGAATGCCATTTCTGCATGTTCTGACGGCTGCTTTCGGCTTTGTGCTCGGAAATATGATGAACTACAAGGAGACTACGGCTTATAACTTCGCCTTCTGGATCGATGGAGCTGTTGGAACTATCGCCGCGCTTGCCGGAACGGCCGCGATGGTGTATAATAAGGAAAAGCTTAATAAGCTTCCTGTATTCGAGTCGGCGTCGATTCTTGTTGTGCTCGCTCTCTGCCTTGGCTCGTGGGGATGCTTTACTGCCGCCGATAAAACCGCCTCTGGCCGCGCTCAGCACACGATGTGGGCTGTTCCTGCACAGTTCGATTCATCGGAATGCGACAGACCCGGCACGCTCGAGGTGCTTATCTACGAAACTAAAGCCTATGCGACGGATAACCGTGCGGTCACAAAGCGCGCACTCGTATATCTACCCTACGGCTACGACGAGGCGCAAAGGTATAACATTCTCTATCTCATGCACGGCACCGGCGACGATGAAAATTACTGGCTCAGCACCTATTCGTGGAATAAAACTATGGTCGACAATCTCATTGCGAGAGGGGAGATAGAGCCGCTTATTATCGTTACTCCGACATTTTATGTTGAGGACGATTGCATGGACGGGCTCGACGCACTGACCTACTCCTTCCGCGAGGAGCTGAGAGGCGACCTTATGCCGGCTGTGGAATCGAAGTATTCGACCTATGCGGAGACCGCTGACGATGAGGGCTTCAGGCTTAGCCGTGACCACAGAGCCTTTGCCGGACTCTCGCGCGGTGCTGTCACAACGTATCACTCCGCGTTCTGCGGCTCGCTCGATTACTTCTCGTGGTATGGTACTTTCTCCGGAAGCAGAACGGACAGAGAGTATTTTGAAAGCACCATCCGCTCCGAGAATCTTCGCGAGTATCCCATAAACTACCTATACGTCACAAGCGGTGCCTTCGACTTCGCGCTCCCGAGACAGTGCCAGGATAACGCGGGGCTTTTATCACTTGATAATCGCCTTACGACTGGCGTGAACACGGATTTCGACGTATTCCCGATGCGCTATCATTCGCAGGGAAACTGGCACCTTGCGCTCTACAATCTACTTCAAAGGATATTCTGAAATGAAAAATCGGCAAATTATTTTGATTGCTATAATACTTGTGCTTGCCGTAGTCCTGGGACTGAATCACAGACTTGTCTGGACACTGTGGAATAATCTGTTTGCGCCGAAAATCGAGCTTGACACCTCTGAAAGCTGGCAGGGCGGAAGCTTTGAGAGGGTCTCCTACGGCGCGAGCGATGCGCAGTATATCGACCTCTATATTCCGGAAGATACTGAGAAGCCTCAGCTTTTTGTTATGATACACGGCGGCGGCTTTATTATGAACGACGCGCAGTCAAGGCAGGCGCAGTTCTATTACCGCTATTTCCGTGATCACGGCTTTGCCTGCGCGAGCGTGAACTATCGTCTTGCCGATGAGTCGCCGTTTCCGGCGGCGTGCGAGGACGTCAGTGCGGCGGTGAATTATCTCGCTGACAATGCGGAAAAATACGGCTACAACGCCGATAAAATTGCTGTTTGGGGCGAGAGCGCGGGCGGACACCTCGCAGCGCGAGAGGCTCTTACCGAGACTGGCGCGAATATCGCGGTTCTCGTCAGCTACTACGGCGCATATGACCTCAGAGCCGCCGAGGAGCAGTTTATCGCGCAGGGCGTTCCGAAATGGGTACGCGATATAGCTAACAGCTGGACAAACGGTCATCTCGTGGGCTACGATTCCTGCGAGGAGTACTGGCTCAGAAAGAATTACGCCGACTGGACTCAGGACGACGTGCTCGCCGCCTCTGTGCAGAATATTGCCGAGAATACTGCGGCAAATCCCTCGCTCAAAACCCTTCTGGTCGTCGGAAATGCAGATATAACCGTTCCGACTCAGCAGACTTTGAATATGGAAAAGGCGCTGACTGCGCGTTACGGTGCGGAGAACGTGCGCCTCGACGTATTTGACGGCGCTATCCACGCAGATGACAGAATGTACACGGACGAATACCTGGCGAAGGTTGAGAGCTTCATAAGAGAGGCGCTCAGATAACAATAAGGAGCTGATTTTATGCCGAAGCTTTGCTGTCCGAAGTGCGGCGAAGCGCTGTGGGATGTGGGAAAGACCCTCAGATGTGCCTGCGGTCACTGCTACGACAGGGCAAAGCAGGGGTATGTCAACCTGCTGATGTCGAATGCCGTATCTTCGAAGCGCCACGGCGACGATAAAGAGATGGTTCTTTCCCGCAAAAGCTTTCTTGAAAAGGGGTATTATGAGCCGCTCTTGCAGCTTATCTGCGAAAAATGCGCGAAGTACGGCGCTCCCGAAGCGGATATTATTGACGCCGGATGCGGCGAGGGCTGGTACACCTCCTCCGTCAAAATGTCGCTGCCGCGCAGCAGCATTGTCGGCGTTGATATTTCAAAGGAGGCAATCATCGAGGCCGCAAAGCGCAGGGCCGGGCTTGAACTGGCGGTAGCGTCAGTCAGTTCGCTTCCGGTTATGGATGAGAGCTGCGATATAGTTCTCAGCATCTTTGCGCCGGACGCGGAGAGCGAATTTCGCCGAGTGCTGAGAAAAGGCGGATATCTTATCCGAGCTGTTCCGCTTGAGGAGCATCTTTTCGGACCGAAACGCGCTGTTTACGATGAGCCGTATTTAAATCCGCCGGCGAATTACGCACCCGAGGGTTTCGAGCTTGTTGAGCGCGCCGAGCTCAGATATACGCTCTCACTTCAATCGAACGAGGACATCCTTGAGCTATTCAAGATGACTCCGTACTACTATAAAACGGGCAGGGAGGATCAGGCGAAGCTGTTGAGCCTAGAAAAGCTGCAAACCGAAGCTGCCTTCTGCGTATTTATCCACAAAAAACTGTAAAAACCTGCTTGTCACTGGCACTTGTGCCAGTGACTTTTTTTGCAGTTTTGGTAGAATATAATTGTATCAATATATACAGGAGGTCGTTTTTATGAAAAAACGGATTCTGAGCATTCTACTCTGCGCTGTTTTGCTGTTATCGCTCATTCCAAGCGCTTTTGCTGCAAAGGAGACGTTCTATGTTTATGCGGTAAAGCTGGAGATCGACGAGCCGAAGGCGGGTGAGCACCCGGATTTTACCGTCACCCCGCACACGACGAGGTATTTTATCTCGAAAATTATCTGGTATGATATTACCGATGACGTTCAGCTCCATGCTGATGACGTTTTCAAGGCGGGGCATCAGTATAACGTCATTATCTTCTTTTACGCTGACGAAGGGCTGAAATTCTCGGATAACAAGCAGCCTTTTGCAACTCTCAACGGAGAAGAGATTGAATATCAGCTGTTTGACGACGGCGCTGACGGCAGCTTCGAAAAGATGTTTCCGCCGATCGACGCTTCGTCTATCACCTCGGTCGATCTCACCTTCGGGGCGAAGGTCGGAGACGACATCGAAAGCTCCGTCAAGGCGGTGTTTACCGACGATAAGCCCTATGTACTCGACCATTTCTCCTGCTATAACAGAACTGACGGCGTTTCTCAGAACAGCGGCAAATTCCTCGGCGGCAAGGTCTACGGAATCTCGGCTTACGTTCTTCCGAAGGACGGTTATTCCTTCGCGCAGTCGCCCAAGCTGACCGCCTCCGTAAACGGAACCAAGGCAGAGGTCAACTATGTTGACGGCAGACCGGAGATGAGGACGATAGTTTTCAAGGCAGGGCCGCTTGAGGGCAAGGATCCTGACATTGTTGACTCGGTAAACGTTACAATCGAGCCGGCAAAGACCTACGAATACCACTCCTATCTCGTAAAGCTCACAAACGGCTGTGTTGTCGGCGGCCTGACGTGGAAGGAGACTGACCAGAGCGGTACAATGATTATTTCAGAGCTGAACCCGGACGAATACTTTATGGGCGGCACGACCTACGCCGCTTTCGTGACTGTCAACGCGCCCGAGGGCAAGAAGTTCAGCGAAATGCCGACTGTAAAGGTAAACGGAGTCGTCTGCAATCAGGGCACTGTCAGGAATACCTGGAGATTCACTTCCGATACTCAGATAGTAGTCAAGGCTGTTTTCGACACCGACCCGACCGATGAGCCCGCGCCCGCAAAGACTCCGGGCTATTCGCTCCAGACTCAGCCGGTTGAGAGAGAGGAAATTCCCGCCAACGGTACGGCATATGAAAATCACCAGATGATAGAGATCGACGGCGTTAAAACGGAAGTTCAGACCTACATGATCAAGGACAAGAACGGAAACGGCACAAATTACATCCGTCTGCGCGATATTGCCGCGCTTCTCGACGGCACGAATGCACAGTTTGACATCACTTATTCCGCCGAGAACGGCACAGACTGCATAACGCGCACGCCTTACACCCACAGAAACGGCACCGAGGGTACGATACCCTTCACCGGCGAGCAGGCTTACGCCGCAAAATTTGACGATACCAAGATCGACGGCACGCCTCAGCCGCTCACTGCATTCTACATCAACTCCAAGAGCGGCGGTCACACCTATTTCAAACTCAGGGATCTCGGCAACGTGCTCGGCTTCAACGTCGGCTGGACGAGCGAGCGCGGTGTCTTTATTGAAACAGATCAGCTCTATTCTGCGGCAGATTAAATAAGGAGGTACTAATATGAAAAAAAGGATCATCAGCTTAATTCTCTGCGCCGTTCTGTGCGTAAGCCTGTTACCGATGAGCGCGTTTGCGATCGAGACGATCGAAAGCGTTGAAATGGATTTCACTGTTCCCGTTGCGGGCGAGGTATGGCACAAGGGCGACAGCAACGTGAAAATCTGGGGCTACGGCGTATCGCTCGATTTCTTTGCGGGTTACTCGACTTCGTCTGAGGAGGTACATGACGGCGACGAGTTCCAGATTGGCGAGGAGTACTATGCGATTGCATACTTCAAGGCAAACGACGGCTATATGTTCTCAGATAATGTAACGGCGAGTGTCGGAAACTATCGCACCGAGACTGCAATCAAGGGCGAGCTTCTCGAGGTCGTCGTACATTTCCCTCCCGCAAGATGGGATGTCGGCACTGTTTACCTGCGCGTCACCGAGCCTAAAGCCGGAGAGCATCCGAGCTATATCGCTTCACCCGAGAGTGAGAATTATCACGTAGCAAGAGAGGGAGTTGCATGGTATGAGGTAGACGATGAAAATACTATCATAAAGGCGATCTCTGAAAACGACGTTTTCGAGGCCGGGAAGAAATATGCTGTTAACGTCATCGTAGTCTGCGATGACGAGCAGCGGATGTTCACCGAAAACACAAACGGCGAGGTCAACTTCAAGCCGACGGAGTATTTTGACGTATACAATGACACAGAGGGCGCGGTAACCTTCATCTTCGACGCTCTGCCTGAGTCTAAGGTAATTGATACTGTTTCAGTCAGCCTGACTGCGCCGAAGGTCGGCGCCAATCCAGCGCTTAATGGCACGGTTCCCGCTAATGCAAACTATAAAATTGAAGGCGTCAACTGGTTCTCCGACGAGGACGGCCGCTCTCTCACTGCAAAAGACAAGTATGAGGCTGGAAAGACTTATATCCTCAATGTCACAGTTACCGCTTTGAACGGATATGATTTTGTAACTGATATTAAGGGGACGCTCAACGGCAATGAGCTTCAGGCGATGAAGTATCCCGACAAGGTCATTCTCACAAAGTATTTTACCATTCCCGAGATCGTAATTGACCGTGTGGATATTGGCGAGACGGGTATTGCAAAGGAGAACGTCAGCACCATCACCGTCGACGGCGTTAAGAAGGAGCTCAAGGCGTACATGATTCTCGACTCCAAGGGCAACGGCACAAACTATATGCGCCTGCGCGATATAGCCGCCCTGCTGAACGGCACGAACGCTCAGTTTGACATCGTATGGACTGCTGAATATGGCACAAACGTCTATACTCACACTCCGTATACTCATCCGAACGGCTCTGAGGGCAACATTCCGTTCCACGGCGACCAGGTTTACGCAGTAAACCACACCGACACCACAATCGACGGCATCGCTACCGGAATTACTTCATTCTTCATCACGGACGCCAATGGCGGAGGCCACACGTTCCTCCAGCTCCGCGACTTCGGAAAGGCGTTCGGCTTCAACGTCGGCTACACCGCAGAGCGCGGCGTGTTCATTGAGACAGACAAGCCCTATTCCTTCGCTGACTGATATTGAATAAACCGAGAGCCGGTTCAAATCGAACCGGCTCATATTTTTTATATTCTTGCGACGCCCGTCTTTCGCGCCGCCTCGGCTGCGGCGTTCGCTACCGCGCCGCAGATGCGCGGATCGAAGGCTTTCGGAAGAATGTGCTCACTGTCGAGCTCATCGCCGACGAGGTCGGCAAGCGCGTTTGCTGCGGCGATCTTCATCTCGTCGTTTATTTCGCTCGCTCTTACGTCGAGCGCGCCGCGAAAGATACCGGGGAAGCAGAGAACGTTGTTTATCTGATTGGGATAGTCGCTCCTTCCGGTGCCGACAACAGCCGCGCCAGCAGACTTTGCAACGTCCGGCATTATCTCCGGAACGGGGTTTGCCATGGCGAAGATTATCGGGTCGGGCGCCATGGATTTAATCATCTCCGCATTCACAAGGTTCGGAGCTGATACGCCGATAAAAAGGTCTGCGCCGACCAGCGCCTCCTTTAATCCTCCGCGCACAGAGGGCTTTGTCATATCCGCAAGCTCGGCAAGATACTTATCGCTCTCCAAATCGGGTCTGCCGGGGTAGACTACGCCTTTTATGTCGCAGAGCGTTGCGTTACGAAGTCCCATTTTCCACAGAAGCTTGAAGATCGCCGTTCCCGCCGCGCCCGCGCCGGAGAATACCGCCTTCAGCTCCGGGAGCTTTTTGCCCGTGACCTTCAGTGCGTTGATGACCGCTGCCGCTACTACAACCGCCGTTCCGTGCTGATCGTCGTGGAAGATGGGAATGTCGGAGATCTCCTTGAGGCGGTTTTCGATTTCAAAGCAGCGCGGCGCGGAAATATCCTCAAGGTTTACTCCACCGAAGGAGCCGAGCAGCATCGAAACCGTCGAAACGATCGTATCGACGTCCTTTGAGCGGATGCAGAGAGGAATCGCGTCGACCCCTCCGAAGCCCTTAAAGAGAGCGCATTTGCCCTCCATAACCGGCATACCCGCCTCGGGGCCAATATCTCCGAGGCCGAGCACCGCCGTGCCGTCGGTGATCACGGCGACTGTGTTCCAGCGGCGCGTCAGCTCATAGGACTTATTGATATTCTTCTTAATTTCAAGGCAGGGCTGAGCCACTCCAGGGGTGTAGGCGAGGCTCAGCGCCTCTGCTGAATCCAGCGGTGCGCGGGTGCTGACCTCAATTTTGCCGTGCCATTCATAGTGCTTTTTGAGTGATTCGGAAGCGTAATCCATAGTTTTTTCTCCTTAAAGGTCGATTTCGAGCATAACGGGGCAGTGATCGCTGCCGAATACGTCGGAGAGTATCTCAGCGGCCTTGATCTTGTCGCGGATCCTGTCTGAAACGATGAAATAGTCGATTCGCCAGCCCGCGTTGTTTGCCCTCGCGTTGAACCGATAGCTCCACCAGGAGTACGCGCCCGACCTGTCGGGGTAGAGATAGCGGAAGGAATCGGTAAAGCCGGAGGATAGAAGTGCGGTCATTTTCGCGCGCTCCTCGTCGGTAAAGCCTGCGTTCATACGGTTTGTTTTCGGATTCTTGATGTCGATCTCTTCGTGGGCTACGTTGAGGTCGCCGCAGTAGATGACCGGCTTCGTTTTGTCTAGCTCCATGAGATAATCGCGTATCGCGTCTTCCCACGTCATGCGGTATTCGAGGCGCTTCAGACCGTCCTGCGAGTTCGGTGTGTAGCAGCAGACAAGGTAGAAATTATCGTATTCCGCTGTTATGACGCGACCCTCGTGGCGGTGGATATCGTCGCCGAAGCCGTATGTAACGTTTAACGGCTTTACGCGTGTAAATACCGCAGTCCCGGAATATCCAGCCTTGTCGGCGCTGTTCCAGAATCTCTCGTAGCCGTCCAATTCAAATTCCGCCTGCTCGGGCTTCATTTTAGTCTCCTGAAGGCAGATTGCGTCCGCGTTCGAGGCGGCGCAGAAATCAAGAAAGCCCTTTGAGAGGCAGGCGCGCAGTCCGTTTACGTTCCAGGAAATAAGCTTCATGCTCTCGCTCCTTTTGTGAGTGTATTAACTGTTTCAAATATGCTCTGATGAATAACCTCGCGCGGCTCGAATTTTATCGCGCGGCATACTATGTTCATCGCCGCTCCAGCGCCGAAGGTGCTGATGACGGTGCCGATACCGACAGGGCCGCCGAGCGCCCAGCCGATTGCGAGCGCGGCGCACCACTGGAGAATCTCAATCGTGCCGATTGAGAGCCTTCGAAGGCGCTTGCCGACTCCGATGACGAACGAATCGCGCGGGCCGCACCCGAGTCCGGTGCTGGTGTGCATACACTGACCCGCCGCCATAATGAATAGACCGAGCACAAGTACTGCGATGCTTACTGCGGTATTGTCCGAATGGGACAGTGGGTTCAGATTATTGAACATATCTATGAAATTTCCGGTGAGAAGCGCGTCGATTATTGTGCCGAGCCCGATCTTCTCACCCATAGCGAGGTCGATAAGCACTATAATGACGCTTATTGAGGTCATCGCGAGACCGTAATTGAGCGGCGTGTGGTACGAAATACCCATTCCGAGACAATCAAAGGGCGCAAGCCCGATGTTCGCCCAGATCGTAAGATGAACGCCGAGGGAAAAGACGAGAAGTCCCGCCGTTCCGAAGAGCGCTTTTTTAAGAATTTCTTTTCTTGTCAACGATTTTTACCTGTTTTCTTATTTTTCAGCTTATCTTAGCATAATATGATCTTTTTCGCAATATTAGATATATCATAATTTAATATGGAAAAAAACAGAGAATTGTGATATAGTGAGAAGGTAAATTATAATGCCGGAGGAGATTATATGAAAAGAGAATTCTGGTTTGTAGTCGGCTCGCAGTTCCTTTACGGGCAGGACGTGCTCGACACCGTCGCCGCGAGAGCGGAGGAGATGGCGCGGGAGCTCAGCAAGGTACTTCCTTATCCGCTTGTCTACAAGGTCACGGCAAAGACGAATAAGGAGATTTCGGACGTTGTAAAAGAGGCAAATTACCACGACGAGTGCGCGGGAATCGTGACTTGGTGCCATACGTTCTCACCGAGCAAAATGTGGATCGACGGCCTCAGAGATCTTCAGAAGCCGTGGTGCCACCTTGCAACGCAGTATAACCGCGAGATACCGAACGAAGAAATAGATATGGACTTCATGAACCTCAATCAGGCGGCACACGGCGACCGCGAGCACGGCTTCATCGGCGCGAGACTCCGCAAGCCGCGCAAGATAATCGCGGGTTACTGGAAGGATGAGAGCGTTCAGAACAGGCTTGCAAAGTGGCAGAGAGTATGCATGGGCGTGTGCGCCTCGAAGGAAATGAAGGTCATGCGCTTCGGCGACAATATGCGTGAAGTAGCAGTTACCGAGGGCGACAAGGTCGAGGCGCAGATAAAGCTCGGCTGGCAGGTCAACACATGGGCTGTGGGCGATTTAGTCAAAGAGATGGCTAAAGTCACCGAGGCTGAGATCGACGAGCTTTACGCTGAGTACACTGCAAAATACGACATCGCCACCGACAATATTTACGCTATCCGCTATCAGGCGAGGGAAGAGATAGCGATGAAGAAGATGATGGACAGAGTGGGCTGCAAGGCGTTTTCTAACACCTTCCAGGATCTCTACGGAATGGAGCAGCTCCCCGGACTTGCCTCCCAGCACCTTATGAGCCTCGGCTACGGCTACGGCGGCGAGGGCGACTGGAAGGTCAGCGCGATGACTTCTATCATGAAGGCTATGGGTGAGAACGGCAACGGCGCCTCCGGCTTTATGGAGGACTACACCTATCACCTCGTCGAGGGTGAGGAGTATTCTCTCGGCGCTCATATGCTCGAGGTCTGCCCCTCTCTTGCCGCGGATAAGCCGAGAATCGAAACCCACCACCTCGGAATCGGCATGAACGAAAAGGACCCCGCGCGCCTTGTATTCGAGGGAAAGGCAGGAGCCGGCGTTGTCGCAAGCCTTATAGACATGGGCGGCAGGCTTCGCCTCATAGTTCAGGACATAGAGGCAGTGAAGCCCATTATGCCGATGCCGAATCTTCCGGTAGCGAGAGTAATGTGGAGAGCGCTTCCCGACCTCACCACCGGCGTTGAGTGCTGGATAACCGCCGGCGGCGCGCATCACACGGTGCTCTCTTACGACGTCGACGCGGAAATGCTCCGCGACTGGGCAAGAATTATGGATATTGAGTTTGTACACATCGGCGCGGACACCACGCCGGAGAAGCTCGAGGAGGAGCTTTTAGTAAAGGATTTAATATGGAAACTGAAATGAAAAACTGCACTCTCGGAATAGAGTTCGGCTCAACCCGCATTAAGGCGGTGCTTATCGACGAAAACCACATCCCCGTCGCCTCCGGCTCCCACGAGTGGGAAAACCGCCTCACTGACGGTATCTGGACTTACACGATGGAGGATATACACGCAGGACTTCGCAGCGCCTACGCCGACCTTGTAAAATGCGTCGGTCACCCCATCGAAGAAGTCGCCGCGATCGGCGTCTCCGGCATGATGCACGGATATTTGCCCTTTGACAAGGAGGGCAAACAGCTTGCGGAGTTCAGAACGTGGCGCAATACCATAACCGGAGAGGCGGCGGAGAAGCTTACCGCTCTTTTCGGCTTCAACATCCCGCAGAGGTGGTCGATAGCGCACCTCTATCAAGCAATTCTGAACGGCGAGAGCCACGTCAAGGACATCGCACGGCTGACAACGCTTGCCGGATATATCCATTATGAGCTGACGGGCGAGCACGTTATGGGCGTGGGCGAGGCTTCGGGTATGTTTCCCATAGACAGCGCGACCTGCGACTTTGACGAGGAAATGATACAGAAGTTCAACGCTCTCACGGGACTTGACCTCAGAGCGATTCTTCCGAAGGTGCTTCCAGCAGGCGCGAACGCAGGCTGTCTCACGGATAGCGGCGCGAAATTCCTCGACCCGAGCGGAAATCTCAGGCCCGGCATCCCGGTCGCGCCTCCCGAGGGCGACGCCGGAACGGGTATGGCGGCGACAAATTCCGTCAGAGTACGCACCGGAAACGTCAGCGCCGGAACGAGCGACTTTGCGATGATAGTCACCGACAAGCACCTCGGAGTTCACCGCGAGATAGATATGGTCACAACGCCGGACGGCGCGCCGGTTGCAATGGTGCACTGCAACAACTGCACCTCGGATATTAACGCGTGGGTCAATCTCTTTGCCGACTACTCCGCGCTTATGGGTACTCCGGTAGACAAGGGCGAGCTTTACACGAGGCTTTTCAAAGCCGCGCTCGACGGCGAAGCTGACTGCGGCGGACTTATGAGCTTCAACTACTTCTCCGGCGAGGGCGTTACCGACCTCAACGAGGGCAGACCGCTCTTTATGCGCGCGCCCGACGCAAAGATGACGGTTGCGAACTTCATGAGAACGCATCTTCTGAGCGCACTTGCAACGCTGAAAATAGGGCTTGACATCCTCACTAAGGAGGAGAACGTGGCAATCGACAAGCTCTACGGTCACGGCGGCTTCTTCAAGACCCCCGAGGTCGCTCAGAGGATGCTCTCCGCGGCTGTGAACGCTCCGGTCAGTGTGATGGAGACCGCGGGTGAGGGCGGCCCCTACGGTATGGCGCTCCTCGCGGCGTATATGGTCAGAAAAGCGGACGGAGAATCTCTTGCAGACTACCTTGACAATAAGGTGTTCAATAATGCGAAAAGCTCGACGCTTATGGCGACAGACGCCGACGTCGCGGGCTTCAATAAGTTCCTTGAAACGTACAAAAAGGCGCTCGAGGTCGAAAAATGCGCTGTGGAGGTGCTTAAGTAATGCTTGAAGAGCTGAAAAAGAGAGTTCTGGAAGCGAATCTGCTTCTTCCAAAGTACGGACTTGTGACCTTCACCTGGGGCAACGTCAGCGGAATCGACCGCGAGAGCGGTCTTGTAGTCATAAAGCCCTCCGGCGTAGAGTACGACGGAATGACGGCTGAGGATATGGTCGTCGTAGACCTCGACGGCAACAGGGTGGAGGGCAAATGGAAGCCCTCATCTGATACCGCGACCCACGTCGAGCTTTACAAGGCTTTCCAGAACATCGGCGGCGTCGTGCATACCCACTCGAGCTACGCAACGAGCTGGGCGCAGTCCGGGCGCGACATTCCCTGCTACGGAACGACTCACGCCGACTATTTTTACGGCTCTGTGCCGTGCCTGAGGTGCCTCACCAAAGAGGAGATAGACGAGGCCTACGAGCGCAACACCGGAAAGCTGATAGTTGAAAATATGCTCGACCGCTATGAGGCGACCCCTGCGGTGCTGTGCAAGAACCACGGGCCGTTTTCGTGGGGCAAGGATCCCGTCGACGCCGTCCACGCGGCGGTGGTGCTCGAGGAGTGCGCGAAGATGGCGTACCGCACAGAGCTCATTAACCCAAATGTCAAGCCCGCGCCGCAGGAGCTTCAGGATAAGCACTACTTCCGCAAGCACGGCGCGAACGCATATTACGGACAAAACTGATTAGGAGCAAATTATATGAAAACGCAATTTGAAAACAATTCACTCACGCTATTCCTTGAGGGCCACATCGACTCCTCCAACGCTCCTCAGCTCGAAGCTGAGGCGATGGATGAGCTGAATAAGTACCCTGAGGCGGAAATAATCGTCGACTGCGACAAGCTCGAGTACATTTCCTCCGCCGGACTTCGCGTAATTCTCAAAATCAAAAAGCTTAAGGGCGACAAGCTCACGGTTGTAAACGTCTCTCCCGAGGTTTACGATATTTTCTCCGTAACGGGCTTTACCGAGATGCTAAGCATCAAGAAAAAGCTTCGCGAGATATCCGTCGAGGGCAAGGAAAAGATCGGTCAGGGCGGCAACGGCGCCGTTTACAGACTTGATGAGGATACGATAGTCAAGGTCTACAAGCCGTGGATGGGCTTTGCAGATATCGACAGAGAACGCAGCTTTGCCAAGACCGCGTTCGTGAACGGTATTCCGTCTGTCATCGCTTACGACACCGTAAAGGTCGGCGACTGCCTCGGCGTTGTTTTTGAGATGCTCAAGTCAGACACCCTCGGCCACGCGATGCGCGACAACCCCGATAAGCTTGAGAAGTACGTCGATCAGTACGTCGCGCTTGCGAAAACGCTTCACTCTACCCACGTTCCGCAGGGAAGCTTCGCAACGATCCAGTCTGTTCTTCACCTTCGCGCGAATAATCTTACGGAGTGGTGCACTCCTGAGGAAATCAGCCTTCTTCACAGCATTATCGACGACATTCCCGAGGCTGATACTGTTACGCATAATGACCTGCACCCCGGCAACATCATGATACAGAACGGCGAGCTAGTTCTCATCGATATGCCCGAGGTCACGATGGGTCCGGCGATCTGCGATCTTGTTTCCATCTTCCGCGATATGATCTCCGCACCGAAAAACTCCGGAACGATAATTGAGGGCAGCGTCGGAATGCCGGCGGAGATGATAAGCAGAGTGGGCAATATGTTCTTCATGAAATACACCGGCATAACCGACACTGCCGAGCTTGAAGCATATTATAAGAAGCTCGGACTTCTCTTCGCGTTTAACGTAGTGCTCGTTGTCGGCTCCGGCGCCGAGCGCTCACTGAAGATGGCGAAGCATATCATGGATAATCTTCTGCGCGCTGTTGTCATCCCCAACGAGCAGGCGATTAGATATTTATTTAAGACGATGTGAGGCGAAAAAATGAATTCCAGGTACGATAACGGCGTTCTTACGCTTTTCCTTGAGGGGCATATCGACTCCTCAAATGCTGCCAAGTTTGAAAACGAAGCGATAACGGAGCTGAATAATTATCCCGGCGTGGAAGTGATCCTCGACTGCGACAAGCTCGAATACATCTCCTCAGCGGGACTGCGCGTAGTTCTGAAGATCAAAAAGCTGAAGGGCGAGAGCGTGAAGCTCGTGAACGTATCCTCTGAGGTCTATGAGATACTTGAGGTCACCGGCTTTTCAGAAATGCTCGAGATACACAAGAAGCTCCGCTCGGTATCGGTCGAGGGCTGTTCTCTGCTCGGTCAGGGCGCGAACGGCACAGTCTATCGCTTTACTCCCGATGAGATGATAAAGGTTTTCCGCACGGGGCTTACTCTCGACGTGATCGAGGAGGAGCGCGAAGCGAGCAAAAAGGCGTTTCTTCTCGGCGTTCCGTGCGCGATACCGTTCGATACTGTGCGCTGCGGAGACAGCTACGGCACGATCTACGAGCTTTTGAAAGCAAAGACGATAGCTGAGCGAATCCGCGAGAATCCCGAAGAGCTTCCGGAGCTTGCCGAAAAGTCCGCAAAGCTTCTGCGCGAAATGCACGAAATCGAGATCCCCGAGGGAAATATGCAGAGAGCGGATAAAAAGCTGCACGAAACCATCGACGCACTCACTGACGATTTTACAGCGGATGAGATCGAGCTTATGCATCGCATCTACAACTCGATACCGCAAATGAACCGCTTTATACACAACGATTATCACCCCAAAAACGTTATGGTCTCCGGCGGCGAGCTTATTCTTATAGACCTCGGCGACGCTGGCGCGGGCAATCCTATCATAGATATAATACACAGCTACATGGTCTACAATCTGATCGGCGCCGATATCCGAGCCGAGAAGCCCGATGAGATATGCTTTGTCGGTATTACTTACGCCGAGGCTGAGCGCTTCTGGAAGATATTCTCGAGAGTCTACTGGGGCAGCGAAGAGAAGTCCAAGGAGATGGACGAGAAAGTCGCGCCCTTCGCGACTATGATGTATCTCACCGTCAGCATGGCTCACCCGAGGCTTCCGAAGGAGTATCATCCGGTCTACGTGGACAGAGTCCGCAAAAACGTTTTCCCGCAAGCTGAAAAAATGCTCAAAGCATTTGAATAATGAGACAAGGAGCGCTGTCAGATAAGACAGCGCTCCTTAAGCTTTTCGATCTGTTTTTCCGTGATACCAAGCCCATTGTGAATATAATCGAGCACCGAGCCGTATTTTTCATTCAGATGCGCTATCGACTCGCGCAAGAACCGCTCTTCGACCGATTCAAAGACGCCGAGTCCCATTTCTGTCAAGGGCTCATCCCAGCCGAGCGAGGAGAAATACCGCTTCATTTTGTCAATCGAGGCGGAGTTATACTCGTTCGTCAGCATATAATCGGAAACTACGGCCTCTTCATCCACACCGAGCGCCGTCATCAGGAGCATCGCGGCAAGCCCTGTTCTGTCCTTGCCGCTCGTGCAGTGCCATAAAACGGCGCGGTCGGGAGCCGCGGAAAGAATGATGCGGAAAAAATCACCGAATCCGCGCTTGCCGCTTTCGCAATCGAGGTATTTCTTATAAAGCGCCGTGCCGAACAGATCGTAGCGCGCCATAATGTCTATGATTGCCCGTATATCGTTAAGGTCGCTCTGAATATCTGCAAACGCGGCAAATTCGCTGTCAGTCAGCTGCATAACGTCGATATTGTGGTACTCTGCGCCGCTTATCACCGGATCCTCGAAGCCGGCAATCTCCATCGGCATACGGAAGTCGATTATATTGCTGACCTTATATGTATTGCGCAGAAGCGCTGTTTCCTCGACGCTGATGCCGCTGAGCTTGGCAGTTCGCAGAAGAATACCTTTTTTGATATGCCGACCGTCCATAGTCGCGTAACCGCCGAGCTCGCGCGCGTTTTTGACGGATTTCAGAGTAAAGCCCATTTTGTGACCTCCGTATCTTTTTCTATACATTATATAACAAATCTCCTGCCGGTCAAGACAGGAGATTTATATTTTCATTTATCGAACGAAGGATTTATAGCGTAGATATTCTTTTTATCCATCTTCTCCGTGGCGAGCCTCAGAGCCTCACCGAAGCGTTGGAAGTGTACTACCTCGCGCTCGCGGAGGAAGCGGATAACATTGTTGACGTCCGGATCGTCGGAGAGGCGCAGAATGTTGTCATAGGTCACGCGAGCCTTCTGCTCGGCGGCAAGATCCTCTGTGAGATCGGCGATAACGTCGCCCTTGACTGCGAAGGTCGCGGCAGTCCACGGAGTGCCGGAGGCAAACTGCGGATAAACTCCGGCGGTGTGGTCGACGAAATACGCCTCCATGCCGGCTTTTTTGATCTCCTCCTCGGTCATATCGCGCGTGAGCTGCTGGACTATGCTGCCTACCATCTCGAGGTGTCCCAGCTCCTCAGTACCTATATCGGGGTCAAAATGTATTATCCGGGCGTTCATAAACATAGACTATCTGAGGAGGTGCTTATGGAGACAGAATATGGGGTTTCTCAAGATTTTCTTTTTGAGTATGAGAGAGCCGTTCTTATCGCATTGAAGGAAGACAGGATTATTGACGAGCTTCAATACAGCTTTGCAGAGGAGAAGCTTAAGACACAAAAGGGCAGAAATAAATCTGACTAATATATTTCATTTTTCGCGCAAATATGATATAATTCATTATATGAATTACTGACTGACCCATACGAAAGAGAGCTGATATAGAAATGAACGAAGATTTCCTTTTGGAAAGAAGGCTCATGAAATTATCGCCTGAATTACATCAGAGAACCAAGGACAGCGCCTTCGTTCTTCAAAATATGCTCGAATCCTATCTGCCGCGCTTCCCGGATTTTACAGATCATTCCATTCTGCACAGCATGGACGTGCTCGATTTCTGCAATAAGCTTGTCGGAGTTGAGCAGGCTGAAAAGCTCAGCGCAGCGGAGTGCTATGTGCTTATTATGGGCTGTTATCTGCACGATATCGGCATGGGTGTTAACGCTAAGGACTATGAGCTGTTTTCTAAGGAGATAGACTTCGGGGACTATCTGCTTACACATTCGCTGGATGACGCTCGCAATGTCACGCGCACCTTTCACAATGAATACAGCGGGCTGTTCATAAGAAAATACGCTTCTCTTTTCGATATTCCCTGCGAGGAGATGCTTTTCGCGATAATACAGGTCTCGCGTGGTCACCGTAAAACCGACTTGTACGATGGAAAAGAATATCCGAATCTGACAAGTGAGTACGGGGTAATCAGAACTGCTTATCTTGCGGCGTTAGTTCGGCTTGCCGATGAGATCGACGTTGCCTCAGACCGCAATCCCGAGCTGTTATTCGACACTTCAAAATATTCCGATCCCATCAGCAAACGCGAGTTCGGAAAGCATGAGTCTATCCGCAGAGTTGAGATTGAGGATAACAGGATTGTGCTTCTTACTAAGCCAAAGAGCCCGGAATATGTTCCGCTGATTGAGGAGCTTGCCGGCAAGATTCAGAATACTCTGGACTATTGCCGCGACGTTGTGGAAAAGAGAACTGAATTTCATATCACTCAGTCGAAAATTGCGATTCTTCCGTGGGAAGAGCGAGAGGGGAGTCATTTATGAGTTCTGCGATAAATACAAAAGTGGCAAAGAACGATACCATTATCCGAAAGCTGTTCCAGACGACGATGATTACAATGATGATCGCGGAACTTTCCGGCGCGCTGTCCTCAGTTATTGACGGACTGATCACTGGCTTCAGTCTCGGTCAGATAGAGCTTGCGGCGTTGGGTGTTTGTCTGCCGTATTACAGTATTCTCAGTATTATAAGCGGAATTCTTATGATCGGCTGCTCCGCAATGTGTACAAGTGCGATAGGAAGAGGCGACTCAAAGGAAACAAGCAGCGTTTTCTCGCTGACAGTGCTGATCGGTGGCATGCTATCTGTTACGCTGACGATCCTCGGCCTCGCGTTTCCAGATGGTATCGCAAACCTTTTCGGTGCGAAGGCTGAGGCAGCCGACCTTCACAGAGAAACCGTAAATTATCTGCGCGGAGTAGTTATCGGCGCTCCGGCGCTCGTTTTCTTCGTTGTGCTTACTCCGATTCTCCAGCTTGACGGCGATACAAAAAGACCTCAGCTCGCCTCCGCGCTTATGGCGATTACCGATATTGCGGGCGATCTTCTGAACGTCTACGTTTTCCACGGCGGAGTTTACGGAATGGCGCTTGCAAGCTCTGTAAGCCATATCGTCGCATTTATCACGATTCTTACGCATTTCACGAAAAAGAGCGGGCTTTTCCGATTCTCTTTCTCTGCGATTCGCTTTGATATGATACCGGCGCTGACGAAGGGAGGACTTCCTCGCGCTGTCTGTATGCTGAGCCGCACTCTGCTTCCGATTTTCATGAACACTCTTGTGCTCGCGCTTGTTGGAAGCACCGGCGTTACGGCGCTTTCCGCTCAGAGCACGCTTTCCTTCACTATCGCATCTCTCGGATGGGGAATCGGCGGCGCCGTTTCGATCATGGGCGGTATGATGGTCGGTGAGCAGGATGAAAAAGGGCTCGAGGAGGTTGTCAGAACCGCGCTCTGGGATATCCTCATCGGCGTTACTGCAATTTCGGTAGTTGTTTTCCTCGCCGCTCCGTATATTTCCGCTCTGTTCGTTCCTGAGGCAGGTGACACTCAGAAAATGACTGTCGACGCTATCCGCTCTTATACGTTCGCTCTGCCGTTCTTCGCATTCAATGTTATGTGCGCAAACTATTTGCAGGCTATAACGAGAATTTTTGCATCTACACTTGTAAATATCGGCATTGAGGTTGCTTTTACGGCTGTTTCCGCTTATATATTGAGCACTCTGTTCGGCACTATGGGCATCTGGCTCTCATATTTCTGCGGTCAGGCTATTCTCAGCCTTGTGCTGTTCGTAATTGCCGCCGTTAAGAAAGACCCCGCGCGACATGGTCTTGCGGCGCACATGGTGCTGAAAAAGGACTTCGGCGTGCCGGAGAAGGATCGCATCGAGCGCTCACTCAATACTATGGATGAGGTCGTCGAGTTCTCCGAGGACGTCAGCAGATTCTGTATGGAGCATAAGCTCGGAAGCAAGGAGTCGAACAGGCTAGCGCTCTGCGTTGAGGAGATGGCGGGCAACGTCATTGAGCACGGCTTCACCGGCGATAAGCCACACCACCTTGATGTGCGCGTTCTCGTCAAGGGCGAGAGCGTCATACTCCGTATGAGAGATGACTGCGAGAAGTTCGATCTCTGCGAAAAGGCGCAGAAGTGGTCGTTCGATCCCGAGCATCCGGAGAAAAATATAGGCATCCGGATCGTTCTCAAGCTCGCGAAGGATATCTCTTACACGAATACGATGAATACAAACAATCTCATTATTACAGTATGAGACTCGATATTGCAAAAGATGGGGGAGAGTGATAATTTCAAAGAGGTGTATTAATGATAAAGGTCGCAGTTTACTGCCGCGTTTCGACGGATAAGGACGATCAGGCGAATTCCTTTGAGGCGCAGCAGAGATACTTTAAGAAATATATAGACAGAATGCCGGAGTGGGATCATTACCGCACCTACGCCGACGAGGGCATCTCCGGCACCTCGACGATTAAGCGCGCTCAGTTCAACAGAATGATCGCGGACGCGCGTGAGGGACGCTTCGGGCTTATCATCACAAAAGAGGTAAGCCGGTTTTCCCGAAATATACTTGACACCATCTCCTACACCCGAGAGCTCAGAGCTTTGGGTGTGGGAGTTCTTTTTGTGAATGACGGAATAAACACGCTTGAGCCGGACTCGGAGCTGCGGCTCTCGATCATGGGCTCAATCGCTCAGGAGGAGAGCCGAAAGACCTCAACGCGTGTCAAGTGGGGTCAGACAAGGCAGATGGAGCGCGGAGTGGTATTCGGAAGGTCGCTGCTCGGCTATGACGTTAAGGGCGGGATAATTTCAGTCAATCCCGAGGGGGCGGAGATCGTAAGGCTCATATTCCGCAAATACGGCATTGAAAATAAGAGCACGTCCGAAATCTCGCGCGAGCTCAGGGAAGCGGGGTATAAGACTCTTTCCGGCGGAGATAAATGGTCTTGCGCGCACATTATAAAGATACTGAATAATGAAAAGTACGTCGGAGACCTCATTCAGAAAAAGACGATAACGCCGGATTATCTCTCGCACACGAAAAAATATAACCACGGCGAGGAGCCTATGATTACGCTGAGAGATCACCATGAGCCGATTATTGACCGCGAGCTTTGGGATGAAGTACAGAAAGAGCTGAAAAGGCGGAATAGACATACTCTAAGCTTGTCCGGTCGCTCAAACAGCTATGTTTTTTCGGGAAAGATAGATTGCGGAGAGTGCGGAGCGAGCTTCGTATCTCGCAGGAAAAAGCGCTCGGACGGCAGCTTTGTGAGGCGCTGGTGCTGCGGAGGAGCGGCAATGCGCGGCGCAGAAGCCTGCGGAGTGGGCAGAGCCATTCGCGACGACGCGGCGGCGGAGATAATGGGTAAAGCCATCGCCTCGATTCGTTTTGACAGAGAACTGATAATTGATAATCTGACGAAACTTGTTTCAGAGGCAATTCAATCCGGCGAGGAATCTGCTGAGAAGCTGGCACTTGGAGTCGACAGACTCATGAAGAAGAAGGCTTCGGTGCTCGACAGCTTTATCTCTGAAATAATCACAGAAGACGAAATGCGCCTTATGACCGAACGGTACGACGGCGAATTATCAGCTTTGAGGGAGAAAATCGCAAATATTCCGGCGTGCGAGAGAGACAATTTACGAAATAAAGTCGCGGCAGTGGTTTACGGCGAGGCAGGATGCGATACAATGTACAAAATGCTCCTCGAAAAGATGACGGTCTACAAGGACGGCAGGGTGGCTGTTCGGCTTAAGCATCTGACAGAAGCGTTTATCTTTTCGCTATTTTGAACCCTCAGTACCTATATCGGTTAAGAGACCCCTAAGCTCGGGGTATGGCATAGAAAATCTCTGGCTGAGGTAGCGCAGGGAAGCACCCAACTCCCCGTCCGGACCTCCATACTGGGAAATAATAAACTTCGCGAGCGCTGGGTTTGTATTGCGGATTTTTACGGGATATTGAAGACTTTTAGTATAGCTGAACATCAGTCGGTCGCTCCTCTCTGATTGAACTCCCACGGCCAAGGGCCGTCGATCCACGCATAAGAGTCCATATCCTCAAGGTCGTATACTGACAGCGGACCGAATCGCGCGGTAAAGCGGCGGTTTGCTTCTTTCGATAGCTTAATTGTGTCCTTCATAAGCTTGAAGGCGGCGGCATCGTCCTTGTGTGTGTCGAGATAGAGCTGCAGCTCATTTACCATAAAGCGCAGCGCCATGACTTCGCCCAAGGGAGTGCCGGCGTAGGGGTTAGTTCTGTTGACTGTATTCTTGAAGGGCAGCTCAAGACCGGGAAACAGCGTGCCGCGGCTCAATGCGTCGGCTGGATTATATCGCGGATCAGCGTCCTTCTGCACCGGAACGTAGGGAACGGAGAGGGGAGCGCAGGCGGGCAGTTCGCCAAATCGCCATGTGCATTCCTCCGTGCCGTTATCATTCATCGGCTCTTTCTTTTCGTCCAAGTTATCACTCCTATTCCGGGGGCTTTGCCCTTAACATTCTATGCCGGGAATAACGATTAGTGCCGTTTGTCGCGGCTGAATGACCGTCCGTTCCGTAATCGTTGACTTTTTCCCGGTAACGTGGATATAATATGGTCACACACGAGGGGGGATATTTTTATGGAAGAGCTTATTAAGATACTCAGAGCCCACGCAGAGAGATATCCGCTTATGCGCCCTCAGGACGCAGTAAAGCTTGTCTATCAGAATGAATTCGGCGGCGGGCACCTCATCTTAGACCACGGCTGGAGCCTCAATTATATCCGTAAGGAGCAGTCGGAGACAGTAAAAAGTCCGGAAGTGCCGCAGCTTGAGGATATAGGAAACGGTATTGTGCGGGTAAACCTCGCATCGATGGAAATGTCTCCGGAGACGCTGAATGAAATCTTTATAAAAAGCGCCGAATTGCACTCCGGCGATATGTCTTCGTTCCGGGATAAGCTGGAAGCGCTCAGGTCAAACGCCGATATATTTCCGTTCTCGGAAGAGGAGCTCAATTCATATCTCGATTATTACATTTCACAGGGATGCCCGATGGTATCGCACTCCGATGAGTACAGAAGCGCGTATCATCCGGCGTACAGAGTTGTGATGAAATCGCTTATCAAAAGCCCTCAGCAGGAAATCGAAGAGCTTAAAGCGCGCGTTGCTGAGCTTGAAAGACGCGTATACGGCTATCAGCCGCAGCCGCAGTACCGTCCTCAGCCGCAATACATACCGCAAAATCAGCAGCCTTTACAAAAGCCTGCTGCCGAGACTCAGAAAAAGCCAAAAATCAGCGAAACGAGCATCGGAAAATACGGCGTCGGCATCGTAGCGGGACTGCTTATTCTTCTTGCGGTCGCGCTCGGGATCAGAAACTACTGGCAATATATCCCGGGAATAGCCAAGTTTTCCGCGATTCTCCTTATCGGCGTTGCAGTTGAAGCGCTCGGATGGGTAAACCTGCGCAGGACCGGAAAGAAAAACGGCTTCTGGTCAAGCATTACCGGAACGGGTGCGGCGATTTCGTTTATCGCGATAGTCGCCGGAAATATCGCTTGGTCGCTCTACGGACTTGTTCCGACGGGACTTCTGCTTATCGCGTGGTTTTCGGTAAACTTCATCCTCGCGATGAAGTCCGATTCTGTAGTTTTCTACGCCGTGACCTATCTCGGCGGGGCGGTCAGCGTGCTGCTTTCAGCGCTTAAGCTCAGAGAGGGAATGGAGCTCAGCGGCGAGATAGGTATGCTGATTATAATTGCGGTGATTATCGCTTTCGGTATAGTTCTTCGCAGAAAGAATAAAGCTCTGCCGTTTTTCGGATTTGCCTTTGGAGCGGTTTCGTTCGTGCTCATTCTCTGGAGCGTTTACGGAGGGTTTGACGCGGGCGACGGAGGTATTCCGCTCAGCATAGGGCTTCTTGCGCTGACGGGAGTTATGCAGCTTGAAGGCGCGCGCCTCATGGAGCACGATACACGAGCCGGAAGATGGGTGAACGCGATTGCCTCTTTTATCGCCGCGTTCGGGGTTTTCACCGCCTCATCTCAGCTGTTTTCCGCCTATCTGAACGCATCTGCTGAGGTTAAGGACGCGGTTTTTGCCTCTGTCAGCCTTGTGATCTCAGTCGGGACTGTGCTGTGTGTGAGCAGAAGGGCTGACGAAAGGCTGCTCGCCGTGTCGCTTTTTGCTGCTGCTTCGCTCTCGCTTATATCGCAGAGCATTTTCGGCAGCGCCGGGATTATACCGGCTCTTACGGCGGCAATAATTCTCGCCCTTCCGGCGCGAAAAAATATAAACCTCCGCCTTTGCGCTTATGTTTCTTTTGCCGTAGCTCTTTGGATGAATATGGACAACGGCTGGGACTACACTGACACTGAGAGGACGATTTCCGCAATCGTGCTCATAGTACCCTGTGCCGTTGAATATATAATGACGATCCTCGACAAGGAAATGAAGCTCAGAAAGACGATTGGCATTCTGGCGGTCTGCGCCGCGTTCGTTGCCTCTGTGCCGATAGATTTTGAGGTGATGTGGAAGCTTCTTATATTCTCAACTTTAATCATCTTCCATAGAATCGCAGTCATGGAGAGAATGAGAAAAACTGACGCAGATTCGATAATTGCCTGGATATTTGTCTATATCGCTCTTGCGTTTATTCATATTACAGTATATATTTACGCTCTTTTCAACGAAAAGCCGCTTGTAGAGGCGCTGGCGTCGGTAATACTGATATCTCTTTCTGTTGCGGGTATCTATGACGCAATAAGATACAAATCGCTTCCGCTTGCGATACTGTATGTAGCTTTGGCGAATTTCAACGTGTTCTACCTCACGCAGCTGATCCTTGACTCCGAAGCTGTTCTGACGGTCAGCGTTTCGGGTATCGTTATCGCGGCGGTTCTTATCTGCGTTGGTTTTATCGTCAGAATGAAGAGTCTCAGGATACTCGGGCTTGTGAGTATGCTTGTCTACGTTCTAAAGATTGCGCTTTTGGATGTGCCGAGCCTCGGAGGCTCAGGACTGAACGTCATACTGCTCGCTGGTGCGGGACTTGTGTGCTTCGGCATCAGCTTTGCGTATAATAAGCTTGATAAGTATTTTACCGGGCGGGAAAACGAATTGAGTGAGTAATAATAGTCGGGTACTGTCAAACCGTACCCGACTATTTCTGTGCTGTAGCGGCACGAAAAATGCATTTTGTGGTAAATTTATAATTTAAGAGTTGATTTTTTCAATATGTAGTGATAAAATACATCGAATATATGCGTAGATAAGGGGTTCTTTTATGCGTGCATATCACAATTCGCGTGATTCAGTTTATCGTGCGCCCTTCGGCGCGGCAAAAAGAAACGAGGCAGTTTACCTCGCAATAGACGTTTTCGACGATGAAAACGCCTCCTGCAAGCTCAGAACATGGCAGGACGGTATCGGCGAGCGACTGTATAATATGGACAGAACGGAGATAGAGGGCGGACTTCGCTTCACGGCTTGCTATACGCCTGACACCACCGGACTTGTCTGGTATATGTTCTATGTCACCGAGGGAAACGGCCACACTCAGAAATACGGCGCGCACCTCGGTAAGACCGGCGGAGACGGTGACCTATGGTATGAATTCGACCCGCCCTCCTTCCAGATGACGGTGTTTGACGAGCGAAAGGTGCCCGATTGGTACAAAAACGCCGTTGTTTATCAGATTTTCCCCGACCGCTTCCATCGCGATGAGGCATGGCGCGAAAGGGCGGAAAGGGCGATTGCCGAGCACAATAAGAACGGCACGCCGAGGGCTATCGTCGATAACTGGGACGAGAAGCCGAACTACAAGCGCTATCATAACGGCGCTATCGAGAAATGGGACTTCTACGGTGGCAGCCTGAAGGGAATTGAGGAGAAGCTTGATTATATAGCCGACATGGGCTATACGGCGCTCTATCTCAACCCGATTTTTGAGGCTCACTCCAACCACCGTTATGACACCGGCGATTACCGCAAGATAGACCCGATGCTCGGCACCGAGGAGGATTTCGAGCATCTCTGCGCCGAGGCTGAGAAGCGCGGCATTTCGATTATTCTCGACGGTGTGTTCAATCACACCGGCTGTGACAGCATCTACTTCAACCGTTACGGAAACTACGATTCCGACGGCGCATATCACTCTGAGACGAGCCCGTACAGAAACTGGTATCGCTTCAATGAGAGCGGCTATGAGGCGTGGTGGGGAGTAGAGGATCTTCCCGACTGCGAGGAGGCCGACAAGGGCTATCAGGACTTTATCTACGGCGACGATGACAGTATCGTCCGCCACTGGCTCAGAAAGGGCGCCAAGGGCTGGCGACTTGATGTTGCCGATGAGCTTCCCGACTTCTTTATCGAGGGCATAAAGACCGCCGCGGTTGCGGAAAAGGGCGATGAGGCTCTCGTCATCGGCGAGGTCTGGGAGGACGCCTCCAATAAGATAGCCTACGGCGAAAAGCGCCAGTATCTCATGGGCAAAGAACTCGACAGCGTTATGAACTATCCGTTCCGCGATTGCGTCAAGGAATTCTTCCTCAAGAAGATCACGGCGCATGAGGTTGCTGAAAAGCTCTGGTCGCTCTATGAGAACTACCCTCGCGAGGCGTTTTACTCAACCCTCAACTCTCTCGGAACTCACGACAGAGCAAGAATACTCACAGTGCTTGGCGACGCAGACCCGAATCTTCCGGAGAATAAGAAGTTTGAATTCAGGCTCTCCGAGGAGAAACGCAATCTAGCAAAGGCAAGGCTGCTCGTCGCTACCGTCATGCAGATGACGATGCCCGGCGTGCCGTGTGTTTACTACGGAGACGACGCTGGACTTGAGGGCTACACCGACCCCTATAACCGCGGCACTATGCCGTGGGACGATATTGACGAGACCTGCAATGAGATTGTCCGCAACTGCATCGCGCTCAGAAAGAGCGTTCCCGCGCTCGTTGACGGTGACTTTGAGCCTTTTGCGCTCTCTGACGATATTCTAGGCTTCAAGCGCACCAAGGGAGACGAGACCGTTGTCGCGCTGTTCAACCGCCAGCAGGGAAAGAATACTGTTATCGAGATACCGGCATACGGTGAGCGCGTACACGAGCTTATGCGCGGCAGACGCGCTGAGATCAAGGACGGCAAGCTGAAGTTCAACCTTTGGGGCACGAATGCCGCGGTATTTTACTTCACACCTAAGAAGATGCTCGCCGAGCCGATGCCGGAGGGCAGGGGAGTTCTCTGCCACATAACAAGCCTTCCGAACGAGAAGGGCGCCGGAACGATCGGCAGAGAAGCCTTTGAGTTTATCGACTTCCTCAAGGCGCACGATCAGAAATACTGGCAGATCCTTCCGCTTAACCCGCCGGACGAGTGGGGCTCGCCATACGCCGGAGCCAGCGCATTTGCCGGCAACGAGGCTCTCATCGGCATGAGCGACACTGAGATGGCGGCGAGATTTGTGACCTTTGTCCCCGATGACAATTACAACAATTATTGCAGAGAGAACGCGTACTGGCTTGACGGCTACGGTATGTACTGCGCCCTCAGCGAGCGCTATAATCACAAGGCGTGGCAGGACTGGCCGAAGAAATACCGCAGGTATGACCCCACATTCTACAATGATGAGAAGCTTCGCCGCAGAGCGGACTTCTTCCGCTACCGTCAGTACATTTTTGACAAGATGTGGAAAGATGTTCGCGCCTACGCGAAGAAGAACGGCGTTATGATTATCGGAGATATTCCGATGTACGTTGCCGCAGGCTCTGCCGACGTGTGGACTTCGCCGGAGATGTTCTCGCTCGACGAGAATTATCATCCCTTCTGGGAGGCGGGAGTTCCGCCGGATATATTCTCGATGGAGGGCCAGCTCTGGGGCAACCCGACGTACAACTGGGATAAAATCCGCGAAACAGGCTACGACTGGTGGATAAAGCGCATGAAGCGCGCGTTTGATCTCTATGATTTCGTCCGCCTCGACCACTTCCGCGGCTTTGAGCAGTACTGGGCGGTGCCGCACGGCAAGATCGCGAAGTTCGGCCACTGGGTCTACGGCCCGGGTATGGAGCTCTTTGAAACAGCCGAAAAGGCGCTCGGTTCGCTTAAAATCATGGCTGAGGATCTCGGCTTCATAACACCCGCGGTCAATTCAATGCTCGCCCGCATCGGCGTTATGGGAACTGAGGTCATCCAGTTCTACGACGGCAATGTCCTCAAGCCTTACGATTACCGCTCCGATAAGATAATTTACCCCGGAACCCACGATTCCTGCACATTAAAGGGCTGGGTAATACTGAACCTCTCAAAGCACGATCCCGAGAAAGCATCGCTGAAGATACTCGATATGATCTATTCATCCGAAGCGCCCGTTATTATCACACCGCTTCAGGATCTCTTCGGACTTGATGACGAGGCGAGGATGAATACGCCCGGAACTACCGGCAAAAACTGGAAGTGGCAGGCAAAAAAGGATGATTTCACAAAGTACGAAAAGCGTATTGACAGAATCTTAAAAATAAAAAAGGGGGACAAAATCGATGAATAACGTATTCTACGCACCGAAAAACGATTTTATGCTTGACTGGGGCGGAATGGGCCTCGACGAAGCGTGGCTCAAGGAGATGGAGCCGAAAATCAACGCCGCACTTGCCGGAATGAAGAAACTCGACGCCGGTGAGGTTGTAAACGTTGACGAGGGAAGAATGGTCGGTCACTACTGGCTCCGCAACTCCGCCAAGGCGCCCACCGCGGAACTCAAGGCTGAGATCGACGACTGCCTCGCGAAGATCGCGGACTTCACCGCGAAGGTACATTCCGGCGAGATTCTCTCAGGCACCGGCAAGAAGTTCAAAAACGTCATTGTAGCCGGCATCGGCGGCTCATCGCTCGGCCCCGTATTCGTCGATAAAGCCCTTGCAACTCCCGAGGACAAGATGAAGCTCTACTTCCTCGACAATACCGACCCCGACGGAATGGACAAGGTATTCCGCGCTGTCAAGCCCGAGATCGAGGAGACGCTCACCGTCGTTATCTCCAAGTCCGGCGGCACCATCGAGACCCGCAACTGCCAGGAGGAGGCGAAGGCCTTCTACCGCGCTAACGGCCTCGACTTCGCAAAATTTGCGGTCTGCGTGACCGGCACCGGCTCCAAGCTCTACAACACCGCAAAGGGCGAGGGCTGGATCGACATCTTCCCGATGTGGGACTGGGTCGGCGGCAGAACAAGCGTTATGAGCGCAGTCGGACTTCTTCCGCTCTCTCTCAAGGGCATCGACGTCGCCGCGTTCCTCAAGGGCGCCGCTGATATGGACGAGCTCAACCGTGCCGATGATTACCTCAATAACCCCGCCGCAATCATGTCCCTCGGCTGGTACAAGTGCTCCGGCGGCAAGGGCGGCGAGACGATGGTCGTGCTTCCGTATAAGGATTCTCTCGACCTCTTCGCAAAGTACCTCCAGCAGCTTGTTATGGAATCGCTCGGCAAGGAGCTCGACCTCGAGGGTAAGACCGTAAAGCAGGGACTTGCAGTCCTCGGCAACAAGGGCACCTCCGATCAGCACTCCTACGTTCAGCAGCTTGTCGGCGGCCCGGACAACGTATTCGTCACCTTCGTGCAGATCCTTAAGGACCGCGAGGGCGCGAGCGCGATCGTAGGCGAGGGCAGCACCTCCGGCGACTACCTCAACGCCTTCATGCTCGGCACCAAGAAGGCTCTCGAATCCCACGGCAAGCGCACTATGACGCTCACTGTTCCGTGCGTTGACGCATACAACGTCGGCCAGCTCATCGCGATTTTCGAGCGCTCCGTCGGCATCTACGCAAACCTCATCGGCATCAACGCCTATCATCAGCCCGCCGTCGAGTTCGGCAAGAAGGCCGCAGGCGGACTCATTGAGCTCAAGAACAAGGCTCTCGAGGCGCTTACCGATAAGCCCGTCACCGCGGCAGAGCTTGCCGCTTCTCTCGGCGCTGCGGAGGAGGACGTTTTCCGCCTCATGCTCCACGCAAGCGCAAACGGCGCCGCGAAAATGACAAAGTGTGACGATATCACAAAGTCCGTTTTTTCCAAGTAATCGCGGAATAATTGAACATAAACAGGCTCTCGCATTCTAATAATGCGGGGGCTTGTATATTTGCATAAATTATCTATTGCATTTTTATATAATATATGGTAATATAACTTAGAATAATAGTAGAACTATCCTTTCAGCATATCTCACAAGGAGTTAATTATTATGGCTGGCGAACTCAAGCTCAGATCTGGCACAAAACTGCAAATTGCATACGATGTTCCTTTCGGTCAGGAGCCGAAGTTCAACCTCGTTTCTACATTCTTCAAGTCGATCGACAATACCTTCTTCCTGATTTCGATTCCGATGGTACAGGGCAAGCCGATGGAGCTTGACGACGGCGAAAAGCTGCTCATCCGCTATATGCAGGGCGGCGTTGAGAACATCGTCTCCGGCTATCCCGACGATATCATCAAGGAGGGCATTCGCCGCTACTGGAAGATCCGCCGCGTCACCGAGCAGAGAGTGTTTGCTCAGCGTGCCGACAAGCGTCTTTCCGTTACTCTTCCGATTAAGTACATTCAGCAGACGTGGCCCGTCAATTCAGATGGCTTTATCGACCCGGAGGACGGCATGACGCTCGATATCTCGAACGGCGGCGCCGCGCTTTTTGTCAATCGCCGCTTTGAAGTCGGCGAGATGTGCGATATAACGCTCCCGCGCGTCGGAACGAACCCCGAGGGTGCCGCGATCAGAGACCTCACCGGCGTAGTGTGCTGGCTGCGTGAAGCTCCGAAAGGGAACATCTACCGCTACGTCACCGGTGTCAAATTCCGCTTCGGCGAGGGCGATCAGGAGAGAGTGGCGGCTTATACGTCGAACATACAGAAAAAATACAAGATCGTGGGATGACCTATGGCGGATAAACTCTCGCATAAAGACATCGTCCGAGTTGAAAAAATCAAAGATCGCCTGAATAAAGAGGGCGTAACCGACGTTTCCGATGAAGAGATCGTTTCGCTGTATCTGCCGGAGCGCAGGGCGAAGCGGCTCGGAATGGCGTTCCTGCGGCTTGATAAAGTAAAAATCTTCATCATTTCCGCGCTTGCGCTGATCGCTGTTATCTTCATTTTCGCATTTATGCAGGAAAAGGCGGGCAACTTCACGATTAACCTCGACCGTCTTGAGCTGTTCCGTAAGGGAATATCCATATCGGCGGACGCTGATTTTACCTCTCCGACGGCGCGGCTCATCGCTCAGCCGATCGTTGACGTAACGAATATCTCCGCCTCGGACGTGCCTGCCGATATCGACAATTATGACGGCGACCACTCCGGCGAAAACTACCTCGCTTATACATATTACGTCCGCAATGCCGGCAAGGAAACCGTCGATTACCTCGCAACGCTGACGATTGCAAGCTCCTCAAAGGGCGTTGACGAAGCCTCGCGCGTCGCAATATGGCGAAATACGAAGCTTCTCGGAGTTTACGCGAAGCGCGCGTCGGACGGCGAGCCGGAGGTCGGTACTCTGCCGTTTGAATCTGACCGCCTTGTGTTCCGCTATACCAAGGAGAGCTTTCAGGTCGGCGACGTTGATAAATATACCGTCGTAATCTGGCTTGAGGGCGACGATCCCGAGTGCGTCGACAAGATCGTCGGCGGCGGCATACAGTTCAGCATGGATATCTCCGCGGCAAACGATGAAAACGAGCCGCTTATCACATATTATCTTCAGGATATTGTCGATTCGCTCGTCACCGGCGACAAACCCATAAACCCCGCCGGAACCGACAGCCCCGACTTCGACGAGTATTCAAACGTTACCTGGCAGACAAGGCATAATCAGGATAACGTCTATGAGGATGTTGTTGAGAAAGAGGCTATAGAGGAAGAAGCGGAATCATAACTCAAAGGCCCCCTTTGCGAAAGGGGGCTGTCAGCCGAAAGGCTGACTGGGGGTTCGAACCCTCCGGCGCTGACGCGCCACCTCCCTTTGAAAAGGGAGGCTTAAATGGCGGACAACCCTGCAAATTTCACCCCGGTACACCCGATACGCCGCATCGTATCGTTGTACATATATAGAAAATCGGCGCGCTGAAATGCGTGCGAAGAGGCGGAATCCTCACCGGCAAAACGGTGAGAGAGACTGTACGACACTCTTCTGACCGGGCCCGGTGGGAGTGCTGCCTGTTCGCGCGTCGTTCTGCGCAGACCGAAATTTTTTATTTATAAGGAGGATAAAAAATGAGCGTAAAAGCACTCAGAACACAGCTTATCGCTGCAATCGCAATGCTCCTCGTCGCGTCTCTTGCTCTCGGAAGCTCCACCTACGCATGGTTCTCGATGAATACAACTGTTACCGCAAAAGGGATGCAGGTTAAGGCGAAAGCCGAAGGTGGTATAGTAATTTCCAATAGTGCTAAATCTACTTGGGGAGCAGAAGCCAACTCTACTCTTACTACTGTTACAGAAATGCTCCCGACAAGTACTTCAAATCTTACCAATTGGTATCATGGTACTAGTACTGATCCTTCTAACGCTAACGCAAGCACAAGTTCTTATGCAAATGGTGCCGCGTCTATTTCTTTGAAGAATGCCGGTGGTTTAGGTTATTTTGATGCTGATGATGATGACACAAAAGACGATAACGAAGATGTCTATTATCTTGTAACAAATTATTATATCAAATCTACAACTGCTCAAGCTTTGCAGACTCCGCTTTATATCAAGAGTGTAAATGTTTCCACTACTACTAGTGCAACAACTGCCCTCAATGGGGCACTTAGAGTTGCTGTAAAGTACGGAGATAACTTCTATATCTATGGAAGTACCGCGTCTTCAACTTTAGCATATTATGTTGGTAATCAGTCTAGTAATCAAACTACAATTTACAGATACGATGCATCGAATACTCAGATTAATGGTGTTACATCAGTTGCTAATACCGATAATGGTGCTACATTGGTTCAGATTTATGCGTGGTATGAAGGTGAAGACACAAGCTGCCTCTCCAATAACATAGCTGGTCTTACACCTGATACACTTTCTATAGAAGTTCAGTTTAGCACTACAAACTCCTAACACACCCACCCCGTGATGCGGCACGGGGCATTTCAAAGGGCGCGAGAACCCCTCGCGCCTTTTGAAATGTTTTTTCATTTATGGGGGATATGAGAAATTCCCGGTTGTTCCTTGTAGGGGCGGGTCTCTGCGCCCGCCCTCA
>JAFSJE010000021.1 GCA_017439425.1 Oscillospiraceae bacterium
CAGATACTCCTTCCCGAGACGATACATAGCGTAGCCGTGACCACTGTCTGCGGCTTCAGTGAGGTACCGCATACCCAAATCGTGATCGTACATCCAGCTTTCGCGGTCGAGATAGAGCTTTCCGAGAGCGTACATCGCGTGAGTGTTTCCGCGCTCGGCGGAGGTGCGGAACCAATACTCAGCCTCCCGTAAATCGGGAGTGACGAGAGGGCCGTCGCGGTATAGCTTACCCATCGCATACTGAGCGCAGCTGTCGCCGCGCTCGGCACGCAGGCGCAGGCTGTCAACAAAACCGTCGCGCTCCGCGCAGGTGCGGTTGTCGTTGTTGAGTACCTCCCACAGAAATTGCATACTGTACTCAGCGCCGTCCATTTCGTCCGCCTCATCGCGCATTTCATATTCCTCGAAGGTTGGAAGGTTAGCGCGGATATTGAGCGCTTCACTTATGACTGCGTTTTTGATCTGGCGGAACTCCTTTCGCTCGGAGAGCTTCTTATCCTCGCGCGGCTTGTCGCGGTAGTAGCTCTCAATTTGCCATTGGAGCGCTTGCCACTTGTCATAGCAATTTGCGACGCTTTCAAATTCACTTAGCCGATCAACGAATTCGTCGACGAGAGCCTTCACCGGCTTCGGCATATATCCGTAACTCATTTTGCCGTGATCGGGAAGCGTACTTACGAGAGAACTCATCATCGCTTCAAGCTCTCGGTCAACGTATATGTGACTTCGCATTTCAGCACAGAGCTTGCGAAGCTCAACTCTCGCTTCACGCACAAGCTCGTCGCGCATTTTCGTTTTCTGCTCATAGACTTGAACCATCTCGTGTGAGAAAATGTCGTTTGTGAGAACGGACTTTATTTTCTCGACGCCCTTCTTCGAGAGGTACGCTTCCGACGGATTTTTCGACCACACCATCATATGACAGTGAGGGTGATCGCCCTCGTCGTGGAAGGCAGCGTACCAGCGGAAGTTGTCCGGCGAGATTTTGAACGCCTCGGCGATTTCGTTCCGGTGAGCGCGGAGTAGATTTCTCCACGCCCCGGCGTTGTCGTAACCGAACTTCACTGCGTCCTCGCGCTTGAGTGAGATGATCGGCGTCCAGATGTTGCCGGTGTAGCTCTCGACTTCTGCAATCGCAGATTTCAGATCAACACTTTCCTCGTCGCCGAACAGCCCGTGACTGCGCGGGCGCTCGTTGATGTATTGCATATAGATTTCGGACTGCGGGAGCAGTTCAACTCCGTCGCGAGTGCCGATGTATTTGAGGTAACCTCCGCCACTGCTTTTGATGTACGGAGCCTTGACGATCAGTCGAGCCATTGCGAATCATCCTCGTCACGCATATGATCCTCCAAACGAATTTTTCCGTTCGTGCGGTTGACGTTCTTAACACACTCCGCTCGCCGCTTGCGGAGATCGTCATCGTCGATGCTGTACAGATCAGCGATGATCCCGTTCTGCATGTCCGTCTCGACGGCGACCTTGTACATCAGACCGGACAGACGATTCTCCATCTGACTGAGCCTGCCGTCGAGCGCTACGCTGATCGAACGCGGAAGCGAATCTGCGTCCTCCGCCATCAGTCTGTCGACGTAGTAGTTTACCGCTTTCTCGATAAATTCGTTGCGGCTTTTGCAATTTGCCTCCGCTATCCACTGGTCAGCGCGGCGAACAGTCCGAGGCTCAAAACGCACTGTAATTTTCTCTTTTTCTGCCATTTTTCCTCCTTGATGTCTTTTGAAATCGTTGGTTTTCTAAGTATTTTTTCGTTAGTTGAGGTCACGTCCGGCAAAATCCTCTCATTAAGAGGTCACTTTTGTGACCGCAGAAACTGTCGGCACTGCCGGCAGAAGTGCATGGCGTGTGCACCGAAGCAGATGCCACGCCTTTATCCTGCTTCTCGTCGGAATGGAGGCTTAGCGCTCCGCTTCGGCGCTGAGAGGCTTGCGGCAAAGCTCGCTCATTCCGCTGCGCCTCCTCTCCGAAACGAACCCACTTCGTTGGGCTTCGTTTCGGTTTAAAACGGAAGCTCAAACTCCTCGATTGGATTTGCCGTTGTCGGAGGGGTTCTCGGCTCACGCCGATGGCGAGGCTTTTCCGGCTTTTCTAATTTCGCCATAGCTCTCGCCTCGTAGTTATCGTTGTAGTGCTTTACAGCAATCATCGGATTCAGAATGTGATATTCGAGTGTGCCGTTGTTCTTCGTGCCGTCGGCGAGAGTGATAGTTGTGTTCTTGACTTCTATCAGTTTCTTATCTACTAACTCAGCAACGTACTCCGGCACCGAACGCTTACTGCGACCGATCGCGCGACCTATATCCTCGAAGGAAGGGTAGCACTTGTACGTCTTTCTGATCTCGCGGAAGAGTAAATAACCGTAAGTCGCAATCGCGCCGGGAGTGAGCTCGAGACCCCAGATCACGTTCGGCATCGGCGAGTAGTGATCCTCGGGACGATACATCAGATCACTTCGGATTGTCGGCATGACTGTTCACCCACTCGATGAATTTTTCCTTCGGCACCACAATGCGACTGCGAACTTTCAATGTCGGATAATCGTTTCCGTGCATCAGTTCATACGCAGAGGACTGAGCAATACCAAGCACCTCCGCAACATTTTTAGCGTTGAGGAACAACGGAATGTCATCGTAACTTTTGTACTGAGAATTTATCATTGGAACATCCTTTCTGTTATTGACTTACTGATAGCTATCGGATATAATTACTGTAACACCAATTCAGAGGAATTACAATATACTGGGCGAAAGCTAAGTAGAAAACAAAATCATATCGGATATATTCGGAGTGCTTATGAACACCTTTGATAACTTCTTTATACTCTTCACCGAGGATGAGCTGCGCATCGGCAGGAGGAGAATACCTCTCGGTCAGATTTCTACCGAGATACTGAACTGGGATACCGAGACATTTGACAGCCTTGCGACGGCGACGGAGAGATTTTACGCTTCCGCTATGAGGCTCTTTCAGACGAGGGACAAGCAGCACATTCTCGACGCGCAGAAGAGCGCAAACGCAGTATTTGACATCGTTCTGAAGCTGCCGCCCTACTGCTATATCCCGATGGATATGGACCTGCACTACAACATCTTCACCTACCTCTATCTGCATACAGACCAGTGGGACGAGGCGATGACCGAGGGAACGACGGGCCGCAAGCTGTTTCTGGATATGTTTGAGAACGTCCGCAGATTACCCGAGGCGCTCAGAACCTTTCGCAGTGACGTTTCATATATGCTCGACAACTATTTTGAGAATCTTCCGTCGAGAACGAAGAGGGAATACGGCGCGGCGTTCATGCGCTACTACAAGGACATGACACTTGCGAGGGAGCCGGGATACTCCGGAGAGTCGTTTGAGCAGAGCTTTCCGGCGCACGTGAATTTCGTGCCGCTCGAGACGGAGGACGGAATCGTGGTTGCGGAGGAGACGAACTTCGGGGAACTTCCGGCGTTCCTGTATACTGACCTCTATCGCGGGATCATCCACGGCAACATCCCTCGCCGCTGCCACAACTGCGGAAGATATTTTCTGCTGACAAACGGTTACGATACGAGGTACTGCAATAACGTGGCGCCGGGTGAGACCGAGCGCACCTGCCGCAAGATCGGCGCTCACGTCAAGGAGCAGGCGAAGCACGACAAGATGGCGAACACGCCGGAGGGCAAGGAGTATCTGAGAACCTACCGGCGCTTGCAGGCGAGAAGAAAGTACGGCACGATAAGCATAGATGAATGGAACGCGCAGGTTGCCGAGGCGCAGAGGATCCTCGACAGTGCGCGCGACGGCGAGCTTACCGAGCAGGAGATGCGGGCGGCGTTCAACGCCATCGGCGGAGAGAAGCGAAAATGGGCAAGAAAAAGCGGGAGCGGATCGTAGCTGATCCGCTCCCGAAGCGTTTTTCTGTTTTCTTTGTCTTATGCGCGGAAGGTTTTGCGTAGATTTTATTTTGATGTAATTTCTGCTATCAAGGACGAAATACGGAATGCACAGTATCGCGTAGTGCCAACAGAGAGCTTCTGACACCGAAGTTTGAGGAGACATAAGGGCGAGAGGACGAGCTACACCTTCAGTAATGTAACTGCGGCGCACACAATAAGCGCGACCTTTGAGAAGAAGACTTACAACATCTCAGCGTCCGCAGGAACCGGAGGCA
>JAFSJE010000022.1 GCA_017439425.1 Oscillospiraceae bacterium
AAGCCGCCTCCTCGGGACGAACGGGCAGTTCTCAATGTCCCTCCACGGCGTTGCTCCGGATAGAGTTTACAGCGAAAGCGTGTCTCCACGCCTCGGGTGGGCTCTTACCCCGCCTTTCCACCATCACCGCAAATGCGGCAGTCTATTTCTGTTGCACTTGTCCGAGGGTCACCCCTGGCCGGTGTTACCGGTTATCCTTGCCCTATGGAGCCCGGACTTTCCTCACGCACAGCCTTTCAGCTTATGCCCGCGACCGTCCGACCTGCTCAGGAGGCTATTTTAATATAAAAAACCGCCATTGTCAAATGGAATGATTGAAAAATATTCTGTAAAGGTATATAATATATCGGTTAAAGAATAAAGCTTACGAGGTGCATAATGACGCTTAGCGATTATCTTCACACTCTGTGCGGGAAAAAGGTTGATGTTCTCGGTATCGGCATATCGAACCGCCCGCTTATAAGACTTTTACTGAGGAGCGGCATCGAGGTCGTTGCGAGAGATAAGACTCCGCGCGAAAAGCTCGGAGAAACAGCCGACGAATTTGAAAAGATCGGCGCAAAGCTGGTTCTTGGAGAGAACTATCTGAAGGGAATAGACGGCGACGTTATCTTCCGCTCGCCCGGAATAAGACCCGATCTGCCAGAAATCGTAGCCGCTGTTCAGAACGGATCAGTTCTCACAAGCGAGATGGAGGCGTTTTTTGAGGTCTGCCCGTGCGATATTATCGCCATCACCGGCTCAGACGGAAAGACCACAACAACCACCGTCACATCTGAGATACTCAAGCGCGACGGCAAAAGAGTGTGGGTTGGCGGCAACATCGGAACTCCGCTTCTTGACAAGGCTGAGGAGATGAGCGCTGACGATATCTGCGTGCTTGAGCTTTCAAGCTTCCAGCTAATGACATTGAACAAAAGCCCGAAAATCGCAGTCATAACTAATGTGGCTCCGAATCATCTCGATGTCCATAAGGGCATGGAGGAGTATGTCTGGGCAAAAAAGAACATTTTTGACCGCGCTTTACAGCCCGAGAAGGTAGTTCTGAACGCAGATAACGACATTACGGCTGACTTTGCAAAGGACGCCGGACACCCTGTTATGTTCTCGCGCAGGGGAAGAGTCAGCGAGGGAGTTTACCTTGAAAACGGTGATATCTGCGCCTCGTTCGACGGCACCACAGAGCGCATAATGAGCGCCGACTCGATATTCCTGCCCGGCGTACACAATATAGAAAACTATATGGCGGCGTTTGCCGCGACGTGGGGCATCACCTCTAAGGCGGCTATGGTCGAGACTGCGCGCTCCTTCAAGGGAGTTGAGCACCGCATTGAATTTGTCCGCGAGCTGAACGGCGTAAAGTTTTACAACGATTCCATCGCCTCAAGCCCGTCGCGCACAACAGCGGGACTTCGCTCCTTCAAGCAGAAGGTTATACTTATGGCGGGCGGCAAGGACAAGGGCGTGCCGTTCGATTCGCTCGGCGCAGAGATTGCAGAGCACGTCAAGACGCTCGTTGTCACCGGTTGGACGGCTGAAAAAATCACAGAGGCGGCAAAAAACTCCGGCTTTACCGGAGAGATAATCCACGAGGATGATTTCTGCGACGCTGTCAGAGCCTGCTACAAGGCGGCAGAGAGCGGCGATATCGTGCTGATGAGCCCCGCCTGCACATCATTTGACAGATTCAAAAACTTCGAGGAGCGCGGTAAGCTCTTCAAAAAGACTGTTATGGAGCTTAACTGATGGATAAAAGAGTAACAGAGCTTGCTGAAAAGGTTGAGGCAAAGCTTAAAGAGAAGTTCGCAAAAATTGACAGAACCGCGCTCACTAATACCGAGCGCCTGCTTGAAATCTACAGAGAAAACCGCGTTTCGGCAAATATGTTCGCCGGAACGAGCGGATACGGATATGATGACCTCGGAAGAGACACATTTGAGAAGATCTTTGCGGAAGCTATGGGCACCGAAAAGGCGATTGTGCGCAATAACTTCGTTAACGGCACTCACGCGATCGCGACTGCTATGTTTGCTTGCCTGAGGCCGGGCGATATACTCCTTGCCGCAACCGGCGTTCCTTATGACACGCTGCAGTCTGCAATCGGACTTACCGGCGACTATCCCGGATCGATGAAATACTACGGAGTCGGCTACGATGAAGTTCCGCTTTTTGAAAACGGCGAGCCGGATCTGGAAACAATAAAAGCTAAAGCGGCGGATAAGAGAGTCAAATGTGTTGAAATCCAGCGCTCCAGAGGTTACGCAAACCGCCCGACGCTCAGCGTTCAGAAAATCGGCGAGATCTGCGATATCGTCCACGCTGTAAATCCCGAGGCGAAGGTCGTAGTTGATAACTGCTACGGCGAGTTTGTTCAGGAGATAGAGCCGACAATGGTTGGCGCCGACCTCGTAGCCGGCTCGCTTATCAAGAACCCCGGCGGCGGGCTTATCGCTACCGGAGGATATGTCGCGGGAAAGGCTGAGCTTGTCGACGCTGCGGCCATGCGGCTGTCCGTTCCAGGTATCGGCGGCGAGTGCGGCTCATACGAGGGCGGTTATCGCCTGCATTTCCAGGGCTTTATGAACGCGCCTCACATTGTCGCTCAAGCGCTGAAAACCGTCATCTTCTGCGCCGGTATGCTTGAGGAGCTCGGCTACAAGGCTTCGCCCGCGTCAGGTGAGGAGAGATACGATATAATTCAATCCGTGGAGCTCGGAAAGCCCGAGCTACTGGAGAAGTTCTGCCGCGGAATACAGTTCGCTTCGCCGGTGGACAGCTACGTTACGCCCATTCCCTGGGATATGCCGGGGTATGAGGATCAGGTTATTATGGCTGCCGGTACGTTCGTTCAGGGCGCTTCAATCGAGCTCAGCTGCGACGGCCCGATGCGCGAGCCGTACACGGCGTTTATGCAGGGCGGACTTAACTATGAGCTTGGCAAGCTCGGCGTTATGAATGCCATTGATATGCTGCTGAAATAAAACGCTGAGCGAGCGCATATACTGCCCGTAGGGGTGAAGAATATGCGCATATTAGGCTCTGGCAGACCGAAACCGCTGAAATTGCGGCTTTTTATATTTGCAGTTGCCGCTATTATACTGCTCGCAATACTTATTTCTTATGGTACGCTGAGCACGGTAATAGTCGATCTTGCAGTGAGCGAGGCCTACGATAACATCACTTTTACAGTCAACGAGGTGCTCGCCGAAGAGGTGATGGCCGAGACTATAGATTATAACGATATGGTCTCGCTTATGACGGACAAGAACGGCAACATAACGGCGCTTGTGACCAATATGGCAAACGTAAACTACCTTCAGGCGAAGATCACAAACGCGATAGTGAAGAAATTTGCAGAGAGCGACGTCACAAGGGTCGATATACCGCTCGGAAGTCTTTTCGGAAACGCTTTCCTGTCCGGTCATGGGCCGAGAATTTCCGCAAATATACTCTCTGTCACAAATGTAAATACCACCTTTCGCAACGAGTTTTCCGACGCCGGAATAAATCAGACACGCCACCGTATAATGATGGATGTGGATGTTACTCTCGGCATCCTGCTTGCGGGATATCAGAACAGGTGGGACACTGTGACAACGGAGATCACGGTCGCAGAGACTGTAATAGTCGGCTCCGTACCGAATACTTACGCGAATTTAGACAAATGAGGAGAAGAAGATGGACTACGCAGAGAGAATCAGAGAGCTGTGCGATACGCTGAACGAGCATAGCTATAACTATTACGTTCTTGATAACCCCACCATCTCCGATTACGAATATGATATGCTCCTGCGCGAGCTTGAGAATCTTGAAAAGGAGCATCCGGAACTGATTACGCCCGATTCGCCGACTCAGCGCGTCGGCGGTAAGGCTGTGGAGAGCTTTGCCGAGGTCGAGCATGAGGTACCGCTTGAATCCCTGCAGGACGTTTTTTCCGCCGATGAGGTCGAGGCCTTTTATAACCGATGCGCCGAGAGCATCGGTGGCTTTGAGTTCGATGTCGAGCCTAAGGTCGACGGGCTCTCCGTCGCGCTCAGATACGAGAACGGCGTTTTTGTGCAGGGTGCAACGCGAGGCAACGGCAGAATAGGCGAGGACGTGACCGAAAATCTCCGCACTATCCGTTCGCTTCCGTTAAAGCTTGAAAATGCGCCCGAGCACCTTGTTGTTCGCGGCGAGGTGTATATGTCAAAAAAGGTATTCCGCAAGCTCAACGAGGAGCGCGAGGCGGAGGAAAAGCCTCTGTTCGCAAATCCCCGCAACGCCGCCGCGGGCTCGCTTCGTCAGCTCGACCCGAAAATCGCCGCTGAAAGGCGGCTCGATGTAGTCTGCTTCAACGTTCAGGCAGCGACCGGAATAGAGTTCAGGACCCACGCCGAGAGCCTTGAATTTTTGAAAACAATGCGCTTTCGCACTGTTCCGCATTGGGAATATACTGATATTAAGAGAGGTATGGAGCGAATTGTATTTATCGGGGATAACCGCGATGAATTCGACTACGATATCGACGGCGCGGTGATCAAGGTGAATGATCTCGCATCTCGCCGTACTCTCGGCAGCACCGCCAAGGCGCCGCGCTGGGCGGTCGCGTTCAAGTACCCGCCTGAAAAGAAGGAAACCCGCGTCACCGATATTATCATTCAGGTCGGCAGAACTGGAGTTCTCACGCCGAAGGCTGTCGTTGAGCCGGTGCGTCTCGCCGGAACTACCGTCACTAACGCTACGCTTCACAACGAGGATTTCATAAACGAGAAGGATATTCGCATCGGAGATACTGTGCTTATGCAGAAGGCAGGGGAGATCATTCCCGAGATTCTGTCCGTAAATCTTGCAAAGCGCCCCGCCGACGCCGTTAAATTCTCATTTCCGGAGACCTGCCCGGTGTGCGGTGAGCCGGTGTACCGCGATGAGGGTGGCGCCGCAATCCGCTGCCACGGCGCTGAGTGCCCCGCACAGAGACTGCGCCACATAATACACTTTGCCTCGCGTGAGGCTATGGATATAGAGGGGCTCGGCGAGTCAGTCAGCGCGCTCTTAATAGACAACGGCCTAATTAAAAACGCCGGAGACCTCTATTCATTGCAGGCGCAGGAGCTTGCGGCGCTTCCGGGCTTCGGTAAAAAGAGCGCCGAAAACCTTATCTCCGCAATCGAAAAATCCAAGGAAAACGATCTCTGGCGCGTTATCTGCGCTCTTGGCATACCGCAGGTCGGCTCCAGTGCCGCTAGAGCGCTCGCCCGCGCGTTCGGCAATATGGAAGCGCTCGAAAACGCTTCGCTTCCTGAGCTCTGCGCCATTGAGGATATCGGCGGCATTACGGCTCAGAATATTATAGATTGGTTTGAATCGAAACAGTCGCGCCACTTCCTCGGCCTACTGCGTGAAGCGGGAGTGAATATGGAATCCCGCGAGGAGCCTATCGGCACGAAATTCGCAGGAATAACGTTCGTTCTCACGGGAACGCTCGAAAAGTACACCCGTGACGAGGCTAAAGCGCTTATTGAAGCAAACGGCGGAAAGGTCTCCGGCTCGGTATCGAAGAAAACCGGCATCGTACTTGCAGGTGAGGCCGCCGGAAGCAAGCTCACGAAAGCCGAGGAGCTCGGCATCAAGATTATTTCAGAATCCGATTTTGAGGAAATGCTTAAATGAAAATATACTCCCGCATAACTTCTCTTGTTCTCGCTGTCATACTGACTCTTCCGACGGCCTTTGCCGCAGGAGCCGGAACCGGCGAAGCGGTCTATTCTCATACAGTAGAGCTTCAGAGCGGTTTTTACTACAAAAACGAAATCTCCTTCAACTCCTCCGGCAATCGCGTTGAATCCTACAAGCTTGACCTGCGCGCGGGGTCGGAGATAAAGCCGATCGTTCTGAGTGCCGATAAGATAATGAACGCTATGTATATTGACGAGGTCACCGCGTTTGCAAACGACCTCGGATATACTGTTTTCGGCGCGGTGAACGCTGACTTTTTCTCGATGCAGACTTGTGTTCCACTTGGAATCGTCATAGAAAACGGAATATACAAATCGAGTCCGTCTCTGAATAACGCTCTCATTTTTACCGACGAGGGCGCAGCCGTGGTCGAAAAAGCAGCGGTTCAGATGCGCTTTTCAAACTCCCGTTCAGGGCAGGAGCTTATATTGAACGACCTTAACAAAGCCCGCCATGAGCAGTTCGGTATCTATGTATTTACTTCGGCGTATTCCGAGACCACCGAGACCTTCACGGAAGGATGGGCTGTGAGGTGTAAAATTAAATCCGGCGAAATGCGGATCGGCACTTCTCTTGAGCTTGAAGTAACGGAAATCGTTGAAAAAGGCATGAATTTCACGATTGTCGACGATGAACTTATTCTCTCAGCTTCGCTTGCAGGAACTATCCCGGAAGGGTATAAGGACTTTGCTGTCGGAGATTTGCTGACACTTGACGTCGAAGCCGAGGATGAGCGCCTTGCAAGCGCAAAATGGGCGACGGGATGCGGTGATATTCTCGTTTCTGAGGGCGAGCTAACCGACGATAAGACGTGGGACAGCGCGCTCTTTGGTCTCAATCCCCGCACTGCAGTCGGTATCCGCGAGGACGGTACTATCATTACTTACACAGTCGACGGACGTAACTCGGCTCACTCCGTCGGCGCGCGCATGAGCGATGTGGCAAAAGATCTTATTGACGAGGGCTGCGTGACCGTTGTTAACCTCGACGGAGGCGGCAGTACAGCCGTAAATGTAAAGCTCGCCGGGTACGATGCAGCAAAGACTGTCGATGAGCCGAGCTCAATACGCAGATGCTCGACTTACATACTCTTCGTATCCGAAAAGAAACCGTCCGGAGTATCATCAAAACAATTTCTTGCTGAGGACGGCGCTTTTGTACTCTCAGGAGCTAAAACAACGCTCCGCTATTTCTTTACCGACGAATTGCTCAACAAGACCGCTGACGGGCAGAACGTTTCAGCTGTCGCGCCCTCAACAGCCGGTGCTTTTAAGGCGCCGAACGGTGGAATTGTCTACGTAGTATCGCCGGAAGAATGCGATATTGAAATAATAAACGCTGATATAGATAAAACTGCATCGCTCACCGACATGGAGTCTGGCAGCAGCGTTCAGCTTTCTGTCTGTGCAAGAAAGCTCGGGAGGGATGTGCTTTTTGACAGCGACGGCGTAGTGTATACTGCGTCCGGCTGCGCTCAGGCGGACGAATCCGGACTTGTGACGGTTATCGGCGGTGCCGGAGATTCCGGAAGCGTTACAGTAGCGCTTGCGGACTTTTCTAAGACGCTGAATGTCAATATCCCGCTCCACTTCGAGGACACGCGCTCTCACTGGTCAAAGGAGTTTATTGAGAGCATATACCGCGAGGGCATAGTGAACGGGTATCCTGACGGCGATTTTCATCCTGATGATACGATGACGCGCGGCAACTTTGCTCTTATGCTTTACAGAGCTATGGGCAGCGAAAGCGTGAGCGGCGACGCGCCGTTCGCTGACGTTACGCCGGACGTTTATTATCACGACGCCGTTCTGTGGGCGAAGACTACGGGGTGCCTTGTGATCCGCGACGAAACCAACTATGAGCCGAACGCCGATATATCGCGCGAGGAGGCGTTCACTATGCTGGCAAGAGCGCTGAAGCTAAAAAGCACCGATCTTTCAGCTCTGAATGCTTTTGCTGATTCCGATGAGATAAGCGAATTCGCGCTTGATTCCGTTGCGGCGCTGGTTGAGAGGGGAATAGTTGCCGGCTCCGGCGGCACTGTTTTCCCGAAAAATACTATAACTCGCGGCGAAATGTCAAAGATTATCTCGCTTGCGATGTTCAGAAAGTAAAAATAATCCGGCAGGATAACCTGCCGGATTTGTATTGATGGGATAACTTACTTTGCGAGGACTTTCTTGAGTCTTGCAAAGCGGGGAAGGCCATTTTCAAGCTTGCGCTCAGGCTCTCCGGCGATAAGGGGAAGAGCGTAATCGGCGAAGTCGGAGGTGATGCCGTTGTGATCGGGGGTAATCCACTCAAGCGGAACCTTCTTCTCGTAGTTAGCGACGGAGGTAAGCGGGAGGAGGATCATCTCGCAGGTGTACTTGCCGTCGACCATGACTCTCTTGAAGCCGACCATCTTGCCGGTCTCGCCGTTAACGGCGGCCTCAACGGCGGTCTTGCCTGCGAGGAAGCTCTCGTCGATATCGGTCTGGCTAGCGAGGTGGGCGCCGCAGCGCTGGAGAAGGCTGAGCTCGATGCCGCGAACCTTTGCACCGGTCTTTTCCTTGACGACGTTTGCAAGGTGAGCGGCGAGTCCGCCGAGCTGAGCGTGACCGAAGCCGTCGGTAGCGGAGGCCTTAGCCTCGGATACGAAGGTGCCGTCGGCATAGTGGATGCCCTCGGAAACGGCGACTATGCACTTGCCGTTCTTATTGTAGATGTCGGTGACGTCCTTGAGGAACTTGTCCATATCGAAGTCGACCTCGGGGACATAGATAAGGTCGGGGCCGCAGCCTACGGTGGAGGCGAGGGACGCGGCGGCGGTGAGCCAGCCGGCGTGACGGCCCATGATCTCAATAACGGTGATCATGCCGGTATCGTAAACTCTGGCGTCCTTATAAACTTCGCAGACGGAGGTCGCGATGTACTTTGCCGCGGAGGCGAAGCCGGGGCAGTGGTCGGTGCCGTAGAGGTCGTTGTCGATGGTCTTGGGAACGCCCATTACTCTGCAATCCCAGCCGGACTTTGCCATATAGCGGCTGACCTTGTCGCAGGTATCCATGGAGTCGTTGCCGCCGTTATAGAAGAAATAACGGATGTTGTACTTCTTGAAGATCTCAAGAATACGCTTGTAGTCGGTATCATCAACATCGGGGTCGGCGATTTTATAGCGGCAGGAGCCGAGCTCGGAGGAAGGAGTGTTAAGGAGAAGTCTGAGCTCCTCGGCATCCTCCTGACCCATATCATAGAGCTGATCTGCGAGCATACCCTTGATGCCGTGCGCCATGCCGTAGACATTGGTGATGCAGTCAGAATCAAGTGCAGTGCGGATAACACCGTACGCAGACGCGTTGATTACAGAGGTGGGGCCGCCGGACTGGCCGATAACGGCAGCACCGATAAGTTTTTCGCTCATTGGAATTACCTCCCATTATTTTTTGATTACAAATTGATGATAACATATTTCTTCCGGATTTTAAAGTGTATTTTTCTAAAATTTGACTTGAAATCAGAAAACATTATGGTAAAATATATCTATCCATCAAATTGCTAAAAGGAGATGTTTGCAATGGGAATCGTAACTTCCAAAGAAATGTTCAAGAAGGCTTACGACGGCGGCTACGCAATCGGCGCTTTCAACGTTAACAACATGGAGATCGTTCAGGGAATCACTGAGGCGGCCATCGAGCTTCACGCTCCGCTTATCCTTCAGGTTTCCAAGGGCGCCCGCAACTACGCAAAGCATGTCTATCTTATGAAGCTCATCGAGGCTGCTGTTCAGGACGCTGAGCAGACCGCCGGTTTTGATCTTCCTATCGTCGTTCACCTCGATCACGGTGATTCCTTCGAGCTCTGCAAGAGCTGCATCGACGGCGGCTTCAGCTCCGTCATGATCGATAAGTCCGGTCTTCCCTTCGAGGAGAACATCAAGATCACAAAGCAGGTCGTTGAGTACGCTCATGATCACGGCGTTGTCGTTGAGGCCGAGCTCGGCACTCTCGCCGGCGTTGAGGATGAGGTCAACGTATCCGCTGAGAATTCCAGCTACACCCGTCCTGAGGACGTTCAGGAGTTCGTTGAGCGCACCGGATGCGACTCTCTTGCCATCGCCATCGGTACAAGCCACGGCGCTTATAAGTTCACTGCTAAGCAGTGCACCCGTGATCCGATCACCGGCAAGCTCGTTCCGCCTCCTCTCCGCTTCGACATCCTTGAAGAGGTCTCCCGCCGTCTTCCCGGCTTCCCGATTGTTCTTCACGGCTCCTCCAGCGTTCCCCAGGAGTTCGTTGACAAGATCAACAAGTTCGGCGGCAAGATGCCCGACGCAGTAGGCATCCCCGAGGAGCAGCTCCGCGAGGCCGCAAAGATGGCAGTCTGCAAGATCAACATCGACTCCGACCTCCGTCTTGCGCTCACTGCCTGCATCCGCGAGCACTTCTGGGAGCACCCCGATCACTTCGATCCGCGCCAGTATCTCACCCCCGGCCGCGCCGCAATCCGTGAGATGGTCAAGCATAAGATCGTAAATGTTCTTGGCTGCGACGGAAAAGCTTGATTTTCTGGTATGATATAGTATATAATAGACACTGACGTAAAAGTCAGTGTCTATTTTTATACACTACGGAAGATGGTGATATTATGGATGAAAAGTCTAATCTGAATAACGAGCTCGATCCCGTCGAGGAGATGCTGGTTGACAAGCTAACAGAGCAGGGGAGCGAAGCGGCTCCTGAACAAGCGGAGAAGATTACTGACTCCGAGATCGCAGAAACAGAGCCAGACGCTGTAGACGACGCCGAAGAGATTGAGGCTCCTGCCGAGGAGCTTTCTGAGGAGGATGAATTCTTCAACTCCGTCGGCGAAACTATTGAGAATACAGTCGAAACAGGCGAGCTTCCTGCAAAGCAGAAGGTTCCGTTCGCGCTCTCCGGAGCATTTCTGAACGAGGCGATAAGAGTTCTTGCCGGATTGATCCTTCTCGTGTTCAGCAGGATGAGCTTTGTTGCTTCTCCGCTTGATACGATCCTTGCGCTTGCCGCAGTAGTCGTTTGCGGTCTGCCGCTTGTCCTTCGCGCGCTTGAGGATTTCAAGAGCAGGAACTATCTGAACGAGAATGTCATTGTTTTCGCGGCTTGCGTATTCTGCGTATTGTTCGGCGGCGTTGTTGACGGAGTTATCGCACTTGTGATTGCCGACGTGGGATTTAATCTCAGAGATTACGCTCTTGACTGGTACCGCGGCGAGTCCGATAAGCTTCTGAAGGGCGCAAGCTCCGACACTGAACGCGATATAGTTGAACCTACCTTCCACATTATCGACTCATATTTCACTCCTGCGGTCGCATTTGTTGCTGTCATCAGCGGACTTTTGTCTCTGATTTTTGCCGGAGATAATCTTCTTCCTCGGCTTTGCAGCTCCTGTGCGGTTCTTGCCGCAAGCGCGCCGCTTATGATCACCGCCATAACCGCTCTTGTCTACGATATCGGAAAGGGAAGCGCCATTAAAAAGGGCATCCGCTTCACGGACGTCAAGAGCATTGTTTCAGCAGCGAAGCTTTCAAGCGTTATTTTCAACAAAACCGGAACTGTGACCGCCGGCAAGTATTACGTCAGCGGAGTTTATCCCGTAAAGATCAGCGCAAAGCAGCTTATTTCGCTCGCGGCTTACGCCGAAATCTACTCCAATCATCCGCTTGCAGAAGCAATCAAGTCGGCTTACGGCGCAGAGCTTGATCCGCGCAGAGTAACTCAGCAGCGCGAGGAGAAAGGCTCTGGCAGCTTTGTACAGCTTGCGGGCGGCAATATTGTCGCCGTGGGCAATATCGAGCTTATGGAGAAGCTCGGAGTCAAGGGCGATATGATCCCATCTGACTGCGTTTCTGTTTACGTTGCGGTCGGAAAGACCTTCGTCGGCAGAATAGACTTTGAGGATGAGGTCAACCCCGGCGCGGCTGAGACTGTCTCGCGCATTAGAAAGTGCGGAGTTGCGAACGTTGCGCTCATGACAGGCGACAATACCCTCAGCGCCACAAGAATAGCACGCGGTATCGGCATAAGCGAGGTATATGCCGACTGCACGCCCCGCGATAAATACGAGAGAGTACAGTACATCATGGGTCAGCAGCAGAAGGATGAATGCCTCGGCTACATAACATCAGCCAATAGCGACGTTCGTGCAAGCGAGCTTGCCAACCTCAAAATCGTTCTCGGCGAGAATGAATCAAATCTCGCGGGAACTGCCTTTATTCCGTCCGGCGATATAGCCGCCATTCCCGCGCTTATAAACGAGGCGAAGGCCATTAACCTTATGGTTAAGATATGCACCATAGCTATCCTTGCAGCAAAGGGACTGAGCATCCTTCTCGCGCTCATCGGCATAGTGGGAGTAAGCTTTGTCGTGTGTCTTGACGTTGTTGTTGCCGTAGCGGCCGCGTTTGCCGCCATGTTCAGACTCGGCAAGTAAAAAACCGAAATAATATTAAGCTCCTTTTAAGCTTTTTGGGTTATAATTTGCCCATAAAGCAAGAAAGGAGCTTTTTCTTATGAAAAAATACGCATTCGGAATACTTTTCAGCCTTTTTCTGACTGCATTTACGTTATATTCTCTGCTCGATGTGTTCGTTATCCCGCGCACATACGCCGGCGCCGTCGAGCAGGCTGTGGAAGCCGAGGCTGAGTCTATTTCAACGGAAGCACAGGATGAATCTATATCAGATGAGTCGGTAGGAGAGCCGGAAATCACAATCAGCACTTACCGGGAAAACGACACTACGGTCTATGTGGCGGATATCGTCGTACCGGATCCGAGCTGGCTGAAAACTGCGTTCGCTTACGACACCTACGGCAAGAATATTAAGGATAAAACGAGCAATATTGCCGCTGAGCACAACGCTGTCCTTGCGATAAACGGAGACTTTTACGGCTCTCGAAACACCGGATTTGTAGTTCGCAACGGAGTTATCTATCGAGATACGAGCTCCGGCGGCGAAGCGCTTGTGATTTACTCGGACGGCAGCTTTGAAATCGTAAACGAGGACGATACCACGGCACAGGAGCTTGTGCAAAACGGAGCCGTGCAGGTGCTCTCGTTCGGGCCGGCGCTTGTGGAGAACGGCACTATCAGCGTAACCAAGTCAGACGAGGTCGGCAAGGCGATGGCGTCGAATCCTAGAACGGCTATAGGTATTATAGACGAGAATCATTATATATTCGTAGTAAGCGACGGAAGAACAAGTGAAAGCGAGGGACTGAGCCTTCTCGAGCTTGCGGAATTCTGTCAATCACTCGGCGCCGAAACAGTCTATAATCTCGACGGCGGCGGCTCGTCAACGATGGTATATCTGGGTGAGGTAATAAATAATCCGACAACAAGCGGCAATAATATCAAGGAAAGGGAAGTGAGCGACATTGTTTATATCGGATAATAGTATAGTTCGGGCAAATATGCTGAAAAAAGCCCGGGCGTATTTCATAGTTTCTATGCTTGTAGCGCTTTTCGGCGCCATATACGAGCATTTCAGCTTCGGGGTGTATTCATTCTTCATGGTGTTCGCCTTTGCAATACCGCTTATTCTCGGCGCCGTGCCGGCTATGTATCTCGGAATGAGAGAAAGAGCAGTAATGCCTCCGCCGATGGCATCGAAGCTCTGGAGAGCAGGTATTGCTGCACTGACTGTCGGCTCAATTTTTCAAGGCGTTATAGAGATATACGGAACTGACAGCGAAATGACCGGAATATATGCATTGATAGGCTCGCTGATGCTGATTTCCGGAGCCATTTCCGCACTATTTAAGAAATAACGATGCAGGGGTTCGTGATGAACCCCTGCATCGTTACTCGTCTTCGTTCTTTTCATCCTTTTCCTCGTCCTTGTCCCTGCGCTTAAAAGAGGCGAGAGGAGAGAGTTTTGCGGCTTCTCTGAGCCCGGATGACTCGACGTGAGTATATATTTCGGTGGTATTGAGGTGCTCGTGTCCTAAAAGCTCCTGAAGAGTTCTTACGTCAACGCCATTGTGCAGCATAAGAGTAGCGGCAGTGTGGCGCAGCTTGTGCGATGAATACTTTGAGCTGTCAAGACCGGCAGCTTTGATATGTTTTTTAACAAGTGCATGTACGGTTGAGCGAGATATTCTCGTGCGCTGAGAGGAGAGAAAGAGCGCCTCGGGATCCTTCGCGGCGATGGATCTGCGAACTATAAGATAATCATCAAGGGCGTCCTGACAAGCATCGTTAAGATAGACCACGCGCTCCTTACCGCCTTTTCCGAGCACACGGAGAGAATCACCGTGAATATCCGACTGATCAAGTCCTATAAGCTCGGAAATACGCAGTCCGCAGTTCAGAAACAGGGTAATGATGGCAAAATCGCGCTCTCTGTTAGCTCCGTCAACACTTGTTAATAAATTAACGCTTTCGTCCTCGCTGAGATAACGAGGCAGAGTTTTCATGATTTTCGGAGAGTCGAGATCCTGAAGAGGATTGACGTCGAGAAGCTTTGCCTTGTTAGTTAAGTATTTATAGAAGGAGCGGATAGTCGATATCTTGCGAGCGCGGGATGTCGCCGTCAGACCCTTGGCTGAATGTGAGCTCTTCGGACTTTTTTCACGCTCACGAGACAGATATGCAAGATAGGAATATACGTCTGAGAGAGTGATAGATCTGATGAAACTTATATCTACGTCGCTGATAGATATTTCATCAAAAGGAGTCTTTGCAGGCACGGTGTCTTTTTCAAGCTTCATGTATTTGAAAAAGGTTCTTAAATCGAGATAATATTCGTCTACGGTTTTCTTTGAGTGGCCTTTGACGGTTTCGTGATAGACGAGAAACGATTTGATAATCTCCGGCACCTCGGAACGATAATCCATAAAAACACCTCGCTTAATTTTTATTATATCATAAATTGAAAGAGAGGTCTATTGGCAAAATACACAAACTTATGAACAAAATAAAAATTTTGTTCAAAGTGGGGTAGGCTAAAACGCCCGGAAACAGCCTGTAAGCCATTTCCGGTGCGATTTTCATTTAATCAGCAGCTCAAAAGCCTCTCTGATTGTCTTGACCTCAATGAGCTTTATTCCATCCGGTATATTGATAAGTTTTCTGCGCTGCATCGGAATTATACATCTTTTAAATCCGAGTCTTTTGATCTCTACAATTCTCTGTTCAAGCTGAGTTACGCTTCTTAATTCTCCGGTCAATCCGACTTCGCCGATTGCAACGAGATCATCAGGAATCGGCTTGTCCGTATAGCTTGAGCCGATTGCCAGCACAGCCGCAAGATCTGCCGCAGGCTCGTCAATGCTGAGTCCGCCGATCACGTTGATATATCCGTCGAAGCCGCCGATTTTCAAACCGCCTCGTTTTTCGATTACCGCCATCAGGAGCATCGCTCTGTTGTAATCAAGTCCGTTCGACGTTCTTCGCGGCACATTGAAGCTCGACATCGTCATCAATGCCTGGATCTCTGCAAGCACAGGTCTTGTGCCTTCCATAACGCACGTTACACAGGTTCCGGGAGTGTTTTCCGGCCTGCCGCTCAGCAACAGCTCGGACGGATTCGGAACCTCCTGTAGTCCGGCTTCGGTCATCTCAAATACGCCGATTTCATTGGTTGAGCCAAATCTGTTTTTAGCAGAACGCAATATCCTGTGGCTTGCAGACTGAATGCCCTCAAAATATAGTACGCAATCCACCATATGCTCGAGTACCTTCGGGCCGGCAATCGCGCCCTCCTTATTGACGTGACCGATGACAAATACCGTAACGCCGTAGGTTTTTGCTATCTTCATCAGTTGATTTGTGCATTCCTTGACCTGCGCGACAGAGCCTGCTGAGCTGTTGAGCTCCGGCGAATAAAGAGTCTGAATGGAGTCGATTATCAGCATATCCGGCTTTGCAGATTCGAGCGTATCGAGTATATCGTCCATATTCGTTTCGCTAAGCACAAAAAGGTTTCCGGTACGCACCTTAAGGCGCTCTGCGCGCATTTTGAGCTGGCGTTCGGATTCCTCACCGGTTACATAAAGAATCGTCTGCTCGCGGCAGATGTATACGCAGATTTGCAGTAAAAGCGTCGATTTACCGATTCCCGGAGAGCCGCCGAAAAGCACGAGCGAGCCCTTTACACAGCCGCCGCCGAGAACTCTGTCAAGCTCAGCGATACCGCTCGAGAAGCGCTCCTCCTCGGCAGTATCAAGCTCAGCGAGCGTTCTGGGAAGCCTCTTGATTCCGCGGCTGACGGCATTTTTTGCGCTTTTAGACTCTGCCGGCACCTCGATTATGGTGTTCCAGCTCCCGCATGAGGAGCACTGACCCATCCACTTCGGGAACTCATTTCCGCATTCTGTGCAGTAATACGTTGTCTTTTGCTTCATAATTGCCTCAAATCAAAAAATATAGTTCGAAATATTGCCAATTACTAATAAAGTAAGCAGCTTTTGATGTTCATTTGTTTCAAGCTTTACTGCCTCGTCCGGATTTGATAAAAAGCCGCACTCAACAAGAAGTCCCGGACATTCTGTCTTTGCAAACAGATAGATATCAGAAGCGACCGGCTTTGCAGTACGCTTTCCGTCGAAGTTAACGTACTGCGTGAAATCCGACTGAATCTTTTCGGCAAGCTCCTTGCAATCTCCCTTGAAGAAAACCTGTGCGCCGGACGGTGACGCAGACGTGTATTTATTCTGGTGAACAGAAACGAGAAATGCGCCGGAACATGAATTGACAAGCTCAACTCTTGCGCGAGTATCCGCGACCTTTTTCTTTCGTATCGTGTCAGCCTCGTCCGGATAGATGATATCGTCCGTTTCTCGGGTCATGATCGGCTTATAGCCCAGAAATTCGGCAAGAAGCTTGATTCTTTGCGCTATTTCAAGATTTATTTCGCTCTCGCATTTACCGGTTACTGACACAGCGCCTCCGTCAGCTCCGCCGTGTCCGGCGTCGATTATCAAAACTGCACCGCTCTCATCAGCGATAGCCGGAACGCTCGTCAGCTCCGAAGCACTGTTTATCGATACGTAAAACAGCGCAAAAAGAACAACTGCGCTGAACAACAGTCCTGCAAAAGGTCGGTAATTCATGCTGCCCACTCCCCTCTTACAAAGCCTATGAGAGGGTACAAGCACATTATACTTTGAAAGCTGTGATTTTGCAACAAAAATGCTCAGGCGAGCAGCCGCCTGAGCTCATTTATCGCTCTTTTTTCGATTCTTGATACCTGCACCTGACTGATTCCGAGAATATTTGCCGCCTTTTCCTGTGTCAGATCTCTGAAAAAGCGAAGCAGTATCACTTTCCGTTCCCGGTCATCGAGCGAGCCTATCGCTTCCTTCAGCGCAACCCTTTCTATGAGCTCGTTTTCTCCTCTTTTGTCGGCTATAACGTCCTCAAGCTTCCCGCCTCCGTCATTTATCTCAGACTGCAAGGATTCGGGTGCAGTAGTAGCCTCGAGTGCAAGGGCGATATCCTCCTTAACAATTCCGGTCAGCTCGCTGATTTCCGTAATAGTAGGCTCTCTGCCGAGCTCATGAGATAATCTGTTCTCAGCCGATCTGATAATCAGAGCGCGCTCCTTTATGGTGCGAGATACCTTGATTTCACCGTCATCGCGCAGAAAGCGGCGAATTTCACCGGCAATCTTCGGTACTGCATACGTGGAAAACTGAGTGCCGTATTCCTCGTCGTATCCGGCGACTGCCTTCATAAAACCAACGCACCCGAGCTGATACAGATCGTCCTTTTCCACACCACGTCCCCAAAATCTTCGGCAAACGCTCCAGATAAGGCCGGAGTTTTCCACAATCAGCCGTTCCATCGCATCTTTATCGCCGGATTTTGCGCTTTTTATGTAGTCAGCATTCATCTTGACCGTTTTGCTATCCTGCGACGCATTATGACTGTCGTGCCCTTTCCGGGTCTTGAGCGCACGCGCAGAGAATCCATAAAGCTCTCCATTATCGTAAAGCCCATGCCGCTTCTCTCCTCACCTCCTGTGGTGAAGAGCGGTTCGCGCGCCTCTTCGACGTTCTCAATTCCCCTGCCGCGGTCTTTGATGGTTATCTCAACCGTGTCCTCCGGCAGCAGGCGGCACTTGAGCATTACTTCACCGATATTGTCGGGATAGGCGTGTACTATGCAGTTTGTGACTGCCTCAGATACCGCTGTTTTGATATCGCCGAGTTCTGATACGGTGGGATCGAGCTGCGATACAAAAACCGCTACCGCTCCCCTTGCGAAGCCCTCGTTTGCCGAGAGCGATGGGAAGATTACTTTCATTGAATTTATTTCATTCATTTCTATACCTCCTTATTCGCTTAACGGAGCGAGAATCTTTATGAGTCTGTCAAGTCCCGAGGCGTCGAGAACTCTCTGCGGCTGAGACTGCGCGTTCGCTACCGCAATTCTGCCGCCGGTGGAGTTCAGCAGCTTGTACGCCTTGAGAATTATCGCAATTCCGCTTGAATCCATGAATGTGACCTTTGACATATCTAGAATACAATCTCGAGGCAGCTCGGCTTCAAGCTTGTCCATAACCTCGCGCATAATTGAGTGTGCCGTATGATGATCTATTTCACCGGACAGATACAGCGTCAGCCTTGTGCCGTCCTCATTTCGGCTCGTTTTCAAATGATCAGCTCCTTTGTGCGAAAAAAATACCCCTGTAGCTTTGTACAGGGGTATTTTACATTATACGTTCTGAATTTTGAGTCGAAGAAGGTCGCAGACTCTAATTATTTAAGTCCTGCGAGGGTCTCCTCGAGGTTCTTGATGAGCGCGCGGAGCTTTTCGGCTCTGTCACGCTCGACCTGAACAACGGCTTCAGGCGCGCGGGAAACGAAGCTCTCATTGGCGAGCTTGCGCTCCTGGTTCTCAAGGAAGCCGCGGTTCTTCTTGAGCTCCTGCTCGATTCTTGCGCGCTCCTTGTCAAGATCGACAAGCTCTGCCATCGGAAGCGCCATCTTTGCGTATGCGGAGTTGATGACAACATAGCCGTCACCGCCGATATCAGCGTCAGCGCCGAAGATATCTACCTCGCTTGCGGAGGCGAGGCGCTCAAAGTACATTTCCGTACCCTTGAAGGCTTCGGGATATGCGGTGGAAACGATGACCTTTGCCTTCTTGGATGGCGGGACGTTCATCTCAGCGCGGCGGGAACGGATAGCGCTGATGGACTCCATGACCATCTCAAAGTCGCGCTCCTCAGTCGGGAAGCTGAGCGCGTCGGTGTATTCGGGGAATTTTGCGATGATAAGCGCCTCTTCGTTGTGCGGAAGCGCATCGTAAATCTCCTCGGTGATAAACGGCATAAACGGGTGAAGAAGCTTGAGTATCTCTGTGAGAACGTAGAGAAGAACGTGCTGAACGTCCTCATCGCCTGCCTGAAGGCGCGGCTTGGAGAGCTCGATATACCAGTCGCAGAAGGTATCCCAGATGAAATCGTAGATCTTCTGAGCGGCAACGCCGAGCTCATAGCTGTCGAGATTGTCCGTGACCTCTTTTGCGAGGGTATTGAGCTTGGAGAGAACCCACTTATCGGGAAGCTCGAGCTTCTCGGGAAGCTTGTTCTCCGTAACCGTGAGGTTCATCATAACGAAGCGGCTTGCATTCCAGATCTTGTTGCAGAAGTTGCGCATAGCCTCGCACTTCTCCTCATAGAAGCGCATATCGTTTCCGGGGCTGTTTCCGGTAATGAGGTTGAAGCGAAGCGCGTCGGCGCCGTACTTATCGGCAATAACGAGCGGATCAATGCCGTTTCCGAGGGATTTGGACATCTTTCTGCCGAGGCTGTCGCGGACTATACCGTGGATAAAGACCTTGTCGAACGGCTGCTTTTTCATATGCTCCATACCGGAGAAGATCATTCTGGAAACCCAGAAGAAGATTATATCGTAGCCGGTGACGAGCACGCTCGTAGGATAGAAATAGTCGAGATCCTCGGTCTTGTCGGGCCAGCCGAGAGTGCTGAACGGCCAAAGTGCAGACGAAAACCAAGTGTCGAGAACATCCTCCTCACGGGTAAGGTGAGTGCTGCCGCACTTCTCGCACTTTGTCGGGTCCTCTCTGCTGACGTTTATATGATTGCAGTCGTCGCAGTACCAGGCGGGAATCTGATGACCCCACCAGAGCTGACGGGAGATGCACCAATCGTGGACGTTATTCATCCAGTTGAGATAGGTTTTCGAAAAGCGCTCGGGGATATACTTTACCGTTCCGTCCTCAACAACGCGGATTGCGTCCTTTGCGAGCGGCTTCATCTTTACAAACCACTGAGCGGAGATAAGCGGCTCAACGTCGTTGTGGCAGCGATAGCAGGTGCCGACGTTGTGGCTGTAATCCTCGACCTTGACGAGATAGCCCTCTCTCTCGAGATCCTCAACGATCTTCTTGCGGCACTCGTAGCGGTCAAGTCCTTCATATGCGCCGCCGTTTTCGTTGATGGTGCCGTTATCTGCAATAACGCGGATTACCTCGAGGTTGTGTCTTAGTCCGACCTCAAAGTCGTTGGGGTCGTGCGCCGGGGTCATCTTGACTGCGCCGGTACCGAAGCCTATCTCGCAGTATTCGTCGCCTACAATGGGGATCTCCCTGCCGACAAGCGGAAGAATGCAGGTCTTGCCGATAAGGTGCTTATGTTTATCATCCTCGGGGTTGACAGCTACGCCGGTATCTCCGAGCATAGTCTCAGGACGAGTCGTTGCGACAACAATCTCGCCCGAGCCGTCGGAGAGCGGATAGCGGATGTGCCAGAGATGGCCGGGCTTGTCAACATACTCAACTTCAGCGTCGGAGAGCGCCGTAAGGCAGTGCGGGCACCAGTTGATGATGCGGCTGCCCTTGTAAATGAGGCCTTTCTCATAGAGGGAAACGAACGCCTCGCGGACGGCCTTCGCGCATACATCGTCCATAGTGAAGCGGCTGCGCTCCCAATCGCAGGAAACGCCCATCTTCTTCTGCTGCTCGACAATGCGGCTGCCGTACATTTCCTTCCAAGCCCAGACGCGCTCAAGGAACTTCTCTCTGCCGAGGTCATAGCGGGTAAGGCCCTCCTTGACTCTCAGCTCCTCCTCTACCTTTATCTGGGTCGCAATACCGGCGTGGTCAACGCCGGGAAGCCACATAGCATTGTAGCCCTGCATACGCTTATATCTTGTAAGGATATCCTGCAAGGTGCAGTCAAGCGCGTGTCCCATGTGGAGCTGGCCTGTAACATTGGGTGGCGGCATAACGATGGAAAATGGCTTTTTGGACTCATCGCGCTCGGCGTGGAAATACCCCTTCTCCATCCACATATCGTAAATTTTTGATTCGACCTCTTTTGGGTCGTAGATTTTCGGAAGCTCTTTCATTCTTTCTGTCTCCATTAGAATAAAATTTAACTAATAAATTATAGTCAATAAGAGCTAAATTGTCAAGCATTATGCAATAAATGAGCCGCTTACCCTGAGATAAGCGGCTCATAGCGCCGAAGCATAATAGAATATCTCCTGCCTTAAATGCTGTCGAGCACTGCAACAAGATAATTGTCTGTCGCAGAGGTGAAAATGAAGCTCTCAATGCTGCCCTGCTGCTTTGCGCGCTTTACGCCGTTGACGATTTTCTCCGGCGCGTAGTCATCTACGATGAATATTGCCTTGCAGTCCGGGCAGCTTTTTTGAAGGCGCCCTATCTGATCTTCCCTATCCTCCGGACGGCGTGGGCTGTAATCCGTAATATCCATAAGAACGGTTACGGGCTTCAGTGCTCTCGCTTTGTCGATGGTCTCCTCAGGACTCAGAGATACGACGACAGAAACGTCGCTGAGCTCCTGACTTATGAGGCGACAGATAGCGGCTCCGTACAGCTCAGACTGCATATCAAGTATCACAGTCCTCAATATCCGCTCCCCTCCTCCACTCTCTCAAAGAAATCATCAGGGTCGGTGTCGCCGAAGAACAGCATACCATATCCGAATTCGTTTATGCTGATGCGGATTATCCTTCCGTCCTCAGAGAGAAAATCGATATATGTACGCTTATCGGTTTTGAGCGGAGTAAGCTCGATGCCGCCTGCAACAGTGGTAAAGCCTCCGTCAGCTGTATAGAGCCGTTCGGTCTTTCGCGGTGTGACAGTGCTTCCGCTGAGCTTGAATTCATCGGAGATAAGCTCCGGAACTCCGTTATCGCCGATTCTGTACATTCCTGCAGTGTCGAGATAAAACTCATCGCCGTAATAGAATTCGTTGGAGAGCATTTTAAGGTGCTCGGTGTCATAGCACATCTCGTCAGCAAAAGCGAGCTCAGTGTCGGCGACAAACGTGATCTTGTCGCTTCCAAGCTCATAGACCTTTCCGAGGCGCGAGACATCGCCAACGGGAACGCGCAGATAGACGTAATAGGTGCCGTTTTTCTTAATAAGCCAGCAGGTAGGGCTGTAACCATAGAACTCCTCCGACATATCAATGCCGTTTACGCTGACAGTCCAGAAGCCGGTGTACTCTACCTCGTCGAGATCCCAGTACATGGATATAACGTGGTTCTCATCCGGAGTGTATGTCACGCCGTACTCCATCGGAATGATCCAGGAATCAGACTGCGTCATGCACTCGGGCTTCACAAGGTCGGGATAGTCGAAGTAGCTCAAAAATACGATGTGCCCGTCCTTTTCGCTGCTGATCGTATCGCCGTTCACCATCACCATTACGCCTCCGTTTGCGAGCGCAAAGGAAACGGAGCCGTCGCCGGTATCGACAGAATTCTTTATGATCTCGAGAGCGTCGGGATAGAACTCCGTGAACGGATAGTTATACTGGAACGCCTTGAAGATAATCTCTCCGAGCGAGTCGGTTTCAATAAATGCAGTTTTGAAAGTGTCCATTCCGCCGTTTTTATCAAGGTTAACAGCAAAATATGTGACGCTTTCAAGCTCGAGGCGCGGATCGCTCAGCCACGCTTTGACATAGTAAGAGATATAGTCCTCGTCACAGCGGGTCATATAGAGCGCTCTTTCTATGGAGTACCAACCGTGATCGTCAGCACTCATCTGCGCGGAATATTTGAGCGTTTCGGCATCGGCGGAGGTCATATAGCTGAGATTGTTTGAGAGCTGCTTTATCGACTCCTGCAATGCCGGAGATAGCTCCGGAGCTTCCTGCATATCCCCCCATGTTTCGTAGCCCGGAGTCAGCACAGGGCCTCTCGCGGAGATATATATTCCGCGCTCGTCAGGAGCCATTGAATACTCGTAGGATACAGTGACGTCAACCTCTTTTGGAGCCGTCTGAACCTCGGGAGCGGGCTTGGGCTCTGTATTAACCGGCGGATTCTCCGGAGCGGGCTCGTCCGACGGCTTCTCGTTCGAAGGCGCAGGCTCTTCCGTCTTGGGCTTGTCTGTCGAAATCGGCTTGTTCTCCGGCTGAGAAGGGCTTGACATACATCCGAAAAGCATCAAAAGCGCAAGCAGGCAAGCAAATATTCTTATGACTTTATTCATAATTCTTACCACCATACCTCGCTCGGGTATTCAGTCGGGATATCCTCCTCAGTGAAGCCGAAATACTCCGCTATATATTCGAGTGTGAAGTCCTTATAATACTCCTGAAGCTCCTTTGAGAAGCCCGGATCCTCATTAGTCCAGCCTTGATCTCCGAAGCGGCGCACATTGACAACGAAAAGGAATGAGCCGTTATCGTCCTCGACCGTAATCTCAAAATGCATTGTGCCGTTTTCAACAGTCGCAACGACGTTGTAGAAGTAGTTGGGGCCCCAAGTGCCGTCGATGGTCATGGTATTCTCATAGAAATCGAGGTCACAGTCGAGGTCTGTGAAGTGATAATTGCCCGCGTCAAGTCCGATGAACGCATTGACGCCGCCGGTGTTGCAGAGGAACCTTGCGATAACGTTGGAGTAATTGCCCTCGATATCGGCATAAGCGCCGGTGCAGTTTATGTACTTTCCAAGGCCCTGCCAGTCGCCGGTAAAGATTGCGTCGGCTCTCAGCGGAGGCTCGGGACGGACGATGTCATCGCCTCTGCCGTAGTAATACTCATAGGTGAAATCATCTGTCGGGTCACCGTTATAGAGGCTGAGATAATTGCCGTCGATGTGGCCGGTGTAATCTATCTCCATGCCCATGTAGGACTCCTTCATGGTAACGTCGTTTCCGTTCTGAGTCCAGGTTACGTCAAGCTCAAGGTCGTCGCGAAGGTGCTTACCCTTTCCACCCTTTTCCAGGATAAGAGTAAACGGGGTCTCATAATCTCCGCTGCCGTCTCCGACGGTGCGCTGACACAGACCGGTCCACTCTCCCTCGACAGAGTTGGAGCTTGCCTCATTATCTGTGGGCTTGGAAGAGTCGGCTGCGGGCTTTGTATCGGCTGCGGAAGTGGGTTTATCATTGGCTTTGGGTGCGTCGGTGCCGCCACCGCCTCCGCAGGCGCAGAGCGAGAGCACGAGAACGAGTGAAAGAATGACTGCCAACGCTTTTTTCATTTTCTTTTCCTCCTTTAATCTGCACTTGAATAGAGCTTATTTGTCTCGATATACACTCCGCGCTCACTCGTCCAGCCGACGTTGAAGCCGAGAGCATTGCCGAGGTCGCGAAGCTGGAAATATGTATGCGCGCCCTTTTCAGTGTTTATATAAAACGCCGTTAAGGGCTGAGGAATACCGTCCACCCCGGTGTCGTTCATATTCGCAACGTAAGGCTTTTCTCCGGTAAAAGGAATCACGCCCTCAGTGCCGTTTGTGTGAGTGTACGCCGTGCGCGTCTCGCAGTTTGTTCCGACGCCCTGTACATACACCACGTCGAACTGCGCGTTCGTTCCGTTCAGAAGCGAGGCTATGTCGCGAAGCCGGACGTAGTTTGTGCCGTTTTTGTTCTTGTCAAGCAGCATATACATCTGTATATCTACCTTTTTGCCGTCAATCTCGATAGTCTGATGGTTTTCGTATGCTGTTCCTGAGGCGGGTATCTCCTTGCGCTCTATCGGCATTGTCTGAAGAGACTGCCCGTTCTTGACCTCAAGCTCCGTCGCCGGGAATTTATAGGTAATGGTGGCGGTATTGCCGCTTATAGATACCTTTGCCTTCTGGAAGTTTACGGTCGCATTTACCTTATCCGCAAACTCAAAACCATCGTTAAGCTTCACTTTTGCAGTAAATGTGTACTCCTTGCCGCCATCAAACGCTCCGGAAGCATCATAGCTCGCGCTTACAGCGGTGAGAGCAGCGGTATTGAGAACATCGAAGTCGGTCTCCGGCTCGTTTCCGGTCATCGGAGGCATTACGCTGACGAGCGCTATATCGCTGACCTTATTGGCGTCCGCGACAACAACGGCGTTGACGGAGAACCATACGTTGCCGCCCTCTACTATTATTCCCTCATAGGAAGCGGCGGAGTAATAAGTGATTGCATCGTCGGCAACGAAGTTGGAATCAGTCGAACAATCGAAGCTTATATCGTAGGCAGTGCCCGGCTGAATCTTTGTGCTCCAGAATGCATCGAGGCTGCTCGCTCCCCTGACGAGCTGCCAGCCGCCGGAGAGGGTCTTGCGGACGTAGACCTCATCATCCTTGCCGTGGGTCTTAATTGTTGCCTGGATGTTGCTGCTATCCTTGTAATTAACTGTTGCGGTGACTCCCTCAAGATACTCTCCCATCGTAGAGCCGCCAACCATCGAAGGAAGCGTGATGAAAGCCTCAGCCTTCGGAACGGGGTTTATTTTGTATGTGGTCTCTATCACAAGGTCGTCACCCTGCTGCGTCTGTATTGAAGTTGCGGCGCAGTTTACCTTGGCATAGGGGCTGAAATAGTAGCCGTCATTTGCCTTTACGCGAACAACAATCTCGTAGCTTTCGCCCGCGTTATACTGAGAACCGGCGTTGATAAAATATCCGGTGGTCGAGCTTGCAATATGCCAGCTTGTGATGGTTGCCATATCGGTAAATTCAGGCAACAGCTTCGGCTGAGGAATGGTGCCGCCGACAACTGCTACGGGAATATCCACAACAAGACCGTTTATCTTTACTTTGCCGTTTTCCTTATCGTAGCTGTGACCGCAGTCGCAGGTGAATGTCGTAACAGCGCCGAAATCGCTCGAAACGTAGGAGTGCTTCTCCTCCGCTATTTTTACACCGCAAACAGAGCACTGCTGATAATGTGTCGCTTCATCATAGTGCCATGACCAGTCCTCATTCAGTTCGTGATTGCACTCAAACGGGAAAAGCTGACTCCACACGACGGCATAGGTGCCGTCGGAAGAAAGCTGAACAAGAGCTGGATTCGAGCCGAGAATAGCAAACTTTGTTGCGTTTGTGAACTTATACCCGCGCTTTGCGTTGACTGTTGCTTTTGCGAGGTAATTGCCGAAACGCACCTCATGTGCGCCGGTGATGAGCTCGTTATCTCTGTACCACATTGTGCTGACAGAGGCGATCCTGTCATCATTGACCGTTATTGTGTTCTGGTCAATGGTCATATTCTTAGCCATAGTACCGAGAAGCGCGACTGTGGAAATGTTTGTCACATCGGCTAAATCGGCAGGAGAGTATGTATATACCTGCGATGCCAGCCCGCTGATGGTAAGAGTATGAGCCTCTCCGCCTGCTGTGTTTTTCATTTTGGAATTTGACCACTGCTCCTGATAGTATGGATTTCCGTCAAGCCATACCCAGTAATCCTCACCGAGCCATTCCTTCGCAACGCCGAGATTTCCTGCTCCCTGACCATAGTTACCGTAGCCGTGAGAAAGAGCTGAGGCGCCGTAATCACTTCCTTCGTCTGCTAATCTGTCGTATTCAGCGACAAACTGGGTCATATCAAAACCGTTTCCGGCGTCTATTGACTGATTCGGAACAATTACGTTTTTCAATAGCTGAGTTTTATAGCAGCCTGCATTAAGATGAATGTCAACATCTTTGGAAACTCTGATCGCGTCAGCGTTTGCCATTCCGTACATAGTACCGCCGTTTATTGTAAGCTCACCTTCATTTGCAAGCAACGCGGCCGCCCTTGTGTAAGTAAGTCTGACGTCCATGTATGAGAGCTCAAATTGCATATCGAGATTGCTGTAACCTTTTCCGGTAAGCTTGCCGCCCTCAATGGTTACAGTGCCGCTGTTCAGTGTAACGGCATTGCCGTTGACGATCTGGTAGGCATTTCCGTCATACCTGCAGGCGATAGCCTTTGCAAGGACGCCGAATGCGATAGTATTATTCAGCTGCTGATCGAACATGTCGACTCGCATACCGTTATAAACCCATATTTCTTTAGCGCGTCCGGCTTCGATCTCACCGCTTTTTAGGGTAAATGATCCGCCGTCAACAACGATGGTATCACGGTATCTGACGTCGCTGTTCGTGTAGTTCGGTGTGTAGCGGTACTTGTTGACGTCGACAATATCTCCGTCCGCCCAGAGCTTGCCGGATTGCTTCGTCGAGCTGTCGCGAACGATAAGCTCCGCACCGGCCGGTACGCGAATAAAGGTAAATCTGCCGCTGCCCGTGGCGTTTGCCTCAACCTTATGCCCGGCAAGGTCGATAGTCTTGGTGCCTCTGCCGAGAGTGATGAAGGTCGAGCCGAGCTCACTTATAGAGGCTGAGGCGATTATATCGTTCATTATCACGATATCGGCGTCGCCGTCAGCCTCAAGAGCTCGTTTGAGATTTAACTCTCCGTAGATTTCCTTCCTCTCGGCGGCGCTGACATTTACGCTTAGCGCAGGAGCAAGCGAAAGGAGCATTATAATCGAAAGAACTATTGAAATTGCTTTTTTCATATTCTTTCCTCCCTATATATATTTTTACAAGTACATTTTATCTCAATATATAAAAATAGTCACTGGCACAAGTGCCAGTGACTCAGACTATTCATCCTCGAGCGTTGTAACAATCAGCTTATTTTCGATTAAAGCGGCAAGAAGCTCGTGCTTATTCTGAAAGCCTCCCTTGTCGACGATCTCATTTATATTCCACCTTACGCCGTTTTTTGTTATTTTCAGCTCCTCTGCGATTTCATCGTAGGTCATGCCCTTGACAAATCTTCTCAAAATCGCAAGCTGGCGTGGAGAAATATCATCGGAGAAAAAGCCCTTGAGCTCGACTGAGGGCGAAGCCTCGGGAAAAACCCGCTCGCCCTTTAAGGTTCTGCGGATAACGTCCATAAGCTCAGCTTCACCGTGATCCTTATACCACAGACTGTCAGCGCCTCCCGCCTTCGCCCCGGCGAGAATCTCCGGATCAATGAGGCTTGTTACGATCACAACCTTTGTACGCGTGGCGGCCCGTATTCTCTGTCCTGCGGCAAGACCGGAGTGATTGTGAAGCGTCTGTACGTCCATAACCACAAGGTCGATCGCGTTTTGCCTGCATACCGCTTCGGCATCAAATGCGTCGCGGTAAACACCGCAGAGCTCAAAGCCACTCTCATTACGCAGTATCTGAGCAAAATGGTTCTGCATGAACATATTATCTTCCACAAGTAAAGTCTTTATCATATCTCCGGCTCCTCCGGCAAAACTATAATGAGCGCAAAGTTCGGGTCGGTTGCAATATGCATCTCTCCGCCGGCTCTCTCGATTTTTCTGCGCAGGCTTGAGAGCCCGCCGCCCTCTCTGACATCACCCTCTGGCGGTCTGCCGTTATTGCTTATCGTCACGTTGCAGAGCTTGCCGTATTCACGAATAACTACCTTGACAGCGTTGCCGCCTGCGTGCTTTACGCAATTTGTGACGCACTCTCCGGCGGCGGAAACTATTATCGAAGCAAGCTCTCTCTCGCGCGGAAGATAACCCTCAAGCCTCAGCCGAACGCCGATCTCCGCGGCTTTTTTCACCGCGGCTTCAAATGAATCCGGTTCGAAAAATTCGCCTCCGCTGAAATAGCTGACCGCCTCTCTGAGCTTTGCAATCTGAGCCTCGGCATCGGAATCCGAGCCGTCGATAAGTCCGCTTATTGCAATCAGCGACGAGCCAATATCGTTATGCACCTGCATTTTTATCGCAAGAGTTTCCTCTTCTCTGATCCTGTCGGCGAGGCGGGAGTACATACGCCTGAGCTTCAAATTTGTCAACCTGAGCTGATTATTCTCATGCCTCAGCCTTTCAAGCGAGTTATACAGCTCGGTCACGTTCTGAACGGTGAACTCGGTAACATTTTCGTCGCGCAGCAGCGTAGAGTCCAGGCGCCTTACTGTGCCGTCCGGAAGTCTGAATAGCTCTTTTTCGTCGGGTATCCGCTCAAAAGCGGAAAAACCTATTTCGATATCGCTCGATATCTGCGGAATTGCAGAGAGAACGTCGCTCATAGCCCGGTTAACGAGTATCGTTTTTCCGTCAGCGCCGTTGAACGATATACCGGTGTCGAGATTGTCGAGCGCCTCGCGTATGGAGTCATTCGTTATGCGGTTTCGCCTGCGGCGATAAACAGATACAAACCGGTATACGGCTCTTGCGAGAATCGCGGCGATCAGAAGTGCGATCATAAGCCACGGAAAAGAGATGACAAGCTCTTCCCTTGCCGGTCTCAGCAGAGAAACAAGCAGTGCGCCGAGTACAAACACCGCGATATCAGCAATGCTTTTTTCACCGCTGAAGCGAACGTAGATGCAGAGAAAGAGTGATATGAGAGATACGAGAAATAGAAATCCGCACAATAAAAGCCGCATATCAAAAGGAATAAGCGAAAACTCAGTCATCGTTATTCCTCCCTTCAAGCGGAAGGACGCACTCATCTTCATCGACAAAGGCGGCCGGAAAGCTCTCTTTTAGCGAGAGGGCATCAATATTGCCGTCAGATACTACGCTGCAACGCAGATGACCGTTAACTGATGTGATCATTACCGAAAGATTGCGCAGATTACGAAGATCAGCTTCAACGCAGAACTCAAAAAAATCGTAAGCCTCAGCAATTAGCGCGACGGGAATGTATTCCTTTCCCGTATCCACAAGGTACGCGCCGCTTATCCCGAGTTTTTTAAGCGCGTGAAATGACTCCGCGAGTGCGTTAACAAGCTTAGCCTCGGGCGCAAAGCCGGAAGCCTCGGCAGTCAGCACTATATCTCTCCTGCGCTTGATAAAGCTGCCGAGAACTGATATTTCTGCGAGAATCCTGCGCTTTTCCGTGGGGTCTGAAACGAGAGTATATTTGTCTGTAAGAGCGTTGATCGCGCGAAGCTGGGACGCGGTCTTTCTGTTCATGAGGTCATAGAGTTTGTTCTGCACCTCTATTGCTCTGTGCTCACGCTCACGGCGATATTCAAGCTCCAGGAGCGCGTTACGCTCACCGAGCTCCTCCTGCCTGTCCTCAAGCTCCTCTCGCACGCGCAGAAGTTCTGATATATCCTCAGTCCAGACAGCCCAGCCGCCGCGGATCGGCATTTTACGAAGAAGCTTGCCGCCGGGCAGAATAATCCCCTTATCATCGTATTTTTTGATTATTTCAGGCGAAATATGCTCAGCGTCGAGAGAAGCATATTTCAGATCGTATGCTGAGTCGAAAATCTGCATTCCGAGAGTTTTCGAGGCTGAAAACAGATCGTTATACCGCGTGTTGGACTGAATAAGGCCGCTCTGTATGCAGCACTCAAAATAGAGAACGAACAGAAGGCAGTCAACTATCGCAAGATCGCCAATAAAAAGGCTCAGAACAGGTATGTTCATTTGAAAGATGATTATATAAACAACAGCGGCGGCAAAAGGTATCATCGGCAGCCATACAAGTCTTTTTGACTTCGGAACTCTGCACCGCATAAGCATAACGATAAGCGAGCCAAGCGCAAGAACGATACCCCAGAGCGCCGCTATATAGAACACCGCACCGTATGTATAATTGCTCTCGCTTTTGACACCGTCCGGGAAAACGAAGGCAAGAGAGTGCAGATCATTTGTCAGAACAAGCAGAATTATCGCGCCTGTAATGCACCAAAGAAAATATATCCATTTCGGCAGACGATAGTTTTCACTTTTGCCGAGACAGAGCGATATAAGAAAGCTGAGGTGCGGAATAGTCAAAAGCGGAACATAGTACAGATACCACATTAAGCGCGAGGCGTCCATATTCGTTATGAAGCGCCACTTGTACTCTCTGATAACGAGCCAGAAAACAACCAGAACAGCCACAACGAGCATCATGCGCTTTACGTTTTTCTGCACTACTCTTCGATATACGGAAAAGCCCCATACGCTGAACATTCCGAGGTAAATAAACTCTCTCGATGTTTCGAGAAGGTGCGTAACCACGTCATTCTCTACCTTTTTTGCGAAAAAACCGAAGAAAGCGGCTATGACCACGCCGAGAGCACACAATGCCGCCGTTTTATAAGCGTGCTTTGAAACGAGCTCCAACGCGATCACATCCTTTCGACGTTATTATAGATTAATCGCGGGAAATAGGCAAGGAAAAAAGAAAAATCACCCTTATCGGGTGATTTTTCAAGCCCTATTTTGAGTAATAATCAACGGTTCCAAGCTTTGTAGTGACCGTTATTGTATCCGGGTCAGCCGTATAATCACCCATTTTAAGCTCGAGAAGCTTCTTGTAGAAAGCGACCTTTTCCGGCGTATACGCGCCCATGTTATCGGAGCAAAGGAATACGCCGCCGATAACTCTGTCAACTGTCGCAAGGTTTTCCTTCTGCTTGGGCGTGAGCTTTATGTTATCGTCGCGCAGGAAGAATACGTCGGGATCAGAGAGAAACGCCCTGCCGTTGAGCTGACGGCGGAAGAACGTAGTTTCCATCGCGTGCTTCGTGCTGACTCTCTCACGGTGCATAGCGTGCATATAGAGTGCGTCGTCCCAGTCGAGGCTGACGTCGCAGCTGACGCGGCAGTACTCCACAAGTCCGAACGCAGGCATAACGGGAACGCCGCAGCCGAGAATCGGATGATCGCCGCACAGCTCACGCAGGAACTTCATCGCCCGGATCATGCGTCCCGCACGGCTCTCCCTCTCATTCCCGAAGGGAGCGGCGCCGTAGAGGAAGTCGAGCTTTACAAGGTCGAAGCCCCACTCGTCGAAAACTCTTCTGAAGGTCTCGCGGATGTACGCTTCAACCTCAGGCTTGTCGAAATCGAGCGAGCAGAAACCGCCCCAGTTACTACCGCAGCTCCACGGCTCGCCGTCAACGCGAATAAACCAGTCCTGATGCTCCTTGTAAACTCTGGAAGAAGTGTTCGCCACGAAAGGCGCGAGCCACAGACCTGCCTTGAAGCCCTTTGCGTGGATTGCATCCGCAACAGGCTTAAGGCCGTTCGGGAACTTTACGGGATCGGTTTCTAGCCAGTCCCCGACGTTCGGCTCCCAACCGTCATCGACCTGAAACAGATCGCCGGCGTCAAGAACATTAGCGCAGCCATCGAGATCCTCGATGATGCTCTTTTCGGAAATGTCCTCATAGCGGTTATACCAGCTTGAATAGCCCTTGATGGGCTCAGCGGGCAGTCTTTTTATTCCCATAGCCTCAAACCAGCCGTCGAAAACCTCGTTCTCAGAGCCGGTCTTTACATAGAGGTCAAAGGCGTGGAAATCGCCGTCACACAAAACGCCCTCGCAGTCGCGTGTTATCGTGAATTCACCCGTCCACGCATCGTGGGTAAAGAGCGTGTAGCCGGGCTCCTCGTCAATAGAGCCGAAGAAGCGATAAACTGTGCCGTTTCTGAAGTAGCAGTAGCTCTCGCCTTGGAAGAATCCAGGTCTGTACGGATAGTCGACAAAGTGATAGTCGCCGTAGCGGTCAAACTTATATTTATCAACAAGCGGCTTCGGAAGTCTGTTTAAACCGCGCGTGCGGCGCAGTCTTGTAACCTCGCGGCAGTTTGTCCAGGTCTGATAGCCATTGAAGAACGCCTTTTCGTCCCTTGCGATTTTGACGTTGGCTTTTCCGACAACGCTTTTAAGCTTGCCCTTCGGGAGGTTTATAACAATGTGATTTGCGCCGTCAGCGAGGGAGGCTTTCTTAGTGAAAGATGTAGTTCCTTCGTCTGTTTCCACGACGACAGTATATTCAAGCTCCATCATGAGTTTCTTTCCTTGACAAGGCGGGCGTTCTTCTCAATCTCGGCGTCGTCAAGCTTGAACTTTTTGCCGAAGAAGAAGAAAACAACGATGAGAAGAATGATCGGGCCTACGGTCATGAGAAGACGCAGTCCGGTAAGCGTGGAGGCGGACTGAACGGCGACGGCAGCCTCATCGTCGGCGTTGCCGACAAGTCCGATGGCGTCAAGACCGATACCGGTAATAAACACGGAAAGGCCAGAAGCGAGCTTAACAACGAAGGTCTGCATGGAGAAAATGACGCTCTCCTCGCGGTGACCGGTTTTGAGCTCGCCGTAGTCAACGGTGCTGGAGAGAAATACGGTGGTCAGAACTGAAAGCATACCGTTTGCGGCAAATACGAGTATTCCGGGGATGGTGATGAGAACGAGGTTTCCGCTGAAGCCGAGAAGGCAGAACGCGAGAATGAGGATATATCCGAGAATGCTCATTCCGACGGAAACCTTGAAAATGCTGATATTGGAGAGCTTTTTGCGGAGGATCGGATAGAGGATCATCATACCGAGAATCTGGAATCCGCCGCCGACTGTGGAGAACAGAGTGTAATTGCCTCTCCAGCCCTCGCCGCCCATATCGTACTTGAAGAAGTAGATGATGAGGTTTGAGGTGAGATAAAGCGCGGAGTTGATTAGAACGATGGAAAGAACGACGATGAGCGCCTGATCGTTTTCAAAAAGGGACTTGAACATCTCGCCGACTGTGGCTGTTTTCTGCTCCGCGATCTTGTGCTCCTTGATGGCAAAGCAGCAGATGATCTCAGTTACAACGAAGATAACTGAAACGCCGAGAGCGAAATACTTAAGACCGACGATATCGTTGCCGCCGCCGAGCATACCGACGAGGAGCATCGTGAGCATAGCGATGAGCGCGCTTCCCACGCCGGCGCAGGTACGGCCGATAACGGAGAGATTCTCAGTCTCAGCCGGAGTGTTGGTGACTGCGGGGATCATGGACCAGTAAGGAATGTCCATCATCGTGTATGTAACGCCCCAGAGAATGTAGACGACGGAGAAATAGACCATAAGTCCGGCGTTATCAAGACTCGTCGGCGCGGCAAAGAGCGCGTAGAGCACGAATGCATTGAGAACAGTGCCGGTAAAGAGCCACGGACGGAAGCGACCCCATCTCGTGTTCGTCTTCTGTACGATGATACCCATAAACGGATCGTTGAATGCGTCGAATACTCGCGCAATCATAAGAATAAGACCTACAAAGGTCGCGCTGAGGTGAAGAAGATCCTGATAATAATAGAGAATGTAGCTTGAGGAAAGCGCGTAGACCATATCCTTTCCGACGGCGCCTATACCAAACGCCACCTTCTGCCATACGGTCATTTTCTGATTTGCCAGTGTCTTGCCCATTTTAGAAGCTCCTCCTATATATTATTGCGCGATTGTGAAATCTATGGTCACGGGCTGAAGCCCAGCCGCCTTCACAACAGCTTTGCCTTTACCCGATTTGCCAACTGTTCTGACATAAGCTCCGCACATTCCACCCTCGGCGGTGACTACTGCGGGGCCGACAAGCTCGATATCCCCCTCAGTCTCAACCGAAACGGGAATCTGAGCGAAGGAAGCGATATTTTCGTTCTCGTCGAGGATCCTGATGCGAAGCGATGACATATCGTATTTATCGCCCTCGGTGAGCGAGGTCTTCGTGGGTCTGACCTCGAGGTGAAGTCTGTTGCCGGGGGTCTTGGTCACACTCTTGACTACCTTGCCGCCGGAGATCGCCTCAAAGCGCCAGCGGGTCGCCTCGCCGCCCCAGTTGCCTATGTACTTGCCGTAGAGCGCGACGCCGTCCTCATATTTAAGGCCGTAGCGAAGCATACACCACCCGAGCTTTAATTTGTACTTGAGCGGCAGATTACTCATTCCGTAGTCCCACGCGGCGACGAGGCACTCGCGGACAAGCGACTCTTTCTTCCCTTCAAAGCCCTCCTGCGTGTGAAGAAGCTCGCCGATAATATCGTCGATGAGTATCGGGCCGTGCTTCAGTCCCGCCCAATCCTTTGCTTTGAAGCTTGTGACGTAATTATCGTTTTTATAGAGCTTAACCTCGTCCGCGTTAGTAAACGCCCAGACCTTGCCGAGATTCGCTCCCGCGTAATCGCCCATATCGAAGCTGGAGCCTATTTCAAGCACCGGCTCCTTCTCGCCCTGGCTCGCGTAGGTCGCGGCGGCGAGCTTCGGATTGCGGAATGCGTCGAGAACGCCGTGATAGCATATCCTGTCGCCGGAGCCGAAATCCTTGTGCGTGTTGTAATCGAACATACACCAGCCGAAGCAGCCAGCGTGCTCGTTATCCGCAAGGGCAGCGTTCAGAACTCTCGCGTGTCTCAACGCGTGCTCCTGGCGCTTTTCCCACGGATCAAAGGACTTAGTCGGGAACATATGGCCGGAGTGCTCAGAGATAAGGAAGCCCTTATTCATATCGGTCGTGACCTTGCTTTTCGGGCGGCAGCCGTCGTTCGTGCCGATGTGGCTGAAATCGTTGAAGGCGTATACATCCTCGAGAAGGCTCGATTTTTCAATAAATCTGACGCCGCTCGTGGGCCTTGACGGATCGAGCTCGTGCGCGATGGCGTTTGTGCGCTTATAGAACTCGTCGTTATCCACCGATTCGTTGATTCGTACTCCCCAGAGCACGATCGAGGGATGGTTGCGATACTGCATCACCATCTCTTTAACGTTCTCGCACGCCTGATCCTGCCATTTCTTATCACCGATGTGCTGCCAGCCGGGGATCTCGGTAAATACGCAGAGACCGAGCCTGTCGCATTCGTCAATGAAATACTGGCTCTGCGGATAGTGGCTTGTGCGGACTGCGGTGACCTGCAGCTCGTTTTTGAGAATTCTCGCGTCCTCACGCTGAAGACTCTCCGGAGCGGCATAGCCCATATACGGCCAGCACTGGTGGCGGTTAAGTCCGCGCAGGAAGCTTTTTTTTCCGTTCAGATAGAAACCGTCGGCCTTGAACTCGACTGTTCTGACGCCGAATGTGGTCTTCTGCTCGTCACATTCGTTCCCTTTCTTAACTTTTACTGCGCAGGTATAGAGATTCGGGTTATCGTTATCCCATACCTTTGCGTTCATAAGCGAGAGAGTTGCCTCTCCGGAGGTGATATCAGCCATTCCGCAAACCTCGCCGCTTGGGTCAATGAGCCTGACCTCTGCTGACTCCGGTTTACCGGAGAACGTCGCCTTGACGTTTACCTTGTCAAGCGACGGCGTTGTTACGAAAATATCCTCAACGTAGGTTTCGGGTCTTACGTCAAGCCAGGCTTCTCTGTAAAGACCGCCAAAGGTAAGGTAGTCGATTACAAAGCCGAAGGGCGGGGTCGAGCCGTTTTCGGTGCAGTCAAGCTTGACTGTGACAGTGTTCTCTCCGATATGTACAAGCTCGGAAATATCTACTCTGAACGCAGTGTAGCCCGTTCTGTGCTCGCCGGCAAGAATACCGTTTACGAATACAGTCGCTATATGACCCGCGCCGTCAAACTGCAGAAAGAGCTTTTTGTCGGTCATCTCCGGCGTTATATCGAGCGTTCTGCGATAGCCGCAGATCATTTCGTAGTCTGAGTTCAGCGCGTAATGCAGCGGCATCTCGCGCACGTTATGCGGGAGTCTTACCGGAGTTCCGCGCTTTTTGCCGCTTAAAAAATCGTTATCCCAGGAATCTGTGAATTCCCAGAAATTGCAAAGGCTTATCATCATAGCCTCTCCTTCCAAACATACTGTGTATATTTTACACTTTTTAATAAAAATTGCAATATAATTTTCATTATTTTGACATAAGGAGAGAAGCTAAATTCCTTTTGCTTGACAAATATTCGCTGATAAACTAAAATATATAAAATATTTTTCAGGAAGGATGTAATACTATGGCCAAGGATAAAAAAGTCACCGAAATTACCGATATGGACGTTGACTTTGCCCAATGGTATACCGATATCTGCCGCAAGGCTGAGCTTGTTGAATACGCAAGCGTAAAGGGCTTCACAATTCTCCGCCCCTACGGCTACGCAATCTGGGAGAACATTCAGTCCATCATGGACAAGGAATTCAAAAAGACCGGACATCAGAACGTCGCTATGCCGGTTCTCATTCCCGAAAGCCTCCTCAAAAAAGAGGGCGAGCTTGTTAACGGCTTTGCTCCCGAGGTCGCATGGGTAACTGAGGGCGGCTCTGAGAAGCTTGAGGAGCGCCTTGCGTTCCGCCCGACGAGCGAGACTATGTTCTGCGATCACTGGCACAACGTGCTCCAGACATACCGTCAGCTCCCGATGCTCTACAATCAGTGGTGCTCCGTTATCCGCTGGGAAAAGACCACACGACCCTTCCTCCGCTCCAGAGAGTTCTGGTGGCAGGAGGGTCACACCATCCACGAGACTGCTGAGGAGGCCGAGGCCGAGACTCAGCAGCAGCTCAACTGCTACGCCGATTTCTGCAAGAACGCACTTGCTATGCCCGTAGTCAAGGGCCGCAAGACCGATAAGGAGAAGTTTGCCGGCGCCGAGGCTACCTACACCATCGAGGCGATGATGAAGGATCACAAGGCTCTTCAGAGCGCAACGAGCCACTATTTCGGAGATAAGTTCTCCAGAGCCTACGACGTTACCTATACCGGCCGCGACAATAAGCTCCAGTATCCGTTCCAAACCTCTTGGGGCAGCACTACCCGCCTTATCGGCGCCGTTATCATGACCCACGGAGATAACAACGGGCTTGTACTCCCCCCTGCTATAGCACCTATTCAGGTCGTTGTTCTTCCGATCGCTCAGCATAAGGAGGGCGTTCTCGACAAGGCTGCCGAGGTCGTCGCAAGACTTGAAAAGTCCGGCATCCGCGTAAAGGGCGATTTCAGTGAGCAGAGCGCAGGCTGGAAATTTGCCGAGTGGGAAATGAAGGGCGTTCCCCTTCGCCTTGAGCTTGGCCCGCGCGATATAGAGGCCGGTCAGTGCGTCGTCGCAAGACGCGACAATGGCGAGAAGGTCACAGTCAGCCTCGATGAACTTGAGACTAAGATCCCTGAGCTTCTCACTGCCGTTCATGACGGACTCTATGAGAAGGCTCTCGAGAACCTCAACAAGCACACCTACGCCGCAACTACCGTCGAAGAGGTCAAGGACGTATTCGAGACCAAGGGCGGCGGATTTGTAAAGACCATGTGGTGCGGCGAAGAGGAATGCGAAGTTAAGATGAAAGAGCTTGCCGGCGTATCCAGCCGCTGCATGCCCTTCCAGCAGGAGCATCTTGCCGACACCTGCCCCGTCTGCGGCAAGGCTGCTAAGACGATGGTCGTTTGGGGCATAGCTTATTAATGAACATCTGCGTTTATCTCTCCGCGCAGGAGGGGCGGGATCCCGAGTACCGCAAATTCGTCACTGAGCTCGGTCATCTTATTGGCAGCAGCGGCAATACGCTTGTATACGGCGGCTCAAAGTCCGGTATGATGGGCGCAGTCGCTGACGCGGTGCTTGAAACCGGCGGCAAGGTGATCGGAGTTGAGCCGAGATTTTTCGTCGAGGCCGAATTTCAGCACGACGGAATTACCGAGCTTCTCATTACCGAAACGATGAACGAGCGCAAGGAAAAGCTCGTTGATCTGAGCGACGTTTTTATTGCCCTGCCCGGAAGCACCGGCTCTCTTGAGGAGATTGCCGATACCGCTTCCATGATAAAGATGGGCTTTATCGACAAAAAGCTTATTATTGCAGATTATAAGGGCTTCTATTCCCCTCTTAAAAAGCTGTTTGAGAATATGATAGAGGGAGATTTTGTAAAGCGCGAAGAGCTCTCCGGAATAATTTTTGCAGACTCTCTTGATGAAATAAAAGAAAAGCTTGACAATTTAGTGTAATTAATGATATTATAACATCTGCCCGTTGAGGGCAGATATGCGCGAGTGGTGGAATTGGTAGACTCGCCAGATTCAGGTTCTGGTGTCCACTCCGGACGTGCGGGTTCAAGTCCCGCCTCGCGCACCATATCGAGTGGTCATAACGGATTTTTCCGTCTGGCCACTCGATTTTTATATATCAACTACACAGCTTTCTGGATATATTCCACCTCTACGCCCGGTCTTGCATCAGCGCGATACTGATTTGAGCCGCTGAGAGCCGAATCCGGAAGCTCAATATAGCCCACAAAGCGGTAATATATCGCTATTCGCTGAGTGCGGTTTTTACCGGTGCCTTCTGTCTCATAAACGTCTATGTGGTCGATAAGCTCCTGCAAAAGCGGCGCTGTCAGCGTTCCCATCTCCATAAATTTTCGCACCGACGCAAGAAAACACTCTTTTCTGCGGCTCTGTCCAGCTATCTCTTCAAGCTTCTTTTTAAGGCCTGCTATCTTTTCCTTAAGCTCCATTCGCTCAGCCTCATACTTATGGGATAGCTGCATAAACCATTCATCCGTTACTTTTCCGCTGGCGTTATCCTCATAGACCTTTTCATAAAGCTGTGCCACCATCTCGTTCCGGCTTATTGCCTTTTGCAAAGCTTCCTCCGTCTGCTTCTTCTCCTGAAGCATCTCAGAATTCGTCTTTTGCGCCAACATTTCCGCAAAGGTGCCCTCATTGTACCTCAGCATCTCAGCAATGCGGCCAAGCTCCAGCTTTACCACCTCCTCCAGTGCGTCAGCACGGATATAATGGCGGCTCTCGCAGCTTCCGCGGTAATCCTTAACGTAGTTGGAGCAGGCAAAGAAGTGTATATTCTTATTTACCGTGTTCGTATGATACCACAGCTTCTTTCCGCAATCTGCACAGTAAAGAAGGTCGCTGAACATATTTTTCTCTCCGTTCTCAGGCTTCGGGGCGCGGTGCTTAGTGGAATGTATCATCTTCTGTACTCTCTCAAAGGTCGCTCTGTCAATTATCGGCTCATGCACGTTTTTGAAAACCACCCAATTCTCCGGCGGATTTTCAAGACGTGCTTTCTTTTTAAAGGAACGGGAGTAGGTTTTAAAGTTGACTATATCTCCGCAATATTCCTGCCGCGCAAGAATCTTCTGCACTGTCGAGCACTTCCACTTATACGGATTCGGCTGCGTCTTTTTCCCACCTCTGCCGATCCCCTTGCTGTGCCAGTACGCTGTACAGTTGAGTATTCTTCTTTCGGTGAGAGTACCGGCAATAGCGTCAGTTCCCTTGCCTTCAAGGTACATTCTGAATATATCCTTAACAACATCTGCCGTTTCCGGATCAATTACCCATTTCTTTGGATTCTCCGGCGACTTCATATACCCGTATGGCGGCTGAGAAAGCGGCTCTCCGCTGTTGCCCCGGATGCGATGGGCGGAGCGTACCTTTCGGCTTATGTCGCGGGCGTACATCTCATTCATAACGTTCCTGAACGGCGCAAGCTCGTTTTCGCCCTCCTCGCTGTCTACCATGTCGTTCACGGCTATAAAGGGGATGCTGTGCTCCGGGAAATATGTGTCCGTGTAATACCCCACCTGCAAATAATCTCGTCCGAGACGGCTCATATCCTTTACGATGATTGTCGAGACGTATCCCATCTCAATGTCCTCCAATAGCTTCTGAAAGCTCGGTCTGCGGAAGTTTGTGCCGGTATATCCGTCGTCAACATAGTAACGCGTATTGGAAAATCCGTTCTCCTTTGCGTATTTTGAGAGCATACGCTTCTGATTTGCAACTGAGTTGCTGTCGCCCTCCTGCCCATCGTCGCGACTGAGACGGCAGTATAGCGCCGTTATTCCTGTTTGCTGATTCTTTTTCGACTGCATTTAATCCTCCTCTCCAGCAGCCGAACAGGCATATTCGCCATTATTATCTGCTTTTGATTCTTGAATTGTCAAATCTGCGAAAGGACTATTCAGATACTTTTCAAGCTTATCTGACAAGGTTTCCTTTGTTTTTGACGGAGCATAGACGGATGATACAACGTAAGTCACTCCGTTAATCCGGTAACGGCGCTCGTCAGCGCCGATTCCCACGATCCAGTTATCCTTGCTCATTACCTTTCCTCCCTGTCGCGTATTCTTTTGCGGTAGAGAAGCTCGAGACCTGCGGCAATATCCTTCTTTATGTCCTCATCCGTGTAATTGTCGGGGAAGTACTCACGGAAATCATCGCGGCAAAGGCGTATCTGCTCACGCTGATTCGGCTTTGGCTCATATAAGATGAGCTGCATTTTAGTTTCACCGAGGTTTCTGCTCTCCGATACTCTGTGAAGCCTCACCGCCTGAGAGTATGACGGCGTCATGTCCTCACGCTCTATGAAGCCCGAAATAAATCTCTGCTGACCTTCTGAGAGGTACGAAAGCTCAACGCCGACTGAGAGCGCCATTTTCCCCTCGTCCATCAGCCGTAAGAGCGGCGGTATCAGGTAAGTCAGGCGAATGTAGCGTTGAACCGTTCTTCCGCTTTCGGTGTCGGATATTTCATCTCTCGACTTGTGGCCATTTTGTCCACAAGCTTGTCCTTGATGACTTATCGCATCGAGCTTCAGTTTATACGCATACGCTTTCTCGCTCGGAAGAATATGCTCACGGTGCAGATTGCAATCCACAAGCTCTATCGCCGCCGCATCGCGGTCTATGTTATGCACAAAGGCAGGAATATCAGTGATTCCTGCCTTCTTTGCCGCGTACAGTCTCCGATGGCCGGAGATAACCTCATACTCATCGGTGCAATAGATCGGTCTTATGATAAGCGGCGTCATTATTCCGTTATTGCGGATACTCTCGGTGAGAGCTTCCATTTCTTCGTTGTCCTCCACCTTGTAGGGGTGACCCTCAAAGGCATGGAGCTTGCTGATCGGTATTTCTGTGATCTGATTATTGTTATTCGCATCCAATTGGTTCATAACCTCCTATACTCGTCCTGGATATAAACAATTACCATCTTTTCATTCCATAAATGCGCTTCGTCCAGCGCGGCCTGAAGCAGCTGAGCTGCCTTGAGACTGGTGTTCGATGCAATTTTCAAAAGCTGGTGCAGCACGTTGCACAGTCTACGATAATCCCGGATCAGGATCGGAAATCCCGGTGGAAAGATTTCTCTGGTTGTCTTGCCGGCAAGAACGCGACGGCAAAATTCTTCCCTTTTGAAGATTGTCCGCCTTACCTTTTCATTGAGGCTGCGCAGCTCCTCTCCCGTCAATCGAACTGTCAGCTCACATTGCCGTTTTCTCATCGTTATCATCCCCTCCGTAGAAAGCTGCGATCTCACAGTAACACTCCCGCAGCTCATAGAGCGCCTTCTCCAGCTCCGGAATGTCAATAAATCCCGTTTTATAGGCTCGGGCAAGAATATCATCAAGGCGGAGGCCCGGACGATTGAGCATTGTACGCAGTGCCTCACAGTCCGGCTGCGGCGTATGGATTAACTCGGCAGCGCTGAGTTCTCTGCGAACATACTTGGAACAGTCCGTCCCCGCTTCCTTCGCCCGGCGCTTGACCATATCCATTTCTTTTTGCGTAAGCCGTATGCGGAGGCGCTTATCTCGATTATTGCGGACCGGCGCATTCTCAGCCGGTGTCGGGGTCTCAGGGACCTCCCTGAAAGCTGTCTGTGGGGGCAAATCCTGATTTGTACCCCCGCAGGCGTTGCTTGTCAGAGTGTGACCACGCACATTTGTCTCGACGGGATTGGTCTGTGTATCTGTCACCGTCGGAACAGCTTGCTTAGGCTTTTCTTTTGTTTTTCTCTTTTTGAATATAAACATTATCTTCCTCCTTATTTGTGCTGATGTGAATGAGCTTTAGCTTGTATCGAACATTGTTCGTACCCCCTTCTAACCTATATCAAGGTCAGAAGGTGCAAAATGTTCCTGCGGTGGAAAAAAATTTAAAAAAATTTCAGGCGGAGCTTTTTTGCTCCGCCCGTGTTGTCAGTCCTCTATGAACATTTCAAATTTTTCTCTCATAGTTTGCAATCGCTTCGTCACCGCGCTATGGTTCTTGAAGCCGAGAGCTTTTGCTATCTCTGCCTGTGTTCTTCCGGCTTCACGCATTTCAAAGATACGCTGTTCGGTTTCATCGAGAGTAGAGAGGAACGAATCCCGGAGGAGGAAATAGTCATTGCTTTCCTCATCGCTCATTCTGCCTATAAGCTCCCCGTTCTGCTCCGATAGCGACAATATGCTCCCGATTCGCGTTTTAGAGTGGTTCCATTTATTGTAGAAGTTTATGCTGTCCCGGTTTTCCTGCTCGGTGTAATCCTCGTGCGTTGGCAGCTCATTTGCAAGCTCAAATATCTCCGGCATCTGCTGACCGACTACAAGCGTAGTCAAAAGCTCCTCGTTTACCACCGAGGTTACGCGGCTTGTTATTATCTCCATATCTTCGTCAGTAAGATATTCTTCCGTTTTGCCCTTAGCCTCGCAATAGCTTTTCATCGCTGTCTCAAACAGTGGTGAAAACATTTCGAGATATGTATCCATTGCCGCCGTAGTTTCGCTCTCACTGCTTAACACCTCTGCCGCTTTCTCGGCAATACTGTCAGCGTCGGCTCTGATAAGAAGATTAACGGGATGCTGCGCTGAAAAGTTGCCTATGTTTCGACTTATTCCGGCTTCTCTCAGATCGGTCCGAAAATATCCTCGAATGAGTTTTGAGAGCTCTGCCTCTGCCAATCTCGACGCTCTTATTTTTTCCGTGGGAGCATCCTTTGTGATGTCTGTTTTCGCAAGCCCCTCGAGCAGAATCTTCTTTTGATTATCTGTGTATTTCACGCTCAGCGCCCCTTTCAATTTATCCATCGACCGCATTATACCACACAGCTACGTCCGTTATATGGGACATATCACTGCGCTGGCCCTGTCAAGCAGACTTTTTTTGGAGAGTGCTATCTATATGTATGTAGGATTTGTAAATCATATATCTGTCTTTCAGAAAGGTGCCCTCAAGTTTTCCGCGATATAGATAATAAACAATAAAGTGGCAAGCTTTTTGCCACTTTAAGGAAAAATATGAGCCCTTTCCGTTTTGCTGATATGCTCCCTCTATGAGAGACAGTGAAAGAATAAAATCACTGTCAAACATAGGGGGAGTATTTTTATGGGACAAAGACAAAAGCTTGAAGTACGGGAAAAGGTCAAGATTATCCGAGACCAGATAGCTGGAAAATACA
>JAFSJE010000023.1 GCA_017439425.1 Oscillospiraceae bacterium
GGGCGCAATTCCCGGAGCGAAAGGAAAATCCAAGAATGAGTGTACCCAAATCCCGCCGGGGCGAGTCCCCGGCGGAGTATCTCGACCTTGCGCGGGAGATATTCGCCCTCACCTATCGCCGGGCGCGGATACTCCCGAAATCCTATACGTTCTATTTCTCGCTCCCGCTTTACAATGCCGCGCGTGAGGCGTATCGGCGAGTGAAAACCGCGAATTTGGTTTATATAGACGAGAAAGCGCCCGAGGAGATACGCCGCCGCAACATTCAGCGGCGCAAAGAGCTTTTCGAGGACGCACAGGGCTATTATAGCTCCATGCTCGACGTGCTCGACCTCGCCTATATGGACGTAAACCGCGATAAGCTCCCGTCCTCCGTGCTCAAGGAGTGGGTAAGCATGATAACGAACGAATTAGACCAAATCTCCAAAATCAAGCGGAGCGACAAGGGCAGATAGCCGGAGCCGCGCCGAGTGATTAGGTTATATCTCGTATCGCCGCTAATTGGTGGCTCCGTTCGCCTAATTCGAGCAACTCCACCAACTTCGTGAATGTCAACACGAGCGGCACGGTCAACAACAACAACGCGAACAACTCGAATGGCTTTGCGCCGGGATTTCGTATATTTGCCAGACCGATTAACTCCGCGAGGAGCGAAAGCCGAGCAAATACAAAAGGGAGATATGACCTCTCTACCCGCCTCCGGGCGGGCGGACAAACTTATACCGCGACACGGGGAGCCGGACGCTACTTGCATAGCGGCGGATTGCGCGTTTACGCCGTTTTATGACTCTCCCGTTACGCAATTTAGATAACGCGCCCGAGAATGAAATTGTGCGAGGTATTTTCCTATGATAAGTCACGAGAGACGGGAGGCGCGGTATCAACGCCGCCGCGCCGCCCGCCTCCAAAAGAAAGCGGAGCTCGCCCGCGAGTATGGCGAGTATGAGACGGTTTTCTCGTTTGATAACCTCTATCAAGGCTATCGGGAGTCCGTTAAAGGCGTTGGGTGGAAAGCGAGCACACAGCGATATAAAGCAAGCGCCCTCTCTCACATCAACAAGACGCAAGACGAGCTTTTAGCCGGGCGCTTTCGCTCCAAGGGCTTTTACGAGTTTGACCTCGTGGAACGCGGAAAGCCTCGGCACATTCGGAGCGTCCACATAAGCGAGCGCGTCGTTCAACGGTGCTTGTGCGATAATTGCCTCGTCCCTATGCTCTCCCGGTCGTTTATCCACGACAACGGCGCGAGCCTCCGGGGGAAAGGCTACGATTTTGCCGTTGACCGGGTTACGCAATTCCTCGCCCGGCATTATCGGCTTTACGGCTCCGAGGGATACGCGCTCGTCTTTGACTTCTCGAAATACTTTGACAACGCCGCGCATGAGCCGATTTTCGAGGAGATAGAGCGGAGCGGGATAGACGACCGCCTCGCCGCGCTCTCCGAGTATTTTATCTCGTGCTTTGGCGACGTTGGGCTCGGGCTCGGGAGTCAAGTCTCGCAGATTGCCGCTATCGCCCTCCCGAACAGGTTAGACCACTACATAAAGGACAAGCTCGGGATAAAGGGCTATGAGCGGTATATGGACGACGGTATCGCTATCGACCGCTCGAAAGCAAAGCTCGTCGAGTGTTTGCGCGAAATCCGGCGGATATGCGCCGAGCTCGGTATCCGGCTCAATGAAAAGAAAACGCAGATAGTAAAGCTCTCGAGGGGCTTTACGTTCCTCAAGGTGCGCTATCGTTTCGGGGCAAACGGAGCCGTAGTCCGGCGCGTCTCGTATAAGAGCATCCGGCACATGAGGCAAAAGCTAAAGGTTTTCCGGCGGTGGGTAGCCTCCGGGCGCATGACCGAGGACGACGTAAAATGCTCCCTTACGTCGTGGCGCGGTCACATGAAAAAGTTTCACTCGTATTATTGCGTTCAATCCGTGGAGCAGAAATACCGCGAGCTATTCGCCGCGTAAGGAGGTCACGATATGGAGTATATCGTTATCAAGCGTTTTAAGCAAAAGGGCATTGACGGGAGCTTTAATCTCCCGTATGGGACGGTTTGCCCGGTCGTCGGCGGCTTTATCACATCCCCGGACGGGCGCTCTATCTGCTACGAGCACTCGGAAAATGGCTATACCTATTTCCGGCAGAACACCGAGGAGGGGCGAAAGCGTCAAATCATGCTCGACAAGCTCTATCACTTCTACGAGCACGGGCGCGGCAACGCCGCCGAGGATTTCGACCCGGACAAATGGCGCGAGGCGACTAATACCTATTGGAAACACATTCTCCGAACTATGCCGACGGGAAAGCTCGTCGCTTTCTATCGGGAGCGGCTCGGGGAGCCGGATTTTGAGGAGGGCTAATCTATGTTTAAGGTAACGGTAGAGGGCAAGTTTGCCGGATACTCGGATACGGCGGTATTTGTCAAAGCCTCCGCCGTCGGCGATTATATCCCGTGCGACCGGGCGGACGCGGCGGGCGTTTGCGTCAAGCTCCCGGCGGATATTATCGACGCGGATACCGGGGAGGCGACGCGGACGGTGGAGGATATTGTTTTCACTCTCCCCGGCGGCGAGCTCCTCGGTATCGAACAGGAGGCGGAGCTCGAGGAGGTCTCCGGCGCTCTCGCGCTCGACGAGGCGGAGGAGGTCGTAAGTATTCTCACGGGAGGTAATGTCGAATGATTACAAGGGAACAGGCGCGGGAATACCGCGCGAAAATCGAGACGGCGGCGGAGAGCCTCGACGACGAGACCGCGCTCACGGTCGCCGAGCTCTACCCGAGCTTGACGGGCTCCGGGGCGCTTATCAAGGCGGGGAGCCGCTACAACGTCGGCGGAAAGCTCCTCCGGGCGGCGGTCGATTTGTGGGATACTCCCGAGAACTCGCCCGCGCGGGCTCCTACGCTTTGGGACGAGCTCAATTATACGCCGTCCGGCGCTCGGGAAATCCCGGAGGTAATTACGGCGGCGCTCGCTTTCAGCAAGGGCGAGCTCGGCTCCTACCAAGGGCATACTTACCGCTCCCTCATTGACGCTAACGTATGGACTCCGACCGCGTATCCGGCGGGGTGGGAGCTTGTGGAATGATAAAGGCGATATACGAGGTCGAGAAAGACGGCTCCGTAATCGCCCGGAGGGACTCTCTTACATGGGTACGCCTCGCGGCTCCGGGAGTTTATCTCGTATGCTCCGAGGCGGAGGGCGAGGGCGTTCTCGTGGACGGGGAAATCTACCACGTTCGCGGGTGCGCTCTCCTCCCCGGTAAAGAGACCGTATCGCTCGACTACCACGAAATGACAGAAACGAGGTAATCGAAAATGAAAGAAAACACTTTGAAAGCAGTTATCGCCGTCACGCTCGCCGGAGCTATGACCTACCTCCGCGAGCTCGCTATCCCGGTGGCAATCCTCGCCCTCGTTATGGCGGTCGATTATATCTCCGGCATGGTGCGGGCGTGGGTAAAGAGCGAGCTCTCCTCCCGTGTCGGGATAATCGGTATCGTGAAAAAAGTCTCCTACCTCCTCGGGGTGGTCGTCGCAATCGTCGCCGATTGGGTAGTTATGACGGCGGCGGCAAAAATCGGAGTCGATTTCGGCGGCTTTTACTTCTTCGGGCTACTCGTGACGGTTTGGCTTATCCTCAACGAGTGTATCTCTATCCTCGAGAATATCTCGGAAATCGGAGTCCCGCTCCCGGCGTTCCTCTTGAAACTCATTGAAAAACTCAAAAAGACGGTCGAGGACGCGGGCGACCAAAAAGCAGAATAGGAGGCTTTACCATGAACGAACAGCAGATTAGAGAAAAGGTCGTCGCGGCGGCGGTCGCATGGCTCGGGCGCAAGGAGTCCGACGGCTCACACAAAGAGATTATCGACCTCTACAACACGCTCTCGCCGCTCCCCGTCGGGTACAAGGTTACATATACCGACGCATGGTGCGCGGCTTTCGTCTCGGCGGTCGCGCTCAAGTGCGGGCTCACGGATATTATCTTTCCCGAGTGCGGGTGCGGGCGCATGGTGGCGCTCTATCAGAACGCTATGCGGTGGAAAGAGGACGACTCCTATATCCCGGAGCCGGGCGACGTGATTTTCTACGATTGGAAAGACGGCGCGGACTATGCGGCAACCGACGACAAGGGCGCTCCCGGACACGTCGGCATTGTGGAGACCTCCCTCAACGGCAAGATTACCGTTATCGAGGGTAATTACTCCGATAGCGTCAAGCGCCGGACGCTCAACGCGAACGGGCGGTATATCCGGGGCTACGGGCTCCCGGACTACGCCTCGAAAGCCTCGGCGGATACGCCGGAGCCCGCCGCGCCGAGCGGGAGCGGCGATAATCCGTCCCCGTGGGCGAAAACCGCAACGGAGTATTGCAAGCGCAAGGGCATTTTCAAGGGCGACGGCGCGGGTAATTACGATTGGCAAGAGCCGATTACCCGCGAGCAAGCCGCTTGTGCTATCTATCGGCTTATCGAGGCGGCGGCGCTCCTCGACGCAATCCAAGACGCGACCTAACATCGGAGAAAAGCGCGGGAAAGCGTAGCGAAATCGCCGGAGGCGTAGCAAAACGGCGGATAACGTAGCAAAAGGGCGGGGCTTTGACAGCCTCGCCCTTTTTGTTATGCCTTTTTGAAATAGACCGCTATATCGAGCCCGTAGCTCGCCCGCCCACCGTCGCCGTACTCAAGCTCAAAGCCTCCCGTTACGTCGTATGCCTCGACCTTATCGAAACGCTCGATTTGCGGGAGAACTCGCGGGAGGTCGCCTTTTCCTATACTCCCGACCTGCTCTCCGTCAAAGTACACGCCGACGGCGGGCTCGCCCTCGAACTCGAAACGCCGGAGCGAAAAGCGCCGAGCGTCCGGCTCGTCTTTCTTTATCCGCTTGAGTATCGCTTGACGGTTATCGAACGTCACGCCGACGACCCGGAAAAGCTCGCGGTTTACGCTCGCCCGGTACGCCTCCTCTTTCGCTCGCGCGGCGGCTCGCTCCGCCTCTTTTCTCGCCGACTCCTCGGCGCGGGCTTTCTCTCGCTCCTCCGCCTCCCTCTTGAGCTTGCTTTTCTTTACGAGGCGGTAGATAAGGACGCAGATACCGACGGGGTAAAAAATCACGAGTAAAACGATTTGCCAAGCCTTTAGCTTTTTCATATCGGAGCCCTCCGTATAATAGATTTATCGGCTCATTCCGAGCTTTAACACAATTATCACTTATTCGCGTGTTAAAGTCAAGAAAAAATCCGAGCTTTAGCGCATGGAGGAGGCGCAGACTTGAAAATCTATTGTTTCGGAGACCGAAAGAACATATCCGGCGAGCGGATACGCGAGGCGCGTCTCAAGCTCCGGCTTACACAAACAGACCTCGCCGCCCGGCTCCAAGTCGAGGGCGTGATTATGGAGCGGGACTCATTGAGCCGCGTAGAAATCGGGACGCGGTTTGTCCCGGATTACGAGATACCCGTATTCGCCCGAGTCCTCGGCGTTTCGGTGCTTTGGCTTTTAGGAATAGACGAATAGACCCGGCGGGAGACAGGCTCCCCGCCGGGTTAAAACTTTTTCGCATTATTTAAGCAAAAGCTATTGACATACTATTAAGAGTATGCTATAATAAAGCCAACCTAAAGAAAGGAGGGCGCGAAATGAGCAAGAGGAAAAAGAAAAGCGGCAATCAGACCGACAGCCTCACAAGCAAATTCAATCTGATAGCCGCTATCCTAAACCTCGCGGTAGCAATTCTACTCCTCATAGAAAAGCTAACCGAGTAAGGGCGGGGGAGCGAAAGCTCCCCTTGCGTAACAAGAATAACACAAATTTAAGAACGAGTCAAGGAGGCGCGGGTATGAATAACGCAGATTATAGAAAAATGCTCATAGATAATATTCTTGAGTGGCAAACGAGAGCGCAATTCACGCGAGAAGAACTCGAGAAAAAAGCGACTCGCATATTAGAAACTATACACGATAATGTAGATTGAGGAGGCGCGGGCATGATTATCTATATTCTCATTGGAGCGGCGGTCGTTCTTTCGGTCGCGTCGATTGCGATTACCGTTATAGGGAGGGGTAAAAAATGAGCGAGACAAAGCGCAAGACCACGACCTCAACGGCGGTAAAGCGTCGGTACAATGAAAAGACCTATACGCAGATTGTCGCCTCCGTCCCGAAAGAGACGGCGGCGGCGTTCAAAGCAAAATGCGCGGCGGAGGGCATACCGCAAGCGCAGATTGTCAAACAGGCAATAGAGAGATTTCTTGCAGAATAAGGAGGGTTAGACGATGGCGGCGCGGCGTTCTTTCCGGCACATCAACGACAGAGATAGATATACTATCGAATTGCGGGTAAAGGACGGCAGAAC
>JAFSJE010000024.1 GCA_017439425.1 Oscillospiraceae bacterium
TATCCCAACTCGCGAATGACAGCGGATGCGCGCTTTCCGTATTTCTCATAGAGTTGAATCGCGCGAATTCGATCTTCATATGAATACATCTTGATACCATCCTTTTAGTATTTTGGTCCAAGAATTCGTCCGCGTCCCCTAATGGCTATTTTCGCCCGTCGCTAACATTCATGTATTCGCGGATGAGATATGACAGCATTTCAGTCATTATTTGTCCGCAGATACAGCGAGCATCGGATTTTGCACCCCAAAAGCCCAACAAAACGAGAAAAAACCGGCGCGACCGTTTGATGATCACGGGCGCGCCGGTTTCATGTTCTTTTGTCCATGAGCGCAGGTTGTTTCCTATTATCCAATCACTTTTTTAGCTCAAGACTGTGAAAATAACGCTGACCCGCAGCGCGCGACTCCATCTCCCGCGCATTATCGATCTCGTCGTAGTTCTCTTCAAGCAGCGCAACGATTTTGCCGCATATGGAGCCGTTTTCAACATTGCCCCAAAGCACCTTCAGCGCTTCCTCGCGGCTCATTCCCGCTCTGTAAGGTCTTACCTCTGTGATAGCCGAAAAAATGTCCGCAACAGCCATGATGCGAGAGCCGAGGTCAAGGTATTCCTCTCCGAAGTGGAACGGATACCCGCGACCGTTCAGCTTTTCGTGGTGAAAGCCCGCCCAGTCGGCTATCTTTTCAAAACCGGGTACGTCCATCAGTATGAGGCGCGTGTAATATGGGTGCTCCTTGACTATATTGAACTCCTCCTCGGTGAGCTTTCCCGGCTTCTCAAGAATCTCGTTCGGTACGCGAAGCTTTCCGACGTCGTGGAGATATCCGGCAATCGTCATCATCTTGACCTCGTCCTCGCTCATTCCCGCCTTAATCGCCAGCTCCCGCGCCGACGCCGCAACTCCGGCAGAGTGCATTGCGGTAAACGAGCTGCGGTAGTCGATTATTCTCGACATAAGGCGCGTAAGCTCGGCACACTCGTCAAGGCTGACGGTGCGTATTTCACCGGTAAATAACATTATGAAGCTCGGATTCAGCGCTACGTCAAGCCACATAAACTCCCGCTCCGAGCATCGGAGAAATGCGTCTAGCACCTCCGGCATAAACTCAGTTCCGCGCCCCGTCTCAACGGATGCGCAGATGCGTTTTGCCTGATTCAGCACCGGTACGTCATATTCAAAGAGGCTCGTTGCAACATCTGCAAGGTGTATCGACTGCGATATGCGAAGTCTGCGGTCAATCTCCGGGCAGTCCTTAAGAAACTCGAGATTCTCAAGATAGCTGTTCTGATTGATTTCAATGATATCCGCAATCTCTGCAAAGTGATCGAGGTCTCGGATCATCTCAGCGCCGATAGCGGCGACAGCCTTTGCATCGGATTCAATCTCCTTCACGCTCCGAGGCTTTGGAGCAATAACAGAGCCGATATCGTGCAGAAGAGCGGCGTACACCGTGAGGTTAAGGTCGTCATCCCTCAGTCCAAGCTCATAGGCGATCTGAAACGCCAGATACGCCGTCTGCTCGTGGTGGTGCTCCATTTTCGGGTTTATTAGGTTGAGCGATATTGCCAGCGCTTTAAGAAGCGAGCGAATATCCGTAAATTTTTCAATAGCCATTTTCCCCTCCGGCGGGTTTTTCAGATTTCAGGCTTCTTCCTTCTTCGTCGCTTTTTCTTTTGCGCCCTTGTATTCAAGGCAGAGCATCGTAAGATCGTCAAACTGCTCGGCGTCCTTTACAAAATCGTCAACAGCTGCACGGACAACTCCGAGTGTCTTCTTGGGATCTGCTCCGGCTCCGGCGTCGGAATTCAGCGCATAGAGCATACGCTCAACGCCGAAAAGCTCCTTTTCGGCGCTCGTTGCCTCCGGCACGCCGTCAGTATACAAAAAGAGTTTGGAGCCGGGTTCAAGCGTCAGTTCATACTGCTTGTATCTCGCGCCGGGCATTCCGCCTATGACAAACCCATGCTTATCCTTGATTATCTCATAGTTTCCGTCCGGACTTTTAAGAACGGGATACTCGTGCCCCGCGTTCGCCGCAGTGAGCTTTCCGGTCGATATCTCGAGAATTCCGAGCCAGACTGTTACGAACATTTCCTCCCGGTTTCCGGCGCAGATCGTTTCGTTCGTGTCCATAAGTATCTCGGCAGGAGACTTTCCGAGCATGGCGTTGTTTGCGAGAAGTATCTTCGACGCCATCATAAACAGAGCCGCCGGCACGCCCTTGCCGGAAACATCGGCCATGACAAGTCCGAGATGGTCGTCGTCCACGAGGAAAAAGTCGTAAAAGTCGCCTCCGACCTCCTTCGCCGGATCCATTGAAGCGTATACGTCGAACTCGTCTCTGTCCGGAAACGCCGGAAATATATTCGGAAGCATATCCGCCTGAATCGCAGACGCCATCGTAAGCTCAGACTCGATCCGCATGCTCTCAAGCTTCTGCTTCTCATACTCCTTGTTCTGGTGCTGCAGAATGACGCCGAACATATATACAGCCGACCCTACCGTCGCAAATATAATGAACTGTATCCCGTACAGCAGGCTTTGGATCACTATAGCCACGATCGGCGCGATCATAAATATCCAGAACGCGATTCTTATACGTTTATCTACATTTTTACCGTGGCGGATAAGCATGAAGACGTCTATTCCGAGCATGATAAACGGGCTGAGATTTGAGAGAATGTACAGTCCGCCGCGATGATAGACGTTAGACTCGTCAAAGTAGTACATCCGGCCTCCGAATAATCCCGCTACGAGGATAATGGCATGAGCCGCAAGCAGCAAATTAAGCGCGAGCTCAAGCTTTTTCGTATTGTTATCCCGATTTGTCACGTTTACGACAAGCATGCTCATCATGTGAGTCATTAAGCCTGCAGTCAAGACCTCGATAAAGGTGACTATCTGCAGCGCAATAAAAACCCCGCCTCCGGGAATGCCGTCCATAAGCTCTCTCGCCATGTGTGTGACCATATAAACGGTTATCAGAATAAAGAATATCTGGAAATACTTTCTGACGATATCGCGCAGATGCCTCGACGCCGTTATCTGCATGAAGCATAGATTGCAAATGCCTATGCCCGCTGCTATAAAAAACAAATTTATGATATCAATGATGGTAAAATTGAACATCATCACACTTCACATCCCCTTTTTCGATGTTTTTGTTAACTGATATATTATATTACTGTCTCAAGCTGATAGCAAGAAAAATAATTCCGACCTCCGGTCTTCCTGCTTATACTAACCCCTGATTAAAAGCTTTAACCGAGCGCGCAGACTTTTTTGCGTCATACAAGGCGTCCGGTGCAGATAATACTTTGTGTATTATCAAGCCGGATAACGAAGTATGACGCGAAAAGGGCAAGCGCGAATTGAAGATTTTGATTAGGGGTTAGTATTAATAATGACGATATACAAAAACAGCCATCCCGATTGGGATGACTGTTCTTGGTGCTCCAGCTGGGACTCGAACCCAGGACACCCGCCTTAAAAGGGCGGTGCTCTACCTGCTGAGCTACTGGGGCATCTGGCAGGGATGGCGGGATTCGAACCCACGGATGCAGGAGTCAAAGTCCTGTGCCTTACCGCTTGGCGACATCCCTATTCCCTAATATGTTTATTGTGCCGACGCCGAAAAGGCGTCGGCACATGGGGTGGGTAAAGGGACTCGAACCCTCGACACCCGGAACCACAATCCGGTGCTCTAACCAACTGAGCTACACCCACCATATTTCCCGCCGAAGCGGTTTTCCCGCCTCGGCGTTGGCACGCCAAGAGGGATTCGAACCCCCGACCTACTGCTTAGAAGGCAGTTGCTCTATCCAACTGAGCTATTGGCGCACGTCACAGGAAACTCGCTGCGCTCCGTTTCCGGCTACGCCGAAAAGCTTCGCATTCGCTACTTTCCTGTTGCTCTTCAAAGCAAACGCAAGCGTTTGTTTTGGCAAAGGGCTCTTTTGGAGCGGGTGATGGGAATCGAACCCACGTCCCCAGCTTGGAAGGCTGGTGCACTAGCCGTTGTGCTACACCCGCAAAGCTGAATTCATCAGCCAAAGTATAATATCACAAGAAGAACGCCTTGTCAATGTATTTTTTTACATTTCTACGGCTTTTTCAACGTCCTCTTTGAGAACGGTCATCAGATCATCTGTCGTCGGGTTCTCTATGAGCGCCACTCTGTCGGATTGGACGGAGACGACGTTCTCAAAGATATTGCGGACAGTTCTGCCGTTGCCGAAGTTATCGTCGCGCGTTTCGTAAAGCGCCTTGAAGTGCTCGCGGAGGAATTGTTCTGCGTCCTCGTTGAGCGTATACTTATTCTTCCTGCAGCGCATTTCAAAAATCTCATACAGTTCGTCGCCGTTATAGTCCTCAAAAACGAAGTAGCGGTTGAAGCGGCTCTCAAGGCCGGGGTTGGAGTTAATAAACTTCTCCATGAGATTTTCATAGCCTGCGACTATAACCACGAGATCGTCACGGTGATCCTCCATCGCCTTCAGCACGGTCTCGATCGCCTCGTGGCCGAAGTCGTTGGCGCCCTCCTGGCTTGTCAGAGAGTACGCCTCATCGATAAAGAGCACGCCGCCCATCGCCTTTTTGATCGCCTCGTCGGTCTTGATTGCGGTCTGACCGACGTAGCCCGCAACGAGCTGACTGCGGTCGACCTCGACAAGCTGACCCTTTGACAGCACGCCGATGGCATAGTAAAGCTGAGCGATAAGGCGCGCGACGGTAGTCTTTCCGGTACCGGGGTTGCCCATAAATACGAGGTGCAGGCTCATGGCAGGGGTCGGAAGCCCCTGCTCCTCCCTGAGCTTGCGAACCTTTGCAAGGTTAATGAGGCTGCGGACGTTCTGCTTGATCTTTTCAAGGCCCACGAGATCGTCAAGCTCGCGCAGAAGCTCGTCAAGATTCGGGCGCTCCGGCTCCTCCTCCGCCTTCGTCTTTGGCGAATCAGGGCTTAGCGCATCCTGCTTGTTCATCTCCTCGAGGAGCTTTTTTGCCGCCTCGTCCGCCTCGTTCATATCCTTCTGAAGATCGGTGACGCGGCTTTTTGAGCTCTCTGATGAGATGGAGTCAAGCATATCGTTGAGGTGCTTGAGCTGATCGATATAGCTTCCGGCAGGTCTGAGGCCGTAGGAATTGAAGTCCACATTCATGCCGTAATCTTTCTTTTTCTTGTCCGCCATGCCATTAAGCCTCCGGCTGATAAATTAAAACTCTGCGTTGCCGACAGTACGAGGATGCAGCTCCACGTCGCGGATGTTGGAAACGCCTGTGAGGTACATAATAAGGCGCTCGAAGCCGAGTCCGAAGCCAGCGTGACGGCAGGAGCCGTAACGGCGGAGGTCGAGATACCACCAGTAATCGTCCTTATTGAGTCCGAGCTCATCCATGCGCTTCTCAAGCATATCGAGGCGCTCCTCACGCTGGCTGCCGCCGATGATTTCTCCGATGCCCGGAACAAGGCAGTCGGACGCGGCGACGGTCTTTCCGTCGTCGTTGAGGCGCATATAGAACGCCTTTATTTCCTTCGGGTAGTCCGTTACGAACACCGGGCGCTTAAATACTGTCTCCGCGAGATAGCGCTCGTGCTCTGTCTGAATATCGCTGCCCCACTCAACGGGGTAGTCAAACTTATCGTTGTTCTTCTTGAGAAGCTCGATTGCATCGGTGTAGGTTATTCTGCCGAAGTCATTGGATACGACGTTCATAAGGCGGTCCTTGAGTCCCTTATCGACGAAGGAGTTGAAGAAATCCATCTCCTGAGGGCACTTCTCGAGGACGTAGTTGATGACGAATTTCAGCATAGACTCCATGCACTCGAGATCGTCGTCGAGATCGGCAAACGCCATCTCAGGCTCGATCATCCAGAACTCCGCGGCGTGACGCTGGGTGTTGGAGTTCTCTGCGCGGAAGGTGGGACCGAAGGTGTAGACATCGCCGAACGCGAGCGCGAAGTTCTCGGCGTTGAGCTGACCGGAAACCGTGAGGTTTGTAGCCTTGCCGAAGAAATCCTTGGACCAGTCGATGCTGCCGTCCTCCTTGCGCGGCGGGTTTTCGGGATCAATGGTAGTAACGCGGAACATCTCGCCCGCTCCCTCGGCGTCGGAGCCGGTGATGAGCGGAGTGTGGATATAGACAAATCCGCGGCTCTTGAAGAACTCGTGGATTCCCTGCGCGGCGACGCTTCTCACCCGGAAGGTGGCGGAGAAAAGATTCGTTCTCGCGCGAAGGTGCTGGATGGTTCGCAGGAACTCGACGGAGTGGCGCTTCGGCTGGAGCGGATAATCGGGGCTCGACTTGCCCTCGACGACGATCTCAGCCGCCTTCAGCTCAAAGGGCTGCTTTGCGCCCGGTGTCAGAACGAGCCTGCCGGAAACGATAAGCGCGGCGCCGACGTTCTGATGGGCTATCTCTTCGTAATTATCAAGGCTCTCGCGCTCGAAAACGACCTGCAGGGGTTTGAAGCAGCTGCCGTCGTTGAGCTCGATAAAGCCGAAGGATTTCTGATCTCTGAGATTTCTCGCCCAGCCGCAGACAGTGATGGATGCGCCGTCGAAGCTTTCGGGGCTCTCATAGAGCTTGACAATTTTAGTTCTTTGCATAACGTAATTCCTACTTTCTTACGATTATTTCCTGTTTTGAGCTTATATAGCTTGATGTATAGAGCACGGCGGCGTCCCCCCTCGGTATTCTTCCGATGGAGAACGAGACCTTGCCGCTCTCTGCCATGTACAGTATCAGATCCGCCCTGACAACCTTGAAATCCGGATTCACGCCAAGCTCGGAGCAGACTCTCCTCGCGACGTCTATCTCGAGGCCGACAAGCTCGCCGTTTTCATCGCGGTAGCTGTATGGCCAGAAATCGTCCGAAACGGCGATCGAGACAGAATCGCGGTATTTCTTATCGTCAATATAGGGTGTTGCCCTGCCGGACACCCAATCGTCTCCTATCCTTCTGAGCACGCCGGCTCTTGTGAGATTCACAACGGCGTTCTCAACGGCGTCGTAGAGCACATTGTTATCCTCGGAAACCGCGATGCAGTACTCGGTATCGACAAAAGGACTTGAAAGAGAGGTCAGCCCCGAGGAGTGCAGAAGCCTCGCGGCAGTCTCCTCATCGACAAGAGCCGCGTCCACACCGCCGTTTTTCAGCTCGGCGGCAAGAGCGTTTGCAGAGGTGTAGAGTTTAATATTTACGCTCCCCTCCATGCCCCGGAGGTAGCTCTCGCTTGCAGTTCCTTCAAGAACGCCGACGCTCTTTCCGACAAGGTCAGCTTTGGAGTGAACCGTATTCGGATGCTCGGCACGGCATGAAGCAAGACTGAGCGCAATAATGAGCGCCAGAACGGCGCATAGCATTTTTTTCATGTCTGATTCCCGGTTATTTCTTTAATCATACGTTGGCATTTTGCTATTTTACAAGATTTCGAGCCGATAATCAACTGTTTTATGAAATTTTCTTTTCACATTTAAAAATAATTATTGTGAAGTTGCACCTTTTTTGGTATAATGATTAAAATGTGTTATTATTGCCGGAGGTGATACTGTGAACCGAAAGATAAAGCAGTTTCTCGAGCCGAGCATGAAAATGTACTTTGTAGTGCTCGTGCTTTTCGCTATTGCGACGTTCTTTTTCGGTAAAAATGAATTTCAGCTCGCAGTCGTCGAGCTTGCAGTTATTATTCTTCTCTTCGTCTATTCGCGGCTGACAAGCCGCAAGCGCGGTCAGGAGATGGTGCAGTACATCGAATCCGTCACCTCAAACATCGACTCCGCGACGAAGAATACGCTCACAAACTTCCCGCTCCCCATGGCAATATTCTCTCTGACAGAAAACGAGCTCATTTATGCGAACGAGGCCTTTCTCGAGGTCACCGGTGAGCGCGAGCACAGCTTCTCCGTCAACATTTCCGACGTGCTTCCCGGCTTCAACACCCGCTGGCTCATGGAGGGCAAAAATGAGTATCAGGAGCTTGTCACCATCGGCGGCAGGCGTTTCCGCGTGTTCGGCTCGCTCGTCCGCGGCGACGGTGCGGTAGGAGTCAAGAGCTACGTTGCGACTACCTATTGGGTCGACGAGACGGAGTACGCGCGCCTCAGCGATGAGTTTGAGAATACTCGCCTCATCTTCTCTACCATCATGCTCGACAACTACGATGAATTTACAAATGCCCTCTCCGAAAAGGACAAGAGCCAGCTGCTCGGTCAGATCGACGATCTCATCGTCAACTGGACAAGCAAATATAACGGCTATATGACCAGGGCAGAGCGCGACAGATACATCTTTATCTTTGAGTCGCGCTTCCTCGCGCAGATAGTTGAAGAAAAATTCTCCATTCTCGATTCCGTACGCGAGCTCATCAGCCCGAAGGGCATGCACCCGACGCTTTCCATCGGCATCGGAAAGGACGGAAAGGATATCGGCGAGAGCTGCCACTTCTCCGCCCTCGCGCTTGAGATGGCACTCTCCCGCGGCGGCGACCAGGCTGTTACGAAGAACAAGTTCACCTTTGAATTCTACGGTGGCAAAACGAGCCAGACTGAGAAGCGCACGAAGGTCAAGAGCCGCGTAATGGCGTCCTCCCTCTCTGAGCTCATGCGCGACGCCTCCACGATTTTTGTTATGGGTCACAAGAACTCCGACCTCGACGCTATCGGCTCCGCCATCGGTATATGCTGCGCTGCCAGGGCTATGCAGAAGACCGCGAAGATCGTAGTCGATATGAACACCACTCTCTCAAAGCCCCTCATTGACCGCATCATTCAGCTTCCCGAGTACAGGAACACCTTTATAGACCCGCAGGAGGCTATACTTGAGGCGGACGGCAGCTCACTCCTTATCGTAGTCGATACTAACAGACCAGAGCAGGTCGAATCGGAATCGCTGCTTATGAGCGTAAACCGCGTTGCCGTCATCGACCACCACAGGCGCGCCGCATCATACATCCAGAACGCCGCTCTCTCACTCCACGAGCCCTACGCCTCCTCCGCCTGCGAGCTCGTGACCGAGCTATTGCAGTATATGGTCGAGCAGAGCGACATTCTCCGCGCCGAGGCTGAGGCGCTCCTGAGCGGTATAATGCTCGACACCAAGAACTTCACCCTCCGCACCGGCGGAAGAACCTTCGACGCCGCCGCATTTCTGAGGAGAGCCGGCGCCGATACGAGCGACGTGAAGCAGCTTCTTCAGACCGATATCAATACGGCAAAGCAGCGCTATGCAATCGTTCAGAAGGCGAAAATCTATAAATCCGGCATCGCGATAGCCGCGCCGGAGAGCACCGAAAACCGCATAATCGCGGCGCAGGCGGCGGATGAGCTTCTGAACATCTCCGGAATCCAGGCTTCGTTCGTAATATTCCCGGACAACGAAAAAATCAATATTTCCGCTCGAAGCATGAGCGATATAAACGTTCAGGTCATACTCGAAAAGCTCGGCGGAGGCGGAAATAAGAACCAGGCCGGCGCACAGATAGCAGATAAAACGCAGAAGGAGGTCGTTCGCGACCTCTGCCAGGCGATCGACAATTATTTGGATGATAACTCCGTCACACCAGAGAGAAAGGAAGAAACAACATGAAAGTAATACTTCAGAAGGACGTCAGAGATCAGGGCAAGGCAGGTCAGATGGTGGAGGTATCCGACGGATACGCCCGCAATTTTCTTCTTCCCCGAGGTCTTGCCGTAGAGGCGACCGCAGACGCGCTCAACAAGATGAAGCTTCAGGAAAAAGCAAAGGCGCATCAGGTCGAGCTTGAGAAGGCCGAGGCTCAGAGAATAAAGGGCGAACTTGAGAAGCTCATCGTCAAAATCAGCGCCTCCGCCGGCAAAAACGGCAAGCTTTTCGGCTCCATCACCTCCAAGGAGATCGCCGATGAGCTCAAAAAGCAGCATAAGATCGATATCGATTCCAAGCGCTTTGTGCTCGCGGATCCAATAAAGACCTACGGCACCTATGAGGTCAAGGTAAAGCTCGGTCACGAGATTTCCGGCACCGTAAACGTGCTTATTGCTGAGAAATAATCATTTCGGAGTGAACGCCAAATGGACGAATTATTAGTCCGCCAGATGCCCCATTCAGTGGAGGCCGAGCAGGCGGTCATCGGCTCGATGCTCATTGAGCCGCGCTGCATCGCCGACGTTATCTCCGCCATCAAGAGCGACGATTTTTACGTCGAGCAGAATAAAAACATATTTGAGATCATCTTCTCCATGTTCAATAACGCGGCGAAGATCGACCCGGTAACAGTGCTGAACGAGCTGCGCGCCGCCGGTCTGGCTACCGATCAGAGCCGCGAGTATCTATTAAAGCTAATGGAGATTACGCCGACTCCGCAGAACGTGATGGAGTACGCCGGGATTGTGCGCGACAAGGCTGTGCTGCGCCGTATTGCCGACACCGGCAGTGAGATAAGCAACATGGCGATGGACCCCTCCGCGGGTGAGTCCGGGCCGGTGCTGGATTTTGCCGAGCAGCGCATTTACGGTATCCGTCAGGGGCGCACCGTCGGCGGTCTTGAGCCGGTGAGCCTCGTGCTTGTGGATTTCTACGCTCAGCTCAGTGAAAAGGCGAAGAACGGCGGCAATATCCCCGGCTATGCCTCGGGTCTTACAGATCTTGATAACGCCATCATGGGCCTAAACAAGTCAGACCTTATTATAATAGCTTCACGACCCGGCATGGGAAAAACCTCGATCGCGCTCAACATGGCTCTGCACGTTGCTAAGAGCACGAAAAAGTCAGTTGCCATGTTCTCGCTCGAGATGAGCCGCGAGCAGCTCTGTATGAGGCTTCTTGCCTCCGAGGCTTTTGTCAGCCTCAAGCAGCTCCAGACCGGCAATCTAACCGACGAGGAGTGGCGCAAGATTGCCGCCGCGTCCTCGACCATCGGCGCGACCGATCTGAGGCTCGACGATAACCCCTCGCTCACGGTTGCGGATATGAACGCGGCGTGCAGGCGCCTTCCAAATCTCGGACTCGTCGTCATCGACTACCTCCAGCTCATGACCAGCGCCGGCAAAACTGTGAACGCCTCGAACGAAAACCGCACGCAGATAGTTTCCGACATCTCTCGTATGCTTAAGATCATGGCAAAGGAGCTGAACGTGCCGGTAGTCTGCCTTGCGCAGCTAAGCCGTGCCAACGAGAGCCGCACCAACAAGCGCCCGATGCTCTCCGACCTGCGTGAGTCAGGAGCTATCGAGCAGGACGCGGATATCGTTTTAGGTCTGTATCGCGACGATTACTACAACCAGGAGTCCGAGATACCCAACGTAGCGGAGTGCATAATCCTCAAAAACCGCCGCGGTGAGACCGGAACCGTCGAGCTTCGCTGGCTGCCCGAGTACACCACCTACGCTTCCGTCGAGCGGAGGCACGAGGATGAGTAAAATTCCGGAGGCGATCCTCCGCTTTTACGACGAAAACAGCCTTGACCGCGGGAGAAAAGTACTCGTTTGTGTTTCCGGAGGCGCCGATTCTGTCTGCCTTATGCACGCTATGCGCGCGCTTTTCGGTGAGAAGGTCTCGGTCTGCCATTTTAATCACAACCTGCGCGCCGGCGAGTCCGACGGCGACGAGCGCTTTGTGCGTGAATACTGCGAAAAAAACGGAATTGAGTTCTTCTCCGGCTCCGGCGACGTCGCGGCTTACGCTTCCTCGCATTCCATCGGCACTGAGGACGCGGCAAGGCGGCTCAGATATGAGTTTTTCGGCTCCGTCTGCGGCAGCGGCTACATCGCCACCGCGCACTCAGCCGACGATCAGCTTGAAACCATACTTCTGCGAATAGCGCGAGGCACGGGACTAAAGGGTCTTTGCGGCATCCCTCCGGTGCGCGGAAACATAATCCGCCCGCTCCTCGGCGTGACAAGAGCCGATATCGAAGAGTATATTTCAGAAAACAGCCTGACTTACCGCACCGACAGCACTAACCTGACGGACGATTACGCGCGCAATCTTGTGCGCCACCGCGTAGTTCCGGCGCTCAGGGAGCTCAATCCCCGCTGCGCCGAACACTCCGAGAATATGGCGAAGGCGCTCAGAGAGGACGAAAAATACCTTGAAGAGGCGTCAAACGGGGAACTGAGCTTCTCTGAGCTCAGCGCTCTCCCCTATTCTCTGGCGGCGCGGCGGCTCATGGCTGCGCTGCCTGGGTTAGAGCACAAGCATATAAAGCCCATCCTCATGATGAAGCCCGGCGACCTTCTCTCCGTTCCCGGCGCCGTACTGCGAAGAGAGTGGGATGAGCTTGTCATCGACCCGGAGAAAAAAACCTTTGCCCCCGTCATTCTCTCGGGTAATGAATGCGAAATCCCGGAATTGGGGTTAAAAATCACAAAAGAGGATATTATTTCAGACGTTGTTCACAAATCTTTTACTTCATTTCTATTTAAAAAGCAAAAAGTTTGTGGTAATATAACCGTCAGACCTCGCAAAGAGGGCGACGCGATCCGCCTCAGCGAAAAATCCGGTACAAAATCGCTCAAAAAGCTCTTTATTGAGTGCAAAATACCGGCTCACGAGCGTTCCGCAGTTCCCGTAATATGCGACGAGCGCGGCGTTATCGCTGTTCTCGGCATAGGCTCTGACGCAAGAACTCATGTAAAACCGGGCGACGAGTCCGTAAAAATTACTTTTATAAAGGAGAACACTCATGATAGAGAAAGACATTGAGCGCATTTATTTCTCCAAGGAAGAGATTCAGAAACGCGTGCAGGAGCTTGGCGCTGAGATCAGCCGCGACTATGCCGATAAGGACCCCATTCTCGTCGGAGTTCTTAAGGGCTGCTTTGTTTTCATGGCGGACCTCACCCGCTGCATCGACGCTTACGCCGAGATCGATTTCATGGCGGTTTCCACCTACGGCAACGGAACCACTACAACGGGCGCTGTCAACATCCGCAAGGATCTTTCCTACGATATCGAGAACAGGCACGTTATTATCATTGAGGATATTCTCGACTCCGGCGTTACCCTCAGCTATCTTCGCAACTACCTTATGAACCGCAAGCCCGCATCGATCAAGATCTGCACCCTTCTCGACAAGCCCGCGAGAAGAAAGGCGGATATCAGCGCCGATTACGTCGGCTTTGAGTGCCCCAACGAGTTTATCGTCGGCTACGGCCTCGATTACGCCGAGAAGTACCGCAATCTCGATTATATCGGCGTCCTCAAGCCCGAAATCTACCAGTAATACCCGGAAAGAAGTGATATATTGAACAATAAAAATAAACTTCGCAGACCCGATATAGGCTTCTATATCTTTGTCGCAGTCATTCTTATAGCAGTTATCTATCTCTTGAGCGGCAACAGCACTCCGCAGCCGCAGGAGATCCAATTCTCCGAGATGGTGCGCCAGTTCAAGCAGGAAAACGTCGAGTACTTCGACGTTGAGGGCGAGACTGTGATAATGCAGCTTCGCGAGCCCTACGGCGAGGAGAAGTCCGAAACCGTCGTCCACAAGCTCCTGAGCGTTAACCTCTTCTATTCCGAGCTCGGCGAGCTCGTCGATCATCAGCTCGACGCCGGAATACTGAAGGATTACGACTACAAGCAGCCGTGGAACCCGTGGTGGCTTAGCTTTGTGCCGTATCTCGCAGTGCTCGTCATTATGGCGATCTTCTGGTTCGTTATGTTCCGCTCCGCAACCGGTGGCGGACGTGACGGCGGCGGGCTCGGAGTAGGCCGCTTCGGAAAGGCTCAGGCGCACAACGCTGAGGACAACTCCAAGAAAAAGACCTTTGCAGACGTTGCCGGTGCAGACGAGGAAAAGGCTGAGCTTGAAGAAATCGTAGACTTCCTGCGCGACCCGAAGAAATACGCTGCTATCGGCGCGAGAATACCGAAGGGCGTTCTGCTTGTCGGTCCTCCGGGCACAGGTAAAACCCTGCTTGCAAAGGCAGTCGCCGGCGAGGCGAACGTGCAGTTTCTCTCGATCTCCGGCTCCGATTTCGTAGAACTCTACGTCGGCGTCGGCGCGAGCCGCGTCCGCGACCTCTTCGATCAGGCAAAGAAGCTCTCCCCCGCCATCATCTTCATTGACGAGATCGACGCTGTCGGCCGTCAGAGAGGAAGTGGTCTCGGAGGCGGTCACGATGAGCGCGAGCAGACCCTCAACCAGCTTCTCGTCGAAATGGACGGCTTCAATGACAACGAGGGCGTTATCGTAATGGCGGCGACCAACCGCGCCGATATCCTCGATTCCGCTCTTCTCCGTCCGGGCCGCTTTGACCGTCAGATCTACGTCGGTATGCCCGACGTCAAGGGCCGTGAGGAGATTCTCAAAATCCACTCCCGCGGCAAGTCCCTCGGTGACGATATCGACCTCAAAAGTATCGCAATGGGCACAGCGGGCTTCACCGGCGCCGACCTTGAAAACCTCATGAACGAGTCGGCTCTCCTTGCCGCCCGCCGCAACAAGCCCTTTATCACAATGGCTGAAATCGACGACGCGATTCTCAAGGTCGAGATGGGTCCCGAGAAAAAGAGCCATGTCGTTTCCGAGAAGGAGCGCCGTCTTACAGCGTACCACGAGGCGGGTCATGCCATTGCCGGCAAGTTCCTTGAGAACGTCGACCCCGTTCATTATATCACGATCATTCCGCGCCGCGGTGCCGGCGGATTCACGCTCTACCGCCCCGACGAGGATACAAACTTCTACTCCAAGAGCTATCTTTTTGAGCGCATTGTAGTCGCTCTCGGCGGCAGAACCGCCGAAAAGCTGTTTATCAACGATATTTCCACCGGAGCCTCCGGCGATATCCAGTCCGCGACTCAGATAGCACGTCAGATGGTCACCGTCTACGGCATGAGTGAAAAGCTCGGTCCCATCTCCTTCGATGAGTCGAGCCACAGCGTTTTCATCGGCCGCGATTTCGGTCAGACTAAGAGCTATTCCGAGGAGACCGCTGCCATAATCGACGAGGAGGTCAAGCGAATCTTCGACGAGGCGAGCGACAGATGCGAGCAGCTTCTCAAGGAGCACAGCGATCTGCTGATTGCCACCGCCGAGTACCTTCTCAAGTACGAGAGCATGACCGGTGAGGTATTCAATTATCTTTGTGAGCACGGTGAGCTGCCTCCCGACCACGAGACAAACAAGATCATGGACGAGATAAAGGCCGAGGCAGTCGAGCGTGCCAAGGAAGAGGAGCGTACCGAGCTTATGGGCGAGTACTCCGAAGATGAGATCAAGGCCGCAGCTGAAGCTTCGCCCGCTTCCGCGGTCAAGGACGACAGTCAGGAATAACGATAAACTCAACTAAAGGCAGGCGCCGAAAAAGCGTCTGCCTTTTAATATGGACATTTATATGGAATTGTGGTATAGTGCCATTTGATTATTCTTATTGAGGTGTTCGAATGAAAAAACACAGCATTATCGCAATTATCTGCATACTTGCAATCGCATTAAGTCTTGCACTCTCCGGCTGTTCAGCCTCGCCGAGGGACAGAATCGGCATAATCGGCGCAATGGACGTTGAGGTCGAGTCACTTAAGGAAGCAGCCAACATCACAAAAACCACATCCATCGCCGATATGGAGTTTTGTGAAGGCACGCTTGAGGGTAAAAGCGTGGTAATCGTAAAGTGCGGCATGGGCAAGGTCAACGCCGGAATCTGCGCAAATACGCTCATAAACGATTTCGGCTGCACTAAAATCATCAACACCGGAGTCGCAGGCTCGCTCGACAACGAGATAGATATCGGCGATATCGTGGTTTCCGTTGACGCCGTTCAGCACGATTTTGACGTCGTGCATCTCGGTTTTGCAAAGGGTGAGATACCCTACACCGGTCTTTTCGCTTTCCCTGCCGACGGCGATCTCCGGAGAGCCGCTGTCACAGCTGTTAAGGAGTCCGCTCCAGATGTCAGCGTCTTCGAGGGCAGGATTTGCTCAGGAGACCAGTTCATCTCCACAAAGGAGCAGCGCGAGAAGATAATCTCCAGTTTCGGCGGAATGGCTTGTGAGATGGAGGGTGGCGCGATCGCTCAGACCTGCTATCTGAACCACACTCCGTTTGTCATAATCCGTGCCATCTCTGATAAGACCGACGAGACCGAGTATGTCGATTACGTCGTATTTGAGGCGCAGGCAGCCGCAAGATGCGCCGGCATCGTCCGCTATATGGTCAATAATCTTTGACAACAAGCCGCTGTCCGGGATTTTTTTGAAACGGTTGAAATATTAGAACAGCACCTGATTTGTTAGGCAAACTTGCAGCTAACAATTGCGGTGCTGTTTTTTTGATTGATCGTATCTATTCAGCACCCATAAAAATTGTAGGAGTGCATAATAGAAATTATTAGGTTCTCAACCAAAGGTTTGCAAATCGTTTTGCTCTCATTTTGCAAGTGCTGTTCGCTCCACAACCGCGAAAAGTGAAGTAAAAAAGCAGCAATCGGCACAATGACGAACCTCAAAAGCAGGCGGTATTTACAACACAATGCCACGATTGCAAAACTTCTCGAGCATAAGAACAAGAATTCCAACAACAGCTCAAAACCGCCCTCCTCTGACGGGCACAAAGGAAACGGGAGCCTTTGCAAAGTCTTGTAGTTGTGCTGAATACTATAGGCGCAGTCAGTATCAACAGAGTGCATCAGATAATAGGGAACGTATTTGGGATTCCGCTTTCAACAGGAACCGTAAGAAACATTGTCAGCCGTTTTGCGGAAGCTATAAAGGCGAAGTATGCGCGTATAGGGGATAGTGTAGCTACACGTGCTTTTTTATGCGGACGAGGAAAACACACGGCTTGACCTTGGAAAGCTCACAGACGAAATCTGAGGGCGAGCAGGAGCGGGAGAAATTGTTGCGGAGCGGGCGCTGTTCACGGCGACTATCCGCTGAGGGGTGGCAAGTTAGAAACTTTGATTGCCTATTGTACCCGTTTAATGGAGCGGGAGAAAAGAAGGTCACAGAATAAAAAAACAGCCTCTTTTTTGCAAATTGTTTACCTTTTCTGTTTACCTCAACTTTTTTGCAATTCGTTAAGTGCCTCAAAAAGTGCAAAAAAAGAGCTGAAACCCTAAGATTTCAACTCTTTACTATGGTCCGAGTGACTGGGATTCGAACCAGCGTCCTCTTGAACCCCATCGGCCCATCCGAAACATTTTAAGGCCAAAAGTGGTCAATAATACAGTAATTAATGTAAAAGTTATAACTTTTAAGACGTTAATTTGCGTTCAGTACATTGTTTTTCGCGCTCATTCCAGTCAAAATTCCAGTCGGATTGGAAAAATCTTACAAAGTATACAAGAGGCCAAATTGAAGGCATTGGGAGGTAAATAATGGACGCTGCGAAAATCAAGTATCATCAAGCCGGAGACTATCTTTTGCCGAATCTTAAGGCACCGGATAATCCTAATATAGGCATATGGGGAATGCGCAGAAAGGAGCACCTGCTACAATATAAAGATCCAGTCTATACAGGACTGTTTCTCAGCGGAAAACTCAATTCACACCTTGAGGATACCGACAGAGCGGCTAAGGAAATGTTCGACAGGCTGATAAAAGAGTATGCCGCCCGCGAGGGCGTAACCGAAGAACTGAAGTCGAGAAATCAGTTGGAGTGGATTGCAAAAATCAACGCAATCCGTGAGCGCGTCGAAGAAGTAATATATGACGAACTAATTTATGCATAATGAAATCGAGCCTCTCTCCCAAATCCGGAAGAGAGGCTTGATTTGTTTTTAGCTTACTTTACGAAATATCTGTAGAGCATGGTCACGATCTGAGCGCGGAGGCAGTCAGTTTCGCCGCCGAACTTATTATCGCCGATGCCCTCGGATACTCCGTTCTCCTTCGCCCACGCGGCTGCGTCGGCATAGAAGGCTCCCTCGGGTACGTCTGTGAAGCTCTCGGCAGTCTCTGCCTTGCCCTTCATCGCACGCTCCATAAAGGTCACCATCTGTGCACGGTTGACGGTGTCATCAACGCCGAAACGTCCATCGTCATATCCGAGCGTTACGCCGTTCTCTGCCGCCCAAAGGACTGCCTTGAAGTAGAAGGCATCAGGGTCGGTTACGTCAGTAAACTCAGACTTGGTTGCCGTAGGCTCTGGACAGCCAAGCGCTCTCCAGAGGAAGGTCACTGCCTGCGCTCTTGTGCAGGTGGCGTCGGGTGCGAAGTGGTTCTCATCAACGCCGTTGGTGATGCCCTTCTCTACCGCCCAGTCAACTGCCTTTGCATAGTAGCTGTTTTCGGGAACGTCGACGAACTTGACCTTCTCAAACTTCGCTTCGACTGTTACCTTTCCGTTCGGCTGAGTGAAGGAGTAGGTACCGTCAGTGTTCTTTGTAAGAGTTACTTCCTTGCCGCTTGCATCCTTCACCGTAAGCTTTGAAAGCTTATAGCCTGCGTCCGGGGTTGCCGTTACCTTTACGGGCTTATTTGCCTCAGCCTTCTCCGGATCGAGCTTGATAGTGCCGTGCTCTGTTTTAGAAATGGTATTATCGAAAGTTGTAGAAACAATGTAAGTATTACTTGAACTCCACTGTGCATAGAGCGTGGTGTCGGCGGTGAGCGTCACACTCTGACCATCCGTATAGGTCGTGCCGCCGCCGTTTGGGTCGGTACTCCAGCCGGAGAAAGTGTAGCCCTCGCGAGTGAAGGTATTGGCGTTGAGCGTTGCCGACTGACCTGAGATGAACGCCTGCGTAATCGTTGCGCCGACGCCGCCGTTGGCAAAATAGGTCACGGTGTGCACACCTTCCGTCAGCCCCGCCAAATCGTCATTGATGCCCTGCTCGAAGCCTTCCAGATTCGCGATCATCGTGACGCCGCTCTGCAAGCCGGACAGCTTCACGTCCTTCACGTCACCGTAGGTCGTCTCGTCGCCGATGGTCACATACGCGCGGACGTGATAGACGGTATCGGCGCTCACCGGCGTTATCTTGAGCGTATAGCAATTATTTCCGTCAAGTGCGCTCTTTGGAATCTGCGCGATATCATCGGTGAGCTTTACAGCCGCAACATTCGTTACGTCTGTGCCGTCGATTTTGAGGTTATTGCCAGTAGTTTCGGTGCTGTATACAAAACCTGCGGTATCGCCGCTTGCGATCCCATTGAGCGCGATGCTGTTTCCGTCAGCCGAGCGAGTGATCGAAGTGAAACCGGCAACCGGCTTCTCCTGCGACGCGTTGTTTGCATAGACGGCAAAGAGCGTGGTGTTCGCGTTTACTGTGAGCTTCAGCGGATTCGCGTAGCTGATTACAGAGCCGTCAGCCTCCCAATACGCGAAGCGCTTGTTTGCGACATCAGGCGCGGTGAGGCTTACGCTCTCGCCGTATCCGTAGGTATCGGAGAGAGCTCCAGACCATTCACCGTCCACATAGACCATAAGCTGGGTCTCCGTGGAAAAGATAAGGCTCATATCAACGGGGGCGGAATCATCCGCGTAGGCTGTGACGGCCAGCGCCGCAAGCAGGGCAACCAACACCGTCAGCAGCGTAAAATGCTTCAAAAACCGTTTCATGGTACACCTCCTCAGTGTGTCATACCATTCGGGGTCGCTTTGACGGTGTAATTGGGGATAGAATCCCTTGTCACGGGGAGCGCCTCGGTGTAGATCGTGTGCTCGCCGGTGCTGTCCTTGTAGGTCAGATACGCCATACCGTAGATGTAGTGCTTGCCGTTGTTCTTCTGAATGAAGCTCAGGGGCGTCAGGGTGTTGACGGAGCCGGTCTGACTCTTGGTCTGCGCCTTGGTTTCCCAGTAGATCGGAGGATATTTCTCCACATTGACCGGCTTGCTTTCGTACATATACTCGCTCAGTGTAGCCGCAGTATATTCATCCAATACGTTGTTCTCGCGGCTTTCGTAATAGTATTGGGGACCGTCGTCACCCGAGATGAGGTTCATGGTCTGATTCGTGAGGAAGCCGGAGAGGCCGCCGCCGACAAAGGGGATACAATTCACCGCAAGGTCAGCACCTATCACTGCCGCCTTCTGTCCGGTCGACTGCTTGTACTCCTTCATCTCGTAATAAGAGATCCCGCCGTTGTCGCCCATTCTGATGCCCGCGTCCACGAAAGTATAGCCGTCCGGGATCTTGTAGTTCATCTGGAAGAGCACGCTTTTCCAATTATAGCCCTGCGCCTGGGTGATGTAGTTTCTTGCGCTGAGGCTTATCTGAGGCTCAGTGATCGTGCTGACGTAGAGCGCTCTCACCTGCACGCTGCACGGGATAATGAAGCCAACCATTGTTGCCGCGGCGAGATCCTCCCAAGTCTGTCCGTTGTCGGTGCTGTACTGCCACTTGGAGAACGCGTAACTGCCGATCTGGTCGAAAGCGTCAACGGTGACCTCTTCGTTTATCTTAACCGTTCTGGAGTCTTCCGTCATCCATGCGGAGGCTGCGCCGTCCTTCCAGTATGACACCTCAAGCTTTGCCTCGGTTGCGTTTGGCTTGGTATAGCCGCAGCCGGTGCAGAGGCCGCTCTCATTGAAGGTATGCGCGACGATATGTACGTCGAGGCAGCTACAGAACTCTATATGGAGATACGGACGATACTTGTAATATTTCTCAAGTGCGTCGCCGAATGCAGAGTAATCGACCGGCACGCAGGTATAGGAGTGGACATGCTTCCAATTGGCGTTCAGCTCAAGGTCTTCTGTAATTCCGGTATTGAAGTCGAAGGTCGAGCCCTTGGAGAAGAATTTGCCACTCTCGGTCACGCTCTTGCCGACTGTCCAGTTCTCAAGGATGTAGCCCGCCTTTTCGGCAGCCTGCGGCATTATGGGATCACCGTAGGTCGCGTCAATGCTTATGATTTCGCCGCCGTTGTTCGGATTGAACTTGACGTTCGGGGTAACGGGCGCCCAGACCGCGCTCAGCGTGGTGTTCCTGTATACGGGAACGACAGCGCCTGCCGCGTATATCTCCTCCGATGCTTTTCCGCTTTCGTCGTACTTAAAGCCTCTCCAGCCCTTGAAGGTGTAGCCGGTCTTAGCAGGAGCCGCGGGAGCCGTGACCGTACCGGCGGTGGTCACGTTGCCCTGTTCGTCTGTGGGGCAGACCGCGATCTCAAACTTTGAGTACTCGTCCCCGTCAACAAACGCCGTGGCGACGGCCTTGGCGTTTCCGCCGATGACCATGTACTGGTCGCCGGAAATGGCCTTCCAATCCGTATTTGTCTGCGCGCTGCAGGCGGTCAGACTCGCGCCGTCAAGCGCCGACTGCAGCGTGTCTGTATCAGCGTCCTTGCTCCCCTTGATAAACGCGATCTGATTGGGGTCAAAGGCGCTTTTCAGGCTCACGGACCAGACGGTCACGCCGTTCATATTCAGGCCCTTTGTCATTTCCGCCGCGTAAGTCTGGTTCTCGCTGTTTGTAAACTTGCACCATACCGTTTCCGTGTCTTGCACGGCTGTGGTGGGCTGATACAGAACGGTAAACGATTTTACCTCGCCGAAGGTGACCGCAATGTTCAGATCGCCCTCGGCCAGGACGGGCATCGTGACCCGGTAAAGGTCGGTCTGGGCTGGGATGGCGAGGCCGTTGTCTTCGAGGTATTTCGCATAAGTCGTATAATCCTCGTCGCTGAACACGGTCAGGGCGGCGTTGGCACCATCCATGCTGTCGTTGAACTTGATGGTATAGTCGTAATCCTCGTCGGTGCTGACGCGAAGAACAAAGGTCTCTCCCGCCCGGCTGGTGAAGCTCTCGCCCGCCGGCGCAAAGTCCTCCGTCAGAAGCTCCGCCGCGCAGGCCGTATCGTCGGCGTCCGCGTTGAGCTTGACGGTAACGTCGCGCAGGGCGAAGGTCGCGGTGACGGTCACATTTTCGGCGGGCATTGTGAACTTATACGCGCCGTCGGTATCCGGCGTGATCGCGGTATCGTTGAATTTAAGCTCGCCGAGCTCATAGCCGACGTCGGGATTGACGGTTACCGTTACCGTATCGTCCATCTGCGCCGTTGCCGCAACGGTAACGCTGCCGTGCGCTGTGGTGCTGTCAACACCGTTTGTGATCGTGTAGTTGATCTTCTTGAAGGTCGCGCTGATTGTGACGTCATCGGCGGGCATAACGAACGCATTGTTTGTTACGGTCACGCTGCCGTTTTTGCTGTCCTTGACTGTGAGCGTTTCAAGCTCGTAGCCGGTCGCGGGATTGACGGTTACCGTAACCGTGTCGCCCATCTTGGCGGTCTGAGCCACGGTAACGCCGCCGTTTGTCATATCGCTCTTGTTGATACTGTAATCGTGGAGCTGGAAGGTCGCGGTGACGGTAACGTTTTCCGCCGGCATGGTGAAGGTGCCGTTGTTGCCGTCCTTATCCGCGGCGACCGTGGTTTTGTCGCCGTCCTTTGTCACTTTGATGTCTTTCAGCTCATATCCGGTAGCAGGTACCGTCGTGATGGTGACAGTGGCGTTCGCGGCAGCGACCGCGGGAACGTCGAAATCACCGTTTGCTTCGGCGGCGTTAAAGCTCTCGTCCTTCTTGATTGCGTTGACGCCGTAAGTCACAGTCGCTGTGTAGGTCGTCGGCGTTTCAGCGCCGTCAGAAACTGTAATGCGAGCCATATAGAAGCCGTTACCGCTCGGAGCCTCTGTGCTCCATGTTGATCCGCCATTGCTGGAATACTCGATATTCTCTGCAGTCACGCCAAAGTCGTCGAAACCCGTAAGGGTCGCCGAACCGCCGCCCGCCGTGGGCGCGCAGATGGTCAGCGTGGCAACGTATTCGCTATCCTTGAGCGGACAAGCTGCTTCTCTGTCCACCGCCATGCAGGTCGTCGTAATGGTCGCGCCATTGACAGTGTAGCCGGTAAAAGCGTGTGCGTGAGTCGGCTTCATGTCAAAAGTACGAGATTCAGAGTTGAAAGTGACCTTCGACAGGTCAAGCTGCAAAGCGGGGCGTATATAATCTTCATAAGTCACACTGGAACCTCTGTCGTAGACAACGCCTTGTGAGTTCACACACGCCGCCTTCGTAGAATCGTCGCCGGGCGAGCGGAGCCACCACCATTCGCCAATGGCTCTGACAGCTTCCGGAAGGGCTTGTGCCTCAGATGTGCTTAAAAGGTAGAGCTTTACACTCTCATACTCAACAGACGATTCGCCATCATAACTGCTGGTTGTTAAAGTAACTGTCTTTATGGCATCCGCCACACTTGCAAAGCTATTACCATCATAGGTGAAAGTTTCTATGTATTCTGCTATATTGGAAATGTCGTAGTCATTTCCGCGATCTGTTTCCTCATTGAATTTCATCTGCCCCATTGAACCCGTTGCAAGCAGGGTAACGGTTCCGGCATTTGCTGCCGTGGAGTTGTCCTCGATGATGTACCAGTCCATGTTGTTGAACCCGACCACCTTGTACTGCAGGGTGTCGTAGGTATCGCTGCTTTTGACCGTATAAGCGTTATATGCCGAGGGTGTATTCACTGTCACGGCGCAGGTTGCGCTCTTGGTGTTGTCTGCGTTGCTCGTAACGGTGACGGTGGCGTCGCCCACAGACATTCCCTTTGCATAGACGGTCAGCGCAGAGGTGGCGTCCATACCTACCTCGGAATTACAGCTCGAATCAAAATAGAGTTTGACGTTGCTGTTATTGACGCCCCATTTCACGGTCCTGTCATCGGCGCCATTGGGGCCGTCGGGCTTGACGGAGGCAGTAATGGCGACGATATCTCCCGCGCTGATCGCCTCCGCGGAAGAATCAAAGGTCACGCTCGACACGCTGACACTTTCCTTCTCATAGATTTCGATCTTCGTAATCTGAGCGTTATGATTACTGTTGATCTTCAGCTTATAAACATTTCCCGCAGTCTGATAGGCGGAAGCGATTTCAAAGGTGTTCGTGCCGGTTGATCCTGTCACCTCTGTGCTTACCGCATTGTCCCCGACGAATATGTTGGTTTTTACAGACGTAGAAGCTCCGCTATGCCCTGTGACAACTATTTTGGCAACGGCAAAATCAAAGGCGGGCAGCTTAAGATAGGAATTCTCCTTGCCCAGTATCAGGAACCCAGAATTTTGTTTGTAACCATTACTACCGGTACCATACAGCTCGATAGAATATGTTCCGTTAGTGTAGCTGCACAAAGCGGTTGTGTTACTGTTAGGTATGCCCCAGCCGTAATCCGTAAAATCCAGAGTAACCTTCGGGGATGCCGCTGCCTGCGCCGGTAGGCTCATCCCCGGCAGCAGCCCCAGCATCAGCGCGAGGCTGAGCAGCCAGCTCAGGGCTTTTGTTCTTGCTTTGTGTTCCATAAAATTGTCTCCTTTCGCGCCGCCGTACGGCGGCCATTTCATAGGTTGGAACAAGAACGGCATCGTCTTGTGAAAACACAAGACGGTTTTGCGTACGCAAAACCGTTTCCAATGCATACCAAATCCCTGTTTGGTACTTTATCATGCTGCATCGTCAAAGTCAATATGGTGCAATTATTTTGTTAGAAATTATTAAGAACGCGGGGCTGTAAAACAGTACCAACGCAACGTGAGAAGTCGTGAAATGATATGCCCCCTCTATGATGACAGTTTTATCTTTCACTGTCTCTCATAGAGGGAGCATATCACAGAGCATAGATATTCAAGCTTATAAAAATACGATAACACCGGCATATTCTGCTTTGCGCTATTCGGAGGCGTATGTTCTCTACAAGCACGCAAAATCGTACAATAAAGCCACCGTTCCGATGCCAAAGGATAGGGAGAAGCTTACTCCGTATCAGAAGCGGTTAGCTGACAGCATTATAAAACTCAGTGCCGGTCTTCCAATTAAACCTATGGCAGAGATTTCCGGTCGTGAGGTTGCCGAGTTTATAAAAAGCAATAATCTAACAGACGATAATGTTAGGGAGCTTCGGAATTTTTGGATGTACTGCCGCGACAGGGGTGTTTACTCAGGAGGTAATCCGTTTCCCGAAACTAAAAGCAGCAAAAGAACAAGACAGGGAGCTATGCGAGGAGCATTCGTGGCAAATGAGCTTTCTGATGATCAGATTGATGAAAGCTTTGAACTTATAATGCAGCACCCTGGAGGAGAGAACTGTGCTGTTGGACTTCAGCTTTGGGCTGGCCTTGATGTTAAAACTGTCGTTGCTCTGAGATGGAAAGATGTAGTGTTCCATGATAATGCGGACTTTACAACAATTATACTGCTTCAGAACGACAATGCCGGCGCTACACATATATACACAAGGCCTATCCTTCCTCAGGCGTCGAGAATGCTTCATATGATGCATGATATAGCGACCGAATGCGAAGATAATGAAGAAGTTAATGAATCCTTTGTTGTCTGCAAAGATAATGGTAAGCCTTTTACGGCAGATGAGATAGTAAAGTCAACAAAGAGGTTCATCAAGAACTTAGACAAAGATAACAGGTTCAGCACAATGAAGGGTACTGCTGTTGCTATGTCTACCCGGATAATGAACAATACTTATCGTGGAATCCTTATAAGAAAGTGCGGGCTGACCGACGATACATATACATTCAAGTTTCTATGTGGTGAATCTCTTTCTACCGACGTCAGCAGCGACCATTATATAAGCTTTACAGATAAAGATGCGCAAGCAAGACTGTTTGCGCTGCTGAAAGTTGCGGGGCCTGTCCAATCATTCCAAAACAGAATGGAAGAGATAGACGAGGGCGAGTATGTTCGCTACAGGATATATCCGCCGACTACCGCTCACACGGCAGTGTTGAACGCAAAGCTTGTATTTGAAAATGCAGAGTCTTTTACGATTGAGTCTGAGCACGGAGTGACCGGAGATTTGACAGTGCGAAGAATTGATGAAAACGGCAAGAAAAAGCGAAAGCCACGTAAAAAGAAAATAACTGACGGTCAAAATGACAATAAGTAAAACGTCTGAAAATTTTGTAAAAAAATTTTTTCTGAAGAGCGAAAAAAGCCCTGAAATCCGGTACGTTATATTGGACAGAAGGGCTTTTATTCCACACGAATTCCACACGAAATTCCACACGAAATATTTTAGGTTTTCTTAAGTACCCTAAAAAGTTACAAAAAACCGCTGTTTTCACAAGAAAACAGCGGTTTTTATGGTCCGAGTGACTGGATTCGAACCAGCGGCCTCTTGAACCCCATCGGCCCATCTGAAACATTTTAAGGCCAAAAGTGGTTATAAATACAGTAATTAATGTAAAAGTTATAACTTTTAAGACGTTAATTTGCGTTCAGTACATTGTTTTTCGAGCTCATTCCAGTCAAAATTCCAGTCGGATTGGAAAATTCTTACAAAGAATACAAGAGGCCAAATTGAAGGCATTGGGAGGTAAATAATGGACGCTGCGAATATCAAGTATCATCAAGCGGGTGACTATCTTTTGCCGAATCTTAAGGCACCGGATAATCCTAACATAGGCATATGGGGAATGCGCAGAAAGGAGCACCTGCAAAAATTTAAAGATCCAGTCTTCACAGGTCTCTTTCTCAGCGGAAAGCTCAATTCCCACCTCGAGGAAACCGACATAGCCGCAAACGAGCTGTTCGAGAGGCTGATAAAAGAGTATGCCGAAGCTGACGGAATTACCGAGGAGCTGAAGGCTCAAAATCAGATGGAATGGATCAGACGAATGAACGGCATACGTGCAAGAGTTGAAGAGACGATCTATTCCGAATACATCTACAAATAAATAATGCACTGTGCCTGCGGTGAGATACTTCCCTCGCCGCAGGTCTTTTTGCAATGGCATAATTTTCTCTTGACAAAGCTATACTATTGTACAGGCGGGGGAACCAAACCGATCACCCGGCTGATTCCCCCGTTATATGTGACTAAATGATTTCTTTCCAGTTGCGGCGTCCGTATAAGATTCTGCGGACTTCCATCACGTTGTCGATTACAACGTAGAAAATGGTAAAGCTTTTGACCTGTATGCGATAGTATGGATACTTGCGCTCTTTTTTACTCTGATACTGATCAAAGGCTTCTGCGTTTGGCAGACGCTCATAGATTGCCTTTTCGACTGCGTCAACAAGATTTTCCGCCGCAATCGGGTTTTTCAAGCGAAACACGATATAGTCAACTATCTCGCTTAAGTCTGACTCAAACAGCGGCAGTATGCGCAGCTCATAGTGCTTTTCGCTCACGGATACGCCTCCTGACTCTGCCGAACACTTCGTCGGCGGCAAAACGCTCATCGCTTAGTTCCGCCGCAAAGTCGGCCTCGTCGAGCTTCAACTCAATGTCATCCGTAAGCTCGGAATATTTCTCCAGACTCATCACTACCATTGAGCCGTATCCGTTCTTGGTCAGAAAAACGGGCTCTCCGTTTTTCAGTACAGCTTCTTCAATTTCGGGATACTTATTCCGAAGGTCTGATACTGGTCTGATGTTCAGCATAACGCTCACGCTCCTTTATCATAATATTATCATAATATTATCCTCACGTCAACGGTTAATAACCGATTGTTCTATAAGTTGGAGGTATGCCGATATGATAAGACGTTTTCACTGTAAACGCAGTCATTTTGTGTATGTATATTTAGGGGCTTCAATGCTTGGATCCTTTATATACTTTATAATTCATAGGGCGGATTCTCTTGATATTGAATACATAGCAACTCATTTATTCCTGCTCTTCACGCTTTACGGATTATTTCTGTTTCCAATGCTGACGTTATATAGACCGAGAACCTTATGGATATTCCTCAACAATGGGACCTCTCTTCCGTTTTTATCCAAGGAGCAGGCTGCCTTTGATGCACCCGCCCCTATGATGACCACATGCGGATCTTGTAATCGCTTATTCTTCACGTGCGGAAACCTATATGATTTTCTTGACATAAACATTTCACCTTAAGTCAATTCAAGAAACTTTGAATAATTTTGCTTCTTTTGTCACTTAATAAATCCAGTTGCATCTGCGCCATCTTGATCGATTCCTCCAGTTCAAAAACCTTTTCCACGGTGTCGTTTTGAACCGTAATATCCGGTACAGTGAAAGTAATCCCCTGAACTCTATCAATTGATGCACGATATGAGCGAGAGAAGCCGAGCTTTGTCAAGGGGGATTTCAAACTTTTTTGAAAGTTCATACTATGCTTCCACGCATACCGCGATATTTACTATTATCGCGCTCGTCGCTTCATACACGTCCATACTGGGCTCATCATACTTAGGCCGCATAATGAACTATTTACAATAAGCATTTTACATTCCAATTTTCGAGCCGTATTATAAAATAAAAAACGGAAAAGGGGATTTTATGGAACGCTTCAGCTTTAACGAGGGCAAGACCTACGAGGTCTATCCTGAAATCGAAAACAGGCCGGTCTACTACCGCAATCGCTACGGGACTCAGCTCGCGGCGGATATTTTTTTTCCGGAGCACTTCGATCCCTCCAAAAATTACCCCGCCGTTATCGTGAGCCACCCTCACGGCGGAGTCAAGGAGCAGTCAGGCGGACTATACGCTCAGGAGCTTGCCAAGGCAGGCTTCATCGGCTTTGCCATCGATCTTTCGTCAAACGGCGGCAGCGGCGGCTCTGCCCGACATATCTCTACGCCGGAGGGACACGTTGAGGACATCCAGGCAGCGGTAGATTACCTCGGGACCCGTCCGTTCGTTCTGCGGGACGGCATAGGGCTTGTTGGAGTCTGCGCCTCCGGCAGCTTCGCCGTGGCTGCGGCTTCAACCGATATGCGCATAAAGGCAGTAGCTGCTGTGACTATGTACAACATCGGCGAGAACTACCGCACTATGTTCGGACTGAGGGACGCCGAAGCTCGCAAGGAGATGCTCCGCCATGCTGGAGAGCAGCGTTGGGCGGAATATGAGGGTGCGGACACGGAGTTTATGATGGAATTCCCGCGTGTGGTCACTGAGGAGATATATTATTCCCTCGATCCCGTTTCCCGGGAGTTTTTTGACTACTACCTCAATAATCGGCGCGGACGGCACCAGTATTCAGTGGGTAAAATAGCTCTTAACAGCCTTGCGGCGCTCTTCAATTTCGACCCCTACATCAATATGGACCTTTTGGGAGGCCGCCCCATACTTGTGGTCTGCGGCACCGAGGCCCATAGCCGAGTCTACAGCGAGGAGTGCTACGCGAAGGCCTACGAGCCGAAGGAAATGTATTGGGTAGAGGGCGCGGGGCATTGCGATCTGTATGACGACAAGACAAAGATACCCTTTACCAAGCTCGCCGACTTCTTCGGCGCTAATTTGAGAAAGTGAGCAGATATCTGGAAAACGCAAAAATCGCTCTCGGCGCCTGGGCCTGGGGTAGGGCGAAGGGAGTTGAACACCCTTCGCCCTAACGATGGCACATTCGGGGGCAGTCTCAGCGTAAATGACTTGCGTCCAGTATTTGACAGGCTATGGAGCTGGGGCTAACCCTGTGGGACACTGCCTATGTCTATGGGATGGGCGAGTCGGAGATGACGCTTGGAGGCTTTCTCCGAACGGTTTCGAGGGAAAGTTATCAGATCTCAGCGAAATTTACGCCTCAATGCGCTTCTCCACGCGCCGAAAACGCCGTTATTGAAATGTGCAGGGAGAGCGCCCACCTTTTGGGCGCCGAGTATATGGACTACTACTGGATCCATAATCCGGTGTGCGCGCCGAGATGGATAAAGGAGCTCATTCCACTTGCAAAAAGCGGGAAAATAGGCAAAATAGGCATAAATGGCCTCGGCCGCCATAACTGAATACTATTACAGCCGACTCATTAGAGGCGGCTGTTTTTTTATCCAAATCGCTCTCTTATTGCCGCTAAGTATGCCTCGGTGGCGGCTGAAAAGGTCTGATATTTTTTCCATATCAGAGATACGCTCGCCGTGAGCGGCGGCTCGCAGGGGCGGAAGACCAAATCGGTGCCCGCTGTGTTAAAAATCCCGTCAAGCATCAACGCACAGCCCAGGCCACCCTCCACCATCTTCTCCGCGTTCAGGAACATAGTATAGGTTGCGGATATGTTCAAATCATTCAGCTCACGGCCCAGCCAGCTCTGAAGAAAGCCGGTGTCCGTGGCCTGCTTGGAAATGATAAGTGGGACCTCCCACAGGTCTGAGGGCAAAACGGTATCCTTTGCCGCCAGAGGCCAGTCCTTCGGCATAAGCACGCCCCACCGGTCCGCGGGCTTCAGCTCAAAGCGGCCGTATTTGTTTTCATCCACAGGGCCAAATACGAAGCCCAGATCCACAAGCCCCTTGTCCAGCCGTTCCTTAACGTCGTCACCATCGCCGCTCATCACTCTGAGACGAATACCGGGATGGGCTTTCCTGAGCTCCGCCGCCGTTTCGGAGAGGAACCGGACAACGTCCGTCTCGCCGGAGCCTATATAGATGTCTCCGGAAATACCGCCCACGTCGCTCGTAAGCTCCGCCTCCGCCTTATCGGCGAGCTCCACGAGCTCGCGGGCGCGCTTTCGCAGAAGGATCCCGTCCGGTGTAAGGGATATTTTGCGCTTTCCCCGTATTACGAGCTGCTTGCCGAACTCATCCTCAAGCTCCATTATCATCCTCGACAGCGTTGGCTGGGTAACGTGCAGAAATTCTGCTGCGCGGGTGATATTCTCCTCCTGCGCCACAGCTAAAAAGTATCTCAGCGTCCGAAGCTCCATTCGTCACTGCTCCTTCTCTTTTTTGTTATTTTATCATACAAAAACCGTATTGTAAAGTATTTAGAATAAGCATTTTACATTTTGAAGCTGCCATTTTATAATAAAACTGCGCTAAAGAAAGCGCGGAAAAAAACAAAAAGGAGAAACGAAAAATGAAAAAGAACGTCGCGAAAGTATTGGCACTCATCCTTGCAGTCGTGAGCTGCATCGGCCTTATGTCCTCCTGCTCCGCTCCCAGCGTGGCGGGCACCTACACCTTCACAGTAGACCCCACCGACGTGGCGGGCAATTCCCAGCACTCCGCATTTCTCGCTGACGCCGTTCCCAGCCAGGTAAACACTCTCGTGCTTAACGAGGACGGCACCTACTCCCTCACCAAGAAGTTAGATGAGGATAGCATCCACATCAACATCGAGTTTACCGGCACCTACACATTCAAAGACAGCGACGTGACCCTCGCGGCTCCCACTGACGTCATTTGGGACGTCGACTGGGGTCAGTTCATCGAGATGGGCTTCTTCCCCGGCGTTCTTAAGGGCCAGCTCTCCAAGGGCGACACCGGCATTATGTGCGGACGCATCATTCAGCCTGACAACAGCATTGGCGGCGGCCACGATCCGAAAAATATGTTCCTCACCCCCTACTATCTCGACAGCGAGAAGACCGGCACCCAGGATATCACCGTAAACAAGGACTCCAAGACCTTTACATACGCCGTCGAAGCCAGCTCTGAGGACGATTGATTCGGGAGTACGAAGATGAAGAAGCTAAAGAAGAAATCATATATCGCTATATGGTCGGCGGTCTTGGCTGTCATCCTCGTCGCCGTCATAATAGGTAACTTCGCTGCTGTCGCCTGGGACGGCGCACTCAGCCGCCTTTTGGGCACCGTAGGCGTGACAGATACCGGCTCCGCTTCCGGTTCCAGCGTTTATTATACCACCGGCTTTGAATCGCAGGAGGCGCTTGAGGCCGCACAGCGGGCGTTTACTGAGCGCACCACGTCGGAATCCATAGTTCTCTTAAAAAACAACGGTGCGCTTCCTCTTTCCGGCAGTGAGAGCATCTCACTCTTCGGCCTCTCCTCCAAGGGCCTCGTGACAGTGGGCTCCGGCTCCGGCTCATCGGACCTTGACGAAAACTGCACCTGGGAGAACTCCTTCAAGGAGGCCGGCTTCAAGGTAAACGAGACGCTCCTCAGCTTCTATCGCAATTCCACCCACAAGCACGGCTCAGGCTCCACCACCCGCGATTGGACGATAGACGAAGTGCCTCTGGCTGAGTACACAGCGGAGGTCAAGGCGAGTTACTCCGGATACAATGACGTGGCTATTATGGTCGTGGGCAGAACCGGCGGTGAAAACGGCGATCTTGCCAGAGATATGTCTGAGTTCGGCGGAACGGCAGACCGCAACTATCTGTCCCTGAGCCGCGAGGAGGATGAGCTTCTGAAGAGCCTTAAAAGTGAGGGCTTCAAGAAGGTAGTCCTTGTAGTAAACTCCGCCTATCCTATGGAGCTTGGCGCCGTGGACAGCGAAGAATACGGCGTTGATGCCTGCGTATGGGTCGGCAACACGGGCGTAAACGGTCTTATGGCTGTCGGCAAGCTTTTCAGGGGCGACTATAATCCCTCCGGCCGCACCGTAGATACTTACTGGTATGACAATATGTCTGCCCCGGCTATGCAGAATATGGGCGACCTTACCGTACTCGACGAGAGCGGCAACCCCACCACCATAAAATACGTGACCTACGCCGAGGGTATTTACGTCGGCTACCGCTACGCCGAGACGCGCTACGCTGATCTCGTTATGGGCGCGGAAAACGTGGGTGACTTCGACTACGCTTCAACGGTCAAGTATCCCTTCGGCTACGGCCTGAGTTATACCAATTTCACCTGGTCGGGCTTCAGCTTCACCGAGCCTGACGCAAACGGAAACATCACCGCCTCCGTCACGGTAACCAACACCGGCGACAGAGCCGGAAAAGAGGTCGTCGAGGTCTACTATCAGGCGCCCTATACCGACTACGACAGAGAAAACGGCATTGAAAAGAGCGCCGTAGCGCTCGCCGCCTACGGTAAGACCTCCGAGCTCCAGCCCGGAGCGAGTGAAACCGTTTCCGTCAGCTTCAATATTTACGTTATGGCATCCTACGCTGCTAACGTGGACGGCGGAGCCTACGTCCTTGACGCCGGCGACTATTACGTTGCCGCAGGCAGAAACGCTCACGACGCTTTGAACAATATCCTCGCCTGTCAGGGCTACTCCGCCGCTGACGGAATGACCGAGGACGGCGACGCGAGCTTTGCCGGTGTCTTCAGCCGCGCCGAGCTCGACAAAACGAGCTATGCCACCACCCCCGGCGGCGCCCAGCTCCAGAACCGCTTTGAGGATGCTGACCTTAACTATTACGTCCCCGGCGCAGTAAACTATCTCACCCGTCAGAACTGGGCTATGATGGATAATAACGGCCTTATGGTAGGCGAAATAGACGCGAGCGGCAATCAGGTGCTCCGCGGAAATAACGCTCTTATTGCCGCCTTCAACGCTACGGGCTATGAGGCCAGCGGTGCACCCGCCTTTGCCTCCAGAAACGATCCCAGCTATAACTACGGCGAGGAAAACGGTGTCGAGCTCATCGACCTTATGGGCAAGGACTACGATGATCCTCTGTGGGACAGCCTCCTTGACGAGACCAAGCTCTCCGAACAGCACACTATATACGGCAAATCCGGCTATGGTAACGACGAGATAAGCGCCATAAACAAGCCCAAGACCTACGAGTACGACGGCCCGGCATCCATCTCCAACTTCATCACCGGCAGCCACGCCTTCTCCTTCCCCTCGGAGACCACCTTCGCCTCCACCTGGAATATTGAGCTTCTCTCCGAGTTCGGCTCTCTTGCCGGCTGCGACGCCATAAACTCCAAAACCTCCGGCTGGTATGCTCCCGGAGCGAACACTCACAGGACGCCCTTCGACGGCAGAAATTTTGAGTATTTCTCCGAGGATCCCGTTCTCTCCGGCACTCTCTGCACAGCTGAGGTGATTGGCGCCCAGTCCAAGGGTGTTTACGTCTACGTCAAGCACCTTGCCCTGAACGATCAGGAGACGAACCGTATGGACGTCTGCACCTTTGCAAGCGAGCAGGCTATACGCGAGATCTATCTCAAGAATTTCGAGAGAGCAGTTGTTGACGGCCAGGCGAGAGGCATTATGACCTCCTTTAATCGCATAGGCGTCAGAAACGCCGAGGGCCACTATAATCTCATTACCGAGGTGCTCAGAAACGAGTGGGGCTTCAAGGGCGTTTCCATCACCGACTACAAGGGCGTTTTGGATTCCGGCAAGGTGGACCAGTTCCTCGCCGCCGGAAACGATATGATACTCTCCACCGTTAAAAACGAGCTTTCCGATTCAAAAGCTGCGTGGAGCCGCACAGAGCTTCGCAGAGCAGCGCATAATATACTTTACGTTCAGGCAAACTCTCTCGCAATGAACGGTATGGAGCACGGAGCGGAATACTCCGCAGGCTTCGCAGTTTATAAAATACTGCTCATCGCGCTGGACGTTATAGTTGGCCTTTTGATTATCGTCAAGACTATAGACATTGTGAAGAAGGCGAGACTCTCCGAGGCGGAGTTCGCCGCCCTTCCGGGAATGTCGAAGAAGCAGAAGATAACTATGTGGGCAATAATCGGCGTTCTCTTCGTGGCCTTCACAATTTTCTTCTTCGTAACTCTCCTGCCGCTTATTCTCAAGGCTACCGGCGCTGTGGTATAAGAATATGAAAAAACTTACAGCTGGCCTTTTGACATTACTCCTCATTCTTTCTCTTCCCGGATGCTCGGAGACTGCCCCCTCCGAGCCCTCCGGTGAGGAAAAAACGCCTGAAATACGCACGGAGGAGAAGCTATATTATAACGGTGACGCCAAAATCTACGGTGTTCTTTATCTGCCGGAGGAAGTGCGAGATACTTATCCCGTCGTAATTCTCTCACATGGCTTCGGAGTTACCCACGGCGTAGTCGACGAATACGCCAAATATTTCGCCCAGCGCGGTTTTGCGGCATACGCCTTCGACTATCCCGGAGGCGGCAGCGCCTCCCAGTCGGACGGCGACCTTCTTCATATGAGTGTTCTGACCGAAGCCGGAGACCTGAATGCTGTAATAGATGGCATACTGGGCGAGAGCTTTACTCAAAAGGAAAATCTGTTCCTTATGGGCGAAAGCCAGGGCGGTTTTGTCTCCTCCTATGTGGCGGCGCAGCGCCCGGAAGATGTCAGGGCCCTTATGCTTCTGTATCCGGCCTACGTCATCTGCGACGAGGCGCTGGAGCGCGACCACGATCCGGATACTATGCCGGAGACCGATACTCTTATGGGCACTACGGTTGGCAAGATTTATACTCTCGACGCTGCCAGCTTTGATATCTATGACGTTATCGGCTCTTATACCGGCGACGTGCTGATACTCCACGGAACAAAGGACCCATTGGTTCCTCTGAGTTATTCTGAAAAGGCTGTCGAAACCTTCCCCTCCGCAGTTCTTGAGACTGTTGAGGGCGCCGGACACGGCTTTACCGGCAAGAACAGAAATCAGGCGAAAACCCGTATGGCTGACTTCGCCGAAGAACATTTATCGTAACATAAGGGCTTTCCGCGGTAATTTGCCACTGAGAGCTATTCAAAGAGGAGAGGAGACGGGTATGGAGCCGGAAATCGCTGAAATCAGGCAAACCCTTATAGACGCAGGCTGCGACGAAGAGCTGTGCAGGCATTATCTTGAAAAGCATCTCCGGGGCGAGAGGCAGGACGAGCTGAGACTTCTCCGCCAACGCCGCGCAGAGATAATGGAGGAAATACACCGTCACAGCCGCGAGCTCGATTGTCTGGACCATCTCATCTACCGCTTTCACGCCGCAAACTACCGCGCCTAAGTCAAAGAGAACGCCGTCGGAGCATTTTGCTGCTCCGGCGGCGTTATGCTATTCTCCACGATATTCTTCTTTCACCGTTTCGTCACCGCATAATTGATGAAGCCGTCGAAGGATATCTTCCTCTCAGGACATAGGTAAAAACGGATAGGCATCGTGTCATCAAGGACAGATACGACCTTTGCGCAATCTGCAAAATGTATATCCTGCGGTACGCCGTCAATAGCTTTATGGTATATGCCGTTCTGTCGGTTGCACCAGTCGAGCGCAGAAGCATTGAGATCGCTCACATTCCAAAACGATCTGCCTACAAGGAAATTATCCTTTACAAACCTGACGAGGCGTTCAACCGACCCTTTTTTATGTAAAGATTTACATACTTCATATGAATACATCTTGATACCATCCTTTTAGTATTTTGGTCCAAGAATTCGTCCGCGTCCCCTAAGGGCTATTTTCGCCCGTTGCTAACAACATCACCAGCGGCGACACAGAGCAGGTCGCGGAGAAACTTGACAAGGGGCTTCTGGATTTTGCCGTGCTCGCCGAAATCCCGGACTCTTCCAAATATGAATCCATCATTTTTCCGGAATCAGACATCTGGGGAGTTGTGATTCCCGCTGACGATCCACTGGCAAAAAAGAAAGCCATCCGTTTGGATGACCTGATTGGACTTACATTGTTCTGTTCCGGGCAGGGCTGGGAAAAGGATATTCCTCGTTGGGCAAACGGGAAAATGGATCAGCTGCATCTGGAAGGATCTTTCCGTCTTTCCTACAACGCCTCACTCTTTGCTAAAGAACATCTGGGCTATCTGCTGACGTTTGATCGTCTGGTTGATACTTCTCCCGGAAGCGGCCTTGTGTTCCGGCCACTCACGCCACGGCTTGAAACAAAGCTATTCATTGTATGGAAGAGATATCAGACCTTCTCGCCGATCGCAGAAAGATTTCTCAGGCAGATACATTCTTCGTTTTCTGCGACCTAACCATAAAGCAAGGCTCCCAGCCGCCGATGATGGCAGTGTGGGAGTCTTAGTGCGTACATATTGTTTGTGCCCTATTCCACTGATAGTTTTACAGTAACATCTCCATGACTGAGCAGCTCTGGCATCTCAGACGAAGACAATTCTATGTGACCGAGCCTCGTGTATGCCCATGAATTCGAACCATAA
>JAFSJE010000025.1 GCA_017439425.1 Oscillospiraceae bacterium
AAATGTCGCATATACACCGAAGGAGTATGCTGAACATATACGGAACATCATCGCACTGTCGGATGAAAGCCCAAAATACCGTTTCTGCGCTTTGCCGGACGCGCCCTTTGCCAATACGCAAATCGTCCTTTCCGACGACCTCGTAACGGTAAGTAGGCTGAACGCCCCGCAGGTCACGTTTTTGATTTCACATCCGGCTATGTACGAAGCCTTTGCCGCTTATGCCGACCGCATAACAGCCCGTTACAAACAGGATAAACTCACGACCAAAAGACTGCTGGAACGGTATTTGTAAAAACATAATCAGCGAGCCGGGTTCTCCGTTCGGAGTTCCCGGCTAGCATTGTTTTTACATACAATTCAGGCTGCCTTGGCTTTCAAATAATCACTTGTGTGAGGATAATTGATATGAACTGTCGTGCTGACCTGGCTGTGTCCGAGGATACCGGCTACTGTTGCCACATCTGTGCCGTTTGCTATCAACAAGCTCGCTGCGGTGTGGCGAAGCGAGTGGACTGTAAGGTTTTCCGGCAAGCCATGCTTTTTTAGTATCAGCTTGAAGCGCCAGGTGAACGTATTCGGCGTCATCGGCAGGTCGGTGTCCTTGCGCCGGAACATATAATCGTTTTCCGTAATACGGCGGTTTTCGTATCGCTCCGCTTCGTCCTCGCAATACTGTCGGTAGTCATGCAGAAGCGCTTCCATCTCGACAGAGAAGTAAACGTATCTGTCACTTGATACTGTTTTCGGCTCCTTCACGATGATGTCCTCGCCGCTTATTTTTATCACGTTACGCTGGATATGTATGCTGTGATCTGTCCAATCAACGTCGCTCCAGCGAAGTCCGCAAGCCTCTCCCCTTCTCATTCCGGTGCTGAGCAGAAGCTTATAGTATGTTTCGTACTTGATGTTCTCTTCTTTCAGCATTCTTGCCGCAAAAATGCCTCCGGCAAGAAACTGCCGGAGGCGTGTTGTTTTACGTTATGCGAGGATGATTAATCAGCCGTTTTTCTTCTTCTTTATAATCGTGTAGACTCCGAAAGCGGCGATCGCGGCAACGATCACGTCTGCCACAATAAGTACGATCTGCCAGCCCGCAAGCTTATAGCTGATGGCGGCGCCGGAAACAACGCCCTGCATTGCGGCGGAGTTTACGACCATATAGAGAACGTTGTGCGCCGCTTTGCGCATCGAAGCGACCGCGGTGGCGGAGGTCGAATCGGTCAGAGAGCCGTCGGCAAAGGTGTTGAGCATCATGTCATTGCCTGCGCGGACGCCCTGATCCGGATCCATATAGGCGCTGCCTCCGTAATAGTCGGAGAGAACTGCGCCGTCAAAGCCCCATTCGTTGCGAAGAACCTCGGTCTGGAGGCTGTAACGGCCGCCGGTCCAGGTGCAGCCAATGCGGTTATAGGCGCTCATAATGCCGGTTGTAGCCTTTATTTCCTTCACCTGGAGCTGATCGTTTTCATCATAGTAGCGGATGTCAGCCTTGGCTTCCTTGACGCAGATCTCGAAGGGTCTAAGATAGATCTCGCGGATAGTCTGCTCGTTTGCCCAGGTTGCGATTCCGTTACGGCCGTTCTCCTTATCATTAAGCGCAAAGTGCTTGAGATAGACGTAAGTACCCTTGTCCATGGCTCCGGAGGTCTCTGCGGCGGCGATCTTGCCGGAGAGCAGGCCGTCCTCGGAGTAATACTCATAGTTTCTGCCGGCAAAGGCGCTTCTGTGGATGTTCATCGCGGGAGCGTACCAGCCGTTGAAGCCATTTACAAGACCCTGCTCGCCGACGATTCTGCCCATTTCCTCCGCAAGAGCGGTGTTGAAGGTGGAGGCGAGAACCTCCTCTGCGGGGAAGCCTAAAACGTTGGCGTCACTGCCGCCTGCACTGACCCATGTGGACCAGCCCATCGGGCCGTCATAATCGAGTGTTGCGGGCTTTCCGACGGAGAGCATCTCCGCGGTGTTGAAGCCGGCGTTGGAGAGCATCGGCGCGACCTCCGCCATATTGAGCTCGTCAAGCAGGAGATCCCACGCCGGATCATCGTAGTCAAGGCCGCGCATATCAATGAGCTGAAGGCCGTTCTGAGCCTTGGTGGTCGGCATCTGAGCGGTGTATACGAGGCTTCCCTCTTTGTTGCCTAGCTCAGGATCGTTCTGCTCGTCATAGGTCTTTTCATGAGCGGCTTTTATGTAGTCCTCAGCCGCCATATCGGCCTCGGTGGGAAAAGTCGGATATGTGCCTGCAAAGTCGGCGCGGCTCATATTAAGGGGCTTGCCGGAGGTGACGGTATCGACAAATTCCTTGGAAACATCGTCAAAGCGGTTCACAGCTGTGACCTCGTCGCTCTGTCTCTTGTTCTCGCCGGAGAATACCTTCTGTGAAAGACTGTTGGAGAAGAATCTCGTGCTGTCTGCTTCGGAGATCTCAGCCCAGCTGTGGGCATTGTCGGAGAGATAGAATTTATACTCGCCGGCGTCGAGAACGTAGCATCTGTTCGTCTTGTAATCGTAGGAGGCAAGCTCATCAGCCTTTACGGTCAGGGTGACGGTCTCGGAAGCGCCGGGCGCGAGCTCAGAGGTCTTGGCGAACGCAGCAAGAACTACCTTTGCCTTCTCAATTCCGCCCTTTGTGTACGGAGTTTCGGCATAGAGCTCTACGACCTGCTTTCCGGCTGCGGAGCCGGTATTCGTAACCTTGACCTTGAAGGTGTACACACCGTCGGAATAGGCGGGCGTGCCGTCAAACGCCATATCGAACGAGGTATAACTCAGGCCGTATCCAAACGGATAGACAACCGCGCTGTCATAGTCGAAGCCGGAATAGTTGCCCTGAGAAGCTTCGTAAGCGGCGGTTTCATAGTAGCGATAGCCGACATAGATGCCCTCTTCGTATTCGTTGAAGCGGCCGGATTCGTAGCCGCCGATGGAACCGTCGACGTTTGAATAATGCGTATCCTCAAAGTTTACATAGCTCGGATCCCTGGTGAGATCATAAACGTAGGTATCGACAGTTCTGCCGGAGGGGTTGATGGTTCCGTCAAGGACCTTGGCGACGGCGTTGGAGCCCTGATCTCCGATGCAGCCGACCCAGATTGCGGCGTCAATTCCGTAAGAAGCGTCATTGAGGAAGCCGAGCTCCATGGCGTTAGCGGTATTGAGAACAACGATGATTTTATTGAACACGCCGGCGTCCTTCTGCGCTTTGACGTAATTGAGCATAGCGATCTCGCGGCTGTCAAGCTCAAGATAGCTCTTATCCTTGTCCTCAGCGGCAACATCGTAGTCGGCCATGCTGACCGGAAGGTCGCAGCCCTCGCCGCCGACGCGTCCGATAACTACGATCGCGGCGCCGTTATAGGAGGAGTAGGAGTCCTCGAGTGAATCGGGATAATCGGATACCGGAACCTCGGCAATAATATCGCCGGTGAACATTGCCGAGCCCATGGCGGAGATGAAGCCGCGGCCGGTGTAGCTGACCTGCTGAGGCCCCATTCCGGTCATAAAGGTCGTTTCGATAGCCTCAGTGCTGATGCGGTGATTTGCGTAGAAATCAAAAAGCGCGGGATTTATGCTGTACCCGGCTTTTTCAAATGCCTCGCGGTAGCTTACCGGAGTCGCCTCGGTCGCGGCGGAGCCTGCGCCGGTGTAGATCGGATCAACGCTGGTGCGTCCGAAGAGCGAGACGCTCTTTTCGCCGGCAGAAAGCGGAAGCGTGCCGTTTTCGTTTTTCAGAAGAACGATGCCCTCGCCCTCGATTCTGACGGCGAGCTCTTTTGCCGCAGAGAGAAGCTCTGCGCCGTTTGCGTAATCGGAAGTGTAATAGTTTGCGTCGAGCGAAGCGGCGTTCTTGTCCTGAGTGACCACTGCCTCACCCTTTCCGAAGTACATGTTCATTACCGTGCTGAGAGGCCCGGTCAGAACGACGTTTACGACGATGCACAGGACAAGTAAAACTGCCAGAATGATCGTCAGTGCGGTTGTGCCTTTCTTTTTCATGCTTTTTCCTCCTCGTATTATCACCGATTTTTGGTGTATCCTCATTATACAATCTGCTGAATTAAACCGGTACGAATAGCGCTTTTACGGTACGAATTGCAAAATAATTGCCCGTGTGCTATTATGGAGAAAAGGCGGTGATAATCTTGCTGAAATGCGCAATAGTTGAGGACGAGGCTGCGATACGCTCATATCTCGAAAGCGAGCTTGGAAAGCTCTTCAAACTCGAGGGCGAGATCGCGGAGTTTGAGCTTTTTGAGTCCGGCGACCGATTCAGCCGGGCTTTTGCAGAGCATTATCACTATGACGTGATTTTCCTTGATATTGAAATGCCCGGAACCGACGGCATAAGCGTTGCGCGTATTATCCGCGCTTCATCGCCGGACGCGCTTCTGGTTTTTATCTCGAGCCGCGACAGCCTTGTTTTTGACACCTTCGAGGTTCAGCCCTTCAGATTTGTAAGAAAGAGTCATTTTCAAAAGGAGGCTCCGGAGCTTGTCAGCGCAATCCTCAACAGGCTCCGCGAAAAGAACGATAAAGCCTTTTGCATTACGGAGCCCGGAACGGGTGACATCTACTCCTTTGATCTCGGCTCAGTCATGTATGTCGAGGCTCAGCGCAAGGATTGCCGGGTCGTGACCGCGTCGGGCGAGACGCTTATCCGCTGTACTATGAAGTATATGGAGGATTCTCTCTCGCGCTGCGGATTTATCAAGTGTCACCGCAGCTATCTTGTAAATCCTGCCGCCATATTCCTTATCGGAAGGCAGACTATAACGCTGACGAGCCGCGAAGAGATACCCGTCAGCCGCGAGAGGCTCGACTCTGTCAAGGCCGACTTTCTCAAGTATACAATGAGGTGACAGAGATGATGACCCTATACCGGTTATACCGATATTTCGCCCTCGACGGCGTTATAACCTTCTTCTTTCTCTCGCTCACGCTCTATCTCATCTGCGAGCCGAAAAACAAGCGCCTCAGCGCGCTCGCTTATTCGCTTCTGAGCACGCTGAGCTATTTTGCGATCTATTCGCTTCTGCCGCTCATCTTTACCGGCGGAAAAGTCGGAATGCCATATTGGTACTATTTTCTCTGTTCTGTTGCGATCGCTCTTGCGTGGGGCTTGCCGAGCCTTAAAACGAGCGCTTTTACAAAGCTCGTGTACATACTTTTCTTTGTAGCGATGGTGCAGCTGTATAAATATATATGCTCTCCGCTGTATATTGCGGAAGGCACGATGCCTCCACAGCTCTACGCGGTGCTTGACATCACAACCTCGGCACTCCTCTATGCGCTCCTCTTTTTCCTCGCGCTGTTTTTTTCCGGGCATAAGCTCTCGGCATCGGTGGAGATACTGCCGAAAAGATCGCTCTTGCTGCTCGTTTTCCCGGCAAGCCTGCTCGGGATGAGCATCGTAGGCTTCGTTCCGAGGCTCAGGGAGCTCGCGGTGCCTATTCTCTCGGCAATACTTCTCATTGATCTGCCGCTTGTGTATTATATGGTTTTCCGCGTGATAACAGCTTACGAGGAGCAGAGGAAAATGGACGCCGCGCTCAGTCAGTCGCAGGCGGAGCTTGCCGCGTATATCGAGGCAAAGGAGCTGCGCGAGGAGCTGCGCAGAGAGCGCCATGAGCTCAAAAACAGATATTTCTATATCCAAACGCTGCTTGCCGAGGAGAAGTTTGCCGAAGCAGATAATTATCTCGAATCGGTCATCGGGCATATAAGCGATGACCTCGGAACTATCGAAACGGGCAACGCGCTTCTCGACTACCTTCTAAGCCGAAAGCTCGGAGAGGCAAAGCGGCTTAAAATTAAGGTAACAACTGAGATCGCTCTCCCTAAGGAGCTCAGTATAGATTCCGAAGCGCTCTGCACGGTGTTGTCAAATCTTCTTGATAACGCGATCGAGGCGTCAAGGACGGTGCAAAGCCCCGAGATACGCGTTTCGATGAAGTGTACCGGCGGGTATCTCGCCGCAAAAATAGCAAATCGCGTGGATAAGGATGTTCTGAGCCTCAATCCTAATCTGGAAACGACAAAAAAGGACTCTGCAAATCACGGCTTTGGCTTTCGGATCATTCGTAAAACAGTCGAAAAACAGAACGGTCTGTTCTCCGTATCGGTGGAAAACGGATATTTTGTCGCTGACCTTATGCTTCCCGCAGAGCAGAATATAATCCGGTCTGAAAATGATTAATAGTTCACGAAATACAGCTGACCACTATTATAAAAATCCGCCGCGGAGCCAGCGTTTACAAGGCTTCGCGACGATTTATTATAGTCTTGGATACTGCTGAAAGCGCCGGAAGCGGTGCAAATCAAGCGATTGTTATTAGCGTCTGAAAACTCCGACGCCGGGCGTGCCAAAAAATAGGGCTGAGGCATATCAGAATGCTTCAGCCCTTTTTCATTTGCTCTCAGAACTCAAGGTTTTTGTCATTCTCCTTGGAGAAAACGTGCGCCACGTTTCCGCCGAAGGTGAAGTGCATAGTATCGCCCATGCGATAGCCCTGCTTCATCTCGAGAGTCGGGACGATGATGATAACGTCGCGCCCCTCCGCGGTGACGTGAAGATGTACGCTCGAGCCCATCATTTCGGATACGTCCACCTTGGCGGCAACGCCATGGTCGGAAACGTCCGTATGCTCGGGTCTTACGCCGAGGGTCACTGACTGCGACTGCACGTTATTCTTAAGGAGCCTTGCCTCCTTCTCCTTATCGAGCTCGACCTTGTAGCCGCCTACCTCGACGAAGAACTTGTCTCCCTCGCGGGTGAGCTTGCCGTCAAAGAAGTTCATTACGGGCATTCCGATAAAGCCTGCGACGAAGAGGTTTGCCGGGTGGTTGAACACCTCCTGCGGGGTGCCGATCTGCTGGATATAGCCGTCGCGCATAATGACGATGCGGTCTCCAAGCGTCATAGCCTCGGTCTGGTCGTGGGTGACGTAGATGAACGTGGTGTCGATTCTCTCTCTGAGCTTTATAATCTCGGCGCGCATCTCGTTGCGGAGCTTGGCGTCGAGGTTACTGAGAGGCTCATCCATCAGCATTACCTTCGGCGCGCGGACGATAGCTCTGCCGATAGCAACGCGCTGGCGCTGACCGCCGGAGAGAGCCTTCGGCTTTCTGTCGAGATACTGGGTGATGTCAAGAATTTCCGCCGCCTCGCGCACCTTCCTGTCGATCTCGTCCTTCGGCACCTTGCGAAGCTTGAGGGAGAACGCCATATTCTCATAGACCGTCATGTGCGGATATAGCGCGTAGTTCTGGAATACCATCGCGATGTCGCGATCCTTTGGCGCGATGTCATTGACCACCTTGCCGTCGATAATAAGCTCGCCGCCGCTTATCTCCTCAAGACCCGCGACCATGCGGAGAGTGGTGGACTTGCCGCAGCCGGACGGGCCGACGAGAACGATAAATTCCTTATCCTTGATGTCGAGGTTGAACTCCTGGACGGCGACGACGCCCTCATCGGTGATCTGAAGATTTACCTTCTTCTTTTCGGGCTCGTCTGCCTTCTTTTTCGTGGTCTTTTTCTTGTCCTCGCCGGATATGAACGGATATAATTTCTTGATGTTTTTAAGCTGAACAGTTGCCATTTTAACTATGCTCTGAGCGCCCTGCCTCCGCAAGAGGCGCCCTCGCCGATCAAATCGGCATTACGGCAGGTCTCCACACTGCCGCACCGCGAGCTAAGCGGTTTTTTCCTCCTTTTTATGGTACGGGCGGTCAGAGTAGTGGAGTGACCGCCCGCCCTTAAAATAGTTTAGTCGAATATGGAACCCATTCTGGCAACGTAGAGGCTTTTTAGTTCCACGGTGCCGTCGGAATATAGCTCGATAAGATGCGAATCCTTTGATTCCGGGTATGCGCGTATGCTGATCGCCTTGCTGTTTTCAAAGAAAGCCTCTAAAAGCGAGCGATCGGCATATATTTCAACGCTGAGTACGCCGTCGTCGTTGCTGAGAGCGCCGGAAACGCTCTTGACCTTCGCTCCCTCGCCCTTGTTCTCGGTCTTTCCGGTGATAAGCCCGTTTTCAACCTCATAGCCGAAGCTCGTCTCATCCCATTTGCCGCCCTTCAGGAGCGTAATGCCGAAGTCCTTTGCCTCGGAAACGTCCGCTTCCATACGAATATAAAGCATATCGTCCTTTACGTTCGCAAGAAGCGCGTTAGCGTCAGAGAGTGAGATATTCTTCTCGTCGATGAGAACCTCTTCCTCAAGACTGTGAAGAGCCTCTATCGGCGCTATGCAGAGGTCGGAGCCGTCGTCAGAAAGCCATATACGCCGCGCAAGTCCGACAGTGTGCGCCCAGCCGGAGGCTCCCTGCTCGGCGGCGCCGCGCTGATCCTGCATAATAGAGAACATATAGGTATTGCCGCTCACGGGATCTACGATGCAGCTCGGGCCGGTAAAGACGTTCGCGCCGTAGTCGAGAAGGTGCGGCTCGCCCTCAAATTCTGGGTCGGGCGTGAACTTTCCGGTGTTTACGTCGAAGTCGCCGAGCCAGTAGTAGACCTTGTTGTCCGCTATCGATGCGGGCGCGGGGGATATTTCAAAGAAATACTTTGTGATCGTGCCGGCCTCGTTCGTGACTGGCAGGATTATCGGAAGCTCCCAGCTCGTGCCGTAGAGCGCGGATTGGTTTTTCATCTCATAAACGGGGCCAATATACTGCCAGTCCATATCGACAGTGCCGTCTGATTTGAGCTCGAGCGTGTCCGTCGTGTAAAGCAGAGCCGTACCGCCCTTTGAGCTTGTGCTTCCCGAGCAGACGAGCATACACCACTTGTCGCCCTCGCGCCAGATATGCGGGTCGCGGAATTCCCCGGCTCTGCCCTGCCCCGCTTTCTGAATGACCGCAAGCTCATCGCAGATGACCCAGTCGGTAAGCTCAGGGTCTGCGAGGTCTGCGGGATAGGCGCAGCCTATGTTCTGATTTGATATAAGTCCGTCGTAGTCGCGGAAGCTGTCGTTTCCGGCGGTGAAGAAGAGGAGCGGCACGCCGTTGGCGTCGAGAGCCGCACCGCCCGACCACACGCCGTCAGGAACTACGCTGCCCTCGGTGGGTACGATAGCCTCCTTGACGGGCTTCCAGCTCACCATATCGGTGCTGACGAGGTGACCCCAGCAGATATTGCGCCAGTAAGCGCCGGTCATATTCTCCTGAAAGAAAAGGTGATATACGCCGTTATAGTAGACCGGAGCGTGCGGCTCGTTCATCCAGAACTGATAGGGACCCCCGTGGAACTGCGGACGGGTGTAGTCGCCCGTGAGAATATTCTGGAGCCATATCTCAGAAAATTCGATCTCCGGTATTTTGACGCTCTTGTAATAATCGGCTATCTCCTTATCGCTGAAAGCTGCCGACCAGAGCTTTACCTCGTCGATGTAGCCCGATGCTACGTTGAGGTATCCGGCTGTGAGGCGCTCCGCCTCGCCGTTTCTGCCGATGAGCAGAGGGCTTCTCTTGGCGGCAGCGATCTCCGCGCCGTTTTCGACGGAGCGCGAGGCGACCATCTCGCCGTTGAGATATAGCTTCATCTCGCCGCCCTCTGCGTCGAAAACTCCGGTCACGAGGTTCCACTCGTAGCGCCTGAGGTTATCGCCGTTTGTCCAGACGGTCAGCCAGTCGTCGCCGGTGCCGACCTGGAAGGTGAGTCGCCCGAAGCGCTCATAGCCGAGGAGCACTCCCTGCTTGTTCTGCTTGCTCGACTGGCTCACGATGCCAGTCGGCGCGTCGGTGCCGTTGTCCGCGCCGTTCGGATCGTCCCACTCGAACATTCTCGGCGCGATCCACGCCTGAACCGTCAGCGCCTTGCCCTCCAGCATAACGTCGTTGCGGGTGTAGCTCAGATAGGTAGAGCTGCCGTCGAGCAGAAGGCAGCCGCCGGAGATTCCGGTCTTGCGCCACTGGGGATCCTGATTATCCATATAGGTCGCGTGGGCAAAATCGTAGTTCAGCTCCTTATCGGGCAGCTTTCCCGCGCTGTCCTTGACCGTAAGGCCGCTGCCCTCGTCAAAAGCGAGGTGCAAAATCAGGTCCTTCTGGTGGCTGTCCCCACCGCAAGCGGTGAGGACTATCGCCATCAATAGGAAGAGGATAATGAAGAGATGCTTTTTCATATAAGATTTTCAGCGAGCTGCCAGGGGATCTCGATCATATCCGTCGTGCCGCCGTCCTTGACGGTATCGGAGAGATTTGCGTAATCCGGTGCAGTCTCGTAATAGGTAACGACCTCGTCGAAGAAGCCGTGAGCCCAGCCGCCGTCGATGACCTCATCGCAGAGCTGGATATAGAGCTCCTCGCCGACGTAAGCGCTGAGGTCGATGACGTAGGTGCCCATGTCAGCCCATGAGCCGCCCGCTCCGACGGAGGGGAAGTTCGCGTCGTTGAAGCGGGTCTGCTTGTAGTAGCCGATCTGAGTTCCATCAGCCTTGAACACCTTAACTGCTGCCGCGGCGCCGCCCATGCGGACGGAGATGAAGCCGCTTCCCGCGAGGTTGAATGTGGTGGACTGAACAGTCCAGCCCTCGGGCTCGCCGATGCCGGTGTTCCAGCCGTCGAGATGCCAGTCGCCCGCCTGGTTGTAGGGAAGCTCCTCGCCCCAGTAGCTGACTGCGCTTATAACACCCGCGGGCTGACCCTCAACAACGCTCCATGCGTCGGAAAGAACTGTCCAGCCTGCGAGATTACCCGCCTCGAAGCCGCCGTTTGCGACGGAGTTGTGGTCAGCGACGGCAACAACGGTGAAGCTCGTCTCGGCTGTCTTGCCCTCGTACTCCGCGCCGTAGGTGACCTTGTAATAGCCCGGCTCGGTCATATCGACAGCGTCAAAGCCGGAGGTGATCTCCTTATCGCCGACAGTGACCTTCGTTACCGCGACGGGAACGCTCTCGCTGCCGAACTTCGCGCCGGCGTCGGCGATGAACGCGGTGACGTCAACGGTGCCGCACTCAACGACCTGGTTTTCGGCATAGGCCGCGATTGCTAGGCTCTTGAGAGGTACGGGATAGGGATAGTTGTTGTAGTAGTTTCTGAGGGAGCTGAGATCGTCGTAGGAGGCGGAGGTGTAGGTCTCTGCCTGGATCTTCTCGATCTGCTCGACCTCGAGATCAGCTACCTCATCCGCTGTGAGGGATACGCGGAAATCATCCACGTTGATGAACGCGAAGCCGCCGTTCGAGCCGTCGTTTGCGTCAACTACCTTGAGGTAGACCACTCTGCCGATATATTCGGAGGCGTCCATGTACATTCTGAGGAGCGTGAGCGCCAGCGCGGGATCGGAGAAGTAGTCGTTCGTGACCTTTATAAGCTCCTCGTCGGTGCTGCCGTCGCAGAGAGCAACGTAGCTGCCGCCGTTGCCGGAGCCCATCATGAAGGTGATGTAGCCGTCGCCGGCGAGAGTGAACTTCTTCGTGCGGATAGCGCCGGTAAGGCTCTCCTGAATGGTTCCGTTGTTGGAGCCGTCGAGGTAATACTCACCGTCGCCGTAGACCGCGCGGTCAGTCCAGTAATACTGGCTCGTCGGAACGATGGCGGCGCGGCTCAGCGCCTGACCGTCGATGATCTTCCAGCCGGTGAGGTCGCCGGTCTCGAAGCCGCCGTTTTCGATAGTCGTGGCGGTCTCGTCCTCGACAAAGGGCTTCTCGCCGAACTCCTCGACCTGCCTTGCGTGCTCAGCCTTGGCCGCCTCGACCTCCGCGTCGGAGGTGAGAACCTTGAACGCGTCGAGGTTTATGTAGCTGAGGTCATTTCCGTCGTCGTTATCGGTGACGACGATGTATATATTCTTGCCGATGTAGGCGGAGAGGTCGACGACCTTAGTCATAAGGTGCTCGGTGATGAAGGTTCCGTCGCAGTCCTCGTTCGCAACTCTTGCGATAGCCGCGTCCTTGCCATCCTCGAAGAACTCGACGTAGACCTTGGAGTTGTCCTTGCCGCCGCCCATCTTAAAGGAGATAAAGCCGTTTCCGCCGAGCTTGAAAACGTCGCTCGTGAGAGTGCCGCGCATCGGGGGATTGCCGCCCGCGGTACCGGCGAAGTAGTATTCGCCGCTCTTCTCCATGGTAACGCCCTTGATTTTTTCGTTGTTGACTACACCGCGGAAGTTGAAAGCCGCGTCGTGGCGGGTCCAGCCGACCCACTGTCCCTCGCTGACCTCCTCAAAGTCGCCGTTGACTATATCGTCCGCAACCTTGGAGGCTGTATTTCCGCCGCCCTCTCCGCAGGCGGCAAGGCTCATCACGAGCGCAAAACAGAGTGCAAGAGACAGAATTCTGACTATTCTCTTCTTCATTTTTACTCCTTCTTGTTATCAGATTTTTGGTTGTTGGTTTTTGAAAAATCGTTTCACGGGTTTGCTGTACTCAGTATAATTATCATCATATATATTGTCAAGATTTATGTTTTATAGGCGCTTTAAATTCAGCATAACGCATAAATATCGACCTCTAAAATTGCACAATACAACGATAATATTCGTGAAACGATATTTTGATATATAGAAAAAGACCGCTTTCAGATTGAAAGCGGTCTTGCCTTACTGTATTTCCTCAAGCTTCGGCATAGCGGGGATCGCACCGTGGCGGCTCGTTGTGATCGCGGCGGCCTTGTTAGCGAAGTCCGCTATGCGCCGGAGCTCCGCCTCGTCGAGATTTTTCAGTCCGCACTTTGCGATCTGCGAGAGCGCCGCGCCGAAGAACGTATCGCCCGCGCCGTTCGTGTCCGCGACCTTGACGGGCGGTGTGGGAGAAGTGCCGGTAACGTCCCCGAAGCGGTAGAATGCACCGTCGGGGCCGAGAGTTACAAATATGAGCGAAATGCCCATATCACTGAGGATCTTTGTGCCCTCAACGGGATCGTCAGTGCCGGTGAGAAGCGGAAGCTCGTTGTCAGATACCTTCAGAATATCGGCAATTTCAAGCGGCTCCTTCATCCATCTGACGGCGGTTTTCTCGTCCGGCCAGAGGTTTGCTCGGTAGTTCGGGTCGTAGCTGATTATCGCGCCGCTCTTTTTAGCAAGCTCCGCCGCCTTGAGCGTTGTCGAGCGCGATGGCTCTGTGGTGAGCGATACGGAGCCGAAGTGGAGGATTTTTGTGTCCTTCAGAAGCGCCTCGTCAATGTCCTCGATGCAGAGGTTGACGTCCGCGCTCGGGTCGCGGTAGAAGGTGAAGGAGCGCTCGCCCTTTTCGTCGATGCTGACTACGGCAAGCGTCGTGTGCTCGCGCTCGTCTGCGCTCATACCCTCGACCGAAACGCCGTTCTCAACGAGCACCTTGCGAAGATAATCGCCGAAGCTGTCGCACCCGACTCTGCCGATGAACGCGGTCTTTGCGCCGAGGCGCGAAGCGGCGACGGCGAGATTCGCGGGCGCGCCGCCGGGATTTGCGTTGAACTTCGGAATTCCGGCTTCCGTAACGCCGTTCTGAGTAAGGTCAATGAGAATTTCGCCTATTGCAGTTATGTCAGTCATCGTTTTCCGCTCCTTTAATAATTTCAAGTGCCCTCGTTTCAGATCCCTTTGTAAAGCCGCTTCGGGCAAGAATAATTCCGCTGTTTGAGTCAGTGATGAGAACGAGCGCGTTTTTGCCCTTAAGCGTTCTCACGATCTCTCCGTATTTCACCGTAAGAGAGCGTTCTCCGGTCTCGACCGTAAGGCTGTTATCATAAAACGAAACCGTGCGCTCCGGGTCTAAGACCTTTTCCCACGCGCGTTTTGCCTTGCCGTTCGGGATAACCACGTTCGCCCAGAGCCACGCGATCACAAGCACCGCAAGCTCCAGAAGTGCAAGCACGATCCCGTCACCGTTCCACAGTGCGACGCCGGTCAGAACTGCCCACAGAACACCGAGTCCCGCAAAGAGAAGGTTCAGCAGCTTTCCGTTTTTATCGCGGTACACAAGACCGTTTGCCTCGTAAAAGAGCTTTTTTGTGAGCGTGCAGGAATTCACGCAGACAGGGTCAGTCATTGTTCACCCTCCCCGGATACTTTTCCGCTATCTCGTCCTCGATTTTCAGCGCCTCGTCAAGGTCGGGATAGACGATGTGCAGCGAGAGAAACAGAATGTACCATATCCCGAGCACCGGTACAAGAAAAGCAGTCCACGGCAGCAGGAGAAACGCCAGCGCCCACCAAATAAGCTGTAAAAGCGCTGAAAGCATCGTTTTCCAGAAGTATTTGATTATAAAAAGCAGGCTGTTTTTGAGTCGGATCACGGTAGACTGCGTGAAAATGACGATCTGCGGCCACCATACCGTAAACAGCGCGATGACGATAAGCGTAGAGAGCGCAATAAGCACAAGCGTCATCGGCGTCACCTTCGCCGCTCCCCACAAAACGAGCGCGCCTCCGAAAACTATGACCGCAAGGTAAGTATTCTGCAAAGCGCCCGGCAAAAGCGCGTCGCGCCAGTTTTGCCTGAGCGCGCGCTTCCATACAGTCCACCAGTCGCCTTTATCGTCGCGCAGTCGGCGCATTATGAGGTCAACAAGGCAGCTGTACCCCACTCCCGCGACGGCTCCGCCGACAACGCCGGAGAGAATCGCCACCAAAAGCGAGCGCGACAGTACCGCGAACGCAACGCCCGCGGCAAGCGGAACGTAGAAAAGAAGCGTGATGAATCCGACCCTCAGAAAATCCTTCCAAGAGCCCTCGAGCACTTCTCTGTACCGCGGAAAGCCGCTCTTTCGCAGACCCGTGTATTGCTCCCGCTCATCCGGAAAAAATAAGCCCATATTAACCCTCCGCACTCTCCGCAAAGTGGATGCCGGAGATGAATTTTTTTAGTATTTCGTCGCTGTCCGCGCCGCCGTCTGTCATGACCTCGACGCTGATCGCGCCGCCCGGCGCCCTTCCGAAAGCTGCTGACCCTCCGGAATAAGCGCCGTCAGCCTCCTTTGACGTCATCGTGAGCGTATCAAAGCCCTCGATCTGCGGACCCTCGGCAGCTTCATAGTTCTCTTTTTCGATGCCGAGCCAATCGGCTATGGCGCTCTCCGGCTTATCTGTCTCCATATAGAGAAGAAGTACCTGCACGGGGTAAGCGACAGCCTCCTTGCCCTCGGAGTTCGTCACCGCTCTGCCCTCGCCCTTTGCCCAGGCGTAGTAGTAGATGCCGGAAATGCTGAGCACGTCGTTTTCCTCGACAAGCTCGAAGCCCTCCGGCGCCTCAACGCCGATGTGGTCGCCGACTCTGACCCACGAATCAGGCCATTCGGGGTGCTTTATCTGCGCAGAACAGGAGGTGGCGAGCATTATAAGCGCAAAGATCAGTATACACAGCCGCTTTTTCAACTTAGCGCCTCCTTGATTCTGTCCCACATGGCGATTTCGCTCTCGCGCCCCTCCGCCATCTCTCCGTAGTAGCATCTCCGACCGATAAAAAGCCCCGTATCTCCGACCGGCAAAACGTAAATATCTCCGCTCTCGGCGGGTTCGCCGTTTTCATCGGCATAGATTTCAAGCTCCCGCTGAAGCTTTTCGGGCTTGTCTGTAATGAAAAACGCACTCTCGCTTGCTGTGATGTCGGCGATCAGCACAGTATTCGCGGCGTAGTTGTAGTACATCGCCGTCTCCAGATCTCCGCCGTTAGCCAGCGCGTAGGCGCGGATTTCGACGTTTACGCTTCCGTCGCCGTTTCTGTCGTCTGCAAGGGCAGAAAATCGCTCGTCGAGGTTCTCGACAAGCGCGCCGTCCGCGGCAGAGTCGGTTACGAGCGCGAAGATATAGTCCGGCTTGACCTGCCCCACGCCAAGAGCGTTCAGCACTATGCTGACGATGATAGCCGCGAGCACCGCCCAGATGACAAGCCACCATTTATTATAATAGAACCAGTTTTTTATTTTTTCCTCTCGCGTCATAGGCGCTTCGGGAGCAGGCTTCTGCTGTTCCCGCGCTTTTTTCAGCAGGTATTCGCTCGCCATTTTTACGCTTTCGTGGTGCCGCCGTAGGCATAGCTCACCGGCAGGCAGACGAGGCTCGGATTCTTCGCGCCGTCGGGATTCAGCACCATATCAACGCAGGTTTCAGCCATCGCCTGCACCGGCTGAACGATCGTGGAACAGGTGTAGTCGAGATCGCCGAACATCTGCACTCCGTCGTAGCCGACGATCTGCACGTCCTCCGGTACTCTCAGCCCCATTTCGGTTATCATCTTCTTTATAAGGTACGCCATCGAATCGGTCACGCAGAAAATGCCGTCAAAATCAAGCTTTCCGTCGTGATAGTGCTCGCCGAGGAAGTCACCGAAGGCGGAAAAAGGTGCTCCGTCGTCGAGGATTTTCAGTGTGTATTCAATTCCGGCAGCTTCGCAGGCGGCGATAAAGCCGTCCTTGCGCTTTATAGGTTCGTTAGTGAGCTTTGTGCCAATCCGCAGGAACGCAAGGTGACGGCAGCCGTTTTCTATGAGCTTCTCCGCTGCGAGCATACCTCCGCCGTAGTTATCGCTTGCAACGCAGGGTATGCGCGTTCCGAAATAGCGGTCGATGGATATGAGGGTAACGCCGTCGGAAACCTTGAGATTCTGATTATAGCTCAGGCAGATAATACCGTCCACCTTCTGCTGCTCGGCGAGAATGACGTTTGCCTGCTCCATTCCGGGGTCAGAGTCCGTTTCATAGACGAGCATACGGCAGCCTTTTGCCGCAAGCGCGCGCCCGATGGCGCTGACAAGCGAGGTGAAGAAGGGGTTTATAAGGTTCGGCATCAGCACCGCCACCGTGTTCGTGCGCGTTGCCTTCAGCCCCTTTGCGTAGCTGTTTATTCTATAATCAAGCTTTATTATTGCTTCATTTACGCGAGTGCGGTACTCCTCGCCCACCGGCAGGCCGTTTACGACCTTTGAAACGGTGCCGAGCGCGACACCCGCCTCTCTCGCAACGTCCTTCATTGTCGGTACGGTTTTTCTCTCCGCCATGGACAATACCTCTCTTTCGTGAAATTTGCGTGAACTTATAACGAAATTATATCAGCGCGCTGTAATTTTGTAAAGTGCCATTTCAAAATTTTTGTGAAACGATATTTAAAAGGTTGTTCGTCATAACGCCTAAATATCACTTTTATGATTTGTTTAAATCCGACAAAGTGTATTTTGCAACGCGTTTTTTGTTAAAAAATTATTGACCTATCGCAATTTGATGTGCTACAATCAGCGTGTATCGAAAAATCGTTTCACGGCGACCGCAGCCCTTTGCTCACAGGTTGGTGACCCGGTTCAGAGGACAGGTCAAAATTAAATTAGGAGGGATCCTCTGCGTGAGCACTTTGCAAAAGACCGCAAGGCCAAAGGGAAAGACTCTGGGGCGCCGCATAATCGAGAACTGGCAGCTCTATGTCATGCTTATTATCCCCGTGGTCATTACGATCGTGTACAAGTACATTCCGATGTACGGAATCCAGATCGCGTTCAGAGACTACAAGCCCGCTCGCGGCTTCTTCGGCAGCGAATTTGTCGGGCTAAAGTGGTTTGAGCGCTTCTTTACCGCACCTACCTTCCAGCGAATGATTGTAAACACCGTGAAGCTGAGCGTTTTCAATCTCCTTTGGAGCTTCCCGGTGCCGATCATACTCTCTCTTGCTATAAATCAGCTCAGATTCAAGCGCTATAAGAGAGTAGTCCAGACCGTTCTCTATGCTCCGCACTTCATTTCCATCATGGTCGTATGCGGTATGATCCGCATCTTTCTCAGCCCCTACGGAGGTCTTATAAACCTCATCACAGGTCAGCAGATAGACTTTATGACCGTTCCCGAAGCGTTCCGCACGATCTACATAGCCTCCGGCATCTGGCAGGACGCCGGCTGGGGTACGATAATCTATCTCGCCACCCTCTCCGCCGTCGATCCCGGACTCTACGAGGCGGCTAAGATTGACGGTGCGAGTATGTTCCAGCGCATTCTCGTTATCGACATTCCCGAGCTTATACCGATGATCGTCCTCCAGCTCATCATGGCGGCGAGCGGCATCATGAGCGTCGGCTTCGAGAAGGTGTTCCTGCTCCAGACCCAGCTCAACAAGGCGACGAGCGACGTTATCGCCGTTTACGTCTACGAGCAGGGTATCGTAGACCACGCTTACAGCTATTCAACCGCCATCGGCCTTTTCAATACGGTGATCAACATCATCCTTCTTGTTATCGTCAACAAGATCGCCAAGAAGGCCGCCGACGTCAGCTTTGTATAAGGAGGATGCGGTATGAATACTAAACAGAAAAGCGTCGGACTCTCCGACAAGACAAGCGATATTATCCTCGTGGTCGCCACCGCGGTCATAATGGTGCTTATCGCCTACCCGCTCTATTACGTTATAGTGGCGTCCGTATCCGACCCCTACGACGTCTACGCGGGCAAGACCTTCCTGCTGCCGAGCCAGTTTACTCTTGAGGGCTACGCGGCAGTTTTCGCAAACTCCAATCTATTGAACGGCTTTATAAACTCCGTCAAATATACCGTCATCGGAACGATTTACTCCGTAGTGACCGTGTATCTGACCGCCTATCCCCTCTCCCGCCGCAATCTCCCCGGCAGAAAGTGGATCAGCATCTTCTTCGTCATCACGATGTACTTCGGCGGCGGACTTATCCCCACCTACCTCGTTGTCCGCGACACCGGACTTCTCAACAATATGTGGGCGCTGTTCCTGCCCGGCGGCGTCGGAATGGGCAACGTCATCATCGTCCGCAACTTCTTTGAGAACAACATCCCGAAGGATCTCTTCGAGGCGGCAGAGATAGACGGCGCCGACAACTGGACTATCTTTTACAGGGTCGTCGTGCCGCTGAGCCGCTCAATTATGGCGGTCATCGTCGTGTTCTCAATGGTCGCGTTCTGGAACGACTGGTTTACGGCTCTCATCTACCTCCAGAAGGATCAGGCTCCGTTCCCGCTCGTGCTCCGCGGCATACTCATCACCACCGAGGCGATGAGCAGCATGACAGGCGGCATGAGCTATGCGGAGAGTAACCGCATTTCCGAGCTTGTCAAGTTCGCCTCCATGATCGTCGCCGCCGCGCCGATGCTCATAATCTACCCCTTCGTTCAGAAATACTTTGAGCAGGGCTTCATGAGCGGCGCCGTAAAAGGATAAAAAAGGAGAAATGAAAATGAAAAGAATTACAGCAATCGTACTCGCGCTTGTAATGGTATTCGCTCTCGCCTCCTGCGGCAGCGGTACGCAGACCCGCGGCGACGAGAATCAGAATGAGTTTCTTATCGTCGGCGGCATGAGCGCTCTTTCGAGCGGCAACGACTCCAACCCCGTTCTCGTAGAGCTCGCTGAGAAGGCGGGCGTTGAGATCGAATGGGATCTTATGTCCGACTCCCTCGGTGAGAAGGTCGGCGTTCTCATCGGCGGCAACCAGCTGCCCGACGCCTTCATCGCCTGCAATTTCAACCAGAACGACCTCAATGAGTACGGCTCTGACGGCACCTTCATTGACATCACGGAGTACATCACCCCGGAGATAATGCCGAATCTCTCCGCCATTCTTGAGAAGCACCCCGAGATCAAGAGCGGCATAACTCAGGCTGACGGCTGCATCTACGGTCTGCCCTCCGGCGAGCTTATGGGCACCGCCGCCATCGGCGCTGACGACGATCTCTCGATCTACGCTATCCCCGAGTTCTCCATGATCAACAAGACCTGGCTCGACGAGCTCGGACTTGCCGTTCCGACCAACCTCACCGAGCTGCACGACGTCCTCGTCGCCTTCCGCGACGCTGAAAAGGGCGGTGCCGGCAGCACCATCCCGATGTCCACCGGCTACGACCAGTGGTGCTGGGGTCAGGAGATCTTCTACGCCGGCTTCGGCTTCACAAACTTCACCTCTGATATTTGCTTCGACCTTATCGCCAACCCCGACGGCACCGTCAAGTTCGTCTCCGCGACAGACGAGTACCGCGACGCTGTGACCTATTTCCACGATTGGTATGCCGAGGGTCTCATGGATCTCGAGATGTTCTCTCAGTCCACCTCTCAGCTCATCTCCAAGGTCTCCGGCGGTAGAGTCGGCGTCACCACCTGGTGGGAGATAAAGGAGATCGCCGGCGACCACACCGATGACTTCGTATTCCTTCCCCCGATGTACGGCCCCCAGGGCACAAAGTATGCCCAGACCCGCAACGTCAACATCCGCTCCGGCCCGGGCGTCACCAGCGGCAATCTCAACGTAACGAGCGCCTGCGGCAATCCCGAGCTTCTTCTCAAGTACTTCGACCAGTGGTATGATCCCGAGGTCACGATGCAGCTCCAGTACGGTCCCATCGGCATCTACTTCACAGAGAAGGACGCAAACGGCGTATGGCAGACCATCACCGACGACGCCGCGAAGGCCCAGTTCGGCAAGTCCTCCGGCGAGCTCAAGGGTCAGTACGAGGTTCTCGGCCCCCGTCTTATCCTCGCCGAGTACTACAACAAGATCTTCTACATGGAGGATCGCGCCACCGAGCGTCTGCACCAGATCGAGGAGTATTGGATGCCCTACGTCCAGTCCCCCGCCGTCTATCCCAACGACGTAACCTTCACTAACGACGAGCTTGAGGTCATCAGCCGCTATAAGGCTGACTTTGTAAGTCAGGTTGCGGAGTACGAGGGCACATGGCTCAAGAACGGCGGCCCCACCGACGACGAGTGGAACGCATATCTCAAGATGCTTGAGGACAACTGCGGCATGAGCCGTCTGCTCGACGTCTACCAGAGCGCCTATACGCGCTATATGAGCAATAAGTAACCATTTCCCCGATAAGGCAGCCGTTTTCTGCGGGATCCGGCTGCCTTAAATGTATGAACAGGAGTTTCTTATGACGAGTGATATTTTACAGAAGGCCCGCGACTACGAGGAAAGGTTCGGAGCATTTATAGGCGAGTCGGAGCGCCCGGTATTTCACTATTCAACGCGCATCGGCTGGCTGAACGACCCGAACGGCTTCTCGGTCTATAACGGGAGGTACCATCTCTTCCACCAGTATCACCCATATTCAAATCAGTGGGGTCCTATGCACTGGGGTCACGCCGCTTCAGCCGATATGCTGCACTGGGAGTATCTCCCGGCTTCGCTCGCGCCAGACACTGAATATGACGGCGCAGGCTGCTTTTCCGGCTCGGCGGTCACTCTTGACGACGGCAGGCAGCTTCTTCTGTACACCGGCGTGCGCGAGGAGCAGCAGCCTGACGGCTCAAAAAAAGCGTATCAGACCCAGTGCGTTGCCGTCGGCGACGGTGTGAATTACGAAAAATACGCTTTCAATCCCGTGCTCAGCGGCAGGGACGTGCCGGAAGGGTTCTCGGAAAACGACTTCCGCGACCCCAAAATATTCCGCGAGAGGGACGGCTCATTCGGCTGCGTCGTCGGCTGCCGGACGGATGACGAGAGCGGCGCAATACTCTATTTCCGCTCTGAGGACGGCTTCAGATGGGATTTTGTCTCGGTCGTTGACAGGAGCTGGAATGAGTACGGCAAGATGTGGGAATGCCCCGACCTCTTTGAGCTTGACGGCAAAGCCGTGCTTCTGACAAGCCCGCAGGATATGAGCCCGATAGGTCTTGAATTTCACAACGGAAACGAAACGCTCTGCGTTATCGGCTCGATGGACGAGAAAAACGAGCTTCAGCGCGAGAGCGTGCAGGCGATAGACTACGGTATTGACTTTTACGCTCCGCAGACTCTTCTCACTCCCGACGGCAGGCGCGTAATGATAGCGTGGATGCAGAACTGGGACACCTGTACGAGCCACCCCAGCGACGCAAAGTGGTTCGGTCAGATGACCCTTCCGCGCGAGCTTATCATCAGAGGCGGAAGGCTCTGTCAGAATCCAATACGCGAGTTAGACGCGATGCGCGGCAGAAGGGTCAGCTACGAGAACATTCCCGTCAGTGCGGAGACTACGCTTCGCGGGGTTTACGGCAGAGTTCTCGATATGACCGTCACCGTTCGCCCGCGCTCAAATGGCTCATACGACCTCTTCCGGCTGAAATTCGCAAAGGGCAGCCAGCACTACTCCTCGGTATCCTACCGGCCGGCCGAACAGCTTCTGCACCTCAGCCGCAAGATGAGCGGCTTTAACCGCGACTTTGTACACGACAGACGCATAATCGTCGCCGACCGAGCCGGCGAGATAAAGCTGCGCATAATCCTTGACCGCTTCAGCGCGGAGATTTTCGTGAACGATGGAGAGCAGACGCTTACGATGACCTACTATACGCCGCTCAGCGCCGACGGCATAAGCTTCGAGGCTCACGGCGACGCCGTAATAGACGTTGAAAAGTACGACGTCAGGGCGTAAAAGTAAAAAATCCACGAGCCCCGGTTTTTCCTTGAAAAGCCGGGGCTGTTTTCGTATAATAACTAATAATAACTAATGACGAAAAAAGCAAAGCGAGGTCATTACTATGCTTGACTGTATTTCCGTTGAAAATATGCGTCTCAGCGACCGGAAAACCATCGAAAGCTTCACTCCGAGCCTCACGCTGATGTACCGCGCGGCTATGGGTGTATTCCTCGCCGCTGTGTGGCGCGGCGATATTGCTATCGCGGTCGGCTCCGGCAATAACGGCGGCGACGGCTTCGCGCTTGCCTGCATTCTGAAAGAACGAGGTTTTGATTGCCGGGTCGTCACACTCTCCGGCAAGCTATCCCCCGACAGCGCTTTTTACGCGGAAAAGGCAAAGCAGATCGGGGTAAGAATCAGGCCCTTCGCTTCCGGCTGTTTTGAGGGTGCGGACGTGATCGTTGACTGCCTTCTCGGCACCGGCTTTTCAGGCAGTATCCGTGAGTCCTACGCCGCCGCTATCAATGAGATGAACGCATCCGGCGCCTATGTTGTCAGCGTAGACATTCCCAGCGGCATGAACGGCGATACCGGTGAAGCCGACCTCGCCGTTCTATCCGATCTCACTGTGACGATCGGCTTTGTAAAAATCGGTATGCTTGCGCCAAGTGCCGGTGAGTATATGAAGCGCCTTGTCTGCGCCGATATCGGCATAGTCCTTGACCGCGAGGAATATAAAATTTGTTCCGATGACGAGTGGAACGAGAATTACGCAAGGCTTGATATATTCCGCCGCTGCCCGCCATACTTGAATATGCGGACCATAAATGTTCGAGGTGTAAAATACTGATTCCGTGGAGATTTGCTTTTCTCCACGGCCTCCTTTTGCGTCGCAGTAATCAGAGCCTTGCGTAACACGGACAATACCACTATAGCTCACACAAGTCGAGAACAATCTTCTCGTCAAATCGGAGAATTATATTTCCAAAACCTCCTGAAGTGCCTCGCCGGCGGTGCGCTTGTTCTTATCGAATGCGTGGGTGTAGATGTCGAGTGTCGTGCTGACCTGGCTGTATCCGAGAATACCGGCTACTGTTGCCACGTCTGTGCCGTTTGCTATCATCAAGCTCGCTGCGGTGTGGCGAAGCGAGTGGACTGTAAGATTTTCCGGCAAGCCATGCTTTTCGAGTATCAGACCTGTGCTGAGCAGGAGCTTATAGTAGGTTTCGTACTTGATGTTCTCCTCCTTCAGCGCCGCTATCAACGTTTGCGCCGTTTTCTCGTCACTGTGCGGCAACCGAAAATCATGTCACGCCGCCCTCCACCTCGTTTTACAGTCTTTGCCTACTAAGCGCAGGGAGTATGCGGTCGATGTCCTGCTTATCCCGCACCAGAGCAGACCTTGCGAGCTTCAATGGCGCAATCTCTCGGAGCCAGTATTCGGTGTACTCGGCAAAGGTCATATCCGGCTTTTCCTGCGGCTTATCCTCTTTGCATTCCATTACAAACAATGTTGCCTGCTCGCTGAGCCAGTTTTCTGTCTGCTTTTTCGTCAGGTCCTTCGGCGGGTGTACCGTCTTTTGCTGTGCCGGTCTGCGCTTGCCCTCGTGGTCATAGCCCATTGAGACTACTATGAGGTAAGCGTTTCCGCGCTGTCGTATGCTTGCCGCGTCAGAAGAAACCCGCTCCGCTGGGCTTCGTGATGATTTGTCTGTGACAGTAGGTGCGCTCCAAAAATGGGGTATCGCCGTGTCCCGCCAGCTCCGCTACCGTCTGCTTGTCCACGCCGTTGTGGAGGAGCGTTGAGACGAACAGGTGTCGGAGCGTGTGGAGGTGAAACTCTTTTGGGAAGCCGAGGTCTTCATATATCTTACGCAGGTGTTTTGTAAATGAAAACGTATGTCTGTTTTTGCACAACTTTTGTATTTATCCTGACTATATTTCCATGCTCCATAGATGCAAACAGTAAGGGGCTGTAAAAAAAGCCCCAACGCAAAGAGAGAAGTCACGACTTCTCACTTTGTATTGGGACTATTTTTTACGGTGCCTTTTTGTCAGAAATATATATATTCTCTGCAAACCCTATCCGTTTATCTATCGTTTCTTGTGTAAAGGATAACGGCGCTTCAGCGTCGAACATATGCTTCGCGCCGCGGATCATATTTGCCTCTGTTCCAAGCCTATGCGCGCACTGTAACGCTTCAGTGCAGAGTATGTCAAGCTCGGCCGCCTCGACATAGGTCACCGGCAAGCCGGAGAAGTCCTCGTGCCGCATCGGGGCAAGATACTTTACCATCTCCGGTGGCGCGTTTCTGAGATAAGCGGTCCACATAAGCCGGTTTGCCCTCGCTGTCCACGCAGCCTCCGGCATTTCAGCATCCGTCCTGTCGTCAAGTGCAGGATAGATCAGCATCACACCGTCAGGCTGCGGTATGCCGTTATCTCTTGCGTATAAGCAAATTCCAAGGGCCAGTGCGCCTCCGGCGCTTTCGCCGTAGACGATGAGCTTCGGATATTTTACTCGCATTCTTTTATATTCTTCAATACAGAAATTGAAAATCCCATCTGCGCCAGCGTCCGGTATAAGCGGGTACTCCGGCATGAATACGGTGCAGTCAAGCTCCTTTGCGTATTTCTCTGCAAGCCTCAGAGAATAAGCCTGCGCAGGCAGGTAAAACCCGCCGCCGTGGAGATAAAGCATCGCCCTCTCTTCGCTCTCGCCGAAAATATAGTCCGGCTCCTTTACTCTCTGCGCCTCAAGCTGTATCGCGCGCCTGAGCATTTTAAGCGCAATTTTCATTCCCGGCGCTGTCGGATCTATTTCAGGCAGCTTATCTGTATTCATAGGTTCTCCGGGCAATGCCCAACTCCTCGTTTGTCGGTATCACAAGCACACGCACCTTTGAATCCGGCGCAGAAACGTCCTCTTCGTTTTTGCCGTTTTTCTCTTTATCTATCTTAACGCCGAGGAGCCCCAGCTTTTCGCAAACTCTCTGACGGATATAGGCCGAATGCTCGCCTATTCCGGCTGTGAACACGAGACAGTCAAGCCGCCCCAGATCCATGGTGAAAGCGCCGATATAGTGGACTATGCCGGTTACAAACACGTCTATGGCAAGCTTCGCTCTCTCGTTTCCGTCCTCCGCAGCCTCAATAACGTAGCGCAGGTCGTTTGAAACTCCGGAGATGCCGTAAAGCCCGCCGGTTTTCTGCATACCCTTCAAAATTTCATTGTCAGAAGCTCCCTCACTTCTGAGAAAATACGGCATGCTTGCGTCCATATCTCCCACTCTGTTTGCGTGGATAAGTCCGCTCTCAAGGCTCATGCCGAAGCTTGTGTCAACGCTCCTGCCGTTCTCAATCGCGCAGACGGAGCAGCTTCCGCCCAAGTGGCAGGAAACGGCTGCATACTCGCCGTATCTCGCGTTCAGAACGTCCGCGATATACCCGTGACTTGCGCCGTGGTATCCCAGGCGCTGAACCCCGTATTTTTCATACCATTCGTAGGGTACACCGTAGATTTTGCGCTCGAGCGGTATCGTGCGGTGGAAAGCCGTTTCAAAGCAGCCTACGAATCTGGCCTCAGGTAAAAAGCTTCGCATTACCTTAATTGCCGCAAGGTATGCTCTGTTGTGCAGGGGTGCGAGGCTTATCCAGTCCTCCATTCCACGTAAAACCTCATCGTCAAGCTCGTGTACGCCGAGGTGGCCTTTGGAGAGCGTCGCCTTGTAGCCGACCCGCTCTATCTCGGAAACCGATCCGAGCACGCCGTATTCTTTATCGGTGAGATAATCAAGAAAAAGGCGTATACCGCTCTCATAATCCGGAATGTCCGCCTTTTCAGCGGCGTTTTTCTTCTCTGTAAGGCAGTTTTCGTATTTGAATACAGCGTCCTTATCGCTGCCGACGCGCTCTACGCCGCACTGCGCGAGCACCCTTGCCTCCGGCATTTCGTAGAGCTTGAATTTAAGGCTTGTCGAGCCGACGTTGCAGACTAAAACCTTCATTTCAATAACCTCCGAGGTAATCGAGGAGCTCCTGCATTCTCTTATCTCCACCGGCCGCGGGTTTCCAATCGACCTGGAGCGATTTGTAGCCCTGCTTTTCAAGAACGTCGGCAAAAGATTTTGGCCCAACGTTGACCACAACAAGCTCCGAACGGAACAGGCTCAGTATCTTGCTTGTATCTGTCATTGCGCGTCCCTCCTGAGTTTTACTATCTCGCTTGCAAGAAGCGCGGCGCGGTAATTTGTGCGGCATACGATGACGCCGGCGTCGCGAAGCTCCTGCTCCTGCTTTCTTATGTCCTGCCAGTCGGCGGTCGTGCCGAGAACGGAGGCTATAAACACTATCTTTCCGCCTCTTTCAGCAGCCATCTTCTGCGCCTTTATAATATCCGGCACCATATAGCCGCAGGGGTCGGGATGGCCAGGAGGCGTAAGAATAACATCGAGAACGATGACCGCAACAGTGGGATCCGACGCCTCTTTCAGTATTGCCGGCTTTCTTATGGACGCGTCTATCGCGGGGTGCGGTCTGCCGAGGGTGTACTCCTCCTCACCGTAATCGATGCAGGTGTGCTCCCGGCTATCGCCCTCTATCTTCCACTCCTTTGAAAGCGGCGCGTTCGACCATATTCCGCCCGCGGCGTCCCACATAGTGCGCATAGCCTCGTCGAGATACGTGCCGCCTGTATATGCTCCGCGCAGATACTTCTGCTCCGGCGCCATTCCCTTTACCGCTTCCTTCGCCGTCTCCTTAAGCTCGTCAATACTGCCGAGGGAATAATCGCTATGTATAAGCTCCAGCGCTCTCAGTGCGCAGTCGTCGAGATTTTCCGCCCAGACAGAGCCGGTCGCCTCTATCGCCTCTCTGTCGCAGCCCATAAAGAACACGACTCTCGGCTTCTTCATCCCGCTTATTCTCGCAAGCAGCTTTTTTAGAACGCTGTCGGCGGGCTTTCTCGAAATGAGGATTATATACTTTGTCTCCGGGTCGGCCTCCAGCGCGTCGATGCCCATGAGCATCGTTATGCCGCCCACCGCCTCCTTGAGATCGTTGCCGCCGGTGCCGATGGTCTGGCTTACGCCGCTGCCCGCCTCGGGCAGAATCGCGGCAACGTGCTGTATGCCCGTTCCTGAAGCTCCGACGATGCCGAACGGGCCTCGGTTGTTTATGCTGGAGAGAACCAGAGCCGCGCCGTTTATATTTGCAACGCCGCAGTCGGGACCCATACATAAAAGTCCCTTTTCCCTCGCAAGCTCCTTCATCTCACGTTCGTCCGAAAGCGGAACGTTATTTGAGAATACGCATATATGCATCCCCGCGTTCAGCGCCTTTTTCGCTTCCTCCAGCGCATATTCGCCCGGCACGCTTATCTGGCAGAGGTTTGCCCTCGGCTCATGTTCCTTTGCCTGAACGCTTGTTCTGAAGGAAACAGGCTTTTCTTCATCGTCCACCGGCGCGCTCTCTGTGCGGAGCTTCTCTACGGCATTGTTGAACGCCTCCTCGCTCTCCGCTTCGGCGACTATCACATAGTCCGAGTCGGCTGCGGCAAGTATTTCGGGTGCTGAAAGTCCTATCTCCTTCGTGACCTCCTTGAACACCTCAGTCGCCATACCTACGTATCCAGTACCGATACCGGGCTGATCGTTCAGCATAGCCGTTTCCGAGAGGGTCTCGAGGGAATCTATATATCTGTCCTTTTGGATAACAAAAAATACACTCATTACTCCTCGCCCTCCATTCTCTTTACCTCATTCGCTACACCCTCAACGGCTTTTTTGAAAACCTCCATAGGAAGCTCGGCTGCTCCTGCGCCAGCCTGGCCTCCGGTCTTGAGTGCGCTGCCTCCGTGGGATATGGGCAGAATGTTAAGCCCCACGACCTTTCGGATATCCACTCCGACCGGGAAGCCTCTGTAATCGTCCCACGGGACGGGCGCGAAGTTATGCTCCCCGAGAGAAACCTGCCTTGCCTTTTCCGTGCGCTCTTTTGCGTCGCGGAAGGTGCCGCCGGTCATTCTGAGATATGCAGGACCTGCAATAGCGCTCATGCCGCCGAGGCCCCAGACCTCTGTTACGCAGCTGTCGCCGAGGTATCCGAGAAGGTCGGCTTCCGTGGTGGTCGGCTTCAGGAAGATTCCGGAAATCTTCGGCGCAGGTGTTGTGTACCACTTATTTCCCGTTGCGGCGACCTGTATGCCGAACTCGACTCCGTTGCCTCCCATGCCCACCATAATGGTGGAGTACGGCTCCTCCTTCGCCTTCTGCATAACAGCCTCCACTCCCGCCATCATAACGTGCAGGAAGAAGCGGTCGTTCGCGCAGATCTCCTTTATTACTCTGTCCCTCGCGGGATGCTGAACGTCGAGAAGATACGGAACAAGCTCAAGCGCGAGAGCCATTGAAGCCGCAGGCTGGCGGTTATGGTTCTCATCGCCCATTCCGGCAGTTTTGGAGAGGATTCTTACGAGGTCTATTCCTCCGCTTTTTCTGACTGCCTCACCCAGAACCTCTGCATAGTCGCCTCGAATAAAGCGCAGATTCTCCTCAACATCTTCGCCGTAAATGCCCCAGCGGAGCACTCTCGGATTTGAGCCGGGGTGCGGCACGCAGTAGCCTGCCCCGCCGGAGGTCTTATCCTCCACCACGAACACCGGCATACTTGCGCTCATAACGCTTGACGCCGCGTTGCCGCAATTATAATCCTGACTGGGCGCGATCTTGATCTCGCCGCGCAAAACCATCTCCCACGCCTCGTCCACGTTCTTTGCAAGGCCGTCGTGGCAGGCGGCGCCGCAGACCGCCGTTCTGAGCGGAATGGGAAGCTCCTTCGCCTCTATGGGCGGGCCGGGAACAAGTATGAGATTCCTTTCCATACCCGGAACTGCGTCTATTGCCGGACGAACGTCCGTCCAGACCGGGCGCGCCTTCGTCATTATATCTATTACCCTCTTATTTGCTTCTGCTACCTTTTCAGGAACCGTCATCTGTTTTCCTCCTTGACTGCAATGCAGGCGTGAAAGTTCAGCCTTGGTAAATAAATTGTCAGCTCTCCGTCGGAAAGCTCATATTCTACATTATCCGGGTCGTCAATGTTCTCGCAAATCGCGGTCTTCCGTTCCCATGGTATCGTTATACTCTGGTCTCTCAGCTCCGCCGGATCAAAAAAGCTGTTGCCAAAACGGCCTGTTCCGTTTACAAAATGAATGATCTCCGCGCCGTCCTTGACTCCGCGGGTAACCTCGACCATAGGGCTGATTTTTTTCCCGATGCTCTTTATTTTGCACTTAGCTTCAATAAGCTCCCGCGCATAGTCGAGATACGACGTGTGTCCATCTGTGCAGTAGCACTCGCCGATAAACCACGGAAGTGTAATGCACTTACCTCCGCCGAAGGTGTTCACAACCGCACAGGGATAATCCTTCGGCGGCTCTGTTGCATAACACAGCTCCGGCGGACCGAACCGCTCAGGCGCAAGATATGCTCCAAGCTTTTTTGCGCCGGGCTTTACTGTGCTTTTAATATACTTCTTTCCCGGAATGAGGCGTTTGCCGCCGTCCAAAAGCACCGCGCCCTCGTTTTCATCTGTATTCTGTACTCCTGTAACGCCGACAGCTTCAAGCTCCAGTACGGCGCCGCTTGTGATAACTGCGCCGCCTCTTCTTACATACTCATCAATTATTGCGTTCAAAGGCTTTCGGATCCTCGACTTATCGGGAAGAATCACAAGCTTGTACTCCGAGAGATCCTTCTTAGCAAGCCCGCTCAGCAGAGTTTCATCAAAAATAAAGTGGTTTTCGGTGAGCAGTCTTACCCAGCCGCGTTCCTCGGCGTTCGGCATAATATACGAGTCCTTTACAAGCAGGATGTCCGCCTTGCTCTTTACTCCGTACACAATGTTCTCGTGCTCTGCGGCGTACCCGAACACGTGCTTTACCCGCTCAAAGGCGCTCTTGTCGGCTTTATCGTAGAGCCTGCCCATAACATAATAGTCAAGGCCGCCGAAATTTGCGAGCGTCTGCCAGGCCCTCAGTTCCTGAAGTGCAGGTGGGCAGGAAACGTGACGGTAAGAAAAACCCATAAAATCCACGTTTGCAACCGTTGCCTCCACGTCCATACCGCGCATCATACGGGCATTTGACGATGCCGCGTACTGCCACGTTTCAGCGCCGTAGCTTGCCTGCGCCTCCTGCCTCGAGTAATCTACCGAGCAGTAGGCTATTTCCGGATTTACGGAGTGAACAAGCTCTGTTATTCTCTTTTTCTGCTCCGCGGCGATATTTTGCTGAAAACCGAAATACATCATGCTTGCTCTGTCACCCGGACGAAGCTCTTCCGGTATCTCAAGTCCTGCAGCCGCTTTGAACGCAGCCCTGCATCTCTCACACTGGCAGGGTCCGTGCCGGTTCATACTGTAATCAACGATATATCCCGTTGCCGAACCCATATTAATATAGATCCCGTCAAAGGGTATTTTCGAGAGCATTTCCCGAATGATATCGTCCATGTACCCCGCCTGATAGCCGCCGAGAACGCAGGTCTGAACATAGCCGTTATAAATAAGCGGAGAACCGTCTGCATGACGGTAAGCCCATTCCGGATGACGCATGAACACGCTTTCTGAAATCTTTGAAAAATCCGTTCTCGCGATAACCTTGATCTTTTCCCTGTGAAGCCTTTCCACAAGGTATCCGAGATCAAAGTCATCAAGATATTCGCTCTGAGGCTCATCGAAAAGAGCGCTCGGATAGCTCGCCATAAGTCCTGCCGCATTCAGCATAACGACGTTTGCTTTGAACTCCTTAAGCTCAGCAATAAATCTTTCGGTATCAAAGTTAACGGTGTCGATTTCCCTGAAATTCGGCTGTATTACCCTCCAGGGGTAGTTTATCCACCATTTTGACATACTCTGCGCCCCCTTTTTCTGTATTTATTCTATTGCAAAAGCTCTTCTTAGTAAATTTTCGTATTCGCTTTTGTGTCGCTATTTTCGCTATTTATAAAAAGCTAATTTACGAATTTGAAAGCTAATTTAAGTATGGTCATTGTTTCAATACTGTGGCATAATTAGAAAAAAGGAGGCGCTGCGTATGCCGAAAATTAACAAGGTAGTGACCACAGTCTGGTACAACAAAAAGAATATGTACTCTCTCCGTCGTGTGTTCCCAAAAGCTCAGTTTGTCTATGTGGATTTTTATGACAAAGAAAAGCTTTCCGAAGAGGTTAAGGACGCCGATGTCTGCATACTGCTCGGCGACGTGGATAACTGCATCCTCGGAGAAAACACGCTGAAATGGATACACTGCGATCACGCAGGTCTGAACGGTTCCGCAAGACCCGAGGTCTTTGCGCGCGGCATACCTGTAACCGGCGCAGCAGGCAGAAGCGCGCCGGTGCTCGCAGAACACGCCATTTATTTCATGCTCCAGAGCTGTTATCACACCCGCGACCTTCTCCGCGCTCAGGATGAGTGCCGCTGGGGCGTTGAGGGCAGTGAAAAATGGCGCGGTCTATACGGGCGCACAGCAGGTATCGTCGGCTTGGGTCACACCGGAAAGATGCTTTGCGAGAGACTTCGCGCTCTAGGCATGGAGATAATCACATATAACCGCTCCGAGGTCGCGGGCTTTGACTATGCTAAAAAGCTGACAGCCCAGAAAGGCGACAGCCTTGACGAGCTTCTTGAATGCTCTGATTTCGTTATTCTAACCGTTGCACTGACAGATGCGACTTTCCATCTTATAGGCAAGGAAGCCTTTGAAATAATTAAAAAGGGTGCCTTCCTTGTGAACATTTCACGAGGAGGAGTTGTTGATACCGATGCTCTTATTGAAGCTCTGTCGGACGGCACTCTCTCCGGCGCCGGACTCGACGTATTTGAGGAGCAGCCGCTCAGCGCGGATTCCCCGCTCTGGAAAATGTCAAATGTCTATATAACGCCGCACATCACCCCGCAGGTTCCGGACAGGCAGGCAGCCAGCATTGAGATAATTCGCGAAAACGCAAGGCGCTTTGAAGCTGACGAGCCGCTTATGAATCTTATGCGTGAGTCAGATGCCGTTTCCGGCGGAAAGGCTGAGGGAGGCTGGGCAAGGCTGATGAACTCCAACCTGCCGAAATCGGAGATTGAGAAGCTTCCGCTTGATAAATTCCTCGGTGCAAGAGGCTGGAAGGATCCAAGTGAATGGATGTAAGAAAAGGCCTGAGCGGTTCAGTTCCGCTCAGGTCTTTTAATATAGGTCAGTAATTATATTCGCGCCGGCTACGGTTATGATCCCCGAAAGCACAAGGGCAAGTGAGCTCATAGCCCCCTCAGTTTCGCCGATCTCCATCGCCTTTGACGTGCCGATAGCGTGGGACGCAGTTCCGATAGCAAGCCCTTTTGCAGCCGGCTCGGTAATTCTGAATACTCTGCAAGCACCCTCGGCGCAGACGTTTCCCAGTATTCCCGTGATCACGATTGCCGCCGCAGTTACCGATGGATATCCGCCAAGCTCCTCAGAAACGGCTATTCCGATAGCAGTTGTGACGGATTTCGGCAGCAGGGTTACAAATTCGGCTTTCTCCAGACCGAACAGCTTTGAAAGCAGGAATATGGTCAGAATACCGGAAAAAGTTCCTGCTCCGACTCCTATTAGAACAGCAGCAATATTTCTTTTCAGATGCTCCAGTTTCTCATAAAGCGGCACGGCCAGCGCAACCGTTGCCGGAGTCAGAAACCAGCTTATATATCTCGCGCTTGTCATATAGCTCTCATAGTCGATCTTAAAAAACATCATAAACGCAACAACAAGGATTACAGCAATAAGCAGTGGATTTGCAAACGCTGTTTTGAACCGGGCCTTTACTTTTGCGCCGATATAATAGCAAAGAAGGCTCAGAACTGTTCCGAGAAGCGCCGATGATGCAAAAGCCTCATTCATCCCTCTTCCCCCTTATAACTGCCTGCGATGAAAGCCCACTCACTCCGAGAACGATGAACGTTGATACAGCAACTATCACCAAAAGCGGCAAAATAAAAGCTCTCAGCTCCTCAGCTCTGTCCATAAGACCGACGGATGCCGGTATAAACATGACAGGCATTATCTCAATAAGAAAACCCGCCGGAGCCTTTACTTCATCAAGCTTAACGAGCTTCAGACACAAAAGAACAAACAGAAGCGCCAACCCATATATGCTGCCCGGAACCGGCAAAGGGATAAAGCGCCGCAGTATTTCTCCTGCGGCGCTTACAAATAGTATTATTCCAAAGCCCCTGAGATGTTTCATCTCTCCGTTCCTCCGATAAGCATTACCGCAACATCGTTGACATTAGTGCCAGTCGGACCGGTAATCACAAGCCCGTCAACCGTCTTGAGCGCGTTATATGCGTCGTTGTTTTTGAGTGTCTCAGACAGGCTTATGCCGGCGTTTCTCAGCCTTGTAAGCGTAGTGCCGTCTGCATAGCCTCCTGCCGCGTCCGTCGGACCGTCAGTTCCGTCGGAGCCAACGCTGATAACGCAGGCGTTAAGTCCGCTCAGTCCCTCCGCCGCAGCGAGCGCAAGCTCCTGATTTCTTCCGCCCATTCCGTCTCCGGTAAGGTGAACTACCGTCTCGCCGCCGAGAATATACGCCGCTTTTCTTCCGTCCCCTGCATGGCTTTGCGCTATCGACGCAAGCATTCTGCCCGCTTCCTTTGCCTCGCAGGAGAGCATATCCGTAAGGAAAAATGTTTGATACCCGAGGCTCGCTGCCTCTCTTTCCGCCGCCCTGCACAGCTCCCTCACTGAGCCGACGACCTGAACGAAAACATTTTCAAGCGACTTCGGTGTTTCCCTATTCAGCAGTTCAAGCGCTCTTTCGCTCATATTGATCCCGTACTTCCGGACAACCTCCAGCGCATCGGCGCAGCTTGATGAATCTGGACTGACAGGCCCCGAGGCAATCATATCGACACGGTCGCCGAGAATATCCGAGAGTATTACAGCCTCAACCTTCGCCGGAGCGCATGCGAGCGCAAATCTTCCGCCCTTAACGGCTGAGAGTCGTTTTCTGATTGAGTTTATCTCAGTTATTTCTGCGCCGGAGGCGAGAAGCGCGTTGGTTATATTCCGCAGCTCATCCAGAGAGACAAGCGGCTTTTCAAACAGAGCGCTGCCGCCTCCGGACAGGAGAAACAGCACGGTATCATCGGCAGAAAGGCCGCGAATAAGCTCCAAAGCCCGCTCCGTTGCCAAAACTCCCGCCTCATCGGGAACGGGATGAGCCGCCTCAAAGCACCGAACTCCCGGAATTTCGCCCATAACGTGACCGTATTTCGTTATAACGATGCCTCCGTCGATCTCAGTGCATTGAACGGCTGCTTTAGCCATCTGCCACGCCGCCTTTCCTGCGGCAACAAGTACGACCTTACCTGAAAAGCTTTTGCCTGAAAGTGCTCTTTTTACCGCCTCATCCGGCAGACATGAGCCTATTGCTCTGCAGGCTATTCTCTCAGCGTCATCACGCATTTTATTATAGTTCATATTCAAGCCGGCTTTCTAAAAAGCAGGCTTTTCAAACAGAAGAGCCTGCTTTCTCTTTTTACTCAGATACAGTTGTGCTCATCTCGCGTCCGGACTCGGTGGTGATGGTGATAACCCCACCCTCATATTTCCACGTGCCGCGCTCGGTAATCTCCATCATGGTGAAGCGGTACTCGTAGGTGCCGTTTTTGAAGAAATCCATAAAATTCTTATTCCCGGCATTCAGCCACGAAAACAGAACGTCCTCGCTGTCATCGGGAGTATAGCCCTCAAGCGATTCGCTTACGATCTCCGGAGTGATCCAGAACGTCGTTGCAAGCTGAGAATTGATATCGGCGGTAAATTCAAGCACGAGGTCACCGGTCTTCGGCGCCGGCTTAACCTCCTCAACAGGAGCCGCAGGCTGTTCTGTGGGAGCTTCTGCAGGCGCTTCGGAAGGAGTCTCGGAAGCAGCTTCAGCTCCGGGCTTTGCTCCTGTAATGCTGAAGTCGGGAACAGGGTGATAAACGCAGGTGTACTGGCTGCCGTCGTCATAAACCTCAAAATCCAAAAGGTCTTCCTTTACATACGCGTGGAAAACAATGGCAACGTCTCCCGTACCCTTTTCCCATGTGCCCTCGGTAACAGTTCCGTTAGCGTCGGAGGTCAATGTTCCGTCGGGGTGAAGCGTTATAGTGACGGCTACCTTGCCGTTCCACTTTGAACCTGATAGAATTATATCTCCGGTATCCTCTTCAACAGGCTCAATCCAGCCTTCTCCGCAGGCGGAAAGCGCTCCGACGCAGAGAATAAGTGCCATGATAATTGCAATAGCTTTTCTGTTCATCATTTGCCTTCCTTTCACTTTTTCGCGCTGAGCGCTTTTTTCTTCTCTGCAATATTCGTCTGGATCTCTACCATGCGCTCCTTGTCTAGCTCATAGAACTTCATCGCAACAAGGTTGCAGATCCAGCCGAGAATGGGCATTCCATAAACCATACCCATAGTGAGGAAGAACAGCGGAATCGAAGGCTTATCGCCCATCTGCGGCATTACGGTTGTGTAGCCGATAAGGGCGACCGCAAAGGTAACGAAGGTTGAGCCGAGAGAGGCGATGAGCTTCTCGGTAAAGGTATAGCATGCTCCGACCATGCCTGGCATAAAGTTGCCGCTGCGGTCAAGCTCATAGTCGGCAATATCCGCGCGCATCATTCCTTCAGCGGTGTTAAGCACCATCTGGGCAGCGTTCTTGCCCATCATAAGACCGACGTAGATGATCATAGGCCAGCCGCCGATGCCGATCTGCTTCATGCCCCACGGGCCCATGACCATACAGAGTGCAAAGAGTCCGAGTGATACAGCAATATTAATATACGACCAGACTACCATCGAAGTCTTCACGCCGTACTTGGCAATAAATACGCCGCCGAGGAATGCAAATATCAGTCCGACGATCATAGCGGAGTTATTTATCATCGTGGTCGCCTAATAGTTTGCAATAAGGATACCCGTGAGCATAACGGTAACGACGGAGTCGGTGCTCATCTTGGTGGCAAGCTTATCGGAGGCGCCGGCTACGATGTAGCAGCGAAGGGGCTTGTTGACCTTGAGCATATTCCACATTTCCTTGATGCCGACCTTCTGCTTCTTTCCGCTGAGGCTCATGAGCTCTCCGAGCACCTTGTCGTTATCAACAGGGGCGATTCCGATAAAGGTAAGGATCATAAATACGAGGGCGACTCCGCAGAAGAGATAGCACGCCTCGCCGAGGCACGCTGCGTCATACTGGTTATTGTGGCGCGGAAGAATTGTGAACGCCATAAGGTTATTGACTATAAGCGGAGCAAGATACTGATAGAGCGTCGCCGTGAAGTTCATGAAAGGGCGCTGCTTCGGGTCGTTTGTGAGAATGGTGGGGATCGTAGTGCCGCCGATACTGAGAACGGTATATCCTATAACGAAAAACGCATAGACAAGGCAGAACACCACGATGCCCATAACTCCGTCAAACTTATTAACAAGAATGCTGAACATCAGAATTGCCGCAATGATCGTACTTCCGTACCCTATTGCGAGGAATTTGCGCATTTTACCATGTTTTCCTGCCGGCATACGGTCAAAGATCGCGGCAACGAACGGATCACACACTCCGTCGAAGATGGTCTTAACGGTCATGATAATGCCCGTTACCGCAACGAGGACCCCGAAGCCCGCGTTGGCTATGTAGCTTGAGTACATCATCAGCATCATAAAGATGTTTTTGCCGCCGCTGGTGGCGCAGGCGAGAATCATTGACCTCATGCTCGCAGTGCGGTATACACCGTTATTTGAGCCCTTTGCTCCAGCAATGATTTTTTTCAGGTTCATTCTATCGCTCTCCTTCATCTATTTCTAAACGAGCCTGAAAACAGTATACATTGCGGATTACGGCAAAAAAATCTTTGAATTAGCTACCATGTCCTCATATTTGCTAAAATTACATTCTTCTGTTCTGCTCCCTGAACCGCGCCGGCGGAAGTCCGGCGATTTTCTTGAATGTCTCTGCAAAAAAGCTCCGCGAGCCGAAGCTGAGCTTATCGCATATCTCCTGAATGCCCATATCCGAGGAAATCAGCAGCGTTTTTGCGTGCTCAACCTTTACTATTTTAATATAATCGTTTATGCTGAAGCCTGTCTCCTCTTTAAATTTTCGTGAAAGATAGTATTCAACGTAGCCGACGTGACGCGCAAGATCCTTTAGCGTTATCTTTTTTTCGGCATTCAGCTCTATGTATTCGCAGCAGCTCTGTATCTGCTTTGAATATTTGGGGTTTGACCGGCTTTTGTGAACGAGGCGGACAAAATCATCGTACATAGTGTGTCCGATCTGAGCAGCATCAGTCACGCTTTTGCAATCAAGAACATCCTGAATATAAGCGTCGCCTCGGGAATATGCCACCTCCGGAGATATACCGCCCTCGATCGCCGCACGGGTGCATAGTGAAATGAACACAATCTGCGATACTCTGACCTGCCGTAAAGACATGCTGCTATCAACTCTAACTCCCCTGCTTATACCGGCGGCATTATCAAGTATGCTTTTATAATTGAGGTCGCCCTCGCTGACCATTCTCATAAGAGCCTGCTCTGTCATATAGGTTTTCATTCTGTCCCGCTTAGTTGTTTCTCCGGAGGCGGGTTTTTCAATTCCTTGAGAAATAAAAACGATATCGGAATTAGTCAGCTTCTCACCTGTAACGCAATAGTGAAGCATAAGAATGTATCTGAAAAAGTCTACTGTGGAAACTGTCGGAATGTTCATCAGTATCTGCTCAAGCTTCTTGCGCCGGCCTGGACTCATTTCAGCTCTTCGCAGCGCATCGTCCACGTCCCATATGCTGAGTTCCGTCGATGCCGCAGGTCCGAAAACGTGGATCTTTGACAGAGTGTCTCCTTCGCGCTCAAACGCCGCGCCCCAAACAAGTCCCATAGGAACGCTGAAGACTATCGGCTCCGAATGCTCTCTCGCATGCTCGAGCATTCGTTCGAGGTACCCCGATTTTTTAAATACCTTGTGCAGAATAAGGTCGGGACAGTTCGTTTCCTGCACCTCGCCCTCGAGATTATAAACCCATGTGTACATCCTTCCGCCGAAGGATAAAAGCTCCCTCAGATTTTCGATTCGCTCCTGTACGCTAAGATTTGACGCGGACATAGTTTTCACCTCAAAAAGACGAATTTGGAGATACAATCTCGAATTCAATTATATACCTGGACCCTTTTTTTGTATATACTCATCTCAAAAAATAAAAGGAGATTTTTAAATGAAAATAGGCTTTATAGGCATGGGTATTATGGGAAAGCCCATGGCAATCAATCTTGTAAAGGCCGGACTTGACGTTACCGTAGCAAACCGCACCGAGAGTAAATGCTCTGACGCCATTGCGGCCGGCGCAAAAAAGGGCACCTATCTATCAATAGCCGAGAATTGCGACGTCATCATTACAATGCTCTCCAATTCTCCTCAGGTTCGTGAAGTCGTTCTCGCAGATGATTTCTACAATGCCTTGCACGCAGGGCAGATTCTTGTTGACACAAGCTCCATTAACCCCATCGACTCCAAGGAGATCGCCGCAAAGCTTTCTGAAAAGGGCGTTGAAATGCTCGACGCTCCCGTTTCCGGCGGCGAGCCTATGGCAATAAGCGGCAAGCTCAGCTTTATGGTGGGCGGCAAGCAGGAAATCTTCGATAAGATGAAGCCCGTTCTGTCCCATATGGGCGCGTCCGTAGTGCGATGCGGCGAAATCGGTGCCGGCAACACGACAAAGCTCGCAAATCAGATAATCGTCGCCGCAAACATTCAGGCGCTCAGCGAGGCGCTTACCCTTGCGCAGAAGGCGGGAGTCGATCCCGAGCTCGTCTTTGAGGCGATAAAGGGCGGTCTTGCCGGCTCCAACGTAATGAACGCCAAGGCGCCTATGATGCTCTCCGGAAACGACAAGCCGGGCTTTAAAATCGATCTTCACATCAAGGACCTTAACAATGCCCTCTCCTGCGCCCACTCCGTCGGCGCTCCGGCGCCCGTTACAGCTGGAGTTATGGAGGTCATGCAGTGGATGCACGCAAACGGCGGCGGTCAGAAGGATCACAGCGCCATCGCGCAGTATTACGAGCACCTTACCGGTATAAAGCTCGGAAAATAACACACTGAGGAGGAGCTTATGAGGACTGTCATAAACTTCAATGATAACTGGCTGTTTTCCTTTCCCGGCGGGGAACCGGCAGCCGTTACTCTTCCCCACACCTGGAACGCTTTGGACGGGCAGGACGGCGGAAACGATTACAGGCGCGGGACCGCGACATACGAAAAATATTTTCCGATGCCCGATATGCTCTCCGGTGAGCGCTGCTTTATTGAACTGAACGGCGCGGCAATGAGCGCCGATCTGTCGCTTAACGGAGTACCGCTTGTCCACCACGACGGGGGCTATTCGACCTTCCGTGCGGATATAACGGAGTATCTGAAAAAAGAGAATCTTCTGCATATTGAAGTGGACAACTCAAAAAATGAGCGTGTCTACCCTCAGATGGCCGATTTCACCTTCTACGGCGGCCTTTATCGCGACGTCAATCTTATAATAGTCCCTGCCGAGCATTTTGAACTTGTCGCAGACGGCTCGCGCGGCATTAAGATCACTCCTTCGGTCGACCTTGCGGCAAAGCGCGCAACCGTTACCGTTGAAACGTGGCACAATGCGGAATGTGTATATATAACCGTAAACGGAGAAACACAATGCGTTAAAAACACCGCAGTGTTTACTATCGAAAACGTTCGTCTTTGGGACGGACTTGACGATCCGTATCTCTATACTGCCTATGCAAGTCTCTCAAGCGGCGACGAGGTATGCGCGCGTTTTGGCTGCCGTGAATTCCACATCGACCCTGAAAAGGGTTTTTTCCTCAACGGAAGAAGCTATCCTCTGCGCGGTGTGAGCCGCCATCAGGACAGAAAGGGTCTTGGAAATGCTCTTACGATGAAGGAGCACCGCGAGGATATGGAGATAATCCGCGAAATAGGCGCCAACACGCTCCGCCTTGCACACTATCAGCACGCCGAAGAGTTCTACGATCTTTGCGATGAGAACGGCCTCATCGTATGGGCTGAGATTCCGTATATCACAAAGCATACGTCCTGCGGAAGAGAAAACGCAATCAGCCAGATGCGCGAGCTCATTACGCAATGCTATAACCATCCGTCAATAGTCTGCTGGGGGCTGTCAAACGAAATCACAGCCTCCGGGACGGTTACGGATGAGCTTATTTCAGACCACAAGGCTCTGAACGAGCTGTGCCACAGGATGGATTTGACCCGCCCGACTGTGATGGCGCACGCGTTTATGCTCGAGAAGGATTCTCCGCTCATTCCGGTTGCTGATATCGCAAGCTATAATCTTTATTTCGGATGGTATCTCGGCGACCTCGAACAGAACGATGAGTTTTTCGACGAATATCACGCCATCTATCCCGACAGGATAATAGGCTTTTCCGAGTACGGCGCTGACGCCAACATCCGCTTTCACTCATCGGCGCCCGAAAAGGGCGACTACACCGAGGAATATCAGTGTCTTTATCACGAGCATATTCTGAAACTGATCGACGAGCGTCCTTATCTCTGGGCAACGCACGTCTGGAATCTTTTTGACTTTGCCGCCGACGGGCGAGACGAGGGGGGCAAAAAGGGCGAAAACCAAAAGGGATTAGTGGAGTTTGACCGCAAAACGAAAAAGGACGCCTTTTATCTCTATAAGGCGGCATGGTCAAAGGCGCCTTTCGTACATATCTGCGGCTCCCGCTACGCTGACCGCTGTGAGGATATTACGGAAATAAAGGTTTACTCAAATCTTCCGGAGATCACGCTTTTCGTCGACGGCAGGAAGTTTGAAACAAAGCGTGCAGAGAGAGTTTTCACCTTCAACGTGCCCATCTCCGCCGAGCACCGCATCAGCGCCGGTGAGGATGAGATAGTGATCCGGCGCGTGTACGAGCCGAACAGGGATTATATATTCCGCAAGCAGGCGGTAATTAACTGGTTTGACGCGGCGGATTATGATCCCTCGTGCTATTCGATCAAGGATACAATGGGCGCCCTAAAATCAAATCCGCAAACCGCCGCAATCCTTGAGAGGCTGATGGAGCGCATGACAGTCTCCCGCGGCGACGTTGCGAAGGCCGCTCACGGAAATGCCAATCTCGAAAAAATGATGGCCGGCCTGAGCCTCGAGAGCCTTATAAAGCAAGCGGGCGACAGCGTTCCTGGCGATATGATCCGTTCACTGAACGCATCGCTGCAAAGGATAAAAAAATAATACGCTAAAAAAGAAAACCGTCGCGAGCCTCGTTCATCAAGGCTTCGCGGCGGTTTTATTCACCTATTTCACATTTTTTCTCGATGAATCGCCAGCTTTTCTTATTCTCATAGCGCAGCACCTCAACGAGGCTCACAAGGTTCGCTGCAATCGTAAAAACTCCTACCGCAGCTCTGACGTATGGCTCAATTACTCCAGGAAGCACAAGGCAAAAGACCGCAAAGGCGCATATAGCAGCGTTCAGCACCGCGAGGACGTAAGCCCCGGCCGTTCTGTCCTTGTGCATGAGATGGAGAAGGACGTTGATCACCGTCGCCGTTATAACTATTACCGCGGCGTTCGTCATCCGGTTATTCCTTTCTCATCTGGAAAAAGCTGATCAGTCCGCTTGCGCCGTTTATAAGCATGGCGATACCCGCGAAGATTCCGAAGGTCTGACTGACAAAGCCCGGAAAAAGCAGAAACACAAGCCCGAAAACGAGCAGTACAGGCGCTCGGGGCTCTCCGATACGCTCCGCTGGCTCCTCGAGAAGGACGGCGAGTGGGAGGGCACGGCAAAGGCTCTCTTTGACTCTGTGCGGGCGTGGACTGGCCGCGACCCGGCGAAGAACACGAAGCAGCTCGCCGCTGACCTCAAGCTCTATTCGCCCTTGATGAAGGAGCTTGACGGCGTGACATATTACTTCGTAAGAAGAAACGCAAACAACAAGGGTATACACCACTTTAATAAATAGTAATATTAGTAAGAATAGTTACTATTTATAATAATAATACTATTATTTTTTACTTATTTACAGAAAGACAATATAAATGAACACTGAACTTATGAATGACGCCATCAACGGCTCCGAGCTCATGGCTATGAGCTTTCCGAAAAAGTCCGAAAAGGAGATAAGCCAGCTCTGCCGCTCCATCCGCACTCTGAGACGCAAGCGCGACGAGATAAACCGTGAGCTCAAGAAGCTCAACGGCATTCTTATGGAGGAGGTCGAGGGCTCGGCTGACGACGAGCTCAGCGGCAAGGACTACAGCGTAAAGCTCGTCAGAAACGACAAGGTGCTGCTCGATACGGAGCAGATAAAGAGGCTCTATCCGCAGATAGCGCGCGACTGCTCAGCCGTTAGCCGCGCGAAGTATCTTATTGTAAAGTAATATCCCGTAGGGGCGGTGAGCGCGCCCGCCCTTTTAAAGCCTCCCTTTTGTAAAGGGAGGTGGCGCGCCAGCGCCGGAGGGTTAGAGGGTCGGTTTACCTCCGAACCCTCAGTCGCCCTCGAGGGCGACAGCTCCCTTTGTGAAAGGGAGCCTTTAAAGCGCCCAAATGTACGACAACCGCCGCGCCCTTGTAGGGGCGGTGGTCGCGGAGTTCCTTTTTATCCGCGAAAAAAAATCTTAGACGGCGAAAAACAAATTGTTTTTATGTGCGTCAAGCCTTACGATGGTTTTACATATAAAAAAGGAGGCTTATCATGAAAAAGACCGGTACAAATCGACTCCGCAAAATCCTCATTCCTATAATGGCAGTGGTGCTTGTTATAGCCGTTGCGGCAAACGTAGGAATGCTTGCCTTCGCGTCCGTTATGGACGATTATCTCGGCAAGGGCGAGCGCCATATCGTAAAGAGCGCTTCTCTCCCCGACAGCGCTGTGGAATACTATGCCGATCTCTATGCGGATAACGTCGAAGCCCGCGAGGCTTCATACGCTCTCGCGCTTCAGGTGCAGGCAGAAGGCAGCGTTCTGCTTAAGAACAACGGCGTTCTCCCCCTCGCCGCCGAGAGTGCGGTCACGCCCTTCGGCTACCGCTATCTCAGCCCGATTTACGGTCAGGTTTCCTCAGCAGGCAGCGCAAAGTGGACTATTGAGCCGGTTAGCCCCTACAAGGCGGTTCACGACGCCTTTACGGTAAACGAGGCTGCCTTCAACAAAATGAAGGCGATTATGAAGCCTGAGGCTCTCCTTGAGGCAGAGGGCGCCACAAGCGCTGGAGCCATCAACGATCTCATGGGCGGCGACAGCAAAATCTATGAGTTCGGTGCCGACATCTACGCCGGAATTGAGGGTGAGGTCAAGAACACCACCGCTCTCGTCTTTATCTCCCGCGCAGGTCAGGAGGGCTCGGACAAGAAGTATGACGGCTACTCCGACGGCACCCCCCACTATCTCGCTCTTACAAAAAACGAGCGCGATACCATCAGATTCGCCCGCGAAAGCTGCGGAAGGGTCGTAGTCATTCTCGCCGCCTCCGCACCGATGGAGGTTGGCTGCCTTATGGAGGGTGAATACGAGGCTGACGCTATTCTCTATGTAGGTCACGTCGGCGAGCGCGGCTTTGCGATGCTCGGAGATCTTCTGACAGGCAGCGTCAACCCCTCCGGAAGAACGGTGGATATATGGCCCGCTGATTTTACAAAGGATCCCACCTACGCAAACTTCGGCGTTTTCAACTACTCAAACGCGACCTTTAAATCCAAGCCCTACGGCACCCCCTCCTCTGCCACCGGCAACGGCGACTATTACCGCTACTTCATCGAATACGAAGAGGGCGTGTATATGGGCTATCGCTATTACGAAACAGCCTACGCAGTCGATCCCGACTTTGATTACGCCAAGTCCGTTGTCTTCCCCTTCGGCTACGGTCTGAGCTACACGAGCTTCAATAAGTCTGTCACCGCCTTTGACGACAGCGGCGACGAGATAAAGCTGACAGTCACCGTTGAGAACACCGGCTCGAGCGCCGGAAAGGACGTAGTCGAGATTTATTACACTGCGCCCTACACTGATTTTGATATTCAGAATAAGATCGAAAAGAGCGAGGTAAATCTCGTCGCCTTTGAAAAGACGAAGCTCCTCGCTCCCGGTGAAAAGCAGGAGCTCACTCTGAGCTTTATGAAGGAGGATATGGCTTCCTACTGCTATACCCGCGATAACGGCGACGGCACAAGAGGCGCCTACGTTCTTGAGAGCGGCGAATACACCGTTTCGCTCAGGCTTAACAGCCATGATGTCGTGGAGGCAAAAACGGTCGCCGTTCCCGAAATCATCTGGTACGATTCCTCCAATCCGCGCAGGAGCGAGATAGCCGCACAGTCCGCCCTTGACGAGAACGGAGCAGTTCTCAACGTCCGCGCCGACGGCACAGATTCTCCCTATACCGCGGCTCACAACCGCTTTGAGGACGTTACCGCCTATATGGAGCGCGAGACCGTGATGCTCAGCCGCGCAGACTGGAAAAACACATTCCCCCAGGTTAAGAGCCGTGTGAAGGAGGCGACAAGTGAGACAGTCGCGCTCTTCGGAATTGAAGAGTCCTTCAGCCCTGAGTCTGACCCGCTTCTCGGTAACGTTCCGGGCTCTGCGGTTTACACTGAGGCGGACAGAGCCATATCCGACAGCGGACTTATTCTCTCGGATATGCGCGCCGTTCCCTATTACGATGAAAAGTGGGATTCCTTCCTTGATCAGATCGACTACTCCAACGCGGATACTCTCGCTCAAATCATTAGCCTTATGGCCGGCGCAAACTATACAACGACAAAGGTCGACGCTCTCGGGCTTCCCGATGTGCTCCACGCCGACGGCGCAAACGGCATAAAGGCTGTCAAGACCGACGAGGGCATGAATCTCTCCGCTACCTACGGCTACGCGCCCCTTATGGCGTCCACCTGGAACAAGGAGCTTATGTACGAGGTCGGCAAAATGTTCGGTCAGGAGGCTATGGAAAACGGCATCTCCGGCTGGTATTCACCCGCTATCAACCTTCACAGAAGTCCCTTCTCTGGAAGAGTGTTCGAGTATTACTCCGAGGATCCCGTACTCACCGGTAAAATTGCCGCCGCTGTCGTAAGCGGAGCCGGAGACGCCGGAATGTACTGCTATATCAAGCACTTCGCCCTCAACGATCAGGAGACTAACCGCGAATTTCTCCTTCACACCTGGGCAACAGAGCAGACAATGCGCGAGATCTATCTCAAAGCCTTTGAGATTCCCTTCAAGGAAGCCCGTATGACTGTAAAATACGTTGCTGACAGCGAGGGCAGCACCGCAGAGCGCGTTATGCGCGGCGCTACGGCTGTTATGGCATCTCAGAACGACATAGGCGCCGTAATTGCCCACGGCAACTACTCGCTTCTCACCGGAGTTCTCCGCGATGAATGGGGCTTTAACGGCACCGTTCACAGCGATATGTACATCTGGATGGAGGGCAAGAATATGTACGATCTCGCCTTCCGCTCCGGCTGCGATACCTTCCTCACATTTGATACAATAGGCGGAATTGAGGATTCCCAGAGTCCCACCTCTCACGCCGTTATGCGCCGCGCTCTGCACGACGTGTGCTATACGGTGGCAAACTCCGCCGCAATGCAGGGCGTCGCTCCCGGCACCACAATACGCTATGATATGTCGCCGTGGAAAATAGCGCTTATCGCCGCAGACGTAGTGATCGGTCTTGCGCTTGCAGGCGGAATCGTTCTTATTGTGAAAAAGCCGAAAGAGAAAACAGGAGAAATTTAACAGTGAAACGATATACCTCAATTATTCTCGCTCTTATTCTAACTATTGGAGCTGTCTCATCCTGCTCTGCACCTTCATCTCCGGCACAAAAAACGGTTGAAATGCCATCCTTACAGCCTGCTCTTCCCACCGAAACCGCACCGGAACCGGATCCTCAGACTGAACCGGAACCGTCTTACGCAGTCACAGTCAAAGCGTCTTCTCTTCCGCAGGCGCAGTTTGCCGCATCGCAGATTGAGGGTGTTAACGCCGCTATAACGACAGATTTAATTGTAAACCTCGAGACTATCGATGAGAGCCTCGGATATGAGGCATACAAAATTGAAGTGTCCGATAATTCCGTCACTGTAACCGGCGGTGACGAGACAGGGCTTATGTATGGCGGATTTCAGGTTGCGGAAGAGCTTGCGCTGTACGGATTTGTCAGCTCATCCGAAGCAAAGCCGAGCATAGCTAACCGCGGCATTAAGTTCAATGCGCCGCTCGATATGCGCACTCCCAGTTATTCCGATGCCGGCGACGTTGCCCAGGCGAACATAGAAAATGTATGGGATATTGATTTCTGGCGAGAGTATTTCGACTTTCTCGCCCTTAACCGCTATAATGCCTTTTCCCTGTGGAATCTGAATCCGTTTCCAAGCATGGTAAAGGTAGCTGAATACCCGGATGTCGCGCTTGACGACGTTTGGCGCACGACGATACCCTTTGACGACAGCTACAACACTACGGCCTCCAACCTCGTTCGTCCGGAGCACTGGGAAAACTACGAAGTGGTCAAGGACATCACCATCGACGAGAAGATAGACTTCTGGCGCGAGGTGATGTCCTATGCAAAGAGCCGGGGTATAAAGTTCTATATTTATACATGGAACGTCTATACCTACGGAGAGCACAACAAGTACGGAATAACGCCATACGTGGACAACGATGTGACTCGTGATTACTATCGCAAGAGCGTGAAGGCGCTTGTAGATACCTATCCGGACCTTGCCGGCATCGGAATAACAGCCGGCGAGTTTATGGACTGGGCGCCGGGTATGGAGATTGAGAACGAAAAATGGCTCTGGGAAACCTACGGTTTGGGTGTTAACGATGCGCTTGAAGCTAATCCGGACCGCGACATTACAATTCTTCACCGACTGCACCTTACGGATTTTGACGCAGTAGCTAAGATTTGGGCTGACTTCAACGGAAAGTTTGATTACAGCGACAAGTACTCCGTCGGACATATCCACTCATCTACCACCCCGAATTTTGTCGAGGAGAACTTTTCCAAGATGCCGGACGGCATAAAAAGCTGGCTTGAGCTCAGAAACGATGATTTTTTCAATCTCCGATGGGGCGACGCGGATTATATACGCGACTATCTCGGAGGTATGCCTGACGAGAGTCAGCTCAGAGGCTTCTTCATGGGCTCGGACGCATACATCTTCGCCCGAGAGTACAAAATGAAGGACGCCGCTTTTAAGGGTCAGCTCTACGCAAAGCGCCACTGGTATGAGTTCATGCTCTGGGGACGCTTAGGCTACGATCTCAGCCTTCCTACGTCCTATTTTGCCGAGCTGATGGCTGAGCACTTTGAAGGCGCCGCTCCCCACGACGACGCCGTTAAGCTGGCTGCGGCGATGGAGAACGCTGGAAAGATTATTCCTCTGGTGACGACATATTTCTGGATCTCCAGCGACCTCTATTACCCCGAAGCGTCAGCTACACATATAACGAGCTTCGGCTTTATCGGTCTTAAAACCTGGGCAAACAGCGTCAACACCCAGCCCGGAGCAGGAGTGCTTTCTACGCCGGAATTCGTTGACGCCGACGTAAAGGGTGAAGCGATACCGGAGGGACGCACGCCTGTCGAGACCGCTGACAGTCTCAGGACTTACTCCGGGGAGGCTCTCAGTATAGCTGAGGAGCTCCTGAAAAAGGAGCCGTCAAACTACTCAAGCGACAGTGAACGCGAGTTCTGGCAGATGGTACACGACCAAAGGATGTGGGCAAATCTCGGACTCTACTACGCTGAGAAAACCTGCGCCGCCATAGATATCCGCTATTTCAACGATACCGGCGACGAAAAATACCGCGAAAGCGCTATGAGCCACGTCGAAGGTGAAATTGAAAGCTGGAATAAATACGCCGCGGAGTTTTCAGAGTATTATGAGCCTCAGCTTTACGGCAGACTTCAGTGGGTTGTTTATCCCGAATATCTCAAGCCTGACGTCGAAAAGGAACGCGACATAGTCAAAAAATGGCGGGCAAGACCTGTTGTGTAATTATTTCCGGGGCGACTTATTATGTCGTCCCGGCATATTTAACATTTCTCAAACATCTCTCAAACAATTTGCTAATAAGCAGATGTTATTCTTCTTAAAAAAGCAAAGAAGGCGCATAAATGACAAAAGCAAAAAAGAGCCGCAAAGGGCTGAAAATCTTTCTTATCGTTTTAGCTTCAATTATCTTGTTCTGCGTTGTTGCAGGTGTAGTCGGCTACACCGCTTCCCGTGCGCGAAGAACCGGCGGCTACGAAGCCGATCCCGACGAGCGCATAGCTCTTGACGAAAGCGGAAGCATCGGAAGAGTGAAAATCACAACTCTGCCGCTTGCTGAAAGCACCACTCTCTCACGATGCAGTTATTCCTTCTCCGGAAGAGTGATCGTCGTTACGCGCGAGGGTGCGGACACCGTTATCACCACCATGAACGACGACGGCACCGACCCCCTTGAGGTTTATCGCGGCTCCGGCGCCGGTACCTCGCGCATACTTCCCTTCAAGGACAATACCCGCGTACTCATGGGCGATAACATTCTTGAGGCGCCGGAGGGTTATACGCTCGATAACTGCCCCGCTGACAGCGGCAGACTGGTGCCGATCGAGTTTCCGCGCGAGTTCAGCAGCGACAGCGCTGTCGTTCAGAAATGGACTGAGGTCATTATTGCGCCGGACTGTGAACACTTTGCCTGGACTATACGCCGCAGCGACTGCGGAGCTGTTAACGCCATGGGCTCACTTAAAAAGAGCGGTGATAAATACGTCATTGAAAATGCGCAGTACATAAGCAATATGGACGGCTTTATTCCCGACCCAGACGTTCGCGGAAGGCTTATAGCGAGGCCGGTCATCGGCGGAGAGGTAAAGCAGTTCATTGATGGCGGCAGAGCGATAAGTCTCGTCGGCTCTGCGCAGAACGGTATGGCGGACTCTGTAAAGCAGGATATAGCGACCGGCGAGGTCACGCTTCTCTCCTGCGCCCCGGGCTATGACGAAACAACCCTTCTCTCGCCTGACGAGCGCCTCGGCGCAGTTATGACAAGCCGTTTTTCGGATAAGACCGATATGGGCGCGCTTGGGCTTGTCGAAAGACCGCTCGGTCAGCCGCTTCACAACATTCTCGCGCAGGTCTATATGTACTGCGTTACCGGAGTGAGAAGCGGCAGAGAGGGCAACGTCGGTCCCGCTCTCGTTGAAATGGATCGCGCGGTGAGCGATATGGAATATAAGGGCGTGTATCTCGGTGACCCCGGCGAGGAATTTATCTTCCGCTCTCCCCTCTCCTGGAACGACACCGGCACTAAGCTTATGTGGATCGAGGGCAAAAAGAGCGGCGGCGGTGTCAGAGTGCGGATTGCCGAGCTTCTTGACTATACTCCCGGCAATATTGCAGAAGCCATCCTGACGCCCGACGTCGGCGACTACGCCACCGCTCCGGCTAAAAGCATGGATTTTGCAGGAAAGCTCTACGGCAAGGCCTCCGGCTACGCTGAGCTTACGCGCAGGACAGGTTTTCTCAGCAATATTTCAATCAGGATAGTATATCATGATTACAGCGACGACGGAATAAGCTTCTATAACGGCACAGAGGAATCCTCCGGTGCCATTCTGACGGACGCTGACTACAAAGCGGACATAACCGTCACCGGCGCCGATGGTTCGCAGAAAGGCAGACTTGAAGCCGACGTTCGTTTCACGGCGGCGTACTCCATCGCCCGTCTCTTCGGCGCTAACGCCCCGGAGCTGAAGTCCGGCAGCTATGCGAGAGCTGAATATCTCGGCAAAACGAGAGATTTTTCGCATCTTGTAAAATAAAAAACACCGCGGTGCTCTCAAAATGAGCTATTAGTCAACTTTTACTACCATTACGCAGCCGAATATGCTATGCTAAGTAAAAGGAGCGGATATAAAATGAAAACGCCGCGGTACGTAGTTCTGACTGATATACTGGACGGTTTTGAGGTTGACGACATCCAGTCCATGATAAGGCTCATGCTTTACTCCAATGAAATAGATATCGAGGCTCTTATCTCATGCACCTCCTGCTTTGTAAAGGGTAACGTCAGCGGTCGCGTCGGGCTGATTCACAGCATTATCGACGCATACGGCGAGACTCTGCCGAATCTCCGCGCGCACGCCTCCGGATGGCGGAGCGCCGATTATTATCACTCCATAACCTATGCGGGGATCGACGAATACGGTCTTATGCCCAGCTTCGGCTTTGCCTCGATGAAATACAAGGAAAATACCGGAGTCAAGGCTCTTATCGAGTGCATTCTGCGGGAAGATTCGCGCCCTCTGTATATCGGTCTTTGGGGCGGAGCAAACACCCTCGCGCAGGCTGTCTGGCAGATTGAAAAGCTGATGCCGGACAAGCTCAGCACAGCGCTCGGCAAGCTTCGTATTTACGGAATTTCCGATCAGGATCATGCATCACGATGGCTTCGGAAGAAATACGGCGACAGACTGTTTTGGATAGTCTCGCCCTCTCGCGGCTCATGGTTCGGAAACTACACCTACTGGAAGGCCGCCTGGCCGGGCATCAGCTCCGACCTTGTTAAGCACGGAAGTGAGGATGGTGTACATAAAACTCTCGGCTTCTCCGGCGGAAGACGCGACCTCGTTTCAAATGATTGGATCGATACGAATATCCGCTCAAAAGGCGCACTCGGCGCGCTCTATCCTCATCCGAAATATATAGTTGAGGGCGATACGCCGTCATTTTTATGGATCATTCCAAACGGGCTGAACGTGCCGGAGCGCCCAGATTACGGCGGCTGGGGCGGCAGATATGAGTATTACAGGCCGGAAAAGGCTCAGTTCGGCGTCACAGAGCGGCACAGCATCTGGACAAACGCATCCGATACGGTTTTAGGCTCGGACGGCAGAATGCACACAAGTCCTCAGGCGACGATATGGCGCTGGCGAGAGGCTTTTCAGAATGATTTTGCCGCGAGGATGCTCTGGACGTCCTCTCCGGACCCGGCTATTGCTTCGTGCCGTCCTGAAATAAAGGGCGAGATCAGGGACTGGCGGCTGAATGTCTGCGCTGACGGTTGTGAGCTTTTCTTCTACCCTTACCCGGAAGCCGGCTCATTCACCGGGAAATGTCAGATATCCCACGATAAAAAAATAATTATATCCGGCGGTCGATCCGGTGAGACTCTTCACATCATCGCAGAGGCGAGAACAAAATCAGCTCCATTTCTGACAAGCTACAGGCGATTTATCATCACTCTTTAAAAAGTGATCGCCCTTCCCAAAATGAACTGCACCCCGTCAAGTAGACAGTGAAATAATTAAAAGAAAGTTCACAGAGCCGAGGCTCTGTGGCACCGCAGATTTTGGCAAGCCGCTTAGCGGCAGGCCAAAGTCTGCGGTTTTGTTTTACGCAGCTTTGT
>JAFSJE010000026.1 GCA_017439425.1 Oscillospiraceae bacterium
CCGGGGCTTCAATTCAAGGCTTCGCCGAAGCTGACCTCTCCTCTTAACCTTCCGGCACCGGGCAGGTGTCAGGCCATATACATCTTCTCACGAATTCGCATAGCCCTGTGTTTTTGTTAAACAGTCGCTTGAGCCATTTCTCTGCGGCTCCCTCATATTTAAAGGAGCGCCCCTTCTCCCGAAGTTACGGGGCTATTTTGCCTAGTACCTTTGCTGTGAATCACCCGATCGCCTCAGTACTCTATACTTGACCACGTGTGTCCGTTTATGGTACGGGTTCCAAAACGATTAGCGATAGCGGTTTTTCTCGGAAGTATGGTTACCCTCGCTATCCGCTCGCGCAAGCGCTCGCGGTACTGTCAGGTTCGGCTCGGGGGTGGGTTTGCCTGCCCACTCGGCGCCTACGCCCTTCAACCGGCTATTCCGTCAGCCGGCGGAGGTGTCACTCCTTCGTCACCACGTCTCTCGTCATGGAAGTAACGGAATGTTGACCGTTTCGCCCGTCGGCCTCGCCATACGGCTTAGCCTTAGGTCCCGACTGACCCTGATCCGATTAGCGTTGATCAGGAAGCCTCAGTCTTCCGGCGTGGGGGTTTCCCGCCCCCATTATCGTTACTTATACCTACATTTGCCTTTCCGCGCGCTCCAGAACGGGTCGTCCCCAATCCTTCTGCGCTGCGCGGAATGCTCCCCTACCGACACATGAAAACATGTGTCCCGCGGCTTCGGCGGCACGCTTAATGCCCGGTTATTATCCATGCCCGGCGACTCGACTAGTGAGCTGTTACGCACTCTTTAAATGAATGGCTGCTTCCAAGCCAACATCCTAGCTGTCCCTGTCGCCGGACCTCGTTAACGCAACTTAGCGCGCACTTCGGGGCCTTGGCCGGCGGTCTGGATTCTTCTCCTCTCGGACGCGGACGTTAGCACCCGCGCCCTCACTGCACGGGAACGTTTGCGCGCATTCGGAGTTTGTCAGGAATTGACAGGCGGTGAAACCCTCGCATCCAGTCAGTCGCTCTACCTCGCGCAAACTACCCGCACGCTGCACCTAAATGCATTTCGGGGAGTACGAGCTATCTCCGAGTTTGATTAGCCTTTCACCCCTACCCTCACGTCATCCAAAAGCTTTTCAACGCTTACTGGTTCGGACCTCCATGCCGTGTTACCGGAACTTCATCCTGCACGAGGGTAGATCACTCGGTTTCGCGTCTGCCCCACCCGACTGAACGCCCTGTTCAGACTCGCTCTCGCTCCGGCTCCGCGCCTTAAGCGCTTAACCTCGCCGGATAGGGCAACTCGTAGGTTCATTATGCAAAAGGCACGCCGTCACCCCCTATAGGGGCTCCGACAGCTTGTAAGCGAACAGTTTCAGGAACTTTTTCACTCTTCTTTTCGAAGTGCTTTTCACCTTTCCTTCACAGTACTGGTTCACTATCGGTCTCTGGGGAGTATTTAGCCTTTCCGGATGGTCCCGGATAATTCACGCAGAATTCCTCGTGCTCCGCGCTACTCAGGATACCGCTACCAATCGTATTCTTACCTGTACGGGGCTTTCACCCTCTGCGGCCTGACTTTCCAGACAGGTTCCGGTTCAAATATTTCTCAGATAGCGCAGTCCTACTACCCCGCCCGCGCCTAAACGCTGACGGTTTGGGCTCTTCCGCGTTCGCTCGCCACTACTTGCGGAATCAC
>JAFSJE010000027.1 GCA_017439425.1 Oscillospiraceae bacterium
ACGCCGGTCTTCCAAACCTGCCTCGCCAAGCTCCTCAAACCGCAGCGTCCATGTCCGAACCTGCTGGTAACTGACGTTGTATTTCAGCGCCATTTCTCCATAGTTCCTGCCACTTTCTATGCATTCCTTGACAATTTGCAGCCGCTCTTCCTGCGTGGTGCTTCGTGCTTTCTTCATGTAGCTTCCGCCTCCTGAATGTTTTACAGAGTTGAAGTCTCCATGAGCATTATACACCTTTATCCAGTTTCTGAGCCGTTCTATTGAGCGTATCCCATATTTTTCGCAAATCTTTTCCATGCTGCCTTTACCAGCCAAGTATTGCCTGACTGCTATTAGCTTGGTCTCTGTGCTGTAGCTGTTATTTTTGCTTTGCGGCAGAAGTGCCTCCGCTCCACCAGTCTTATACTGTTCTACCCATTGTCGGAATAAGCTCATACTGTTGTTTGCCCTTCGTACGGATTCTGTATAGCCAACTTTGCCGTTCAAATAGTCTCGAACGATTTCGACCTTCATTTCGTACGCTATCTTGCTTTTACCCACAAAAATGCCCCCTCTATGATGACAGTTTTATCTTTCACTGTCTCTCATAGAGGGAGCATATCATTTCCGGTATCTCACGCCGTTTCTCAAAAAGCATTTTGATAATGAGCTTGAAGCGAACAGGAAAAGAGCAGAATGTTGGCGCAAGGAAAACGGGAAAGAAGTGCCGTATTATCTGAGTGGCTTTGAGTGGTACCTGACGTACAACTTCTACACGTTTGAAGCGATAGAGCGCATAATAAGCGACATCGAGGATACGGCAAAGGCGCTGACGGAGGGACGAGATAACGAGTTTACGCTGACTATAAAAGAAAACCCCTGCATAGCAGAGGCGGAGGCAATAATCGACTTCTATGAGCGATTTATTTACAGAATGCGGTATATGATGAGGGTCGGGAAAGAGAACGGATATGATTTAATCTCGTTTATGGGACCGTAAGAGAGGAGCAAATATTATGGATAGACCCGAAAAGATGAAATATTGTGTTGTCGGCAATATTGTCAAGGAGCACACCGACAAGGATGGGATAGTAAGATACGGATCGCGCGCTTTTCCGGGCGGCAGAAAGGTGTATATTACAAGGTGCCTATGGCACGGCGAAGTGGAGGTATTGGGAATGAACAGATATAAGACTTATGTATATGACTTGGTACCGCTTGAGCTTATTGAGAACATAAGGTTCAAAAGAACAATGTCTCCGATAATGGTGGAGCGAATGAAAAACACCGACGAGTTTCCGGATACATGGTGGGGCTACAAGGAGGAGGACAGGATAGGCGCGATGGAATATGTCGAGCTTCTCAACCGCATAAAAGCGGGAGAGACAAAAGAACAGACCCTGCCCTGAGTTCCGCACCGACACGGGTACTCACCCGCCGCAGGGATTATCAGAACAGGATCTATTTTATGCTATTGTACTTTATCCATCCGCATTTGTCAACTCTCACGCTTCAAGCGCGATGATAAAGCCGTTATCGTCAGAGGAGAGAATGCTGTACGTGCTTCGGTTTGCCAGCTTGCCGATCTCACGGACAGAATACGGATGGAACACCATTCCGTCCCATTTGCCGCTTTGAAATATATAGTCGCCGTCACCGCTTATTTCGTGCGTCTCGGATTCGTATTCCGCGTCAGTCTTATCCACAGAAATTAGCACGTAGCCGCCGGGGCGAACGATACGCTTCAGTTCCTTAACTGCCTCGAGCGCCTGCCTGATCGGCATGTGGTCTAAAAGGTCTCTGGCGACGACGGCGTCAAAACAGCCGTCCTCATACCCGATGGAAAGGGCGCTTGCCGCCTTGAATGACTCTGACGGATACCCGCTTTTTGAGAGCAGCGCTTTTGTCAGCGAAACGGCACTTTCCGCAACGTCGAAGCCGGAGACGGAAAAGCCGAAGCGCGCCAGCTTGAGCGAGTAGATACCGCAGCCGCACCCGGCGTCGCAAACCTTTACTGCGTTTTTCGTTAGCAGAAAGCTGATAAAAGCGTCCTCCGACATGTCAAAGCCCGTTACATACGCTGAAATGCGCCCGGGAGAGACAGCCTCCCATGACCTGTCCCAGAATGTCATACCACACTGTACCCTTCGGAAGCGAGGACGCGCAGGGCGCGCTCAAAGTTTTCTTCCTTCACGAGAATATAATCCGTGTTGTAGGTGGACACCGCGAATATGCCGATTTTATGCTCCGCGAGAATCCCCGACAGCCGCGACAGAATGCCGATCAGCGAAAAATCGAGCGTTCCCTGAATGCGAAAGCCTCGCCAGCCGTCGTCGCGCGCCGTCGTCCTCGGAGGGGTGTCCTCCGTCCTGCATACGAGCGACAGCTCTTCGTCGGTTTTACCTATAAAGTAAAAACCGGCGCCGAAGTTTATGTCGGATATGTCCGCCACTTTGCAGACAGTCAGCTTATGCTCAATTTTCTTCAGCTCCATTTTACTTCCTCCGCGCCTGCTCTTTCGTCGGTGACGATGTGCTCTATCCCGGCATGCTCAGATTGCAGATAATCCTTCAAAAATAATGGAAAAGCCTTGTACCCGTCAAGCTTCTCGATGGGTATCCAGTGCATTGTTTCTCTCACGCCCATCGTAAAGCTGTTGCTGTTCAGCTCCTTCGTGCCGCGCGGCTTCATGATAAAGTAGAGCGCGATCTCGTGGCATTCGAGCCCCTTCAGCCCGCCGGAGCTTTCGTTAAAAAAGTTCTCGTGAATAACGGCAAGGCGATCGACCTCATAGCTGACGCCGGTCTCCTCAAGCGCTTCTCTTCTGACTGCGTCCTCCGCCGTCTCTCCGAGGTGAACAGCGCCGCCGACAGAATAGAGATAATCCTCTTTTTCGTTTCCGGCGAGCAGTACGCAGCCGTCCTCAACTATGATAGCGGCGGCTCTGTATCTGAACCACCTGTTTTCATCCGTAAAGCCGCAGTTATGTTCCATATATTATCCCTTCATAAAAGATCAATAAGCTCTGAAAGCGCCGAAATCGTATATTCCGGTATTTCGTCGACCGACTGAGGCTCGTGGTAAGCGCCGAGCCCACGCATCAGGCGAACTGTATGTATCCCGATGCGATTTGCTGGCGCGATATCGTTATCCATGCGATCTCCGACCATAACGGCGTTTTGCGGACTGCAAGCCGCCTGAGCCAATGCCCATTCAAAAATCGCCGGATCGGGCTTTGCCAAGCCAAGCTCCGCGGAGGCGGCGACAAACGCAAAGAACTGACGCATATCCCAATTTATCAGCCGCTGTTCCGTACCGAGGTTCTGATTGGCGATAACGCCGAGCCTGAAGCCGCGCCGGTGGAGCTCTTCAAGGGTCGGAGCGGCGTCGGGGTACGGAACCTCGTCCTCGCTGTGCCACGGCGCCTTGGTAAGGCCGAAGAATTCTATTGCTGACTTGTCGCCGTTCCTGCCTTCGCGTATCATCTCAAGGCGCTTTTTGCGATAGGCTTCCTCCGTGACGGGAGTACCGGATGTCATATCCTTTATCCGGCGCTCGTCTGCGGCTGTTTCGTCAATCAAGGTTGAGCCGAGGTCGAAGAAAACCCATTTAACTTCAGACAGCATAACGTCTCACCTCTCCGCTATCAGCACGGCGCGGCACGGAGAGCCGTCGGCGCCGGAAAGATTCAGCGGCGCGGCGTTCAGAAGATAGACCCCCTCCGGAACGTGCGCGAGGCGTATGCCCTCAAGCAGCACAACGTCCGCGCCGAGCAATATAAGATGCACCTGCGCCGGCGCGTTCTCCGGGCCGACAGTCTGCGATTCGTTTCCGAGGAGCAGGATATTTCCCGCGGCAAAGACCTTCGCCGCCTCCGATGAAACCACGGCGTCGCCCTTTATGAGGATGCGCCTTGCCGACTCTGGGTCGCGCGCCCTCGCCGCTTTGAGAATTTCAGCGGCGTCGGCGGCGGTGACGATTCCGCGGCGCTCTGCGACGTAGGAGGCGCCTATGAACGACTCAAGGGGCATTTTGTCGATAGCCTTGCCGCCGCCGAGAAAGTGAAACGGCGCATCGACGTGCGTGCCGTTGTGGGCGCACATGCTGAAAGCGGTCAGATTGCAGATATCTCCGTTTTCCGTCGAGCTGAGAAGCCTTCTCTCCGGCGCGGGGTCGCCCGGATAGACCTCACAGCTGAAAACCTCCTGCGAAATATCGTAAATCGTCATTGGCTTTTTCTCCTCTCTTACCACAAGCTCAGCTGACCGTCAAGGCACACGCTCTCGAGCTGAGGGGGTGCGGCGGTTAGTATACTCTGATAATCTCCGCTGCTTCGGAGCCAGGAATCCGCGCCGCTGTCGGTCAGCACGACCGGCATACGGTGGTGTACCCTCGCCATCGACTCGTTTGCGGCGGTGGTGAGAATGCAGTAGCGCGTTTCGCCGCCGAAGACGGAATAGATACCCGCCATATAAAGCTCGCGGTGGTTGGGCAGAGTAAAGAAGTGCTTTTTCTTCTCGGAATCCCACTCGTAAAAGCCCGCAGAAGGGATAACGCACCTGCGGAGCTGGATATCGCCGCGAAAGAGGCGCTTTTCAAGCGCCGTTTCGGCTCTGGCGTTTATGACGAGCGAGCGGTCGGTGGGGTAGCCCCACTTGAAAAGGTCGGCGCCGCCGCTTGTCAGAATCGGAGCATTTGCGCCGGGGGCTATCTCGCCCCTGCGCCACGATGATGAGCCGTATTTGCCGTCGACTTCAAGGGCT
>JAFSJE010000003.1 GCA_017439425.1 Oscillospiraceae bacterium
AGCGAAAGAGGGCGAAGTGACCGCACTGGTCGGCCCTTCCGGCTCCGGCAAGAGCACCTGCGCCAGGCTTGCTGCAAGACTTTGGGATATCGACAGCGGTACCATCCGTGTCGGTGGCGTGAACATAGCAGATATCGACCCGGAAACGCTGCTTACCGATTACTCCATGGTGTTCCAGGATGTGGTATTGTTTGACGATACCGTGATGGAAAATATCCGTCTGGGCAAGCACGGCGCTTCAGATGAAGAGGTTCTCTCAGCCGCCAGAGCAGCCAACTGTGACGAGTTCGTAGAGAAGCTTCCGCAGGGCTATGCCACGCCTATCGGAGAAAACGGAGCGAAGCTCTCCGGAGGAGAACGTCAGCGAATCTCTATTGCCCGTGCACTTTTAAAGAATGCACCGATCGTGCTCCTGGATGAAGCGACGGCTTCTCTTGACGTAGAGAACGAGACTAAGGTGCAAGGCGCTCTGTCACGGCTGCTCTCAGGAAAAACGGTGCTGGTCATCGCCCACCGTATGCGTACTGTGGAAGCGGCGGATAAGATCGTTGTTCTTTCGGATGGCAAGGTGGCCGAAGAAGGAAGCCCGGCAGAGCTCTTTGCAAAAGAAAACAGCCTTTTCAGACGCATGACGCAGCTGCAGAATGCCAGCGCAGGCTGGAGCATCTGATCCTATGAAAAGAGCAGCTCCGGCACATTAACCGACAAATAGGCACAATATCATTTTTGAGAAGCGTTTCTTCGGAGGCGCTTCTTTTTTTGTGTCTTCCCGAAAAAAGAGGGATGCAGAACGCATCCCCCTAAAACATAGGCGTAATAGCAGCCTTAATCATCACAAATACAGAAGACAGCATACAGCGGAACAGATTTGATATTGTTTTCAAATCCGAAATTCTTCTCGGAGATGCGAATGGAGTATGCCGGCTTAAACAATCCGATATATTCATTCAGGCTGACTGCAGTGACATGCTCGCCGCTTTTCACTTCCACCGGGATGAGTTTCCCCTTCAAAGAGATCACAAAGTCAACTTCCTTGGTGCCCTTGTCATTCCTCCAGAAATAGGACTTAAAACCGGCTCTGACAAGCTGCGTATTTACGTAGTTTTCTGTCATGCCGCCTTTGAAATCCGCAAGCTCTTCCTCCATGAAGAAGATGTCTTCGGCCCGGATATTTTTTTGAGCGGCAAGTAGTCCCATATCAGAAAGGTAGATTTTGAAATCGTCGATATCCTTATAGTTTTCCAACGGCTTTATAATCTGCTCTGCACGGTAAATACGGGACAGAAGGCCTGCTGAGACCAGCCATTCAATGGCGTTTTCATACTCGGCAGCCCTGGCCCCTTTTTTGATGATCTTGTACTGGAAACGGGTGTTTTTCTTGGAAAGCTGCACGGCGATCGTTCCATAGGTCAGCCTGGTCTTTTTAATCTCGTTTGCGCTTTCCTGATACTTGCTCATGTCATCCAGATAATCCATCTGGATCGTTTCCAGAACATGACGGACCTGAGTATAGTCCTGCGTATCGATAAAGCGGGCGACAACTTCCGGCATGCCGCCCACAGCAAGGTACTGTCTATAGAGCTTAAGGGCAGCGTCATGAAGTGCCTGAGGCATTGGATTGTTGCTGTCAAAGCAGCCATGAATCCGCTCTACAAGATCCTTCTCACCCAGGGCCAGAAGGAATTCTTCCATGTCCATGGGATACATCGTATAACGATCAACTTTTCCTACGGGGAAAGCATATTTCTCACGATTCACAGCCACGCCTAAAAGACTTCCGGCGGCGATCACATGATACTCCGGAGCTTCCTCACAGAAGTACTTCAGAGAGGCGACAGCACGCTCGCAGAGCTGGATCTCATCGAAAACGATCAGCGTATTACCTCTGGTGATGGTCTGTCCGCAGATATGGGCCAGGATCGGAAGAAGATATGAGGGACGGATGTCTTCGTCAAATGTCGCTGCGAGTGATTCACTGGTCTGGAAATTGAAATAGGCAACATTGTCGTAGTGCTGCCGTCCAAACTCGAGAATAGCGTAAGTCTTTCCAACCTGCCGGGCACCCTGGATGATCAGAGGCTTTCGGTATTTACTGTCTTTCCACTGCTTCAAATATTCAGAGACCTTTCGGTACATATACATAGCAATTCCCCCTAAAATGGAAATCTGTGTGGATTCATCATATCACAAGAAGGAAATTAATGCAAGAATAAAAGCTAAAATAACATCAGATTCCGATTAGTTACAGCAAATATCTACATAGAATTCCAAAAGCTTCCATCGCCGCCACCTGTTGTATACTCTTCTTTTTTAGGGATTCCTCGACCGGTACTAAGATGGTCGCTAACCGGTACTCCGAGTCCCTTCAGAACAAGATGCTTTCCCGGTAGAATTTAACACGTAACAACGGAGTTGTTACAGCGAAAGCAAAGCACCTTGACAACCGAATACACATTCATCAGGTACGAACCTGTGATGAGGAGCCACATCAGCAGTGAACGCGAGGACGGTCGAAAGACCAGAGCGGAAGCTGGCCAGTAAGAGCCGGACAGCTACCGGATTAAGGCGAAGATCCATCACAGCATAATGAAACTTCCGCCACAAGGCAGCTCGGTGAGAACCACGGAGGGGTAAACCGGCCCATGGACCCGGTAAGCTGCCGGACGCCTGATAGATTTCCCAGACAAGCAAATGGCTTGTGTTTCCGGGGGTGTCGAGGACAAATACGGAAAGATCATAAACGAAATAATCGTCCGATAAGGACGTTTTAGTGGAGCAGGCCGGGTGCCTGCTTCGTACATATTCAAGACAAGGAGGAAAGCAGAATGTCTGAAGATATTATCAGACCGTTTGAAGAGAAAATGGTCAGCAGCGCTCTTCTGGAGATTCCTCGCAATACATACCAGAGGGGCTTGAATCCTGAGAGAGTAAAAAGGATCTCTCATTCCTTTGACGAGCGGATCGCTAATGAACCCAAGGTTAGCCTGCGTGATGGCCACTACGTCGTGTTCGACGGCCAGCATGTTGTTGCTGCCAGAGTGGACAAGAACAGCGGCGAAGAGCTTCCGATCTGTTGCAAGATCTACTCAAATCTTACAGAGCAGGAAGAAGCAAAGCTCTTCGCAAATCAGAGCGGCTTCGGCGTACCTCCCAGCATTGGCATGAAGCTGAGAGCCCTGGTCTTCGCCGGAGATCCGAAGGCGATGAGTTTTCTGAAGGCTAATGAAGAGATCGGACTGCGTATCGATTACGGCCAGCATAAAGGCAGAAAGCGTGTCGCGTGTATTGCGGCATCCTTGACGATCTTTTTCATCAGCGGCAGAAAAAAGCGCATTTTTGCCAGCTTCTGCATCCCCGATGGGTCGAGAAATTTCCACATCTCCCCGGAAACGATCCGGTATGCCTCCTCCTCGCTTTTTCCGTGCTTTTGCAGCGTTTCGTACAGCGCGATGGACGTAAGTATCTGCGCCATGTGCTTATAATTTCCCTTATCGCAGTATTTCTTTTCCTCCTCCAGAAGCTCGCGCATCCGCGCGTATGTATCACTTCTTATCTCCTCGGGCAGAGTTGGAAAATAGTTCTGATAGCGGCTGATCTTCACGAGCTTTTCGGGCGTGTACTCATTCATATTCTCTCTCCTCGGTTAGCAGCAACTAACCCTCTTGTTAAAATAAAACGGACTTGTCTGCCCGCAGTCCGTTAATATTCTCTAACTATCATATCACAGCATCTTCTCCGATTCAAACCGTTATCGCAGTTTTTGCGAATAATCGCCCGCGGATTTTATCTCCGTGGGCGATTATAGCTGATTGTAATTACAGATTTCTTTTGCTCCCGCGTATCGCCGCAAGCCTGTCCATATCGCCGTTGCTGATGACGCTGCCGAGCGCGGCGACTATCTTCTCCTTGCGGCCGAGGAAGTCCGGCCCGGTGAGGTTTACGCCGGAGATGGTGTGGTGTGTTATAAATGCCGAGTCGCAGGCGAGATTTTCCACGAAGGTTTTAAGCTCGATGAGCATTTCCTTTTCTGAAAGCGGGTCAAACTCTCCGCGGCGAGCCTCTTCCAGAAGCGGAGTGCCGGGGAAGAGCGTCAGACCGCCCGTACCGACGACGGAGGGGTGGCACTGACTGAATATTTTTGCGGAGTTCACCGCGTGCTCGTGGCTGTGGCTGCGGCCGGCAACGCCGTTCAGAAACGTCATCCAATAGGAAATGCCGGCTTCGTCGAGCTTTCGGCACTGCTCCAGAATATCCGAAGCGCGGTAGCCCTTTTCGATTCGCTCAAGAGTCCAGTCGTCACCGCTCTCAACGCCGAGATTGACCTCGACCATGCCCTTTTCCCGAAGGATTTTCAGCTCCTCGACGGATTTGTTCATCACGTTAGTGACTCTCGCAGCCATGGTCATCGTATCCACTCTCGGCAGATACTTATGCACAAGGTCGCATATCCGGTCAAGCCGCTCAAAGCTCATGCAGAACGGATCTGCGCCGATGAGCTGGAGCCGGCGTGTATCCGGCGCATATTCTGCAATTTCAGCCAAATCCTCCTCGACCCACTCTATGGGCGAGGGTCTGAACGGCACGTCCCTGTACATAGTGCAGAACTTACATTTATTATGCGTGCAGCCCTGAGTTATCTCGAGAAGCGGAGAGGGCGGCTCGTAGGGATTGCGGTAGAGCGTTCCGGTGTAGTGCATTACATCAACAGATGTCCGCAGTCAACCACAAGCTCCGCGCCGGTCACGCAGCGGCTCTCGTCGGAGGCGAGGAAGAGAACGCCGTTTGCAATGTCCTCCGGACCGGAGATATAGGGCGCAAGAGGGTTATACTGCTTTACTCTCTCCGCGATGGCGGGGTTGTCGGCAAGCGACTTTTCAAGCATCGGGGTCATGATGGGGCCGGGGTGGATGGAGTTTACGCGGATGTTCTTCGGCGCAAGATAGTAGGCGGCGTGCTTGGTAAGGCTTCTGCCCGCGCCCTTGGAGGCGCTGTAAGGGGCAGACCCGCCGTCAGCGTCGCCGGAAACAATGCCCGCAAGGGAGTTGACGTTTACGACTACTCCGCCGCCGAGCTTTTCAAACTCCGGCGCAGCGGTCTGGATGCCGAGCATTATGGAGAGGGTATTGGTCTTGAAAACGTTTATCATCTCGTCCTCGGTGCAGTGGAGAATGTCGGTCTCCGTCACCTGAGCGGCGTTGTTTACAAGTATATCCACCTTGCCGAACTTCTGAACGGCGGCGCTGACGACCTTTTCCCAATCCTCACGGAGGCTCACATCCTGATGCATTGCAAGAGTTTTATCCGCGGCGCCCTCGATGGAGTCCATGACCGCCTGAACCTTGTTTTCTCTGCGCGCAGTACCGACGACGCAGGCGCCCTCGCGAACGAAGAGCTTTACGATTTCCTCGCCGAGACCCTGTCCGGCGCCGGTGACGATTGCAACTTTTCCTTCAAGTCTTTTCATTTTCTCAATTTCTCCTTTATCTTTATGCCCTTTGCCACGGGCTTTTTACCATTTCCGCGCCGAGGGAATAAGCCTTTTCCTTCTCCTTCGGAAAGACCTCCTCGCGGCGGCGAATCTTTGCCTCGCCGTCGAACATCGTCCAGTCATAGGCGCTGTAATCCTTTACCTGCTGCGTATTTCCGGCGATGAGAGTTTTCGTTTTGCCGACGAAGGCGCCGAGCGTGTCCTCGTAGTTTTTCACCATGCCGCCGTAGCCGAACGGGGTGTAGTACTCCTTGGGCGCGTTGCTCGTCATTATGAACAGCACCGGAATAAGATGCTCGTTATAGCTGCGGGGTGAGTTTTTATATGTCAGCGACTCAAATATAAGCCGCTCATAGAGCGCGCGGAAGCCTGCTGATACGTCGCCGAGATAGTTCGGCGTTCCGATTATAAGCCCGTGGACGTTTCTTATCGCCTCGAGCACCGGATAGAGCCCGTCGCGGCAGATACATTTGCCCTTGTTCGGGTCTCGCTTGCAGCCGAAGCAGGAGATGCAGCCGGTGAATTTCTCGAGCCGGTAAAGGTCGATGACCTCGACCTCAGCGCCCTCGCTTTCCGCGCCGCGAGCCGCCTCGCGCACAAGCTGAGCGGTGTTCCAAACGGTTCTCGGACTTGCGTTAATTGCCACTATATGCTTCATTTCTCACAGTTCAGTTACAAATTCGCCTATCGGCTTTCTCTTAAAATGCCACGGGTTTGCCTTTGCCCGCTCGTTCGGATAGCCAAGCCCGAGCAGCATCACGGGTATCATGTACTCCGGCAGCCCGAAGGTATCGACGACCGTTTTTGAGTCAAAGCCGCGTACCCATATCGTGTGAACGCCAAGCTCCTCAGCCTCGTACATCATGGTAGTCGCAGCGATGGAGGCGTCCTGCTCGCCGGAGTTGTAATTCTCATAGCAGCGGTCGCCGGGGTTTTTCCACACCTCGCGAATGTCATAGCAAACGAGCAGAAAAAGCGGCGCGTTATAGTGAAAGCGCGTGACCGCCCTGAGCTTTTCCATCGCCTCCTCGCTGCGTATGACGAAAAACCTCTGCGGCTGATAGTTGCACGCCGTCGGCACAACGCGGCCCGCCTCAAGTATCTTGTCAAGCTTCTCCTGCTCCACGGGACGGGAGTCAAAATATCGTTCGGAATATCTGTTTTTTGCAAGGTCTGAAAAATTCATATGCTCATCAGCCTTTCTTATGATTGAGTTTATCACGCGCCCTTGACTTTTGCCATTTACAGATATATGATTTTGTCAGAAGTTTTTACAAAATTCAGTTTTTGTAAGGAAGTGCTTATATGGCGGACACGACGAAGCTGTGGATAGCGGAAAAAATGAAGGAGCTTATGCGCTCAAAGCGCATAGAAAAAATCCGCGTTACCGAGATTTGCGCGAGAGCCGGAGTTGAGCGCCCGACCTTTTACTACCACTTTAAGGACAAATATGACCTCGTCGCGTGGATATTCTTCCGCTCCTCCTATGACACCGACGTTATCTCGGTAGAATCGTCGGCGGAGAGCATGAACCGCATGAAAAAGGATCTGATATTTTATAAGCGCGCCTACGAGGATTCCTCGCAGAACGCGCTTTGGCGGTATATGCTCGAATATTTTTCGGACAGATATATAAAGATAGCGCAGGAGAAGCTCGGAACGCAGGCGCTCGACGCTCAGACGCTTTTCAGCATCCGCCTCTACTGCTGCGGAGCGGTGGAAATGAGCCGCCGGTGGGTGCTGTACGATGATATAACCCCCGCTCAGACCGAGGTCATGATGATGTTCAGGTCAATGCCCGCAGACCTGGGGCGGATCTATTTCGGCGGCGACGAGTCTTTTCCCCGCCCGTGAGGTATTGGCACCCACTCGACCCTTTTGCGGAAGAGAGCGGCGATGTCAAAGAGTGCGTTCAGTCCGAAAAAGAGCGGCCAGAGAACGATAGCGGCGAGCTTAACCCCCGCTCCCACTCCGCGCACGCGCCTTTTTTCAAGCATAAAAACCGCGCAGGCTGTGACCACGCCGACGGCATAACCGGCTGTAATTCCGGCGATAAGCGCAGGGGTCAGACCGCGCAGAATCATCTCCAGCGCCAGCGCAAGGGTACAGATTATGCCCGCCGGAGTAAGCGCGGAGGCGCAGTCGAAGCAGGAAAAGCGCCGACGGACACCCTTGACCTTCGCAATTCCCCTAAAAAGGCTCAGAAACCGCATCGAGAATACCGCAAGATGCCCCTTTGCCCATCTGAGACGCTGGGCGAGCATCGTTTTTATCGCGGTCGGCTGCTCGTCGAAAAACTCCGCCTCGTCGCAGTAGGTTATCTCTCTGCCTCGCGCTATCTCGGCGGCGGTCAGCTCCCAGTCCTCGGTGATGGAGGTGTACTCCCAGCCCCGCTCCGTAACCTCCGGCGGCATCAAGTAGCCCGTGCCGGAGACCCTCACCGACGTGCCGAGAAGCGATCTGCCACGCGCTTCAAGCCTGCACGACGATATGAAAAACAGCCCGTAGAGGCAGCTTAGAGTATTCTCTCCGAAATTTTTCGCGTTGCGGAAGCTCGTTACGATTGCCCTTTTGCCGAGGGCGAAAAAGGCGTCGTTCATTTTGCGAAAATAATCCTTCGACACCGTGTTGTCCGCGTTTATGACAAAATACCCGTCGTAGCCGCGCGGAATGACCTGAAATGCACGTCTGTACGCATAGCCTACTGTGCGCTCCCGCGGATTATCGTATTCGATGACCGCGGCGCCGCGCTCTCTTGCCCTCTTTGCGGTCGCGTCGGTGCAGTTGTGGGCGATAACGAAAATATCGAGCTTCTCCCGCGGATAATCCGCATTTTTAATGCTGTCAATAAGCTCCCCGATGACCCTCTCCTCGTTTCTTGCGCCGATAATGACGGCGTAGCGCCCGAGAGTCTCCGATTTCGGAAAGCGCCGGGTTTCAAACAGTCCGAGGACGGCAAAAAGGGCATTGTGCAGGAAAACTACCCCGATAAATGCCCAAAAAACCGCAAATGCGGCCGATAAAATATCCATATCCTTCAATGCTCCGAAGACCGGGAACGCTTCCGCGCCCCCGGTCTTAATCTTTACTTACTCCTTCTCAGCTTCTTCGCGAGGAAGAACACATAGGCCGCCGTACCCGCCGCCACGAGAATGTCCCAGATAATGAGACCGATCTTGTAGTAGGCAAGTCCGAGGTGGAACTCAACGCCGTGGACGTAGCCGTTTGCCGCCGCTGAGTTGACGACGGTGAACATCAGGTGATGCGCCGCGTTTCTCGCGTACTTCTGATACGCAGGCTCGCTGTCAAGGGAGAATTTCGTCCAGTCTACGGTGGTGAGCTTCGCGTCTCCGCCGGCGGCAAGCGACTGCTTTGTGAACATATAGCTGCCCACCTCATAGTCCGTGAGCACGAAGCCCTGATAGCCCCACTCCTCGCGGAGAATATCGGTGATGAGGTTGTAGTTGCCGCCCGCCCATGTCTCGCCGATGCGGTTGAAGGAGCTCATTATGGCGATGGGCGCCGGAAGCTCGCTCTCGCGCATAACGTAGCCGTCGCCGCTGCGCTCGTTGTACTTGACAGTGACAGTGTTGTTCGTGAGGGTCATGTAGAAGGGCTTGAGATATATTTCGCGTATGGTCTGCTCGTTTGCCCATGTGATAAGTCCGAGGTGGTCTCTGTGGGTCTCCTGATCGTTCAGCGCAAAGTGCTTGACAAAGGCGTACATACCCTTCTGCGCCGCGCCCGCCACCTCTGCAAAGCCGAGCTTTCCGGAGATGAACGGATCCTCGGAATAATACTCGAAGTTGCGTCCGGCAAAGGGCGTTCTGTGTATGTTCATCGCGGGGCCGTACCACCCGACAACTCCGGAGTAGAGGCCGTCCTCGCCCATACCGCTGCCCATCTGCTCGGCAAGGTCGGTGTTCCATGTGCAGGCGAGCATATACTCAGCCGGCCACGTCATGGCGAGGTAGCCGTCGCCGATGTCGGCGGAGCCGTGACCTACGACCTTGTTAAGACCGGCGGGGCCGTCGAGATCCGTGACCTTGGGCTTGCGAATGGAGCTCACGCCCGCGTTGCAGTAGCCCGCCTCTGCTATGAGCTTTGAGAGCTCGGAAAGGGGTATCTCGTCGATGAGCTCCTCCCAACGCGGATCGTCATACTGCGCGCCGCGCAGGTCGATGAAGTCGTAATCGCCCTTTTTGCCCGATACCGCGACCGCGCTCTCGGTGCCCTCTCCGGGGTTTCTCGACCACTGCGAGTCGAGTGCCGCCTTTACCTCGTCTGTTATCGCGTGGCTCCACTGCTTTCCGCCGATCTCAGCGCCGCTGTCGGCGGCGGAGGCGGTGCCGTAGCGAAGTCCGGCGCCGTCCATAACGCTCCAGTCAGAGCGCGAGAGCTGCGCCATATCGTCCCTCATGGCGTAGTCAAATACGTTCTCTATCTTCTCGCCCGTGATGCTGACAGCGTAGGTGGTGCTGTCAAATTCCGCCTGCTCATACTCTCCGACGAGAGCGCTCTCGCCGGGAACGGAGTAGCCGCGCCTTGAGAGAATGTTGTCGACCGCCTTGTGTGCGTTGGAGGCGGCGGTGATGTAATAGGTGCCGTTCTCGAGAATGTACGTTCCCGCGCCCCTGGCGTCGTAGGAGACGAAGTCCGCGACGTTCACGTTTACGCTCACGCGCTCGCTCTCGCCCGGCTTGAGAAGCGCTGTCTTGGCAAAGCCGACGAGGCTCACCGCGCTCTTTTCCACGCCGTTTGCGATGTCGTAATCGGTGTACGGGCTCTGAACGTAGACCTCGACAACGTCCTTTCCGGCTCTCTCGCCGGTGTTTGTGACCGTCACGCCGACCTCGATATTGCCATTCTCGTCAGCGCCGGAAACGGTGAAGTCAGACCACGCAAAATCGGTGTAGCTCAGGCCGTACCCGAAGGGATAGAGGACTGTGGAGGCGTAGTCGTAATCGCCCGCGCCCGCTCTGCCGGTAACTGTGTCCTCATAGCGGGTCTCGTAGTAGCGGTAGCCGACGTAGATGCCCTCGGAGTAGACAACGTAGTAGTAATCGGTGCCGTCATAGCGGAAGTCGCCCATATTCTGCGACGCCGGGGAGGAGAAATTGTCGTAAACGAGGGTATCGACGAGGTGGCCGGAGGGGCTTATCTCGTTTCCGTCGGCGTCAAAGCCGGTGAGAACGTAGCCGAGGCCGTAGGTGCCGGTTCGGCCGGCGCCGGGGAAGTTCACGATGGCCCTTATGTGGCTGTATTTTTCCGCCCAGCCGAGCTCCATTGCGTTATTGCAGTTTACAAGAAGGATAACGCTGTCAAAGTTCTTGTCGAGGTAGTCGATTATCTCAAGCTCGGTCTCGTCCGGCTCAAGGTAGTGGGTGCCGCTCTTTCCGCCGTAAGCCGCCATATCGCGCGCCTCGTCGCCGCCCTCGCCGCCGGTTCTGGAGAGAACGAACATGGCGACAGAATCGCCGTAGGAGGCAGTTACCGCGCTGTCGGCTGTCAGAACGCTGAGGGGGCATTCGTTTACCGTCCAGTCAAGCGCCTGGCCGTAGTTTATAACGCCGATGCCGCGGGTATAGGCGCTTCCGGCGCCCTCGGAATAGAAGCTCCAGAGAGTCTCGTTTACCTTGAGCCCAGCCGCGTTCAGGCCCTCCTTGAGGTTTTTCGTCAGCTCAAAGGAGCCGGAGCCCGAGCCGGAGCCGCCCGAGACGAGGTCAACCGAGGAGTGGCTGAAAAGACTCAGCGTGGTGCCCTTGTCGAGGGGCAGAAGTCCGTCGTTTTTAAGGAGCGTAACACCCTCCATCGCGATGTCTGCGACGAGGCGCTCCTCATAGGAATAGAGCGCCGCCGGGCCGGAGAAGGAGGATTTTACATACTGCGTGTCGGCGCCGAGAGTATCGCCGGTGTAGTAGTTCGGCATCGAGCCGAAGAACTGCTCGAAGATGTTGTCAAACTGTGTGAGCGCCAGCACGTTCAGCACGATGGTGAACACCAGCAGTATCGCCATGAGCGCCGCGCCGACAATGCGCCCGACGCTGAGCTTTTTCGTCTTTTTCATTATTCATCCTCCTTGGTAAACGTGAAGTCGGAGAGCGTAAAGCTTGCGGTCTTGGCGCTCTCGCCGCTGTCCATATAGATTACGATGAAGTCGGCTGCGCCGGAGTATTTAACGCTGACGGTCTTTTCTCCCTCGTTTGTGTACCATATGTTGGAGCCGTCCTCAACCGCCGTGCCGCCGTAGGTCATTGAGGAATTGAGCTTCGCGCCCCAGTCAGCGCTGTTTATTATATCCACGCGGAGCTTGTGACCCTCCGGCGCGGTGAGCTTGAAGGTCACGGTGTCCATTCCGCTCGCCGCCGCAGAAATATCCGCGGAGACATTCTCGTAATTTATCGTTTTGTTTTCGTAGCTGAAGGTGTTGCTCTTTCCGCTGTTTGTGACGGTGTAGGGGCTGCCGCTGCCCGTAGTGAACGTGAGCTGTGCCGCTGTGTCAGTCTCCGTCTTGCTGAGAGTCAGGCCGCTTATCGTTACAGAGCCGGAGCGTTCACTGCTATCGCTCCAGCAGGTGTCAATGAACAGGACTATTCCGCCCTCGCCCTCTGTTGTGAACTCTATTGCAACAGTCTCTTCGCCGTTTGCCGCAACGTCTG
>JAFSJE010000028.1 GCA_017439425.1 Oscillospiraceae bacterium
CTCTTTGAGGTATTTCGAGCCCTCATAGGAACGGTCGCCGAAGATGCAGGCGTTGGCAAGGAGCCTCAAGCCTGTGGCAAGGAGCGCGGATAGGATAAAAAGGATGAAATATTCTGTCATTTTTCCTCCTCATACGATTGGTGTATTAATGCGGAGCGCACGGAACACCGAGAAAAGCACAGCGCCGAGGAGAAGCATGAACATACTCTGCCCCGCCGCCGAGGTCGTAAGCGTAACGTATGCGTCCGGCATCATGAATTTGAAAATGAGCGGTACGGAGAATATGAGGATAAGCGTGAGAAGATAATCTCTCCACACGGCGAACATAGCCGCATCAGACTCCTGCTGTGCCGAGATAACATCGCGCATTGACTCAACCACTGATACGCTCACATATTTGAGAGCTCTGTCGCCCTGGGCGATACAGAGTGCGTCTATCCACTGGCTGAAATACGGATTATTGACCTCAGCCTCCATTCGTCTCAGTCCGTGCTGAACGTCGCTGTCCATATGCGTTACATAGGCAAGGAAGCTTCTGAACGGTGCCGGATAGTCGAGGTTTTCAATGTTCTCACCCACTGAACGGATAATGTCCTCTGTGGACAGATAGGAGTTTGTGACTACCGTCATTGAGGAGCAAAGTCTCTCAGCCTTCGCCGTTCCGCTCTTCGTCATATTGAAGCCGAGCACAAGAAGCGGCGCTATCATGCCGATGACAGCAACGGCGTAGGCAATCAGCGTTGAAGAGTAAATGAGTTTACCTGCGGTGAAGCCTGCGATTGCTCCGGCTATCGTCATAGCGATGTATATGCCCTTCGGCATTCCGCTCTCTACTACAAGCGCCTTGCTTTTTCGTATTGCCTTGTCGATTGCCGCTCCTATCTTGCCGGGTGGCTTGAAGCTTTTGACTTTCTCTCTCTGCAGGCTGAGTTCCTTAAATACAATGTCGAGCCGCAGGAAAAGAAAAATCGCCGAGCTCATTAGAATAAACACGGCGAAATACAAACTTGCGGTATTCAATTGTTATCCTCCTCCGGCTTCGCTTCCGGGAAAAGCCGCTTCAGCTCCTTCTCCGGTACTCCGTTGTCTCTGAGTCGGGAGTACAGTCTCGGAGATATACAGCCCACTCTTTCGTGACTGCCGTGTATCTTAACAATCCTGCCCTTTTCGTCGCGCTCTGTTTCGGAGATTTTGTAGCGATAGAGCATTGTTCCGATGACGTGACCGTCCTGCTGCCCTGTCGCCTCGAAGATCTCCATTATCTTTCTCGTCTTATCCTTGAGCTGCTTAGCAAAGACCAGTATAGGCCACGAGCCGACGCACTCCTCCATCAGCATTTCATCAGTGAGCGTTGTATCCGCCATATGGCAAAGGGATACAAGTCTGCGGTAGCCGTCCTTAGCTCCGTCAGCGTGGAAGGAGGTCAGGATCGTATGACCGGACTGCCCTGCGGCGACTGCCTGCAAGACCGTGCCGTCACGAACCTCGGCAGGTACGATGAGCGCCGGATGGTATCTGAGCGCACCCTTTGTTAAGTCCATCATCGTTATCTTGACCGGCGTTTCCTGCGTCAGCATCGTCACAACTCTTGCCGGGCGGTCGTGTATATCGTCGTATTTGAGGAGGTTCAGCTCCTGCGTATCCTCGATGGTATAAACGCGGTTGTTGTAGTCCTCGTTTCGGAGGATATATTCGTTCAGAAGGAACGATTCTACCGTGGTCTTTCCGCTTCCGGTGCCTCC
>JAFSJE010000029.1 GCA_017439425.1 Oscillospiraceae bacterium
TCGAACATATTTTGCGCTCTCTGAGCGCAAAATATGACGCCTGCGGGCGGGTTATGCGACGTGAAGGGGCCTCTTGGCCGGCCCCTTCACAGATCCCCGCCTCCTTTATCCAACGCTTTTTCCATTTTGTCTACAGTCTGAAACGGGCGGACAATATCCGCCCGTTTTCTTTTATCTTAACCGAACGACATCGGGGCAAAAGCCCTCCCATTAATCTATCGTTTTACGCTCGCCGCGCATATAGGCTACCATTTTTTCGTAGGTTTCCGCAAATTCCACCGGGTCCACCGGCGTGGGCTGGAAATTATTAGCGCTCGTATTGCTCGAATGTAGCCAGCAGGGTATGATCTCGTCCTCAAACTCAAAGCCGTCGTCTGTGCGAATGATCTTCACGCGGTAGATGGCGGTCTTTTTGTTCACGGGATAGCTGTTTCCTCCGAAGCAGAAATCCCCGAGCGAGTAGACGATCAGCCCGTTTTTATAGTGCTCTACCGGCTGAAGTCTGTGCGGATGGCTGTTTACGATTATGTCAACTCCTCGGTTTATGAGGCTGTGATAAACGCTCTTGCGCCACGCGTCTACCTCGTAAACTCCCTCGGTGCCGCCGTGGGAATATATTACCTGAATATCTGAGTTTTCGTTCATCTCGTCGAGCGACTTGTAGATATCCTTTTCCTGTCCGGTGTACCAAATGCCGCAGGCGAGGAAAGATATCTTTATGCCGTCCTTCTCGACGTAGACCGGCTTGTTCGCGTCGAGCGCCATGACGCCCTCGGCTTCGAGCGCGGCGATGGTATCGCTCTTGCCCGCAGGGCCGTAGTCGCGGGTGTGGTTATTTATCACCGAGGCTATCTCTACACTTCCGGCAGTAAATATCTTTGCGTTGTCCGCCTTGCCCTTGAAGTAAAATGCGCCGTCCGAGCCCTTGTCGTAGTATTCGAGCGGTCTGTCGGTCAGAACGCCCTCGCAGTTGACTATCGTGAAATCGTCGGTCGAGAAAATATCGTAGACGTTTTTGAGGAAGTAGTCAGGCTCCTCGTTATCGGCGTACCAGTTGAAATTCCCCTTGCTTTTCGCGCCCTTCTGCGCTCCAAGAGTACAATCTCCCGCAAAGGAGAGGATCACGGAATCCTCCATCCTGTCGCGTATGACCTCCGGCGCCTCGGGATTTGCGCCGAGCAGCATCGCCACAGCGAGCAGCACGCCCGCAAGCTTCATAATTATGACCATTCCTTTCACAAATGTTAAAGGCACAAAATGGCCATAAAAGGAATGGTCATAAAGCGCCATGTTTTTCGGTTGCCGCTTGCGGCGAGAAAAACGGCTTGGATTTCAATAAGGTTAAAACTTGTTTCAACCTTCATCTCCATAAACAGCTATGTTTATTATATAATTCTTCCCCGCTTTTGTCAATTTAACTATTGACAAAACTCACGCGAGGTCATATAATAACCGTACAACATACCATTTTGGTGGGTTTATGGAGGTAATAACAATGTCAAAAATATATTCATCGGCAGACGAGCTAATCGGCGGCACTCCGCTTCTGCGGCTCAGCCACATCGAAAAAAAATACGGTCTCAAGGCAAAGCTTCTCGCAAAGCTTGAGTATTTTAACCCCGCCGGCTCTGTCAAGGACAGAGTTGCGAGGGCTATGATAGATGACGCGGAGGAGCGCGGAGTTCTGAAGCCCGACTCCGTGATCATCGAGCCGACGAGCGGAAATACCGGCATAGGACTCGCGTCCGTCGCCGCCGCAAGGGGATATCGCGTGATCATCGTGATGCCGGAGAGCTTTTCCGTCGAGCGCAGGATGATCATGAAGGCCTACGGCGCCGAGCTTGTGCTATCGGATGGCACGAAGGGCATGAAGGGTGCGATCGCGAAGGCTGAGGAGCTCGCAAAGGAGATACCCTCGAGCTTCATTCCGGCGCAGTTCGATAACCCCGCCAATCCGAAGGCGCACTATCTCACGACCGGTCCCGAGATCTGGTCTGATACCGACGGCGAGGTGGACGTTTTCGTCGCCGGAGTCGGCACCGGCGGCACGATCACAGGAGTCGGTAAATACCTCAAAGAGCAGAAGCCGGAGGTGAAGATAGTAGCGGTCGAGCCAGCCTCCTCCCCCGTTCTATCCGGCGGAGCGCCCGGAAGTCACAAAATTCAGGGCATCGGCGCCGGCTTTGTTCCTTCTGTGCTCGACACAAAGATCTACGACGAGATCGTGACGGTCAGGAACGAGGACGCATTTGAGCTCGGGCGCGAGATCGGCAAGAGCGAGGGTGTGCTCGTCGGCATTTCCTCCGGTGCGGCGCTCTGGGCGGCTGTCGAGGAGGCAAAGAAGCCCGAAAACGAGGGCAAAACCATAGTAGCGCTCCTGCCCGACACCGGCGACCGCTATCTCTCAACGGCGCTGTTCTCTGAATAAATAACAAGGCGGAAGGGTCGAGCCCTTCCGCCTTTGATTATTTTGCGTATTTCTTTTTTACCGCTTCCTCGACGTTTTTCGGAACGAATTTCGAGATGTCGCTGCCGAAGGACGCCGCCTCCTTGACTACCGTCGAGCTGAGGTACCCCCAGCGCAGTCCGGTCGCGAAGAACATAGTCTCGATCCCGGGCATGAGAGCGTGGTTCACCTGCGCTATCTGAAGCTCGTTTTCAAAGTCGGTGACGGCGCGCAGTCCGCGAACGAGCACTCCCGCGTGGTGCTTCTTTGCAAAATCGACGGTCAGCCCCTCAAAGGAATCCACCTCTACGTTTTCAAAATGCGCGCAGCACTCTCTTAGCAACTCGACGCGCTCCTCGATTGTAAAAAGCGGGTGCTTCGCAGGGTTTACGAGCACGGCTACGATGAGCTTATCATATACTCTCGCGGCGCGCTTGATTATATCGAGGTGACCGTTTGTGACCGGGTCGAACGATCCGGGATAGACAGCAGTCATTTCACTACCTCAAATTCATAGACTGTTGTGGAGACGAACTTCTCCCCGGCGCGGAAAACCGGCGAATCGAACTCCGGAACGTTGACGGCGTTCGGCACAAACTGCGTTTCAATGCAGATGGCGGCATAATCCGGCAGCTCCTCTACAGTCTTGTCCGGATGCTTGCCGGTGCAGCCGGCGGGTGTGTAGATGATGGCGCACTGCATATCGGTGTAGGTGTTCATCCTTCTGCCGGTGCGCGGAGAATAGAGTACGGCGACGAGGTTATCCTCCCGCTCGCGGTCGAGAACGAAGAAATCGTCATAGTTCGGTCTGCCCATTCTCTCAAAGAACGCGGGGTCGGACTCCATGCACTCTCTGAGCGTTCTGCCCTTTGTGAAGTCGGCTGCGGTGCCGAGGACAGGCACAAGTCCGCCCTCCGGCGTCCTGGAGGCGCCGAGGCGGGCAAGATTGTGGCTCAGGAGCGTAAACTCGTGGTCGCGCACGTCGCGGAAATCGTCGAGATTGAAATATGCGTGATTTGTCGGGCTTATTACGGTCGTGCCCTCGGGCGTGACGTTGTAATTGATGCTGAGGCGGTGCTCATCGTCGAAGCTCATGCGAACGCAGACCTCGCACCTGTTGCCGAAGCCGCCCTCGCCGTTATCGGTGTAGCGGAAGGCGACGGTAGTCGCGCTCTCCACCTCGGCGTCAAAGAGGCGGAACGCCCAGTTGCCGGAGCCGCCGTGGATAAAGTTCACGCCGCGGTCGGTCACGTCGAGCTGAAGCTCCCTGCCGTCGAGGACGCATTTGCCGTATGCGATGCGGTTTGCGCAGCGGCCGATGGTCGCCGCCTTGAAGCTCTTGCCGAGCATATTCTCAACGTCCGGGCAGCCGAGAACGGTGTCTCCGATGTTGCCCTCTCTGTCGAGCACGCAGAGCGCGTGGATAACTACTCCGAGGTCGCAGATCTCGGCATACTCGCCGAATTTGTTTTCTATGCGGTAGAGCTTGACCTTTCTGCCGTCGGGCATTGTGCCGAATACTCTTGAAGTTACCATAACCTTATCCTCCGTTTAATAAAGCCTCCCGCACAGAGGAGGCTTTTATTTCTCGCAAATAGAAAGCGATGTCTATATTGCGCCGATGCCGCATTTAGTCGGCTTTTCCTTATTTTCTTCTGCGCTGACCGTGGCGCTCAGACTGGTGCTTTATGTCCGAAAGGCGCGACTCTGAGTCCTTCATAAAGCGCTTGAGCTTATCCTCAAAACCCGCGTCGCCGCTGTCGCCGTTCTCCACGGGCGGCGCGTCGACCACTGCCGGCTGCTGAGTGCGGAACGCCGGCTTCGATGCGGGCGGTGTCGCCTGCTTAATCGACAGATTGATCCTGCCGTTCTCGTCAATGGATACGATCTTTGCCTTGACAGAATCGCCGATTTTAAGGTGGTCGGAAACCTCCTTGACAAATGTGTTTGCGATCTCCGATATGTAGACAAGTCCGCTCTTACCCGGGCAAAGCTCCACAAACGCACCGAACTTTGCGATCCCGGTGACCTTGCCCTCAACTATCTCTCCAACTTCAAATTTCATTTACCCGTTTGCCTCTGTTTCTTTGCTATATAGTTTTACTCGGTCTTGTAGACCTCTTCCTCATTATAAACATAGCCGTCGCCGCGGGCTATATCCTCAAGCACCGCGTCGTCATCGCTGTGCTCGAGCGCGTAGCGCATCTCGTCGTTCTTCGCGGTCATGTTTGCGACCTCGTTTGCGAGTGAGTCGCGTATGGACTGCGCCTCGTCTATCTTCGACCTCAGAACCACCATCGTTGCGACGCCGTAGATAAAGAGAGCCGCTATGATTATCCAGGTAATGATACCTGCTCTTTTGAATCTCATGCTTACCTCTCTCCGCGACCATAGTCGCCCTTATAATACTGCTCTTTATTTTATACCTATTCTTTAAGAAAGAAAAGAGTTTTTTTAATTTTTTTGCACACTTTTTTAAAGGCGCAAGGCACACGCAGGCAATTTTTTCAAAAAGAGGCAGTAAAATATGGCTCAGAAGGGCAAAATAAGCCGCCGCGCCAGCCGCCGCGAAGAGAGTTGTGTACAATCTGACCTCTCCGCCGCCCGCCCACAGACCCATCGCCGCCGTGGCGCAGAGCGCCGTGAGCCAGAACGCCGCGTCAAGAATATTCGCCGCGGCGGCGCTTCTCACGCATCTGCGGACGGCGCGGAGGATATCGTAGACAATCCCGAGGCAAAGCCCCAGCGCAAGAGCCTCAGCGGCGCCGATAACCTGCTCCGCCGGCTCGATACCGACGCTCAAGAGAAGAACCTCGAAAACAGTCCCGCCTTCTCTATCGGCCCGTCCTCATATTCGAGAAGGTCGACTCTCCCCTTTATCACAGCGTCTCCGGTGTCGACGTTGAGCTTCTCCATTCTGAAGCCGCTCCCCCGCACGCAGAGCACAAAATCCGCCCCGCGCAGCACGATCTCGTCCTCGTTGAAGCTCTCGACGTCCACGATGCCGCTCACCGTGAGCTTTTTGCGGCTCTCCATCGATACGTCGTGCTTCGGCGTCAGAATCGGCGCTTTTTCCTCATATGGCATGGTTAACTCCCCCTTTTTTAGTAGATATTATGCAAAGATTTCTGCAAAAATGCGAATTTTTTTCGACAGAATATGCCTTGACGGGGCTTGTTTTATGGATTATATTACGATTGTTACCGATTTGTAACTTTTAAGGAGTGAACTCAAAATGCGTTTAAACGCACGCGCTGCGGCTCTTCTTTTCGCAGCGGCTTCCGCCCTTGTAATGAGCTCGAACGCGGCGCTTTCAGTCCGGACGGCTCTTGCTGAGCCGGTCGAGGCTGAAGAAATTGAATTTAGAATTGAGCGCTACGGCGTCAACCGCGTAGTTGATTTTGAAACTGTAATAGAGTATGACGATACGATGTACTCCGATGAATCAGAGGTAGTGCGCGAGGGCGAGGTCGGGCTCTATATCGACAGAATAAGCGCAATTTTTTACGGCGATGAGCTTGTTAAGACCGAGGTTGGCGAAACCGTCGCAGTTAACGAGACGGAAAACCGCGTTCTGCGGGTCGGGACGCTCCCCGGAAGCCGCACCGATTCGCGCGGGTACTACATCTGGCCCGTCTGGGGAGTTATCACAAGCTATTTCGGGCGCAGAAGCGTTTCCGTCGGCTCGTCAAATCATCACGGCATCGACATCGGCGTTCCGAAGGGTACGGATATCGCGGCATCCGACTCCGGCGACGTTATTTTCGCCGGCTGGGCAAGCGGCTACGGCAACTTTGTCAAGATCCGGCACGACAACGGAGATATAACCTGCTACGGGCATCTCTCGATAATTTCGGTTTCCGAGGGCGACAGGGTAATTCAGGGAGATAAGATCGGCGAGGCAGGCTCGACCGGAATCTCCACCGGCAGTCATCTTCATTTTGAGATCCGCGAGGGCGGCGTGACGGCGGTCAATCCGCTTTCTATGCTGCCGGAGGAGTATTGAGCTTTACAAATCCTTATCTCTGTGGTAAAATGGCACTAACCAACTAAAAAGATAGGATGATAGACCGTGAAACAATATAACGTAACCGGCATGAGCTGCGCCGCCTGCCAGGCGAGGGTCGAAAATGCCGTTTCCGCCGTTCCGGGGGTCAAGAGCTGCGCTGTGAGCCTGCTCACGAACTCCATGGGCGTTGAGGGTACGGCCTCCGAGGCCGACATTATCCGCGCCGTCGAGAATGCGGGCTACGGCGCAAGCCCGAAGGGTGCGGAAAAGTCCGCCGCGCCGGACGAGAGTGCGAATCTCGCCGGAAACGAAACGCCGGCGATCCGCAGCCGACTTATCGCGTCTGCAATCGTAACTCTCGCTTTAATGTACTTCTCGATGGGCCACATGATGCTCTCTCTTCCGGTGCCGCCGCTATTTGAAGATAATTGCGTTGCAATCGGACTTATCCAAATGGTGCTCGCCGCTGTTACGATGCTAATTAACCGGAAATTTTTTATTTCCGGCTTCAAAAGCGCAATTCACGCTGCTCCGAATATGGATACGCTCGTCGCGCTCGGCAGCGGCGTGAGCTTTCTGTGGAGCCTTTTCGTGCTGTTTCGCATGACCCGCCTTGTTGCGGACGGCGACAGAATGGGCGCGATGGCGCTGATGGACGAGCTGTATTTTGAGTCGGCGGCGATGATACTCACGCTCATTACAGTCGGAAAGCTTCTCGAATCCATCTCAAAGGGCCGCACGACCGACGCGCTTCGCTCGCTTATGAAGCTCAGACCCAAAACCGCCACGCTTGTGCGCGGTGAAAAAGAGGTCGAGGTCGATATTTCCGAGGTGCAGAAGGGCGATATTTTTGCAGTACGCCCCGGCGAGGCTATTCCGGTGGACGGAGTCGTGCTCGAGGGCGCCTCGGCGGTCAACGAATCCGCGCTCACGGGCGAGTCGATACCCGTCGACAAGGCTGAGGGCGACAAGCTCAGCGCCGGAACCGTCAATCAGTCCGGCTATCTCAGAGCAAGGGCGACCCGCGTCGGCGAGGACACCACCCTCTCGCAGATAATTAAAATGGTATCAGACGCCGCGGCGACGAAGGCGCCGATTGCAAAGCTTGCGGACAAGGTCAGCGCAGTTTTTGTGCCGGGCGTCATCGGCGTTGCAGCAGTCGTTACGCTCATCTGGCTCTTTATCTCGCGCGATGTGGGCTACGCTCTCGCGCGCGGCATCAGCGTTCTCGTCATCTCCTGCCCCTGCGCTCTCGGACTTGCGACGCCGGTCGCGATAATGGTCGGCAACGGTCTCGGCGCGAGAAACGGCATACTTTTCAAGACGGCTGAGAGCCTTGAGGAGACCGGCAAGGCGGAAATCGTAGTTCTCGACAAGACCGGAACCGTCACCGAGGGCGAGCCGAGGGTGACGGATATTATACCCGAAAAGGGAATTTCCGAAGCGGAGCTTCTCTCGCTTGCATATGCGCTTGAGGCAAAGAGCGAGCATCCGCTCGCGAAGGCGGTCATAGCTGAGTGCGAAAAGCGCGGCATTGAAGGACGCGAGGTCGCGGACTTCACCGCCCTGCCCGGAAACGGACTGAGGGCAGTTCTCGGCGGCAAAGCTCTTACCGGAGGCAACGCGAAGTTTATCGGCTGCGCGCCGAACGACGCTCTCGCCTCTGAGGGCAAGACCCCGCTCTATTTCGCGCTCGACGGCGTTCTTATCGGCACCATCGCGGTTGCGGATACGATAAAAGCAGACTCCCCCGCGGCTATCCGCGAGCTTAAAAATATGGGCATCCGCACAGTTATGCTGACGGGCGACAACAGGCGCACCGCCGAGGCGGTCGGCAGGATTGCCGGAGTCGACAAGGTTGTCGCCGGAGTTCTGCCCGAGGGCAAGGAGGCGGTGATACGCCGGCTCCAGACAGCCGGAAGAGTGATAATGGTCGGCGACGGCATCAACGACGCTCCGGCGCTCACGCGGGCGAATATCGGCGTTGCGATCGGCGCGGGCACAGACGTCGCCATCGACGCCGCCGACGTTGTGCTGATGAACTCCTCGCTATCAGACGTACCCGCGGCGATACGTCTCAGCCGGGCGACGAGGCGGAATATTGTGGAAAACCTCTTCTGGGCATTTTTCTACAACGTGATCTGCATCCCGCTCGCGGCAGGCGCGCTCATACCGCTCGGCATAACTCTCAATCCGATGATCGGCGCTGCGGCGATGAGTCTTTCGAGCTTCTGCGTTGTGATGAACGCTCTGCGGCTCAATCTATTCAGGCTGAGAAGCACAGCGGGCGATAAAAAAATAACCCCCGCCGAGCTTCCTGAGCTCAGTGAGGAAAAGGAGGAAAACGGAATGGAGAAGGTAATCAAGGTCGAGGGTATGATGTGTCCGATGTGCGAAAAGCACGTGCGCGAGGCGCTCGAAAAGCTCCCCGGAGTTGAGAGCGCGAAGGCGAGCCACACCGCCGGCACCGCGACGATAAATTACACCTCCCTCCCCGACGACGGAGCGATACGCAAAGCAGTCGAGGAAGCCGGATACAAGGTTCTATAATTTAAGGGCGAGGTCATTGTCATTGACCTCGCCCGTTTATTATACTTCGCTGTAAATTCTCTCGATGAGTTCGCGGCTGCGCACCGAATTATTGTCATTTGTGTTCTCAAGCGTCGCCTGCACCCACGGCTTTTTAGCCTTGAGGAATTTGAGAATTTCCTCGTAGTTCATAAGTCCCTCGCCGGCGGCGCAAGCCTTGAGGTCGCCGTTTTCAACCGTGAAGTCCTTGATATGCACCATCGCAATATAGTCGTGAAGCTTATCCATCGCGTCCGCAAGGACGTAATCGCGCTTTTCATAGTTGTCGATGGAGAGAAGGTTCACCGGGTCGAAGATGATTCTGAGATTCGGCGAGCGCAGGGTCTTGATGACCTCAAGCGCGCGGGAGGCGTCGAACACGCAGTGCTTTGTGACCGGCTCGATGGCGATGGTTGAGCCTATCGCCTCCGCGCTCACTACGACGTCCTCAAGCGAGCGAATAAAATCGTCGAGCGTGTCCTGACTGAGATTCTGGAGCGTATAGCGGTATTCCGCGTTGGGACAGCCGGTTTCAGTACCTACCATGCCCGCGCCCATTATGCGGGCGAGGCGGAGATTCGCGTAATACTTCTCCTTTATCCTTCTGCGCTCGATGGGGTCGGGATGCAGGAGATTGAGATAGCAGCCGAGAACGGCTATATCGAGCTTATTTTCCTCGAATACGCGCTTCACATGGAAGCCGAGACCCTCGTTGAGCGCGCAGGGATCGTTCGGGTAGCCGTTTTTCGAGAGCGCTAAATGCACGCACTTAAAGCCCCGCTCGTGAGCGGTTTTTGCCCGCTCCTCAAGGGTCTGGAGCTCCTTTCCGACAGTAGTATTGACGTCGTGAAGCCGTATTCCGACCTGGATCATAGCGTTACACCATCCTTGAAGATTGCAAGGTTGTTCTTTCTGAGCTTCTCACTGGAGGGCTCAGCCTCGCCGGAGGCGACGGAGAGCACATAACTGAATAGCTTTTCGGTCTCCTCAGCCATGGAGTGACCCTCAAGAAGCTCGCCGGCGTTGAAGTCGATCCAACCGGGCTTGCGGGTAAAGATATCGGACTGAGTGGAGACCTTGATGGTCGGCACCGGGCAGCCGAACGGAGTTCCGCGGCCGGTGGTGAAGAGGATAACCTGCGCGCCGGAGATGGCGAGCGCGGTCGCGGCAACGAGATCGTTGCCGGGAGCCTGGAGAAGGCTGAGACCGTGCTCCTTGCAGGTATCGCCGTAGCCGAGAACGTCGACAACAGTGACTCTGCCGCCCTTCTGTACGCAGCCGAGGCTCTTCTCCTCGAGAGTTGTGATGCCGCCCTTCTTGTTCCCGGGGGAGGGATTCTCGTTTATCTTCTCGCCGTAGCGCATGAAGTATTCCTTGAAATTATTGACAAGCCTGACGGTCTTTTCAAAGGTCGCCTCGTCCTTGGCGCGGTTCATGAGAATAGTCTCTGCGCCGAACATCTCGGGCACCTCGGTCAGCATCGCGCTGCCGCCCTGACGGGTTAGCTTCTCTGCGAAGGAGCCGAGAAGCGGGTTTGCGGTGATGCCGCTGAAACCGTCCGAGCCGCCGCACTTAAGGCCTACAATGAGCTTCGAGGCAGGAACCGGCTCGCGCTTGAAGGAGGCGGCGTAGTCCATAAGCTCGTCAACGAGCTTTACGCCCTCCGCGATCTCATCCTTGACCTGCTGGGCAACGAGGAATTTTACGCGGTTATCGTCCCACTCGCCGATCGTCTTCTTGAAATCGTCCATCTGGTTGTTCTCGCAGCCGAGACCGAGAACGAGCACGCCGCCGGCGTTGGGGTGGCGGACAAGTCCCGCAAGGGCGCGCTTCGTCATCTCGTGGTCGCCGCCGAGCTGGCTGCAGCCGTAGGGATGCGTGTAGGCAACGACCTTGTCGACGCCCTCGGGTCTGTGAGCGTTGCAGATATCCTCGATCGCCTCGGCGACGCCGTTTACACAGCCGACAGTCGGGATGATCCAGATCTCGTTGCGGATACCGACCTTGCCGTCCGGGCGGTTGTAGCCCATAAAGACAGCGGTGTCCTCAGTCGCGTCGGGGATGCGGTTCGGCTCATACTTGTACTCGCGGATGCCTGCAAGGTTGGAGGCGCAGTTGTGGGAATGGATCCAAGTGCCCGCCTTTATATCCTCCTTGGCGTGTCCGATGGGAAAGCCGTATTTGATGATATTCTCGTCCTTTGCGATATCCCTTGCAGCCATCTTGTGACCCATCGGGATATCCTCGAGCGCGACTACGCCGAACGCCTCGTCGCCCGCCTTGAGCTCCTGGAGGCAGATGATGACGTTATCGCTCTCATGGATTTTGATTGCCTTTTCCATTGTCGTTTCCCCCTTGTTTTTATATGTGAAATATGTTATTTTAATAAGTGCCTGCTATGATTTTACTATATAGCGCAACTTTCGTCAAGAAGCCTTTTCCGTCCGGAAACTATTTAAAAAGGATATTTCCTATGGCAACTGATTTCACCAAGGGCAAAATCGCGCCTGAGCTCATCGGCTTTACCATCCCGCTCGTGCTCGGCAACATATTCCAGCTCCTCTACAACGCCGTGGACGGCGTTATCGTCGGGCGATTTGTCGGCGATGAGGCTCTCTACGCCGTCGGCACCTCTAACCCGCTCATGACGCTCGTCATTCTCTTTTTCAACGGCATAGCCCTCGGCTCGGGCATTCTCATCGGAACGCACTACGGCGCCAAGGACTACGGCACCTTAAAGCGCCAGATCAGCTCCACGATGATCGGCGGAGTTGTGTTCGCGCTCGCTGTGAGCGTGCTGTTTATTGCGCTCGCGCGCCCGATCTTCACGCTTATGCAGGTCAAGGAAGAGGTCATGGAGTTGTCTCTCGGCTATATGCGGATCATCTTCGCCGGCCTCGTCTTTACCTTTATGTACAACTGCCTTGCCGCAGTTATGCGCGCGATGGGTGATTCGGTCGGCCCGCTCGCCTTTCTCGCGGTGAGCGCCGTAATAAACGTCGCCGGCGACCTCATTCTCGTCGCGTGGCTCGGTCTCGGCGCGAACGGCGCCGCGATCTCGACGGTCGTCTGCGAGGCGCTCAGCTGCGTTTTCTGCCTTGTCTACATACACATAAAGGTGCCTATCCTCCGCCTCGGCAGGGAGTGGCTCGTCTTTGACAAAAAGCTCTTCCGCAAAACAGTCTCCTACGGCTGGACGAGCGCCATGCAGCAGGCGACGGTGCAGCTCGGCAAAATCGCAGTTCAGTCGATAGTAAACTCTATGGACATCTCCGTCGGCGCCGCTTTCACGATAGTCAACCGCATTGACGACTTCGCCTATACGCCGCAGCAGAACATCGGTCACGCAATGACCTCGTTCATGGCGATAAACCGTGGAGCAGGCAAGACCGACCGTATGAAAAAGGGCTTCCGCGACGGAATAATCATCGAGCTGTGCTACGCCGCGCTGATCGCGTTAGTCTGCTTCGTTTTTGCAGAACCGCTCGTTTCGCTCTCCACAAAGGGCGACTCCGGCGCGCTCACGCAGGGCGTGAATTATCTGCACCTCATCTCGTTCATGTACTTTCTGCCCGCGCTCACGAACGGCATTCAGGGCTTCTTCCGCGGCATCGGAGACCTGCGCGTCACGCTCATCTCCAGCATCGTCAATATGGGCGTGCGCGTTCTCTCGGCGCTTGTGCTCGTCTACGGCTTCCATCTCGGAATGGAGGCTCTGCCCTTCAGCTATCTCATAGGCTGGGTCGCTATGCTCGCGGTCGAAACGCCGCTCTTCATAAAATCAATTCGCACAATGAGTATCTAAGGAGTATCATTATATGCAGGACATCATTCTATTAAAACACGGTGAAATTGTGCTCAAAGGGCTGAATAAGCGCATTTTTGAGGATAAATTCATGGCAAACGTGCGCCGCCGCATAAAGGAGTTCGGCGATTTCAGGGTTTACACCGTTCAGTCCACGACCTACGTTGAGCCGCAGAGCGCCGATTGCGATATGGACGCCGCGCTCGACGCGTGCTGTACGGTTTTCGGTGCAGTTGCGGTCACACGAGCCGCCGCCTGTGAGAAGGACAAGGACGCAATTCTGGAAACTGCTAAGCGCTACCTCGGCGGTGCGATGCGCACGGCAAAGAGCTTCAAGGTCGAGACAAAGCGCTCGGACAAGTCCTTCCCGATGACCTCGATTCAGCTCAGCCAGTACGTCGGCGGCAACCTTGCCGACGCCTTTCCCGAGTGCGGGGTAGACGTCCACAATCCGGAGCTGACAGTCCACCTCGAGATCCGCGACTTTGCCGCTTACGTCCACGGCGTGCCGATCCCGGGCGCCGGCGGTATGCCCGTCGGCTCCAACGGCGTTGCCGTAAGCATGCTTTCCGGCGGAATCGACTCGCCCGTTTCGACCTACATGGTCGCAAAGCGCGGCGTCAAGGTCATACCCGTCCACTTCTTCTCCTTCCCGTACACCTCGGAGCTTGCGAAGGAAAAGGTCATTGAGCTTGCGAAGATCTGCTCGCGCTGGTGCGGAAAGATGACCCTGGAGATAGTTCCCTTCACCCACATTCAGGAGGAAATCCGCGATAAGTGCCCGGAGGAGTACTTCACAATCATCATGCGCCGCTTCATGACGAGGATAGCCGAGCGCATAGCCCTCGCAAACGGCGCGAGCGCCATAGTCACCGGAGAGTCGCTCGGTCAGGTCGCAAGCCAGACGATGCAGGCGATGGGCGTTACGGAGGAGTGCGTTTCTCTGCCGGTGCTCCGCCCGCTTGTATGCCTTGACAAGTCCGAGATCGTAATCACCGCGCGCAAGATCGGCACCTTTGACACCTCGATTCTGCCCTACGAGGACTGCTGCACAGTCTTTACCCCGCGCCACCCGCGCACAAAGCCGAAAATCGAGGACGTGCGCGAAATCGAGAAGGCGCTCGACATTGACGCGCTCTGCGACGAGGCGGTAAAGGGCATTGAGCGCGTTGTGATCTCGAAATAGTTACAAAAAAAGTTACAATCCCTATTTGCTTTTTTAACAACGAAAATGACCCTCTTCCGAGCCGTGACGAGGGTCATTTTTTAGATCTTCATATCGAAAACACAAGATATTCATTGACTTTTCGAGGCATTCAGCATATCTTGTCCCGCGATTTTCGGCACTTTTCACATACTTTAAAGGCCCCCGCGCTGTTGACAAATCGGCAACAATGTGTTACAATTTGGTTACTTTTCCGGTGGAGTATTGCGTCTCCGCCGACTAAGGAGATTGTTTTTATATGGCTGCAACCAAGAAAAAAGGCGGCGATCTCATCTATAAAGGTCACCCCCTTCGCCGTAAGGATAATATCCTTTACTACGGCAGCATGAACGATAAATACATCGTTATGCTTCAGATCACCGAAACGGTCAAGCATGATGATCTTGACGTTGCTTCCAAGGTTTCCGTTCAGCTTCAGCTGACCGATCCCGACGTCAGAAGCCGCGACAGAATCGTCAAGAAGACCGAAAAGAACGGACTTTACGCCGCGATGGACGTCGCAAGCGTCTGGCTCGACAGAGCGCTCGCCGGCTGAGTCCGAAATCCAAAGGAGAAATCCACAATGCTTCGAGTTACCAAGGCTGTCACGCTCGTTCTCGTTATCGCCGCTCTGTGTGCATTTTTCGCATTCAGCGCCGCCGCCGATGACGGAGAACTGAGCTACGGCGCCGCAACTGTCAACGCGACGAGCCTTAACCTCCGCTCCGGCCCGTCCACCGATTATGAGCGCATTACGCTCATAATGAAAAACCAGCGTCTTGTCATTCTCGACAAGGGCGACGGCAAATGGTATCACGTCAACTACGAGGGCAAGGTCGGCTACGTCGATGCGGATTACCTCAAGGATGTAAACACCGTCGAAAACTTCAACGCCTCCGGCGAGATCACGGCAACTTCTGTCCGCCTCCGCGAGAAGCCCAACACCGACTCAAATGTTCTCGCAAGCCTTGACTCCGGCAACAAGGTCAGCGTCATCGGCATCAACGAGGGCTGGTACAAGGTCAAGGTCAGCGGCAAGACCGGCTACGTTCGCTCCGATCTTATGAAGATCACCGGCGAGAGCACAGAGGTCATTACCGAGTACATTCCCGCAGATCAGTCCGAGGGCAGCGAGCTTGGCAGAAAGATCGTTAAGCTCGCGCTTCAGTTCGAGGGCTACGATTACGTTTACGGCGAAGAGAGCCCCGAGAAGGGCTTTGACTGCTCCGGTCTTGTATGGTACTGCTTCAAGCAGTATGGCTACGATCTTGAGCGCCGCGCCTCCCTCCAGTACAAAAACAACGGCACAACGGTTTCCAAGTCCAACCTTCAGCCCGGCGACCTCGTGTTCTTCTCCTCGAATCACACGAGCGTTACCCACGTCGGTATCTACATAGGCGACGATCAGTTCATCCACGCCTCCACCTCCAACACCGGCGTTATCATCTCAAACCTCACCTCCAGCTATTACACCCAGAATTGGTGGGGCGCAAAGAGAATCGGCTAAAAATCCAAGCTCCCGTAGGAATGCGGGAGCTTTATTATGCTTTACAAAAGATTGAAAAAGGTATATAATTACTATACTTTTTCAAAGGAGAAAAATGAAAATGGCAGAAAAAAAGACACATAATTTTGTTTCGGCAACCGGCTCCTCAAGCGGCCCGCAGCAGGCAGCAGTTCACGCGCGTCCGCGCGGAAGCGCCGCTCCCCGCCGTCTCGGCGCGGTTTTGCTCTGGCTCCTTGCCATCGCCTGCGAGGTCGGGGCTATCCTCGTCTTCTCCGGCAAGTGGGAGATAACCTTTATGTCCTCGCTCTGGTTTGCGATAATCCTCATCGTTCTCGACCTTGTGTTCGTCATCATCGGCAGCCAGCTCTGGAAAAAGGCCAATAAAATCAAGCCCGCCTCCAAGAAAAACGGCTTCCTCTTCTGGATGTGGAACAACATGGGCGTTCTCGTTGCCTGCGTTGCCTTCTTCCCCCTCATAATCATCCTGCTCACGAACAAAAATCTCGACAAGAAGACGAAGATCATAGCAATCGCCGCGGCCGTCGTCGCCCTCGTTATCGGTGGCGTAGCGAGCTACGATTTCAATCCGATCTCCCAGGAGGAGCTTGCCTCCGCCGAAACCGCCATCACCGGCGACGTGTACTGGACTCCCTTCGGCAAGGTCTATCACACGCACGACGATTGCAGTCACCTCAATCAGACCGACACCCTCACCTTCGGCTCAGTTGCAGACGCGGTAGCCGCAGGCCGCACCCGGCTCTGCTCCACCTGCGCCAAACGCGATGAGATCGACACCACCGGCATTCTCACCGAGGAGCGCGAGCCCGACAACGTCGAGAGCGTAATAGAGTCCGCAGCCTCTGAGACCGAATCCGACGGTGAGCTCAAAACCCTCGGCTAAAAAAAATTAAGGCAGTTCATCTGAACTGCCTTATTATTTATCCTATTATCTCTGTAATGAAGTTCAAAACCTGATTTTTTTCGATTTCGAGCGCCACGGCGAGCTCGCCGTAGAGCATTTCCTCGGCGCGGTGCATAAACCGCTCGTCTATCTGCCCGAGCTTCTTGCCCCGCGACAGCGCCAGGTCGCGCTTCTTCTGCACGGATTTTATCACTCGCACAAGCTCCATAGGGTCATACTGCTGAAGCCGCGTCTGATAATGCTCAGTGAGCATACGAAGATTGCGCTCCTCGCAAGCCTCCTCCTCTGTTGCGGGAATTGCCTCGATAAGCGCCATGGCGTCCTCGCGGCTCATGACAGGGCGCATAAACACCTTTCCCTCAACAGGCGCGAGCACGCGCCCGGAGCGGTAGAGCGGCGAAAGAGTATAGTAGAGCCTGTCCGCGGTCTTGCCGCCGATCACAGGATTTCCGATCTCCTCTACTTTGCACACGCCTTCTCCCGAGTATATAATTAAGTCACCGATATTGAACATTGTAGAACCTCATTCATGCAAGAATGCATTAAATAGTCATATTATATCTTCTCTGTTGAATTATAACACGTCTTGTCTGAAAATGTAAGGGGGTTTTTCACTTTTTTTCAATATTTTTCTTATTTTTTCTCGGCTTTGCCGCACAACTGATATAAATATAGAATTGCCGCCTGCGTTTTCGTATCTTCGCAGGCGGCAAAGTGTATTATACTAACCCCTAATCAAAATCTTCAATTCGCGCTTGCCCTTTTCGCGTCATACTTCGTTATCCGGCTTGATAATACACAAAGTATTGTCTGCACCGGACGCCTTGTATGACGCAAAAAATTCTGCGCGCTCGGTTAAA
>JAFSJE010000030.1 GCA_017439425.1 Oscillospiraceae bacterium
ATCGAACATATTTTGCACTCTCTGAGCGCAAAATATGACGCCTGCGGGCGGGTTATGCGACGTGAAGGGGCCTCTTGGCCGGCCCCTTCACAGATCCCCGCCTCCTTTATCCAACGCTTTTTCCATTTTGTCTACAGTCTGACCTCCCCATTTAATCGGGGAGGTCATTTTTATATAAAAAAGCTCCGCAGAAAAAACTGCGGAGCTTTCTATTATGAAAAAGATTACTCGTTGACGGTATCCTTGAGGGCCTTGCCTGCCTTGAATACGGGGTTCTTGGAAGCCTCGATGGTGATATCCTCGCCGGTGCGGGGGTTGCGGCCGGTGCGAGCAGGACGCTCCTTGACCTCGAAGGTGCCGAAGCCTACGAGTGCAACCTTATCGCCGGCCTTAAGGGCGGCAGCAACAGTATCAACAGCGGCGGCGAGAGCCTTCTCGCTGTCCTTCTTGGAAAGTCCGGTCTTTTCAGCAATGCTTGCTACGAGTTCAGTCTTGTTCATTTGTCAGTTTCCTCCTGAATGTTTCCCGCTCATGCGGGTTCTAAATTATTATTATATAAGCGGTTTTCACTTATTATAATCCTTTTCAAGTGCGGCGCACTTCTCAATGAGCTTGTCCGACGCCTTTGAGAGCGCCGCCTCCGGGTCAACGCCCGCTCTCTGCGCAAGTCGGCAGCATTCGCCCAGCAGCGCGCCGATATTCTCCTCGCTCGCTTCCTCCTGTGAAAGCGCGGCGATGCGCGCGCGGACATCCGCCTCACTGTCGGCGTCAAGTCCGGCGGCCTGCGCCTTCTTTGCGATCTTCTCATATCTCCAGGTCTGCGGCAGGCTCTTCGCCACAGTACGCATAGCCTCGCTTGCGGCTCTCTGACCGCGCTCGCGGCGCTTTATATCCTCCCACGACGGCATTTCCTCATCTGAAAAGACGTGCGGGTGGCGGAATATAAGCTTTTTTACGATTCCGTCTGCAACTCCGTCGAGATCGAAGCGACCCCTGTCGGCCTCAATATCCGAGTGGAACACGACCTGCAGAAGAACGTCACCCAGCTCCTCCCTGAGATGCTCGGCACTGTCCTCGTCTATCGCCTCAGCGACCTCGAACGCCTCCTCGAGAAGCTCACGTCTGATTGAAGCGTGAGTCTGTTCGATATCCCACGGGCATCCGCCCGGTGAGCGCAGCAGATGGACTATTTTTCGCAAGTCCTCGATATTATAGCGCTCTTTAAATACAAAATCAACCATAATTTTCCTAATCTGTCATTTTTTTCGCGTAAATTTACTTCAAATGCAAAAATGCGGCTATTTTTTCGCCCTTTGGCAGCAGAAGCGCGTCCTCGCGGCCGATCACCTTCAGTGCAAGCACGAGCGCGGCGTAGATTACTACCGCGACGATAAGCGCCGCGCCGAGGCAAACTATCTCCATAAGTCTGCCCGCCGGGTGGAGAAGTCTCGCGCACAGTCCGTAGCTCGCGGCGGCGCCGACGCCCATTACCGCTGTGCATATCGCGGGGCGGAGCGTGACCTTGAGGATATCCGGCGGCGCGGGCATGCGCGTAAAGATAAATATGAGGTTCACCGTAGTTATGAGAACGTAGCAGGCGGCGTTGCCGATAACCGCGCCTACGATGTTGATAGCGGGAATGGAAACAAGCACAATGTTCACTATGACCTTCGTGATGCCGCCTATGGGCATTGCGATAAGTCCGACCCTTTCATGCCCCGATGCCTGGAGAATGTAGTTTGTAATGAGATAGGTGCATACAAAATAGCTCGATATGCCAAGTCCGCGCAGGCAGTCTATTCCGGCTGGGTTCGAGGCGGGGTACAGCAGCTTGAAGATCGGCTCTGCGAGCACGCAGAGTCCGACAGCACAGGGCATAGAGATCAGATTTACGACCTTGATCGCGCTCTCCATCGTCGCCTTATCGTCGTCGAGGCGCCTTGTGGCGATCGCGGCGGCGATGACCGGCACGACCGAAACTCCAATCGGCGTAACGAGCGCGATAGGCAGATTGTAGAGCGTCATCGCCTTGGAGTAAGCGCCGAAGAGGACGTCCGCCATCTTGTGGTCAAAGCCCGCTCCGAATTCGAGCGAGCGCATTATCATGCTCGAGTCGATAACAGTGATGATATTGAGGAATATCGCTGAGAAGGTGACCGGTATGCCGACCCTGAGTATCTCCCTGAGCGTATCTCCGCGGCTCATCGGCTTATCGCTTCCGGCGCTCTCGCGCTTTCCGAGGCGGCGGTTGTAGAGCGCCATTATCGGCACCGCAAGCCCCATTCCGATGGTGACCCCCGCGATCGCGCCTCCGGCGACGTCGGCAAGCGGCGCGTGGACGCTCGAGAGATACCACGCGATCGCAAGTCCGAAGACGAGCTTGCAGAGCACCTCCGAGATCTGGGAGATGCTCGTCGGTATCATGTCATTATGGCCCTGGCTGTAACCTCTCAGCGCCGCAACGAGGAACGCAAATAGCACGGCTGGCGCGAGAACGCGTATTCCGACGGCGCTCTGCGGCTCGTGCATCGCAAATGCGAAGCCGTCGGCAAAGAAGAACATTATCGCCGCGCCGAAAAGTCCCAGCACTGTCATAAACGCGAGAGCAATGCGGTAATAGCGGCGCACCTGATTGTGCCTTTCAGTGGCGCCCGCGGCGCTTATGAGCCGGCTCAGTGCGACCGGGATGCCCGCCGTTCCGAGGCTCAGAAGAAGCGAATAGACGTTGTACGTTATAGTAAAGTACGCCGTACCCTCGTCGCCGAGGATATTATAAATAGGTATTTTATATATGAATCCGAGCACCTTAGTTATGGCGACGGTCATCGTCAGTATCGCCGCGCCCTTGAGATAGCTCTGCTTAGAAGTCTGTGACAAGATATCAAATCCTTTTTTGAGGGGTCTTCCCTAAAAGTATATACCTTATAATTCTGAAAAATTCAACCTGTCTGCCCACAATTTACATAAAACTGCGCGGCGTTGACATAACCATTGTGGAAAACTCTGTGGAAAATGTGAAAAACTCTTGCTGAATCAAGGCTTTTTCCCGTGTGGAGAAAAATAATCCGCGCAACCTGCGCCGCGATTATGTTAATCAGCCCTCGTTCTTGAGGCGGCGGATATCCCTTCCGGCAAACTTCAGCTCGAGGAAGTTTCCCGCAAGCCGGCTCTCAACCTGTGGCGAATAGCGCTTTCCAAGCTCGTAAATCGAGAAATTCGAGGTTATTACGGTGCATTTCTTCGCGTTCTCACGCGCGTTCAGAAGCTGATAAATCGCGTTCGTGACAACAACGCCGGGGATCTCTGTGCCGAGGTCGTCGATTATCAGCAGATCGGACTTCTCAAGGCGCGCGACCTCGTATCTCGCCCTCTCCGCCTCCTCCGGATTGCGCGCAAACTGCGCGGCGCGGTACTGCTCAAAGGCGTCGACCGCGGTGTAATACGCGACTGAGTATCCCTTCTCCGCCACGACCTTGGCGATAGAGGTCGCAAGGAAGGTCTTTCCGAGGCCGGTGCCGCCGGTGAAGAAGAGATTGCGCGTTTTACTCGGGAACTTGCGCGCATACTCGTAGGCGGACTCGAAAACCCCGTCCATCATCTCACGCGGCGAAGCGCCGATGCGCGGATCGTACTCATCGGGGTAGTAGTTTATGTCGAAGGCATCGAAGCTCTCCTCGCCGAGCTTCAGAAGGCGGCTCAGCTCCTTCACCTGCTCCTCGCGGTAAAAATCCATGAGGCAGGAGCACAGCTCCATGCCGTTGTAGCCGGTGTCGCGGCACTTCGGGCATATCGGGCTCTCCGTCAGCCAATCGGCGGGGTAGCCGTTTTTTACGAGCAGCATCGCGCGGTTTTCCTGAAGCGTGAGGCTTCTGTCCTTGATTTCCAGAATAGCCTCCTCCGGGTCTGTGCCGGCTCTGAGCGCCGCGCCGATGGCGTCGATGACCGTCGCCTTGATGGCGCTGTCGACGCGCTCTATCTCCGCGTCCTTCGCGTAAGCCTCTCTTCTGCGGTCGTCATACTCGCGCTCGTGTGCCTTTCTTCTCTCCTCTATGCGCGCCTTCGCGCGGGCGAGGAGCTTTCCGTCCATGCTCATTCTTACCCCTCCTTAATGCGTTTAAGGGCTTCTCTGTTCTTCTCTGCGTCGCGGGCAGTGACCTCGGTATGCTGCGGAGGCGCGTTTCTGCCGCCGCTTCTGACTGCGTAGCTGTCGCCGCGCTCTATTTCCTCCTGCGTGTGCAGTCCCTTACCGTGCCAGGAGTTCATGATGCTGTTCATGTATCTCATGCCGAGCTTTCCCGTCTGTGTTATCGTTCTGTCGGCAGCAACGGCTATCGCGCCCATGGTAAAGCCGAGGGCGAGCCACGAATCGACGTATTTCTTTTCCGAATCAGTCAGCAATCTGTCACGGATGCGCATCGCCTTTGCCGCCTCGCCGTAGGTATCGCGGCGGGCGCTCTCACGCTCTATGTAACTCTCGGCAGCCTCGATGGTGAAAATTCCCTCTCTGCGCCATGTGTACGCGACCTTCTCCATATAGCGGAAGGACGGCATCCTGCCGCTTCCACGGCGCTGCGACTCGGAAATGCAGTATCTGACGAGCAGTACTATGACCTCGCACGGCAGCTCAAGGTAATCGTAAAAACCGAAAAGGCGCTGCAGCTCGTCGCCGGACAGAAGCCTGCCCAAAGTGCGCTGAACCTCGTCGACAAGCCTTTTGAAGCTCTCTCCGTTTTTGAGCTCGCGCTGGATTTCCTCGGTCGTGTACTGGGGTACCTCCTCCGGTCTCTCCGGCTCAGTCTCCTTTACCACGCGCTTTGTGACAAGTCCGAGGTTCTCGAGCACCGCATAGGCGCTCTCTATCTGGCTTACGGTTCTTCCCGTGTGTGAGGCACAGTCCTCGCAGTCGAACCTGCCGCCAGACTGCATAATGTATAAATATGTGAGAGCGGCGTCGCCGCTGCCGCAGCCGATGAGCTTGCGCGCCGCCTCACCGGTTATTTCAATCTTCTCCGGTGCCGGAAGCACATAGTTTCCGTTTGCCATCGCTCACCGCTCCTTTCTCTCTGTGCTGGAAAAATAATTATATCATAGGTATTCTTGTTTTGTAAAGGTTTATGACCTCTGCAAGCCACGCAGAAGCTCGATTTCGCGCTTATAGCCGTCAAGATCGTTCGGCGTTTCGAGGTAGAAGGGCAGCTCCCTCAGCGCCGGGTGATTTACGATGCGCCCGAACGCCTCTAGCCCGATGTTTCCGCCGCCGATTACCTCGTGCCGGTCCTTGCGGCTCCCGAGCGGATTTTTGGAATCGTTTATATGTATCGCTTTTAATCGCTCAAGCCCGATAACGCGGTCAAACTCCTCGAGAACTCCCTCAAGATTGCCGGCTATATCATAGCCGCCGTCAAAAACGTGACAGGTGTCGAGGCAGACGCCGAGCTTGTCCGGTATTTCGGCTCTGTCGATTATATCGCGCACCTCGCGGAAGGTCGCGCCGATCTCGCTGCCCTTGCCCGCCATCGTTTCGATCAGCACCGTGGTCTGCATATCAGCCCACATAACGGCGTTCAGCGTCGCTGCGGTCTTTTTTGCACCCTCCTCCGAGCCCTGTCCGACGTGGCTGCCCGGGTGGAAGTTATACATATTCCCCGGCACATATTCGAGCCTTCTGAGATCGTCCGCCATCGTCTGAAGCGCAAACTCCATGACTTCCGGCCTTGCGGCGCAGGGATTGATCGTGTACGGCGCGTGGGCGAGGATAACGCTGATGCCGTTCTCCTTTGAAAAAGTGTTGAACTCGGCGCAGTCCGCTTCGTCCACCAGCTCTGCCGCGCCGCCGCGCGGGTTTCGCGTGAAAAACTGAAAGGTGCTTGCACCGATCGACAGCGCCTCGCGCGCCATATTCATATACCCCTTCGAGCTTGAAAGGTGACAGCCGATATTTAGCATTGAAAATCTCCCCTTTGCGCCCATTATAACACTTTTACTTTTCCGGCGCTATATGCTATAATGCCGAAAGAGGTGATACCGATGAAAACCATAACGGCATCTGAAATAACGGAAGCCGTCGCCCGGCTTTGCGTCGAGGCGGCGACCGTTCTGCCCGCAGACGTGCGCGCGCTCATAGAAAAAGCCCGCAAAACAGAGACAAACGCCGCCGCAAAGGGCGCGCTTGACGACATTTCCGCAAACTATCTCTGCGCCGAGGCGGAAAGTCTCCCCATCTGTCAGGACACCGGCATGGCGGTCGTTTTCTGCTCTGTCGGTACGGATGTTCACATCGCCGGCGACTTTGAAAAGGCAGTTAATGACGGCGTCAGGAAGGGCTACACCGAGGGGTGTCTCAGAAAGAGCGTAGTGCGCGACCCCTTTGACCGCGTCAACGCAGAGGACAACACCCCGGCGGTCATCCACACGCGCCTCGTTCCGGGCGATAAGCTCACTATCACCGTCGCGCCAAAGGGCTTCGGAAGTGAGAACAAGAGCGCGATGAAGATATTTCTTCCGAGCGCGAAGCCCTCGGATTTCACCGATTTCATCGCGGAGACAGTTAGAAAAGCCGGAGGCGACCCGTGTCCGCCCGTTATCGTCGGCGTCGGCATCGGCGGAACAGTCGATAAATGCGCCGAAAACGCAAAGCTCGCGCTGACCCTGTCGATGGACTCTCCAAACCCCGACCCGTTTTATGAAGCCCTCGAATGCGAGGCTCTCGCAAAGTGCAACGCGACGCGCATCGGCGCTCAGGGCTTCGGCGGTGATAACACCGCACTCGCAGTCAGAATTATACCGAACGCGACCCACATCGCCGGCACGCCATGCGTTGTAAACATCTCGTGTCACGCCACCCGTCACGCCTCGGCAACGCTTTAAATCCGCTCTTTTCATTTTTCACAAAAATTTTAAAAAAATTTGCGAAAAAGCATTCATTTTTCACAAAGAGTATGTTATAATTCAAGCGGGGAAAGAGCTTCCCCGCGACCGAAGACATGAAAGGAGCATTATTATGAGGTTTACGTTTACTGAAAAGAAGATCACCACCTCGCCTGACCTCCGCGCATATGCCGAGCGCAAGATCGGCAAGCTCGATCGCTTTTTCCGCGACGAGTCGGACGCATTCGTGACCTTCTCCCTTGAGAGGGGCCGTCACATCGCAGAGGTCACGCTTCGCAACGGCGGTATGTTCTACCGCGTATCGGAGCAGACGGGAGATATGTATGCCTCAATTGATTCCGCTGTCGCCTCTATCGAGAGGCAGATACGCAAAAACAAGACCCGCCTTGAAAAGCGCCTCAGAGCCGGCTCCCTCACCGAAAAGCTGGCTGACGCGCCCGCGCTCGTTGCCGAGCCGGTCGAAGAGGAGGAGGACTACAAGATCATCCGCACAAAGCGCATAGCCATCAAGCCTATGAGCGTTGAGGAGGCTGTGCTTCAGATGAATCTTCTCGGTCACGACTTCTTCGTTTTCCGCGATCAGGACAACGATGAAAAGTACGCCGTCGTCTACCGCCGCAAATCCGGAGGCTACGGACTTATCGAGGACGAGAAGTAATAAGCGCGCTAAAGGGCGGGGTTCAGTGATGAACCCCGCCCGTTTTTTATTTCTTCTTTTCCGTTCCGAGTATCGGAACGATACCGTAATCACAGATGGTTCTGAGGAACTTCGCTATCTCCTCAGGCTCCTCCTGCATTCCGTCCTGCACCCACTTCTCAATGACCTGCGCGCAGCCCCATGAGCAGAAATCGTACATCATTTCCAGCGTCGCTGTCGGCACTCCGGGGCTGAGGCGCACCCAGATGCGCATGCACATCACGCGCGCTACGTCCACAAGGCGCTCGATAAAAGCGCCGTCGGCATATTTTCCGGCAAGCACCTCGCTGAGCTCCTGCCGCTCCTTGAGCGCGGTGAGCGCCTGCGTGAAGATCGTCACAACGTCGTCCGGGCGGCGGAACGCGGTCACGGAGTTGAGTATGTCGAGATAGAACTCGTCCTCGATCTCCGCAAGAAGCATCTCCGGCGAGGAATAGTAGGCGTAGAACGTGCCGCGGTTCAGGTCCGCGGTTTCGCAAATCTCCTTGACGGTTATCCTGCTTATCGGCTTTGAACGGAGAAGCGTCAGCAGACTGCGCTTCAGCTCGCTCTTTGTGTACTGTACCCTTCTGTTATCCTTCGTGTTCGACATACTATCCCCCGTCCTCTGTGCATTTTAGCTGTGATCTGTCAATTTTAATACATCTGAACGGGCATTTGCTTATTGCAATCCACCCGATATTCTATTATAGTATATTTGTCCGAAAAAAGCAACACCGCGTTTATATAATATCGCATTGTTTATGAGGTGACAAAGTGTATAAAATCATATCCGACGGCTCATGTGATATGCCGAAGAAGCTCGCCGAGAAGCGGAATATCACGATCGTGCCGTTCTACGTCACGAAGGATGAAAAGACATACCTCAAAGAAGGCGTTGAGATAACAAAGACCGAGTTCTATCAGTGGATGGTAGACAATCCTGCGAAGTACCCGCGCTCCTCGACTCCCTCGGCGCAGGACTTTCTGGACGCCTTCGCCGCCGCCTGCGAGGCGGGCGAGGACGTTTTGTGCATATGCATTACGAAAAAGTTTTCCTCCAGCTTCGACGTTGCGACGGCGGCGAAACTGATGATCGAAGATACATACCCCGACCGCCGCATCGAGATCATCAACTCCGGTATGGACACCGTTTTGCAGGCGCTCTTTACGCTCGAGGCGGCGAAAATGCGCGACAAGGGCTATTCGCTCGATGAGTGTCTTGCGGGGCTTGAGCGCATCAAGCCGAGCGGCCGCATCTTTTTCACCGTCGGCTCGATCGGTTATCTCGCGCACGGCGGCAGGATCGGCAAGCTTGTCGGGCTTGCAGATTCGATCCTCAAGATCCGCCCGATAATAACGCTCAAGGAGGGCGAGATCTTCCCCTCCGGCATTTCGAGAGCGCGCAACAAAAGTCTTGAGCAGGTCGAGAAGCTGATAACAAAGTACGTTTCCGAGAATTTCAAGTCGGCGGATGAGTACGAGATCGTCGTCGGCTACGGGCATGACCTCGCGGAAGCGCTGGAGTTCCGGCGCGCGGTCGAGGCGCTGCTTCTGAAGCTGGGACATGAGAAGCACCTCGAGTGCTTCCACATCGGAGCGGTCATCTGCGTCCACACCGGCCCGTACCCTCTGGGCGTGGGAATTATAAGAAAAGCATGAAGCTGAATTTAAAAAGCGTCACCCCGGAGATTCCCTCCGGGGTGATACTTTTGCGTTTAAATGCTCTATTCAGCGAAATATGTAGAATCAGCGTTACTATTATCGTGCTGATAAGGTCTATTCTGAGCTTATCCGACTTCTTCATCTCTTTTTTTCCGCCCATGCCGTCACCTCCTTTATCAGAATGCGCATAGTTTGGCTATTATTCAGAGTTATTCCGCGCTCAGAAAGTCAACATTTGCCGGCACTCCATTGAGTTGCTCTATGCCAAAAAGTAACTCGATTATATTAGTATTCGTTCGCCAATTCGGCTTTTTTCAGCGTTTTCGGAAACGATCGGCACATTATGTCAATTTTTTAAAAAATAAAAACTCCCGACCCTTTCGGATCGGGAGTACGTTTTTCTTTGGGCTTAAATTACTTAAGCTCGACCTTAGCGCCGGACTCTTCGAGCTTCTTCTTGAGCTCCTCAGCCTCGTCCTTGGAGACAGCCTCTTTAAGGGTCTTGGGTGCGCCCTCAACAGCAGCCTTAGCCTCAGCAAGGCCAAGACCGGTGATCTCACGGACAGCCTTGATGACCTTGATCTTGCTTGCAGCATCAAAGCTGGCAAGAACAACGTCAAACTCAGTCTTCTCCTCTACGGGAGCAGCAGCGGCACCGGCGCCGGCAGCGGGAGCAGCCATAGCAGCGGCGGAAACGCCGAACTCTTCCTCAAGTGCATGTACGAGCTCAGAAAGCTCGAGAACGGTAAGCGCCTTAACTTCTTCGATAAGGGCAGTGATCTTTTCGCTGGCCATTGTTAATTTTCCTCCTGTGAAAATTTTAAGTTTAGTTTGTTTTATAATTTAGTGTGAGAGCCGGGAAATTACTCCGCAGCGGCCTCCTCTGCGGGCGCGCCATTCTTCTCTGCGATGGCCTTGAGCACGATAGCGAGGCTCGTGATCGGAGCGAGCATAGTGCCGAGAACCTGTGCGCGAAGAACGGGAAGCGGGGGGATCTTGGCGAGAGCAACGATCTCATCGATGCTCATAACCTTGCCGTCCATGAATCCGCCCTTGATCTCGAAGTGACCCTGAAGCTTCTCAGCATACTCGTTTGCGATGCGGGCAGGAGCGATGGGGTCATCCTTGCTGGTGGCGAGAGAGGTATTTCCGTTGAGAACGCCATCGAGATCAGCGAAACCGACAGTGTCGTTTGCGCGGCGAAGAAGGGTGTTCTTCACTACGGTGTACTCGACGCCGGCCTCACGCATCTTGCGGCGAAGCTCGGTATCATTGGCAACGGAGATTCCGCTGTAATCAATGAGAACGCCGGCGGACGCGCCGTTAAGACGCTCAACGAGCTCGTTTACGATTGCCTGCTTCTCGCTCAGTACCTTTGCGTTAGGCATGTTTTGTTTTCACCTCCGGATTTTTTATCCGCGTTCAACAAAAAAATCTCTATGTCCGCAGACACAGAGACTCGGTAAAATCACAATGAATTTGACCGCCCTCGGCGAGATTTACGGCTATTCGCCACTCGCTGTCTTTGGAACGCCCGATTATATTAACACACTTTTCCGTGTGTGTCAACACTTTTTCTCACTTTTTACTATATGAATTAAATTGTATAACATCGTCAAAAACCTCTTGTAAACATCACTCCCATCTGTTATAATAACGAAAAATGCCTATCCGAGAGGTGCGCTAAAGTGTATTCTGCCGAATTTCTCTCGAGCTATCCTTTTTTTGCGGAGATGCTCAAGCAAGCCGACGTCAGCACGATGCTCGACTCTCTCACCGGAGTCGTTTCCCGCGCATATATAATCCGTTTTATACGCTTCCTTATAGAATCCAAAACGCCTTTTGCCCTCGGAATGATGGATCTCGACAATTTCAAGTCCGTCAACGATAACTACGGTCACCGCGCGGGCGACGGTGTTCTATCGGAAATCGCCGGCTCGCTATCTGACTTTCTCGGGTCTGACGGGCTCGTCGGGCGCTTCGGCGGCGACGAATTTCTTATAGTCTACCTGAAAAGCAACACTTACGACGATGTCCACGACTTCTACGACGGGGTCTACGATTCCGGCAAAGTGCTCCGCCGCATTTTGCATATAGGTGCGCTCGATATATTTATGACGGCGACTGTTGGCTGCGCCTCCTACCCCATTGATGGCGACGATTTCGACTCGCTCTTTGCGAAGATCGATAAAACGCTCTACCGCGGCAAGTCGAAGGGCCGCAACTGCTATATCATATATGTTCCTTCAAAGCACGCAAACCTTGAGATCACAACCCTCGCAAAGCACTCGCTTTATGAGACTCTGCGCCTCGCCTCCGAGAATTTCGACGAATCGCGCGGAGTGAATGTCAGAATGCAGCGCGCATTTGCGCCGATTGCGGAGAATCTGCGGCTCAACAAGCTTCTTTACATAAACGGCGCGGGTCAGCTCAAGGACGCTCTCTCGCAGGTCATTCTTTGCGAGCACACGCGGGTCAGCGAATATCTCAACGGGCGCGACATGGTGTCCTTCACTCACCTCGAGGATGTAAAGGACGAGCTGCCGGACTTCTTCGCCGCGCTCGACGCGCTTAACTACAACGCGGCGCTCATAAGCCGCATCGCGCGCGAGGGTACGACATTCGGCTACCTCGTCGTCTGTCCCGAGCAGAGAACGATGCGTATGTGGCAGGATGATGAGTTCGCCGCTATATTCTTTCTGTGCCGCCTTGTGGCAACCCACCTCACAAGCGAGCGCAAGCCTCTTGTATAAATTTTCTCCCTCCGCAAATGCGGAGGGAACTTTTTCTTTTCTGCTATCGTCTTGACAGCAGTGCTATAATGAAACAGCACTCAGAACGAAAAGAAAGAAAGGTACAAAATTATGAAAAAGCTTATGAGCCTTGTGCTCGCACTCACAATGATATTCGCTCTCGCCGCCTGCCAGACTTCCCAGCCCGCCGACACCGATGAAACGGCAAAGGCTGAGGAACCTGCAAAAACCGAAGAGCCCGCAAAGTCCGGCGAAGCCGCTCCCGCCGAGGAGGACGGTCAGAACCCCGTTATGAACTTTATCGGCACCTATGGCTGCGGCAGAGCCGGTATGACAGTCGAGGCCGACGGAATGGACGGCGCGAACATTGAGGTCATCTGGGGCTCCAGCGCGTGGGAGAGCTCGATATGGACGATCCACGGCACCCTCGACAAGGACGCCGAGACTCTCACCCTCAACTATGACGGCGCAAAGAGAGTAAACCGCACCTATCTCGACGAGGAAAGATTCGAGGACGAGGTGGTTTACGAGGACGGCACCGGCAAAATCTTCTTCAACGACGACTACACCATCACCTGGCAGGACGATAAGGAGAACGCCGCGGAGGATATGGTGTTCACCACCGGCGGCGAAGAGGCCGACTATGAAACCTACGCCGTAGCGTCAAGCTTCTCCAAGGCCATAGTCGAGGGCTTTGCCAGCGATATTAAAAACGCTCTGCTCGAGGGCGACTACGACGCCGTTGCGGATATGACCTCCTTCCCCGTCAACACCGCAAAGGGCGCGCTTGACACTCCCGAGGCTCTCAAGGAGTACCTCGCCGGCGCGATTGACGATTCTGTGCGTGCTTCGCTCGAGGCGGAGACCTGCACTGATATGTTCGCAAACTCTCACGGCATTTCGATGGCCGACGGCTCTGTCTGGTTTGCCGAGATAATCGTTGACGGCGTGAATATGCTGAAGATCATCAACATTCTCTGATTGCAGATTCAATGCAAAAAGCACCAAAAAGCTCTATTATACAGGCGTGACCGCAATGGTCACGCCTGCTTGGTCTCTTGACTTTTAACAGTAAAAGACCTGCTATTATTCTCCGCGCACGACAAGCAGAAGCAATCCAATATCAATAGCTGTGAATGCTGCCAGTATGCACGCATAGATTCTCCTGCTTCTGACGTCCTCTTCTGAAAACAAATAAAACAGAGAAACTACAATCCCGGAAGACAATAATCCGAAAAAGACGGAGCCTCCTATATTACCGAACCCTCCGACGTAGAACAGAATCCCGACAAGGAGGGTCACTGCAACGACAATCCCGCTGACCGTCCTTTCCTGAATGCGGTTGTTTTTTCTATCTATTTCTACAGAGTCACAGACAAGCTTCATTATATCGTCAGCATCGAGATTATTGCTTGTGTCACTGCACGCAAACAGATTCAAAACGGTAATTCCCAGAGCTGACGCGAGCGGCTCGATGTTTTCAATATCCGGATACCCAATACCTCTCTCCCATCTGCTGACCGCTTTTGGCGTGAAGTTAAGCTTTTCAGCCAAGTCCTTCTGTGTCATATTCCGCTCTTTTCTTTTTGCTGTGATATATGCGCCGAATTGCTCAATATTCATCATAAGCACCTCCGCAAACAGCATATCCGGCTGCCGGGAAGAAGTCAACCGACGATTCGTTTACAACAGGAATCCAGTGCACCCCTTTGGGCTTAAGCTAAGGTAAAGCAAAAACGGGCGGAAATGATCCGCCCGTTGCAGACTGTAGACAAAATGGAAAAAGCGTTGGATAAAGGAGGCGGGGATCTGTGAAGGGGCCGGCCAAGAGGCCCCTTCACGTCGCATAACCCGCCCGCAGGCGTCATATTTTGCGCTCAGAGAGTGCAAAATATGTTCGAT
>JAFSJE010000031.1 GCA_017439425.1 Oscillospiraceae bacterium
GACGGCGCGTATTCCGAGGGTTCGGCTTTTGAGCTGTACCGGAGGGCGCTTTCCGATCCAACCGGTGTGTTTAAGTTCCTTCAATCTACCGAGACCGATAACAAACTCGCATTAAAAAAACTGCTCGTCTCACTCATTTTCGAAGACTTGAATCGCCGACCCTCCGGTGCCTTCGGCGGCGCTCTGTATAACGAGTTTTTGCAGTTTAGCGACGAGGTAGCTGATATGTACCTAACCGTCGCAATCGGCAATATCACAAACCGCATAACGGCTTCCGTAAAGTATGAGGAGGAGTTTCCGACTGACGGCGTGCGCGTGACATTCAATCCCGAAGGTAATCTGCTTACGGTAATAAACAAAGACGGAAGTGTGTTTGAGCGAGAAATTATACTTGAGGAAAACCTGTTCATTTCCTATAACGGCAAACAGGCGGGAGTTTTCAACCAGGATCATCAGCTCCGTGAGATTACTATCCGCAAGAACGAAACGCTCATTCTCACCGCAGAGAGCGATTCTGCTTCCTCAGGCGGCGAATTCTCCTGGTCAAGCTCCGACAATGACATTCTCACAGTCGATGACGGCAAGATAACCGGCGTTGCTAAGGGTCAGGCAGTTCTGACGGTGCGCTCGGGCGGTCTCACCGACTCCGTTCTCGTTCGTGTAGCAGGGTAAATCAACCGTCAGTTTATAAATCTACTACTGTTTTAGTATGGATTTTTCATCGCCTCCCATTTATAATGCAGTCAAAGGGAGGCAATGAAAATGAACATCGGAGAAAAGCTCAGAAAACTCAGAAAATCGAAAAAGCTCACGCAGGAGGCGCTGGCGGAGTATATGAACGTCTCGCCGCAGGCAGTGTCGAAGTGGGAGACCGGCGCGTCAAGTCCGGATATTGATATGCTTCCGGCTCTGGCTGCGTTCTACGAAACTACTGTGGACGATCTCCTCGACTTCGACCGCCGGCGCATTGACGCCGAGGTTGACGCGATAGTGACCCAGTCCGTGCCGCTGAGAAGCGAGCCGGAAAAGGCGGAGGCATTTTACCGCGAGGCGCTCAGAAAATACCCGAATAACGAGGTGCTGTTAAACTGCCTTCTGATGGTGATACCGAACACCCGGCTGGGTGAGAAGCTGGAGCTTGGCGAGCGGCTTTTGGAGAGCAGTACAGATGATGAGATACGGCTCGACGTGCTGCGGCTTATGGCGCTCTCGTGCCGATCTTCGGGTGAGCAGAGGATGGCGGAGCACTATCTCTCAAGGTTGCCGGAACTGTACTTTCTCAAAACCGAGGTCGCGGCGGCGATTCTCGAGGGTGAGGCGCAGATGGGCGAAATCAGAAAGACCGAGGACGTCTGCCTCTGGACGCTGTGTACGATGATCAAACGGCGCGAGGCGCTGAGCGAGGACAGCGCGAGGTTCTCTGACCTCTTCGACCGCGTGATAGGCCTCTTTCGCGCGGTGCCGGAGTACGCTCCGCTTGCAGAAAGAGTCGATAAGAGCCTGCGCGGCGCCGACGTGAACGAGCTGTATATGTGAAAAAGCTCTCCCGATTTTAGTCGGGAGAGCTCCTTTTATGTTCTTATGTTCTTTCCTTGACAAAATTTGAGGACTTCGGGAAGATGAAATTCACGCCCTTCGGAATGAGCTTCATCGTGACCTCCCTTGTGTACATCGCCTCGCCGTCGATGTTGACGACGAACTCCTGCGGCGCCGTTACCTTGAGGCGCGTACCGCCGATGTGCTTTATGAAGTCCGGGTGCCTGTAGTAAAGCCCTGTCGAGTAGTCGCCGAGAAGCGCTGCAAGCTGGATAAGATTAACCTTTTTGATGATAAGTATCTCAAGCACGCCGTCGTCCACAACGGCAGTGCGGGTCGGATTGAAGCCGCCGCCGTAGAATTTTCCGTTGCAGCAGCAGGCGAGCGCAAATTTGCCGTCCAGTTTTCCCTCCTCGGTTTCAAACGTGAACTCCGAGTTTATGCCCTTGAGGATATTAACAACAAGGCTCGGGATATATCCGCCCTGGATCTTGCCCCAAACGGGATGTCCGGAGTACTTGTGCACGTCGGTGCCGATGCGCGCGTCCAAGCCGACGGAGGCGATATCGAGGCACTTGCGCCCGTTTACGTCGATGAGGTCTATCGGGAACACCGCGCCGTCGATAAGCTCGTCAAGAGAGCGGAACAGCTCGGTATCGCCGTCGAAGCTCTTAATAAAGTCGTTGCCCGTGCCGCAGGGAAAATGCGTTACAGCGCAGTTAGAAAACCCGGCCGCGCCATGGGCGCATTCGGAGATAGTACCGTCGCCGCCGCAGGCATAGACTCTCAGCTCCCCGCCCTTCATCGCCTCGCGTCTGACCTTCTCAGCCGCGTCCATCGGCGCTGTGGTGTAGTATATCTCATACTCAGCGCCGCGCAGGATCATCTTCTCCTCAATGAGCGACCTTACGCCGGATTTTGCCTCGTCTGAGCCCGCCTTGGGATTGAGAATAAACAGGTGCTTCATTCTTTTCACCCCTTAAAATAATATGCTCCGCATTTTATCATTCCGTTATAGAGCTTTCTGACCTTGTCGGCCCGCCTGCCGTAGTGGTGCTCAAGCTCCTCGTCGCTCGTGATTATCGTCACCGACCAGTTATCGAGCTTCTTCATAGCAAGTCCGAAGCCGTGTACAAGCTTGTGCGCCTCTTTTTCATCGAGCATACGCTCGCCGTAGGGCGGGTTTGTTACGATTATGCCGCTCTCAGTCCTGCGCTGAAACCACGTCGCGTCGGCAACGGAGAAGTCGATGATATCCGCAACGCCCGCTCTCGCGGCGTTCTTGCGGCTGATCTCAATTGCCTCCGGGTCGATATCCGAGGCAAAAATGCGGTACTCGCGCTGAAATTCGCGCGCCCGCGCCTCCTCCCTCGCCTCAGTCCAGACGCGATGATCAATCGCGTGCCAGTTCTCCGCGCTGAATGAGCGGTTTATGCCGGGTGCGCGGCGCTTCGCGCTGAGCGCCGCCTCTATTGCTATCGTGCCCGAGCCGCAGAATGGGTCGGAGAAGTCTTCTCTGCCGCGGTATCCCGCCAAATCGACAAGCGCGGCAGCGAGCGTTTCGCGCAGCGGCGCCTGCACCTGCGCGGGTCTGTATCCGCGTTTATGTAAACCGACTCCCGATGTGTCGAGATAGAGGTACACCTCGTCCTTCATTATTGAAAACTGCACCTGATACTCCTCGCCGTTCTCGGGAAGCCAATTCAGACTGTATTTCGCTCCGAGCCGCGCGCTCAGTGCCTTTTTAATAATGCGCTGGCAGTCCGGAACGGAGTGGAGCGCGGAGTTGAGAGAATAGCCTTTTACCGGAAAACGTCCCGTTTTCGGTATAAAAGCCTCCCATTTTGCCGCTTTTGTACCCTCAAACAGCTCGTCAAAGGTTATAGCCTTGAAGTGGGCAAGTTCGATGAGAATCCTCTCGGAAAAGCGCGAGCATATATTTGCCTTCGCAAGTCCAAGCTCGTCTCCCTCAAATCTGACTCTGCCGTTTTCGGCGGCGACGTTCTTAAAGCCGAGGTGCTTGAGCTCGTTCGCGGTCATTCCCTCGAGGCCGAAAAGCGTCGGCGCGCACATTTTTAAGAGCATATTATGTCACCCACTTCCTCCGGAGACCCGGCTATCCAGTCGGCTCCGGCTTTTTCAAACTCCGGTCTGTCGCCGTAGCCCCAGAGTATGCCGCACGTGTCGATTTTTGCCATCCTGCCGCCCTCGATATCGTATTTTCTGTCGCCTATCATAAGGCACTTTGACCTGTCGGTCACGCCCGCCTCATGGAGTGCATGCTCGATGACGTCGATCTTGTCGCTGAGCCCAAGCTCCGGTCTGCCGCCCGCGGCATAGTCGAAATACTGCGCGATGTCGAAGTTATCGAGGATTATCCGCACGAACTTCTCCGGCTTTGACGACGCCGTAAGGAGCGTAACGCCCTCGGCTTTCAGTCTTGCGAACAGCTCGCGCAGTCCTGGGTACAGCTCGCACTCGTGAATGCCGGTCGCGGAGTAGTACTCGCGGTAGTGCTTCACGGCCTCGGGTATTCTCTCCGGGTCGAGCGAGCAGAAGTGCTCAAAGGAGTATTCGATGCTCGGCCCCATAAACTGCCGCACGTCGGTGTCCGGAAACTCCATTCCGAACTGTCTCAGCGCGTGGCGAAAGCCGTTTATAACGCCCGGATCGGTCTTATTTATAGTGCCATCCATATCAAAAAGGGCAACTGTGTATCTCATATCTGAATCCTCAAATCTTAGTCATGAAGGAGCCGGCGGTTTTCAGCATCAGCTTCTTCTCCTTATCCCCGAACTGCACTGAGACGAGCGCGTCGCCCGGCATCGGCGTTATCGAGAGAACCGTTCCCTCGCCGAACGCCTTGTGCTTGACTCTGTCGCCGACCTCCAGCGCCATAAGCGTCGGCGCCTTCGGCGCCTCGACTGTCTTTTTCGGGGCTTCAATCGGCTTTTTGTACTGCCTGACCTCCGTTTTCCTCGCGCTCCAGCCGCCGTAGCCCGTGCTATCTTCAGTGCGCCTCTCGCGCCTCTGCCACGAATAACTGCCCTCGTCCGGGGTGCGCTTCTCGCGGCGCTGCCAGGAATAGGACGGCTCGTCGTCCGGCTCATCCCACGCGGAATAGCGGCGCGAATATGTATTTTCGGGCTTTTCGATGTGCTCCTCCGGGATCTCGTCAATAAAGCGGGAGATCATATTCGAGCTCGTCTTGCCGAATATCATGCGCTGCTTTGCGGCGGTGAGGAAAAGCTTCTCCTTCGCGCGTGTGAGCGCGACGTAGCAGAGTCTCCGCTCCTCCTCCATCTCCTCGCCATCGCCGATCGAGCGGAGCGACGGGAAAATGCCGTCCTCCATACCGACAATGAAAACGTACGGAAATTCAAGGCCCTTTGCCGCGTGCATTGTCATCATTATAACGTTGTTATCGCCGCTCTCAACGCTGTCGAGGTCGGTGTAGAGCGCGATCTCATCGAGGAAGCCTGCGAGAGTGGGCGTTTCCGCACTCTCCATATACGCGATTATGTTCGATTTCAATTCCTTGAGGTTATCGATTCGCGCCAGCGCCTCATCGTTCGTGCCGAGCGATTCAAGGTAGCCGGTTTTATTCAGCAGCTCGTCATAGAAGTCGTCAAGCGGCATTTTCTCCGCGCTCTCGCGCAGCTCATTCATCAGCGCCGCGAATTTCAGAAGCTTCTTTGCCGGAGTTTTCAGCTCCGGATAGCGCTCCGCGTTCGCGATGACTGACGACAGGCTCCTGCCCTCCACAGAGGCGATGGAGCGCACCGTCTCGATGGTCGCAGCGCCGATCCCGCGCGGCGGGTTGTTGATTATTCGCAGAAGTCTCAGATCGTCATCCGGGTTGTGGACGGCGGCGAGATAGCTTGTGATGTCCTTGATCTCCGCTCTGTCGAAGAAGCGCATACCGCCGACAACCTTGTAGGGTATGCCCTGCCTTTTGAAGGCGTATTCAAGGCGGTTACTCTGCGCGTTCATACGGTACAAAACGGCGCAGTCGCGGAAGTTCATACCTCCGCTCACCGCCTCAAGTATGCGGTTTGCGACAAACTGCGCCTCGTCATCCTCATTCATCGCAACGTAGAGCTTCGGTTTTTCGCCGTCACCCGCGTTCGTCCACAGCTCCTTGCCTTTGCGCCCGAGGTTGTTGCGTATCACGGCATTTGCCGCACCGAGGATGTGCGCCGTCGAGCGGTAGTTCTGCTCGAGCTTTATCGTGCGCGCGCCGGGATACGTTTTTTCAAACGAGAGTATGTTCTCAATCGTCGCGCCGCGGAACTTGTAGATCGACTGGTCGTCGTCGCCGACAACGCAAAGGTTATTGTACCCGCCCGCAAGCAGCGAGACGAGCTTATACTGCAAAATCGAGGTATCCTGATACTCGTCGACGAGAACATAACGGAAAAAGCGCTGATAGTACTCTCTTACCTCGCGGTTTTCGCTGAGCAGGCGCACTGTGAGGAATATGAGATCGTCAAAATCGACGGCATTCGCCGCCTTGAGGCGCTTTTCATACTCAACGTAGCAGCGGGCGTAATGGCGCTGCTTGGAGTCGAAGCTCTTTTCCGCCGCGGCGGCAAAGTCCTCGGGCGAGAGCATCTCGTCCTTTGCGCGGCTTATAACGGACAAGATGAGCTTCGGCTGGAACATCTTCTCGTCCAGCTCCAGCTCCTTCGCAACGCGCTTCATTACCGCCTGAGAGTCCGAGGAATCGTAAATCGTAAAGCTCTTATCGTAGCCAAGCAGGTCAATATGTCGGCGCAGTATGCGAACGCAGCAAGAGTGGAAGGTCATCGCCCAAATATCCTGGCTCTCCTCGCCGAGGGCGGTGAGAAGCCTTGCCTTCAGCTCGTCCGCCGCCTTGTTTGTGAAGGTTATCGCAAGTATTCTCCACGGCTCGCAGGGTTCGACGCCGAGAAGGTCAGTTCCCGCTCTGCCGCTCTCCATCGCGTCGATATCCGATTCCTCCGCCCAGTCCGGCACAAAGCTGCAGTCGGAGCCGCGCCCGTAACGGATAAGGTTTACGATTCTGTTTATGAGCACCGTAGTCTTGCCGCTTCCGGCGCCTGCAAGCAGAAGAAGCGGACCTTCGGTGGTCAGCACCGCCTCGCGCTGCATATCGTTAAGCCGCGAAAAGTCCGCCGCGATGGCGGCTCTGCGGGCTATAATAAATCTCTTTTTGAAGTCTTCTCTGTCCATAGCACCTTGTCCCCATTTTTATACTAACCCCTAATCAAAATCTTCAATTCGCGCTTGCCCTTTTCGCGTCATACTTCGTTATCCGGCTTGATAATACACAAAGTATTGTCTGCACCGGACGCCTTGTATGACGCAAAAAATTCTGCGCGCTCGGTTAAA
>JAFSJE010000032.1 GCA_017439425.1 Oscillospiraceae bacterium
GAGATAGGCGAGGACGAGGAGAAGGTCACTGTTGTCACGAAGGCGCTGCCCTCGATGTATGTGTACGATGTTCTAAATAAGAAGCTCGAAAGCCTCAATAAGCTCGATGAGCAGAAGGAGAACGCCACACTCGAAGAGGACACGGATTATGACTTTGAGCCGGCCTACGTCGTGTTCCGATGCACCGAGGAGGAAGCCGGAACGCTCATTCGCCTTGAAAAAGACAAGGCGCTGCATCTCACTCTAACGAAAACGGAGGGATAAAGTTGATCGTACCTATCTGGGGACCGCCCCGAAGCGGCAAAACCACACTCGCAATCGAGCTTGCCTACGCCATTTCCGCAAAGGGAAAGTCTGTACTCCTCATTTCCACGGAGCAGTACAGCGAATTGTCCGCACGGCTCAACATTAAGATCGAGACAGCGAAAAGCCTTTGCGCAGTAAAGGAAGCGAAGCAGTCGATTAAACAGCTTGTTCATCCCCTGAGCGAGCTGCTTTTTGTTTTGGCTGTGCCTTACGACTTCGACGCCTTTACTGAGCTGTTGAAGTCCATTGAGGCGAGAAGGCTTCTGACGGAGGCGAATACAGTCTTCGACGTTGTTATCGTTGACTGCCCGTCCCACTGCGAAAACGCAATCGCGGCGTGGGCAAAGCACCTCGCTGAGAAGGTAGTAATGCTCTCGGGAGACAGTACAAGCTCGGCGCTGTGGCGAAGCGCTTACAAGAGGGGGATCGCCGCACTTTCGCATAAGCTCCTGGAGGTATGCGTTGAGGAAACAAAGGACTTCGACTATCGCTCCCTCTATGCGCTCTATGTCACTTCTCCTGCGGTAACGATCCCGCACATCGGGAAAGATAAGAAACGCTACAACGAAAGCCTCGACAAGCTTTGCACCGCGCTGGAGGTAACGAAATGAGCATTTCCTGTTACGAATACCTCTCTATCCTCGAGGTGGGCGACAAGGAGGAAGCGCAGAAGGACGTAACTCAGAACGAGTATATGGAAGTCCTCGAAAACGTTCGAGGCGAGATAGCAAAAAACCACGCAGAGGAGCTTGCGAAAACTCTGAACGACGCCTCGTCCGCAAAGACCCTCAAGAGCCTCATTATGCGCTACGCCGCAGAGTATATGTCCGGCAAGGACTATGACCGCGACGAGCTTGTGGAAAAGATATATCAGGATATGGCGGGTCTCGGCATTCTTACGCAGTACCTTTATGACCCCGTTGTCGAAGAGATAAACATCAACAGCTACGACATGATCGAGGTCATATACCCTAACCGCACAGACTTCATAACCGGCAAGGACGCATTCCCGACACCCGAAGCGGCGCTGGATATTGTTAAGCGAATGGTGCGAATGGGCGGCAAGATCATAGACGCGCAGACTCCGCAGGTGGACAGCTTCATCGGTGACGGAACGAGAATTAACGCTACGATCCCGCCAATCGTGCCGGAGGACAGAGGCGTTGTCGCTTCTATTCGTAAGCAGAACCGAAACCGCATAACGAGAGAGATGCTCGAAAACGCGGGAACAGCCTCGGCAGACGAGCTGGATTTCTTAACCTTCTGCCTCTGCAACCACGTCTCCGTCGGTCTTGCGGGAGGCACCGGAAGCGGAAAGACCACGGTAGAATCGTTCCTTCTGAACGAATATATCCTCCGAAACGAGGACTACAACAACCGTGTATATACCATCGAGGATACGCAGGAGCTGAACCTCCTAAAATACGACGATATACACGACCGCCCGGCGAGGGTTGTGACGATGCTGACGCAGGAAACGCCGGTAAAAATAACGATGATGGACTTAACAAAGGGTGCTCTCAGATACCATCCGGCGCTCATCGTACCTGCCGAGGTTCGTGACGGCACGGTCTTGCAGGCAGTCGCCGCAGGACAGTCCGGTCATACGATCCTGACCTCCTTCCACGCTGACGGCGCGAAGGACGGCTACCGCAGACTTGTATCCCTTTGCCATATGGCGGATACAACGCTCACTGATGAAATGCTGATGGAGGAGTGCGTCGGCGCCTGGCCCATACTGGTTTTCGCAAAGCAGCTCAAGGATAAGACGAGAAAGATAATGGAAATCTTCGAGGCGACAGGGCAGAAGGACGGTCACGTCATCGGAACAATGCTATATCGCTACAAAATCTCCGAAACAGAGCGCGACGAAAAGGGCAGGATCGTTAAGATACACGGCAGTCACGAAAGAGTGGGCTGTATATCTCCGAGACTGTACTCTCGTCTCAGAGATAACGGAGTTCCGGAGAA
>JAFSJE010000033.1 GCA_017439425.1 Oscillospiraceae bacterium
CCGGCGTAAAAATGCCCAATTACGACGAGTATAATGCCGATTCCTCTCGCGATATCTGCGCCCGAATTGCGCTTCACGGCTTTTCCCCCTTCTCACAAGTTTTTTTAATCTTAACACAGAAAGTTCTTATTTACAACAGAGCAAATTTTTAATATAATACAGAATGTAAAGGAAGGTGATGAAATGGGCTTTTCAGACCGGCTTGCGCTTTTGCGGCGCGAAAAAGGCTATTCCCAGCGGCAGGCGGCCGCCGAGCTCGGCATAAGTCAGGCGCTTCTGAGCCACTATGAAAAGGGGCTTCGGGAGCCGCGGCTCGAATTTGTCGTAAAATGCTGTGATTACTACGGCGTGACTGCCGATTTCATCCTCGGGCGCACCGCCGAGCGCGGCGGCGACGAGACCTTACGGGAGCTCTGCGGCAGGATCCGCGAGCTGAACGCATTTTCAGAAGAATTACTCAGGAGTAAAGAATGACTGACAAATCTAAAATCCGAAACTTTTCCATAATCGCCCACATCGACCACGGAAAAAGCACCCTTTCCGACCGCCTCATTGAAAAATGCGGCGCCGTCAGCGCCCGTGAGATGGAAAATCAACTCCTTGACAACATGGACCTCGAAAAGGAGCACGGCATTACCATAAAGGCGCGCGCCATCCGTCTCGACTATGCGGCGGAGAACGGGGAAAAGTATATTCTGAACCTCATCGACACGCCGGGTCACGTCGACTTCGGCTATGAGGTTTCCCGCTCCCTTGCGGCCTGCGAGGGCGCGGTGCTTGTTGTCGATGCGGCGCAGGGCGTTGAGGCGCAGACCCTTGCCAACACCTACCTTGCCGCAGACGCAGACCTTGAAATAGTGCCGGTTATCAACAAAATCGACCTGCCCGCTGCCGACCCCAAGAGGGTCAAGGACGAGATCGAGAACATCATCGGCATCGAGGCTCAGGACGCCCCGGAGATAAGCGCAAAGGCAGGCATCAACATCGATGCGGTGCTTGACGCTATCGTCAAGCGTGTGCCGCCTCCCGGCGGCGACGAGAAGGCGCCGCTGCGTGCGCTGATTTTCGACTCTCAGTACGACGCCTATCGCGGCGTTGTGGTCTACCTCAGAGTTGTGGACGGTTCCGTGAAGGCCGGCGACACAGTCAGGATGATGGCGACCGGCGCGGAATACCAGATACTTGAGTGCGGACACCTTCTGCCTCTTGGCTATTCGCCCTGTGACGCACTCTACACCGGCGAGGTCGGCTACTTCACCGCCTCCATCAAAAACGTGCGTGACACGCAGGTTGGCGACACGGTAACGCAGAAGGATAACCCGGCAAGCGAGCCGCTTCCCGGCTACCGCCCGGCTCGTCAGATGGTCTACTGCGGCATTTACACCGAGGACGGCTCAAAATTCCCCGACCTGCGTGACGCCCTTGAAAAGCTGCAGCTGAACGACGCCTCCCTCTCCTTTGAGCCGGAGACCTCGGCGGCGCTGGGCTTCGGCTTCCGCTGCGGCTTTCTCGGAATGCTCCACATGGAGATAATTCAGGAGCGCATCGAGCGGGAGTTCAATCTCGACCTTATCACAACGCTTCCGAGCGTTATCTACGAGGTCACAAAGACCGACGGCACTGTCGTCCGCGTGGATAACCCCCACAATTACCCCGACCCCGCCTCGATTTTAGAGGTCAGAGAGCCATACGTTGCGGCGAGCATCATAACGCCGCCGGAGTTTGTGGGCAACATCATGCCCATGTGTCAGGACAGGCGAGGCGAGTACAAGGATATGCAGTATCTCGACCAGAACCTTGTTGAGCTTCGCTACAATATGCCCCTCGGCGAGATAATCTACGATTTCTTCGACTCTCTCAAGGCGAAGACCCGCGGCTACGCGAGCCTTGACTATGAGTTCAGTGAGTACCGCCCCAGCGAGATGGTGAAGGTGGATATGCTTCTGAACGGCGACCAGGTGGACGCGCTGAGCTTCATAGCGCACCGTGAAAAGGCGTATCCGAGGGCGAGAAAGCTCTGCGAAAAGCTCAAGGAGAACATACCCCGTCAGCTCTTCGAGGTGCCGGTGCAGGCGGCTATCGGCGGCAAGGTCATCGCCCGTGAGACAGTCAAGGCGATGCGCAAGGACGTGCTTGCCAAGTGCTATGGCGGCGATATCACCCGCAAGAAGAAGCTGCTCGAGAAGCAGAAGGAGGGCAAGAAGAAGATGCGCTCCCTCGGCACAGTCCAGATACCCACCGAGGCGTTTATGGCAGTATTGAAATTAGACGGCGAGGATTGATACGCATCTTCTTCGCAGACCTCCTTCGGGGTCCCCGCTGCAAGCGGGGCGGCGCTGTGCGCCGTTTATATTTAATAAACTCATTTCTGCGCGTAGCGCTGAAATGGGCAAGAAGAAGATGCGCTCCCTCGGCACAGTCCAGATACCGACCGAGGCGTTTATGGCAGTTCTCAAATTGGACGGAGAGGATTAAATCGACTTCCCTCCTCGCGGCATAGCCGCTGCGGCCTACGCTAAAAATGTGCCACCGGCACATTTTCTTAACGCTGCGGTGGCAGTATTGAAATTGGACGGCGAGGATTAAAGTCTCTGCCGCACAGCGCGGTGAAGAATGTAGAAGCACGCAGTAAAACTAAGTACGCAGTAAGCGGCTAAGCGAATTCGGCGCTTCGCGTATCAGATTACATCGCCGCGCAAAACGGCGCACCCATGTCCCACGGTCACCGCCAAAAGCCTCTTATCTCTCTTTTGGTTCCTTTTTCTCTCTTTCTTGCGAGAAAGAGAGAAAATGAACATAAATTCAATAATAATATTCATAGGAGGAAAACACCAATGGATCTTTTTGAAAATCTGAAGGCCCAGCTTCAGGGCAAGGGCAAGCGCATCGTTTTCACCGAGGGTCACGATCCCCGTATCATGGAGGCTACCGGCAAGCTCCTCGCAGACGGACTTCTCACCCCCGTGCTCATCGGCAACGTGGACGTTGTCCGTGAGAATGCCAAAAATTGCGGCGTAGACCTCGGCGACACCGAGATCCTCGACCCCGCAACCTATCCCGAGATGGACGCTCTCGTTCAGAAGATGGTCGAGCTCCGCAAGGGCAAGATGACCGAGGAGGAGTGCCGCACTCTTCTCCAGAAGGGCAACTACTTCGGCACAATGCTCGTAAAGATGGGCAAGGCTGACTGCCTTCTCGGCGGCGCGACCTACTCAACCGCCGACACCGTCCGTCCGGCGCTCCAGCTCATCAAGACCCGTCCGGGCGCGCACCTCGTTTCCTCCGCGTTCATTCTCAGCCGCGACTTCGGCGATGAGAATCTCCGCACCATCTGCATGGGCGACTGCGCGATAAACCTCAGCTATGAGGATACCCTCGACAAGGACGGCAACGTAGCCTTCTCCGCTGCTCAGAAGCTCGCCGAGGTCGCCGTCGAGTCCGCGCGCACCGCAAAGATCTTCGGCATCGACCCGAAGGTCGCGCTCCTCTCCTTCTCCACCAAGGGCTCCGGCAAGGGCGGCACCGTCGCTCTCTCCGCTGAGGCAACCAAGGTCGCAAAGGAGCTTGCTCCCGACCTCGCAATCGACGGCGAGATGCAGTTTGACGCCGCAGTTTCTCCCACTGTCGGTCAGCTGAAGTTCCCCGGAAGCAAGGTTGCAGGCTACGCCAACACCTTCATCTTCCCGCTCATCGAGGCAGGAAACATCGGCTACAAGATCGCTCAGCGTCTCGGCGGCTATGAGGCTTACGGCCCCATTCTCCAGGGTCTGAACGCTCCGATAAACGACCTCAGCCGCGGTTGCAACGCCGAGGAGGTCTACAAGATGGCGATCATCACCGCCGCTCTCGGCTAAGATAAAAAGTTTTCCCCAAAGCCTCACGGTGAAATGAACCCCAAAAGTTAGACATTTTAAAATTAGGCGACCTGAAGGGTCTGGTATCTGTGCTGAGCAGGTGTCAGGCCCTTTAGTTTTAGCTTGGTCCTGCGATTATTGTAGTAGTCGAGGTAGTCAACGAGCTCAGACTTGAAATGCTCCAGGGAGTCAAATTCCTGGAGATAGAGCAGCTCTGACTTGAGCAGACCAAAGAAATTCTCCATCACAGCGTTGTCCAGACAGTTGC
>JAFSJE010000004.1 GCA_017439425.1 Oscillospiraceae bacterium
GTATATCCAACTTTGCCGTTCAAATAGTCTCGAACGATTTCAACCTTCATTTCGTACGCTATCTTGCTTTTGCCCACAAAAATGCCCCCTCTATGATGACAGTTTTATCTTTCACTGTCTCTCATAGAGGGAGCATATCACGAGGCTGAGCTCTTTAATTTTCTTTTTTTACTTTACGGTGACGGAGGTGATGTGCGGATTTACGCCCTCATACCAGTAAAGGAAGCCCTCCATATCGACGATATCGCCGACCTTGAGGTTCTTGACTGCCTCGTAGACCTCGGTGCCGGGGCCGCAGAGGTAGCTCTCAACGGTGAAGGTGTAGGTCTTGCCGTTCACACTGACGTCGAAGTAGAGGTCGCTGCCCTCTTCGCCGGAGCCGTCCCAGCTGTACATGAACGCCTTGTCGCCGTTTACCGGCTCGACCTTCATGCCCTTGAACGATACAAACTCGTTTTGATGGCTGATAAGCTCAGGTGTGTCAAGAAGCTCGGTGACGTCGGTCGGCTCAGCAATATAGTTGCCGTTGGAGTAGGGATAGATCTTGGCGTCGACGATCTCAGTCTCGCCCGCCCACTCGCTCTTATAGCCGGTAACTGCGATCTTGGTGCCGGGAACAAGGAAATCTGCGGTTGCCTCGTCGCACTCGGCGTTGTAGATGAAGTAAGCGCCGTCCGGACTCTGAGCGTAGATGGTGAGCTTGCCGTCCCACCAGGACTGATGCGCCTGAACATAGGTCAAAACGGTTACGGGGGTGTCGAGATCGGCGAGGAGGTAGTCGTTGTGGCTCATGAACTGGGACTTCGAGACTGCGGTGATGTGGGGATTTGCACCGTTGTACCAGTAGAGGTAGCCGACCATATCGACAACGTCACCGATTCTGAGGTTCTTGACTGCCTCATAGACCTCAGTGCCGGAGCCGGTGAGGTAGCTCTCGACGGTGAAGTTGTAGGTTACGCCGTTGACGCTCGCGTTGAAGTAGAGGTCGCTGCCCTCCTGACCGGAGCCGTCCCAGTTGTAGAGGAACGCCTGATTATCGCCGATCGGCTCGATGGTCATTGCAAGGAAGGAAACGTACTCGTTCTGATGGTCGATGAGAGCGGGGTCGCCGAGAAGCTCGGTGACGTCATCGGGGTTGGCGAAGAAGGGCTCGCCGCCGAGGATCTCAAAGGTGCCGTCGACGATCTCGACCTCGCCGCTCCACTCGCTCTTTACGCCCTCAACGGCAATCTTAGTGCCGGGAACGAGCTTCGCAGCGTCCTCCTCGGCGCAGGCGGCGTTGTAGATGAAGTAAGCGCCGTCCGGGCTCTGGGCGTAGATGGTGATCTTACCGTCCCACCAGGACTGGGTCGCCTGAACGTAGGTCTCGATCTTGACGTCGGAGTCAAGAGGAGCGGCAACGTACTCATCGTGGGTCATAACGTCGGCGATGGGCTCGTTGGGAGTGAGATCTGCGCCGGTGGCGGGAGCAGCGGGGGTATCGGGTGTATCCTGCTTCGGGGCTTCGTTCGGGGTGATATTTGCGCCGGAAGCAGCAGGCTTGTTGTCAGTGCCGCAGGCGGCAAGGGCAAATACCAGGCAGAGCGCAAGGATAAGTGCTAAAGTTTTTTTCATTACTAAATATCCTCCTGAGAGATTATTGCAAGCTCATTATAACCTTTTATCTGAAAAAATCAACTGTTTTCGCGCTTCCTGATAATTCTTGCGAGATAAATGGCGCCGATGCCGAGCCAGACGACCACAAGCGCGCCCAAAAGCACCTTCGATTCAGTTGGCAGCGGCTGAAGCTCGGTGGACTGACCCGCCTCAATGGAGTCAAGGCGGTAAAGGCTCGTCATATCGGCGTAGAGATCGTCGATGAACTGATCATCTACGGTCTTGCCGCGGCGCATACCCTTCGTGACCTCCTCAATCATCTGACCCGCCGCGTCACGCAGAGAGGCGGAGCCGTTGAAAACGGGCGTTGTGAATGTGTTTGCGGTGTGGGTCTGCAGGAGCTTCGCCGCGTCTATCTTGACGTAGTAGTGGTCAACATCGGAACCGCGCAGGGAGAGATAATCGACGTAGCTCGGGTCACTCTGTGCCTTCAGCGTTACGGGGAGATAGCCCTCGGTCTCGGAATAGGCTATCTGCACGTCGTTTGTGATGAGATACTGCAAAAAGAGCCAGCTTGCGAGCACCTCCTGCGGGTCCTCCTTATTGAATATGCAGGCTGACGGGCCCTGACTCATCATCTGCGGATGAGCGGTATCGTACTGCGGGATCTCCATAACGACTGTTTCAAAGTCGACGAGGTTTTCCTTCGGAATGTCGATGTTCGGCGCGTCGGTGCCCATCCATGTTGCGCCTGCGGTGGAGTCGACGGCGAAGATGCACTGACCGGCGTTCAGAAAGTTCCCGGGGTAGCTGGAGATTTTAAATGTGGAGAATGCGCGTGTACCGGCGTGCCCGGCAATCTCAAGGAGCAGGGAGCGGGTGGTATCATTGAAAATCAGCACCTCGCCTGCGGCTGTAGAGTAGTCAGCACCCTTCTGACGGAGCATGCTTATCATCATATTGTCGGTGGATTTGTAGATAAAGGGGATCATAACCTTCTGCCCGTTAACCTTGAAAACGCCGTCGGCGTCCTTCTCCATCGCCTTTTCGCTGACCTCCCACACAAAATCCCACGTTAGCATATCGGGAAGCGTGTAGCCGAGCTTTTCAACGAGGGTCTTGTTCACATAGCACGCCTCGGTGGAGCGCATGAAGGGCAGAGCGTAGCAGACGCCGTCAATGTAGCACTCAGAGAGAAACTGCGGCACGATCTCGTCCATTTTCGGAGCGTCGAACCTTACCTCGCTGCCGCCGAGCCCGTATTTCGAGTTGACCATGAGCTCATCGAGCGGAACCACGACCTCGGAGCCTGTTTTGTACGTCGCGATGTGGTCGGGGTAGGTGATGCAGATGTTCGGAGTTGTGTTCGTTGAGATGTTAGTTATGACGTCCTGATAAATTCTGCCGTAGTCGGTGTAGAGGCGGAGATTGACCTCAATGTTGGGGTAGAGCGCCTGAAAATCGTCGATCGCCTTCTGATAAATGGCGGTCTGGTACTTGTTCGTATCGTTTTTTGCCCAGAAGCTCAGCTCAAAGTGGCGCGAGGTGTCAAATTCCTCGGGCGGCACAAAGCTTGCGCGGCTGACGTTGCCGTGACACGCGCTGAGCGACAGAACGATGATGAGGGCAAGAACGATTGAAAGAGCCTTTTTCATCCCTTCGTGCCTCCTCTCGAAACGCCGGCCATGATCTTCTTGCGGAAGATGAGGAAGAGGATTATAAGCGGCAGGCTGATTACGACTACCGCCGCCATCATAGCAGGAATGTTCTCTCTGCCAAAGCCGTTTTCACGGATTTCCTGTATTCCGTTCGATACGAGGAAATAGGCTTCATCGTCGGTGATAAGGCGCGGCCAGACGTAGCTGTTCCAGCACTCGATGACCTTGAGGATCGTGATAGTCACGATGGTGGGCTGAGAGATCGGGATCATGACCTTTATAAGGTACTTGAAATCGCTTGTTCCGTCGACCTTCGCCGCCTTATAAAGCTCGTCCGGTATCTCCGCGAAGTTTTCTTTTAAAAGGTAGATGTAGAATATGCTCGTGATGCTCGGCAGAATGAGGCCGAGGAAGGTGTTTCGCATACCGAGCGAGGTAATAGTCTGAAAATTTGTGATGATAACAAGCTCATTCGGGATCATCATAAGGCTCAGAAACAGCGTAAAAACCAGATCCTTGCCCCTGAATTCAAGCCTTGCGAACGCAAAAGCCGCGAGAATTACCACAACGAGCATTACTGCGGTGGTGACAACCGTGAAAATCAGCGTGTTGAGGAAGTATTTTGCAAGCGGCACCTGCGTAAACGCGGCAATGTAGTTTTCAAGGGTGGGAGATAGAGTGAAAAACTGCGGAACATACTCGCCGTTGTAGCTTGAGTAGCTCTTGATGCTCGTCAGCACCATCCAGTAGAATGGAAAGATGACCATTATCGCCCATATCGCAAGGAAAATATAGATAAGCACCTTGCCGACGGAAACGGACTTTTTATTATTCACAGTATCCGCCTCCTTAATAGTGTACGTTCTTCTTGGAAACAAGAAGGTTGACGGTTGTGATGGTCAGAACTATGGCGAAGAGCACCAGCGCCGCCGCAGAAGCGTAGCTGGGGTATCCGCCGGAGTCGCCGTAGAGCATATCGTAGACATAGCCGACTATCGTATTCATGCCCGCGGCGTTGAGATTCGTGCCGAAGAGCGCGACGGCGTCGGAGTACGCCTTGAAGGCGCCGATAAAGCCGGTAATTACGAGATAAAATATCATCGGACTTATCATCGGGAGAGTAATCTTGGTGAAAACACGCAATGGGGGAGTTGCGTCGACCTGAGCCACCTTATAATAATCGCGGTTGACAGAGGCGAGCGCGCTTGTGAGAATTAGGATCTTGAACGGCATTACGATCCAGATCGTGTAGAAGCAGAGAACGAACATCTTAGCCCAGTACGGGCCGTCGATGAAGTCGACGCTCGGGCCGCCGAAGAAGTTGATGAGAAGATTTACAAGTCCCTCGGAATATGCCGTCGGCTTGAAGAGTATCATAAATACGAGGCCGACTGCCAGCGTGTTCGTGACGTAGGGGAGAAAATAGATCGTCTGAAAGAGATCCTGAAGCTTTTTAATGGAGCTGAGCCCGAGGGAAATTAGAAGAGCGAGCCCCGTCGAGAGCGGAACGGTGATTACAACGAGGATGAGCGTGTTTTTCACCGCCTGCAAAAAGTACGGATCGCGCAACACATAATTAAAATTGTATAAACCGACTCCGAAATAGGTCTGCGAGGCGGAGTTGTAGCCCTCTTCAACGGAGTAGATAAAGACGTCGATGAGCGGGTAGACCATAAAAACCGCCAGAAAGACTATCGCGGGCAGCAGGTACAGCCAGCCCTTGAGGTTGTTTTTCATTTTTTCACCTCGTAGTAAACGCGCTCGCCGGTCTTAGAGTCGAAAAGATGCACCTTTGAGGGCTTGAGGTCAAAGCGCACTGCCTTTCCGGGCTTCACCTTATCCTCAGAGGGGATTATCGAGCGCACGGAAACGCCGTCCATGTATTTGTGGGTCGAAACGACCGAGGTATCGCGGCCCATGACCTCGACGCGGCCGAGCTCGCAGGTAAAGCGGCCGTTCTCTTTCAGCACGAAGCCCTCGGGACGAATGCCGATGGTTATATCTCCGTCCGGCACTCCCTTTATATCGAGCACAGCCTCAGAGCCTATCATCAGCTTATCTGCCTTTACGCTGCCTCGGAACACGTTTATCGGCGGCGTGCCGAGGAATTTCGCAACAAAGAGGTTCTCCGGATCGTCATAGACCTCCTGCGGCGCGCCGATCTGACGGACTACGCCCTTTTCCATGACTACGATCATATCGGAGATGCTCATCGCCTCCTCCTGATCGTGAGTTACGAAGACTGTCGTGATGCCGGTCTCGTTCTGAATGCGCCTCAGCTCCTCGCGGGTCTGGAGCCTCAGACGGGCGTCGAGGTTAGAGAGCGGCTCGTCGAGCAGCAGAACGCGCGGCATTTTGACGAGCGCGCGGGCGATCGCAACGCGCTGCTGCTGACCGCCGGACATCTGCGCCGGCTTGCGCTCCATAAGACCTTCAATCTGCACGAGCTTCGCTGCCTCGAGTGCGCGGCGATCCATCTCTTCGTTAGTCAGCTTGTCCTTTCCGCGGAAGTTTTCAAGCGGAAAGCGGATGTTTTCGCGCACAGTGAGGTGGGGGTAGAGAGCGTAATTCTGGAAAACGAGCCCGACTCCGCGCTTTTCGGGCGGAAGGTTCGTCACCTCGTCATCGCCGAAAAAGATTTTTCCCTCCGTCGGAGCTTCAAGACCGCTGATGAGATTCAGCGTCGTCGATTTGCCGCAGCCCGATGGGCCGAGGAGACCTATAAGCTTCCCGTCGGGGATTTCAAACGTAAAATTGTCCACAGCGCGGACGGGAGAGCCGCCCTTTGTGCGGGAAGGATATATTTTCGTGAGATGGTCGAGAACTACTTTCATACTGATTACCACCCTCCGGTGCAAAAATATACAATATTATATAATACACCGCATAAAAAAGCAATAAAAAAGCCTGATATGAGCCTATAAATGAATGTAAATGAACGTGCTTTCTGCAATTTGACAAATAATTATTTTATAATCAGACAAAATTTGTATATATACGACAAAAGTTTAAAGACAGCTTAATTGTAACTTAAAAAAGCTTGCATTTTCAAAAATGATATGTTAAAATTCGGTTTATCGTAGGGAAGGGTATATTTTCACCTATAATTTGAAAGTGCGGAAAAAATAAATTGCATTTTCTTTTCTTAGGCAACGGATAAAACCGGCAAAGCCCGCCTTACTTATTCAGTAATTATTCGCTCTAAGCGTTTAATGGAAATTTTATTTTGGAGGAAATGGAAACATGAGTAAGAAACTTACCAAGGTCATCGCTCTCGCGCTGGCGCTCGTAATGGTCCTCGCTCTCGCTGCTTGCGGCAACAACAGCAACACCCCCGCAAACGACACTCCGGCGACCAACGACACCCCCGCAACGAACGATACCACCGCAACCAACGACACCCCCGCTACTACCCCTGACGAGCCTGCTACCACAGAGCCCGTAGAGGAGGAGCCTGCTTATCTCACCTTTGGTGAGGGCACCTATGAGCGCGGCGACGACGAAGAGGTCTATGACTGGGCTCTCGGCGGATATGCTGCTCTCCTCGACGAGGCAAAGGCTGCTGACAGCATCAGCGAGAGATTTGTTATCTTCGCTAAGGCTGAGGCTTATCTCCTCGACTCCGCTGTTATGATCCCGACCACCACTCAGGGCGGCGCTTACACCATCAGCCGTGTAGCTCCCCGTACTGTTCCTTATGTTCAGTGGGGCAACGATGATGATCGTCTCTTCGGCATGGTCATCTCCGACGAGTTCCTTACCCCGGCTGAGAGAGCTGATCTCTTTGCTATGTGGGACGAGGCTGTAGCTGCTCAGGATGCTTCCAAGTATGATCCTGCCGCTTATCTTACCGGCAAGGGCCACACCATCCAGAACACCTACGCTACCACCTTCTCCACCGCTCCTGTCACCATCGACTGGCTTAACACCTCTTCCCAGTCCGATACCGAGATCACCGTTAACTGCGTTGACGGCCTTGTTCAGTACGACGGCCTCAACATCATGAACGGCGCTCTTGCTGACAGCTGGACTGTTTCCGACGATGGTCTCACCTACACCTTCCACATCCGCGAGGGCGCTAAGTGGTATACCACCGAGGGCAAGGAGTATGCTGACGTTACCGCGGGCGACTTCGTTGCCGGCTTCCATCACATGCTCGACACTCAGGCCGGTCTTGAGTGGCTCGTTGAGGGCGTTGTTGCAGGTGCTACCGAGTACCTCAACGGCGGCTCCTTCGACGCTGTTGGCTACAAGGCAGTTGATGATCACACCCTCGAGATCACCCTTGAGGCTCCGACCAGCTACTTCCTCACCATGCTCACCTACAGCTGCTTCCTTCCGATCTGCGACAGCTTCTATCAGGCTCACGGCGGCGTTTACGGCATCGACGCTTTCGCTGCTGCTTCCGCTGACACCAACACCTACACCTACGGCAAGTCCGAGGATGTCGCTTCCCAGGTTTACTGCGGACCCTTCCTTCTTCAGAAGCTCCAGCAGGATTCCGAGATCGTCATCGTAAAGAACCCCAACTACTACAACGCAGACAAGGTTACCCTCGAGTCTGTCCGTTGGGTCTATGATAACGGCGAGAACCCCCTCCAGACCTATGCTGACGTCGTTTCCGGCGTATATGCCGGCACCGGCCTCTCCGCTTCCACCGGCACCCTCGACGCTGCCAAGGAAGACGGCAACTATGACAAGTACGCTTACATCTCCGAGACCACTTCCACCTCTTACTTCGGCGGTCTCAACCTCAACCGTGGTACCTTCGCTCTTGAGGGCGGCGCTGTTGCTTCCCCGAAGACCGAGCAGGAGAAGATCGACACCGCAGTTGCACTCTCCAACAAGAACTTCCGCAAGGCTCTTCAGCACGCCTTCGACAAGAAGACCTACAACGGCGTAAGCCGCGGCGCTGACCTTGCTGAGACCAACCTCCGCAATATGTACACTCACCCCGAGTTCGTTTCCATCACCGAGGATGTCACCTATGATGGTCACACCTTCGCTGCCGGTACCTTCTATGGTGATATCGTTCAGACCTTCGTTGACGATCTCGGCTGCAAGATCACTGTTAAGGACCAGGTAGACGGCTGGTACAATGCTGACGCTGCCAAGGAGTACCTCGAGGCTGCCAAGGCTGAGCTCGGCGACGCCGTTACCTTCCCGATCAAGATCGACGTTGTTTACTACTCCGCTTCCGATGCCAACACTGCTCAGGCCAATGCTTACAAGGCAAAGGTTGAGGAGACCCTCGGCGCTGAGAACGTAGTTGTCAACCTCGTTGAGGCCACCACCTCCGCTGACTTCTATGCTTCCGGTTACCGTGCATCCAACGGCGAGGCCGGCAACTTCGATATGTTCTACGGCTCCGGCTGGGGTCCTGACTACGGTGATCCTTCCACCTACCTCGACACCTTCCTTGGTGAGGGCGCTGGTTCCATGACCAAGGTCATCGGCCTCTTCTAATTTCCTGTATTTAAGGTTTCAGTTTAAGATGATACATAGCTGGGCCTCGGTCCAGCTATGTATTGTTTTCATATCTGCCCATATTCGATCTCCGGAGTGGAAAGTTAAGCTTTTTCTTCAAGAAGCTGCTTTCTTTTGAAGACGGAGCTTAACTTTTCACACATCGCTCACCCCCATCCTAAGAAGAAGGAGGAAGTGACTAAAGCTTTTGATACTTTAGCCATTTAAATTAGTAATGAGAAAATACATGCTCAAGCGCATACTGTTCTCGATATTCTCCCTCCTCGTCGTTATCGCCGTGGTTATGGTGCTCGTTTTCTCGCTTATCGAGCGCAGCGTCATTTTCCAGACTGATGACACGTGGAACAAGAAATCGAACAACGACCGCATCATCTATGAGTACACGCAGTATTCAAAATACCAGTATCTGAACTACGTTGACTTCACGACCTACGTCGGAAATATCTATGCCGAAAAGCTCGGCCCGAACTACGGCACCGATCCCGACTTCATAAAGGATTCGAAGTCCGTTCAGTACGCCACCACATACCTTGATAACGAGCTTGTCCAGAAGTTTATCAAGGAGTATAAGGACAAGGGCTACGAGATCCGCTACCTTGAGCCGATCAAGTTCAAGAGCGGCAAGACCAAGCCCGGCGGAAACGGATATCTCATTGCCATTCAGGAGAAGAACGTTCTTCTCCGTCTTTGGGATTACATCGTCCACTTCATTACCGTTGAAACGACGAATGATATTCAGGATCCGAATCTCACCGAGCGCTATATCCGCTTTGAGGCTGATCCATACGGCGGGCCGTTTGCCATAGTGGGCTCGGGAACGACGCATAAGTACCTCTTGTACTTCAATAACCGCTTCCCGTTCATCCATCAGAACTGGCTGCACATCAACCTCGGCACCTCCTACACCACCTACCGCGGTCAGGAGATCACTGAGGTTATCAACAACCCGACCGGCGACCTCATTACCTCGCGCCAGCAGTATCCGGCTCTCCTGGGATCTGATGAGTTCGAGGAGACCGCGATAGACTTCCACTCCGTTACTTATAATAAGGGCACCATCTCAGATTTCGAGAAGAGCCTCTTCACTGACGGCTACACCGTCTATAAGTACAACCGCGGCGGTCTCAGCATGATCGAAAACTCCTTCGTCATCGGACTTATCGCAGTCGTTATCGCTTACGCTCTAGGTCTGCCTCTCGGTATGCTCATGGCGCGCCGCAAGGACAGACTCGGAGATAAGATCGGAAACGCCTACATAATCTTCATCATGGCAGTTCCGAGCCTGGCGTACATCTTCATGTTCGCCGCCATCGGTACGAGCGTCTTTAACCTCCCGTACAAGTTCGCTAACGCCGAGGTAAAGGTGCTCGCCTACGTCCTGCCGATACTCTCGCTCTCCGCCCGTGACGTCGCAAACCTCATGAAGTGGATGCGCCGCTACATGATCGACCAGATGAACTCCGACTACGTCAAGTTCGCCCGCGCTGAGGGTCTTTCAGAGAGAGAGATCTACAATATTCACATCTCCAAGAACGCGATGATCTACCTTGTCCACGGTATCCCCGCCACCATCCTCGGATGCCTCACCGGCGCCATCATCACAGAGCGCGTCTATTCCGTTCCCGGTATCGGAAACCTGCTGACCACCGCTCTCAACCGCCACGACAACGGCGTTATCGTCGCCTGCACTGTGTTCTATACCGCACTTTCCATAATCTCGCTCATACTCGGCGACCTCCTGCTCGCCGCCTACGATCCGCGAATCAGCCTTAACGAGGATAAAGGAGGTGGACGCTGATGCCGAAGAAGAATATAACTAATCAGGATGAGCTGTTCCACTTTATCGACAGCGATACGATATCCTCCGAGAAGATCACGGCGCCGCGTTACAGCTACTGGAAGAGCGTTTTCCGCGTGTTCTTCCGCAAAAAGATCAATATTTTCCTGATTTTCGCGATGGCGTTCATCCTGCTCTCCGCGTTCATACTGCCGAACTTCTGGTACTATGACTATATGGAGAACGTTACCGACCCCACGACCTTCAACCTTAACCCCGCTCAGGCGATGGAGCGCTTTGGCGGCGATATAAAGTGGGTGCTCGGCACCGGCCCGTACGGCAACTCCATTATGTACGGTATCGTCTCCTCCGCGAGAACGAGCCTTCTGCTTGCAATCATCTGCGCCGCCATCAATATGGTGGTCGGCATCATCGTCGGCGCAATCTGGGGCTACTCCAAGAGAGTTGACCAGGTCATGCTCGTTGTTTACAATATCGTTGCGAACGTTCCGTACCTGCTCCTCGTTTCCGTTCTCGTCTACGTCATCGGCTCCGGCTTCTGGAGCTTCGTATGCGCGCTGACGATCACCGGCTGGCTCGGAATTGCGTACTTCTTCCGCACGCAGGTCATGATCATCCGCGACAGAGAGTATTCTCTCGCTTCCCGCTGCCTCGGAACGCCTGTTCTCCGCGTTATCAACAAGAACATCCTGCCGTTCCTCACGAGCGTTATCGTTACGCTGCTCGCAACCGAGCTTCCGAGCTACATCTCTATGGAAGTTTTCCTCTCCTTCATCGGAGTAGGTCTTTCCGCTGAGGTCCCGAGCCTCGGCCGAATGATCAGCCAGGCGCAGACCGCGTTCCTCTCCTATCCGTGGGAGTTCTGGCCGCCGGTCGCCATCGCTTCGGCTATCACAATCATTCTCTACGTTCTCGGTCAGAACCTGGCTGACGCCTCTGACCCGCGCACCCATATGTAAGGAGGAGAGACTATGTCAGAACAGAATGAAAAAAAGGTCCTCCTCTCCCTTAAGGATGTCGTAGTCAAGTTTAACGTCCGCGGAAGGATACTTACCGCTATCCGCAACGTAAGCCTTGACATCTATGAAAACGAATCCCTCGCCATCGTCGGCGAGTCCGGCTCCGGTAAATCGGTTCTCACAAAGACCTTCGCCGGTATGCTCGAGACTAACGGCTTTATCCCGCAGGGCAGCATTATCTTCTCCGACGACTCTCTTTCCGAGACGAATGTCAAGATCGAGGGCAAAAACGAGCACGTTTTCAACTACTCCATCAATATGCTCAACTCTCTTTCGCCCCTTGAGCGCGGCGCAAAGGAGTACCTCGCCATCGTCGAGAAGAAGAACGCCATTAAGTTCGCCCAGAGCATGACTCCGGACGAGGAAGCCGACTACAACACGAGAATCAAGGAGCTTGCGGACGATATCGTCGACTCCAACAACTATCTCTGGACTCTCGATAAGAAGGCGGACGCCGCCGAGTATCAGAAAACCAGCGATAAAATCAAGAATCTCGGCGTTGAGAAGGCAAACCTTGAGAAGGAGAAGGCGGAGCTTATAAAGAAGCGCGCCGCTGAGTACAAGGCTGACTCCGCAAGGCAGGCAAAGGATCAGAAGGAGCTTCGCGAGCTCGAGGAGCTCAGAGCGAAGAAGATCGCCAAGGAGGACAAGGCGGGCAACCCCAACGGACTTTCCGACAAGGTGCTCGAGCGCAACAAGCTCATCGCCTACGAAATAGTCCTCTCCATCGGCCGCTATCCGTTTTACAGCCAGATCAAGCACCTGATGAAGCTCAAAAAGGCTTTCAAAACAGCTATGGAAATCGGTGAGAATCTCGATTCCTCCGCTGTAAAGAACAATATTTTTGACTGCACCACCTTCCGCGTAGCCTTCCGCGACTACAACGAGGAGACGAAGAACGTCCACGGCTACGCCATTATAGACTGCGCCAAGGTCAAGTTCACGAAGGACTGGCAGCAGATCCGCGGCTGCCGTATCGCCACCGTTTTTCAGGACCCGATGACCTCGCTGAACCCGGTCATCACCATCGGAAAGCAGATACAGACCGTTATTCTGAAGCACCAGAAGTGCTCCAAGTCGGAGGCCTACGAGCGCACCATAGATATCATGGGCAAGGTCGGAATCCCTGACCCGGAGAAGCGCTTCAACGACTATCCCTTTGAGTATTCCGGCGGTATGCGTCAGAGAATCGTTATCGCGATCGCGCTCTCCTGCCAGCCGAAGATACTCATCTGCGATGAACCGACCACCGCTCTCGACGTCACAATTCAGGCGCAGATAATCCGCCTTATCAAGGATCTCCAGCATGAGCTCGGCTTCACCACCGTCTACATCACCCACGACCTCGGCGTTGTCGCAAACGTCGCTGAGCGCGTCGCGGTGCTCTACGGCGGTCAGATCGTGGAGCTCGGCACCGTTGAGGATATCTTCTATGATCCGCGCCACCCGTACACCTGGGCGCTTCTGAGCTCGCTTCCGCAGCTCAGCGAAAAGGGTACCGATCTCTTCTCAATTCCCGGCACGCCGCCGTCTCTCTATAATAAGATCGTCGGCGACGCGTTTGCCCCGAGATCGAAGTACGCCATGGCAATCGACATGGTCGAGGAGCCGCCGATGTTCAAGGTCAGCGACACCCACTACGCAAAGACCTGGCTGCTCGATCCGAGAGCGCCGAAGCAGGATATTCCGGAGAATATCCAGAATCTCCACGAGAAGATGCAGAAAACACACGTCAATTTTGATGATTAAGGAGGCGGAACATGGATAATAACGAAAAACAGGTTCTGCTTTCCATTCAGAATCTCGACGTAGTCTTCGGGCGCGGCAAAAAGGCATTCAAGGCTGTTGACAACGTGTCCTTCGACATTTATAAGGGCGAAACGCTCTCTCTCGTCGGCGAGTCCGGCTCCGGCAAGACCACCATCGGCAGAGCCATCGTCCGCATAAATCCCTGCTCCGCAGGCGCTATCTATTACGACGGCAAGAAGATCTCCGGCAAGCTCAGCCGCAAGGACGACCGTGAGGTCATCCGCAAGATCCAGATGATATTCCAGGATCCCGCCGCCTCGCTTAACGAGCGCGCGACCATCGAATATATCATCTCCGAGGGCCTCTACAACTTCCACCTTTTCAAGGACGAGAAGGACAGAATAGCCAAGGTTGAGAACGTCATCCGCGAGGTCGGACTCCTTCCGGAGCACCTTACACGCTATCCGCACGAGTTCTCCGGCGGTCAGCGCCAGCGCGTCGGAATTGCGAGAAGTATTGTCATGGAGCCGGAGTTCATCGTCGCTGATGAGCCCATCTCCGCTCTTGACGTTTCAATCCGCGCGCAGGTTCTGAACCTCCTCAAGAAGTTCCAGGTGGAGCGCGGGCTCACATATCTCTTCATCGCCCACGATCTCTCAATCGTCAGATTCATCTCCGACAGAATCGTAGTTATCTACAAGGGCAGAATTATGGAGATCGCCGAGACAGAGGAGCTTTTCAGCTATCCGCTGCACCCATATACAAAGTCGCTCATCTCCGCGATACCTATTCCCGATCCCATCATCGAGAAGGAGAAAAAGCTCTTTGTATACGAGCCCGAGAAGATGCACGACTACTCTAAGGAGCAGCCCAGCCTTGTGGATATCGGAAACGGCCATATGGTATTCGGCTCTCCCAGCGAGATCGAGAAGTACAAGGCTCAGCGTTTCGGATAATAAAAAAGGAATCGGGCGTGCGGCATTTGCCTCACGCCCATTTTTAAAACTATGAAAGCTAAAAAGCCATACGAGGAGATTACGGTCTCCTCAAAGCACCTGCCGCTGCGAATTGCGCTCTTTGCCCTCGCGATCGTAATCGCCGCCGGCTCCATCGGCTACGGCGTAAGTCAGCTCGGAAGGAAAGACCCGGGCTGGTACACGATTAACGCCGCCGCTGACGAGGACGCGCTGATGTACGCGAACGGCATAAGATTTGAATACTATATGGACGGCTCGTCCGATATGATAAAGGCGGCGCTGCGACTTATCGAGGAGCAGTACACCGCCGCGCTTGCAAAGGCGTACAAGGAGACTGACCCTGTGAAAAGTTATCCGGGTATCGGCAATCTCGCCGCGCTGAACGCGGGGGAGAGCGTAAAGTGCTCGCCTGAGCTGTTCGCAATTCTGAAGGACGCCTACGCCAAAACGCTTGAAGGGCGCGGCTATAATATGTTCGCCGGCGCCTACTACGCCGAATGGAACAGCATTATCTACTCAAATGACCCCGCTTCATACGATCCTGCGAATAATGAGGATGAGCGGGCGCGCCTTGACGCTATCCGGAGCGCTGTGAACGATTTATCGAATTTCGCTCTCACGCTCGACGAGGCGACCTTGACCGCTGCGCTCACCGTTTCCGACTCATATAAGGCGCTCGTGAGCGAGCTTGAAATCGACTCCGGCGCGCTTGACCTGAATCTACTGCGCGACGCGTATATGCTCGGGGCGGTCAAGTCGGAGCTTGAAACTGAGGACTGGCACCGCGGCTACTTTGCCACTGAGAGCGGCCTCGGAGTGTATCTTTCCGAGTGCGACGGCGGTACAATCGAGGTTTTCGGCGAGGGTGAGGAAGATGTCGGCGCAATCAGCATCGCCGCAGGCGACAGCCTTTCAATGTTCCGCTGCTTCGGATATTACGAGGCGGATGGTGAACTGAGAAGCCCGTACTTCACCGCAGCCGGCTCATTCGGCTCGCCCCTTACTATGGTCATTACGCTCGACGAGGGCGGCGACGCGGTCGCTTGCGCGTACCACAATATAACGATGCTCGATTCCCGCGCGCCGGAGAAGGGAAGCTATACCGTTCTCTATACGCTGAAGGGCGAGAAAGTTCTCAGAGCAGCTGAATAAATATTCACTCCTCCGCAAAAAAGCGGAGGAGTTTTGCATATATGCGGGATTTTCTCCTTGCATAAGCGCGGAGATTGTGATAAAATAAACTTTACCCGCATAATTGCTGGGAAAAAGTAAAAAACGCCGAGTGCGTTTAAATAATTTTGGAGGAAATGGAAACATGAGCAAAAAACTCACCAAGGTCATCGCTCTCGCGCTGGCACTCGTAATGGTATTCGCTCTTGCCGCCTGCGGTGGAAACACCACCACCCCGGCGCAGACCGAAACACCGAAAACCGACGCTCCCGCAACCAGCGATACCCCGAAAACCGACGCTCCCGCAGAGAACAACACCCCGGCTGCCCCTGTTACTTACACCTATCAGGACTCCGTAAGCACAATGGCGACCAACTGGAACCCCCACACCTATCAGACCTCTGACGACAGCTATCCTGCCGACTTCCTTCGCATGGGCCTTTACAGCTTCATCTACAACGATGAGCTTCACCCCCTTGAGGGCAAGGATCCCTACACCGGTTACGTTATCGTTCCGGAGATGGCGGCAGAGATGCCCGTTGACGTCACCGAGCAGGTAAAGGCTGAGCACCCCGAATTCGGAATCCCCGAGTCCGCTACCGCCGGCTATGCCTACACCATCGACCTCAACCCGCTTGCTACATGGGAGGACGGCACCCCCATCAACGCCGATACCTATGTCTACTCCATGAAGAAGCTCCTCGATCCGGCACTTCTCAACTACCGCGCTGCTGACTACTATGCACAGGGCCTTTCCATCGCGGGCGCTGAGAACTATGCCAATCAGGGCAAGCTCGAGTACGGCGCGATCGGCGTAACCACCACTGAGTACCTTGCAAACGGCGGAGCCGTTGAGGATCTCTATGTCGACGCTTACGATTTCTGGAATGCAGACGCCTCCTATCTTGACGAGACAGGCAACGCCCTTCCGCAGTACGTTTCCGTCCTTGACGAGACCGTCTATGGCGCGAATGTTGACGACGCCTTCAGCGGCAAGCAGCTCTATGACGAGTATCTCGGCGCTGGCGCTGACTACGAGGCATACTCTCCCGATGAGCTCTACACAGTCACCGGCCAGTACGCCACCGGCCTTGATTATGACAGCACAGTCGGTCTCTACAAGTCCGGCGAGTATCAGATCACCATCGTATTCGCAAAGAGCCTCGCAGGCTTCAACCTTCTCTACAACCTCGGCTCCAACTGGATCGTTAAGGAAGACCTCTATGAGGCTAACCTCTCCGAGTCCGAGGGAGTATGGAGCTCCACCTACAACACCAGCGTAGAGACCACCTCTTCCTACGGCCCCTACAAGATGACCGTTTATCAGGCCGACAAGTTCATGAAGTTCGAGAAGAACGAGAACTGGTACGGCTGGACTGACGGCAAGCACGTCTACGTCGATCCCGAGGACGGCGAGACCTATCAGATGTATCAGACCGACATCATCGAGTGCGAGGTCGTACCCGAGGCTGAGACCAACAAGCTCATGTTCCTCAAGGGCGAGCTTATGGGCTACGGTCTCCAGGCTGAGGACTTCGCCACCTACCGCAACTCCGATTACGTTTACTTCACCCCGGATGAGACTATCTTCTTCCTCATCCTCAACGGCTACAAGGATGCTATCGAGGGCCGCGAGAAGGCAGACGATTTCGACACCGCCACCCGCGATCTCCAGATGCTCCTGAACCTCAACTTCCGCAAGGCTATCGCCGTTACCTATGATAAGGAGCTCTTTGCCTCCACCGTTTCCCCGGCGCGTTCCGGCGGCTACGCGATCATCGGCAACGCTTACGTCTATGATCCCGAGACCGGCGCTATGTACCGCGATACCGATCAGGCGAAGCAGGCGCTCTGCGATTTCTACTCCGTTGACCTCGCCGCCTTCAACGGCGACCTCGACGCCGCTGTTGCGTCCATCACCGGTTACGATCCCGAGACTGCAAAGACCCTCTTCGGCGAGGCGTTCACCGAGGGACTTGAGGCCGGCTATATCACCGACGCAGATGCTGACGGCAAGTGCGATCAGTCCATCGTCATCGAGTACTCCCTCTCTGCTGATTCCGACTTCATGACCAAGACCATCGACTACCTCAACGAGAAGATGAACGAGGTCACTGCCGGCACTCCGTTTGAGGGCAAGGTCAGCTTCGCCAAGTCCGCTCCTTACGGAAACGACTGGTCCAACAAGCTCAAGGCCGGTCTTGCTGATACCGCTCTTGCGGGCTGGTCCGGCTCCAGAATGGATCCGTTCAGCCTTACCGACCTCTATGTCAACCCGAGCTATCAGTACGATGCCGGCTGGTTTGACGCCACCAAGGTCGATCTCACTCTCAGCGTTGAGGGCGAGGAGGTCACTATGAACCTCCGCCAGTGGTCTGACGCTCTTAACGGCGCTACCGTAACCGCTCCGAACGGCAAGGATTACTGCTTCGGAGACGGTATTGCAGAAGTTGAGACCCGTCTTACCATCCTCGCCGCTATCGAGGGTAAGGTTCTCGGCACCTACGACTACATCCCGATGCTCCAGAATGCCTCCGCTGCGCTTCTCTCCAAGCAGGTATTCTACGTTGTCGAGGATTGGAACCCGATCATGGGCCGCGGCGGCATCACCTATATGAAATATAACTACGACGACGCCGCATGGGCTGAGTATGTTGCTTCCCAGGGTGGTACGCTCACCTATTAATCTGATTTAATCAGAGGTTCCTTAAAAATTACAGCAATTATGTAGTTGCAGGGGCATAAAAACCCCTGCAACTATTCCCGTTTTCAGCGACCGGTTTTTGCGAAAGAGCCGGAAGCTCCGACTTTTCGCAAAAATCAGTCAGAATGTTCCACCGGAGGTAAATTATGGGCAAATACGTTGCGCAGAGAATAGCGCTGATGCTGTTTACTCTGCTGATAATCACCCTTATATGCTTCGTTCTGGTGCGTATGCTGCCGCCCGCTGAGCTCCCGCTCAACGATCCGCACACCGCAGTTATCGAGGCAAGGCGCGAGGCGCAGGGCTACAATAAGCCGTATCTCGTGCAGTTTGGCATTTTCCTTCGCAATATCTTCACAAAATTCGACTGGGGTCTCAGCGATAAGCTGTACTTCGGTCAGAATGTTGCGGATATCTTCCTTCAGAAGCTGCCCGCCACGGTTTTTACAAACCTCTACTCCATAATCCTCAGCATACCCATCGGCATAGGCCTCGGTATCTGGGCGGCGCTTAAGAAGAACACCTGGGTCGACTACTTTATCTCCACAGTCACGATGGTCGTAATCTCGGTGCCAAGCTTCGTCTTTGCGTTTATAATTCAGTACGTTCTGAGCTATAAGCTCGGCTGGTTTCCGTTCCTTATGAAGGCAGGCACTGACTGGCTGAGCTGGGATATGTTCGTTTCTATGCTGCCAGCAGTCATGAGCCTTTCGTTCGGTGTTATCGCAGGCTTTACGAGAACAACCCGCGCGGAGCTCACCGAGGTTCTGACGAGCGAGTTTATGCTGCTTGCCCGCACCAAGGGTCTCACGAAGGCTCAGGCGACCATCCGCCACGCGCTTAAAAACTGCGCCGTCGTCATCGTTCCCGCGATCTTCGGCGAGTTCATCGGCATAATGTCCGGCTCGCTCGTAATCGAGAAGATATTTGCTATCCCCGGCGTCGGCAATCTCTACCTCAACGCCATCAACGCGCGCGACTATAACATCTTCATGCTCGACTCCTGCTTCTACACCGCGGTCGGCCTCGCAGCCGGAATAGTTGTCGATATAAGCTACGGCTTCATCGACCCGAGAATCAGAATGGGCAGTAAAAAGTAAGAGAAAGGAGAATTTTTTAATGGAATATGAGCACATTCCGGCTGAAAAGTTCACCTTTACTCAGATGGACGCCAGCCTTCACGATACAAAGCTCGAAACTAAGTCCCGCAGCTACCTCGCGGACGCATTTCTGCGTTTCCGCAAAAATAAATCCTCAGTCGTAGCGGCGATCATTATCGCATTTCTGCTCGTTTTTGCGATCGTAAGCCCGATAATCTCGCCCTATACGATAAACCAGAAGGATAAATTCTATCAGTCCTACGCGCCCTTCGTGCGCCAGATAGCCGATATGAAGCTCGGCATCTTCGACGGCGCGACAACCCGCCCGAGCCAGAATGAGAAGAGTATGCTCTATTGGCGCGGTATCGCCGAGGAGACCGGCATGGATCCGCTGATCAATATCCTCGAGACGACCTCGACGACGGTAGTGTACCGCGGCAAGGAGCGTGAGGAATACACCTATACCATCGAGACTAACCAGTACTACGAAAAGGGCGTTATATACCTCGTTCTCAGCTATGACGAGTTCGAGCGCATCCAGGCGTGGCAGGACGAGACAGGAATTCAGGTTATCTATCCCTACGTCGACCCTGCGGATATCCACGGCATCACCGACCACCCGAATATCTGGTACAAGGTCGATTCCTCCGGCGCGGCGCAGCCTGATAAGGACGGCAACCTCGTTCCGGTATACTCTACCAGGACTCAGAATACAGGCGCGGAGTATCACTCTCTCAGAATTGCGGGCGACGACGGCAGCTACGTCTATTCAACCGCAAAGAGCGGCGCAGTTCAGTGCCGCGTATGCTACTATAACTATTATCAGTATCTCTACGGCCACGAGCCGATGTACCTCATGGGCACAAACTCCATGGGTCAGGATCTGTTTATGGCGATCGGCGTCGGCGCGAGATTCTCAATCGTCTTCGCAATCTGCGTTTCCGCGATAAACCTTTTCCTCGGAGCGATCTACGGCGCGGTCGAGGGCTATTACGGCGGCGCGATAGATATGACAATGGAGAGAATATCCGATATTCTGTCCGGCATACCCTTCGTCGTCGCAACGACGCTCTTCCAGCTCCATCTTGCTCAGAAGGTGGGCGTTGTGCCGTCATTCCTCTTTGCCTACGTCGTGACGGGCTGGATCGGTATGGCTTCGCTCACGCGCAAGCAGTTCTACCGCTTCAAGGGTCAGGAGTTCATCCTCGCTGCCCGCACCCTCGGCGCGTCCGACGGCAGGCTGATGTTCAAGCACATTTTCCCGAACTCCATCGGCACCATAATTACAAGCGTTGCCCTCGTCATCCCCGGAGTCATCAGCTCCGAAACCCAGCTCACCTACCTCGGAATCATCAATCTCTCTGATTTTGCCGGTACCAGCATCGGCACGCTGATGAGCCAGGGTCAGGTTGCCATGACAAGCGCGCCGCACGCGATATTCTTCCCGTCGCTGTTCGTTTCACTTCTGCTTATTTCGTTCAACCTCTTCGGAAACGGCCTGCGCGACGCCTTTAACCCGACCACGAGAGGAGAGGATGACTGATGGAGAATAAGCTCTCAGTGCGCGATCTGCGCGTTTCCTTCCGCACCACAAACGGTAAGGTGCAGGCTGTGCGAGGGATAAGCTTCGACCTCGCAAAGGGCGAAACTCTTGCCATCGTCGGCGAGTCCGGCTCCGGCAAGAGCGTAACGAGCAAGGCAATTCTCGGCATTCAGGCGGCAAACGCCATCACCGAGTCCGGCGAGATCATCTATGACGGCAAGGATCTCCTCAAGATCAGCGAGGAGGACTTCCATAAGATCCGCGGCGACAAAATTTCTATGATATTCCAGGACCCGATGAGCTCGCTGAACCCCATCGTAAAGATCGGCAAGCAGCTCACAGAGGCGATGATACTCAAGGGCAAGGCTCGCCAGAAGGAGAGCCGCGCAAACTTCAATACCTACCTCAAAAACCTCGATAAGCGCACCGGAGAGGCGCTCGGCGACGAGGCAAAAAGGGCGAAATTCTCTAAGATGTGCAAGGATTTCGACACCTTTGAGTTCCGTCACGTCAAGCTTGAGGGCGACTTCAACCGAGCAAGGGAGGCCGCCGTTGAGGGCAGCGAGGATATAGAGGAGCTCGCGTTCGAGCTTGAAAAGAACGCCGCTAAGGATATCGCCTTCCGCGTAAATACCATCTGCGCAAACGCAAAGACCTCGCTTCACGAATATGTAGTGGCTTCCGACAAATCCGGCTCTCTCATGAGCCTTGCAGAGAGCGCGAAAAAGGCCGCGCCTGCGGTTGCCAAGGGCGGCGACGCGGCGGGTCTTATCGCTGATATCAACAAGATGAAGACTATTTTCGACGAGGCGGCCGCAAAGCCCGCGCCCGATTTCTTCCGCATGGGCTACTACGTCGTTTTCTCCGGAAAGAGCCTGCCCGATATGCCCGTTCCCGAGATGAACGAGGAGCTTCTCCGCTATCTCGATGATAATTTCATGAAGGAGTTTATCGCTGACGCTGAGAAGGGCATTCGCCGCTCTGCCGGTATCTCCTATGATAATATGGAGCGCGCGATAGCGGTTCTCAGAGAGAAAAAGAGCGTATTCGAGCGAGAGAGCCTCGATAAAAAGGAGGCTTATGCCGCGCACAAGGTGATGACCGCCGCAGTTGAGGCGACCATCGACCACCTGAAGCTTGTAAAGGACAGCTTCTCCTACACCTTCGGCCCGAGCATAAAGAGCGAGCTTGAGCGCTATTTCGGCGCGATTTCCAAAAACGCCAAGGCGATACGCCTGCACGATAAGCAGCAGCGCAAGTTTGACCGCATCGTTGCTAAGGGCAAGACTCCGGATTGGAAGGTCGCGGAGGCGTCCATCACCGATATGGAGCTTGTAAAGGCGAACATCGTCCGCATAATCGACCGCCTCGCGGAGCATTACGCCGAGCTTCTCAGCGAGAAAAACAGCCGTAATTACGCCGCTGAGACCATCGCCGCCATCGACTACCTCAAGGAGAACGCCACCGGAGTTGCCGCGAAGGTCACTAAGCGCATCGCAAAGGACAGGGCGATAAAGCTTATGGACGAGGTCGGCATAGCCGAGCCGCGCAAGCGCTATAACCAGTACCCGTTCGAGTTCTCCGGCGGTATGCGCCAGAGAATCGTAATCGCCATCGCACTCGCCGCCAATCCGGATATCCTCATCTGCGACGAGCCGACAACGGCGCTCGACGTTACCATTCAGGCGCAGATCCTCGAGCTTATCAATAAGCTAAAGAGGGAGCGCAACCTCTCCATTATCTTCATCACCCACGACCTCGGCGTTGTTGCCAATATGGCGGACAGAGTCGCTGTTATGTACGCGGGCAAGATTGTGGAGTACGGCACCGCAGAGGAGATTTTCTATGATCCGCGCCATCCGTATACCTGGGCGCTTCTGAGCTCGATGCCCGACCTCGATACAAAGGAAAAGCTGGAGTCCATACCCGGCACGCCGCCGAATATGATATACCCGCCGAAGGGCGATGCCTTTGCGGCGCGCAACAAGTACGCGATGCAGATAGATTTCGAGGCGCAGCCGCCGCTCTTCAAGGTCACGGATACGCATTACGCCGCGACGTGGCTTCTGCACCCGGACGCGCCGAAAATCGAGCGCCCGAAGATAATCTCAGACAGAATTGAGAGAATGAAGGTAAAGAGAGGTGAGTCGAAATGAGCGAAAACAAAGTTCTTCTCGACGTACAGCACCTCGGAATGTACTTCGGAAGCGGCACCGGCGCGCTGAAGGCCGTCGATGACGTGTCGTTTCAGATCCACAAGGGCGAGGTTTTCGGCCTCGTCGGCGAGTCCGGCTGCGGCAAAACGACCACCGGACGCACGATAATCCGACTCTACAACGCCTCCTCAGGCAGCGTTTACTTTGACGGGGTACGCATCGTCGCCGGCACAGCGAGCTACTACGAGGAAATCGACGGAATTAAGGCAAAGCTCAAAAAGGGCGAGATCGACAAGGCCTCCGCCGATAAGCGAATTGCCGAACTGAAGGTGGAGATCGCCTCCGCCAAGCGCGACCACAGGGCGGCGAAGAAGGAGCTTGTCACGCAGATACAGATGATCTTCCAGGATCCGATCGCCTCGCTGAACCCGAGAATGACAGTCCGCGAGATAATCGCGGAGGGTCTTATAATCCGCGGCGAGAAGGATAAAAAGGTCATCGACGAGAAGGTTTACGAGATGCTCGAGCTTGTCGGACTTGTCCGCGAGCACGCCTCGCGCTATCCTCATGAGTTCTCAGGCGGTCAGCGTCAGAGAATCGGCATAGCCCGCGCTGTAATTATGAACCCGGAGCTGCTCATTGCAGATGAGCCGGTCTCCGCGCTCGACGTGTCGATCCAGGCGCAGGTAATAAACCTTTTGAACGAGCTGAGAGAGCGCCTCGGGCTTACGATTCTCTTCATCGCCCACGACCTCAGCGTTGTCAAATACTTCTCAGACCGCATCGGCGTTATGTACTTCGGCAAAATGGTCGAGATGGCATCGTCCGACGAGCTTTTCGCCCACCCGATACATCCGTACACGCGCTCGCTGCTCTCCGCAATTCCGCTGCCCGACCCGATCTACGAAAAGAGCCGCAAGAGAATAGTCTACAATCCGCTCGCTGAGCACGATTACTCCGCTCAGCAGCCGACCTTCCGCGAGATAATCCCCGGCCACTTCGTCCGCTGCAACGATGCAGAGGAGGCAAAGTACAGGAAGGAATTTAACCTGTGAGACCGGAAAAACGCGCAAAACTCATAAAATACGCTCTCGCGGTGGCGTTTGCCGCCGCGGGCGTCGTTATGATGCTCATCAGAACTCCGATAACGGCCCAAATGAGCTCTACCGAGCGGTGGAGAGTGCTATCCGACGCATTTTTCGTGCCGGGAGTGCTGATGCTGAGCGCCGGCGCACTTGTCTGGGTGTCGAACTTCGGCGTTTTCAACGGAATCAGCTACGCCTTTCGCTACGTTGTGCGTATGTTTCTGCCGCACTCCGGCAAGCGCGACGAGAGCTACGGCGACTACGTCCGCGCCCGCGCCGAGCGCGGCGGTATTAAGGGTTACGGCTTTATCCTCATCGTCGGGGCGGTGTTTTTCGGCGTTTCACTCGTTTTTCTTGCACTTTTTTACCTTAATTGACAGGCGGGATGCCTTATGAAAAAACCCAAATTAGTATTTTGCGATATCGACGGTACGCTGATTCCCTACGGCTACGGCGGACTTCCTGAGGAAACCTATTCAGTAGTCCGCGCGCTCAGGGAGCGGGGGATAGGCTTTGTCTTGAACTCGGGGAGGCAGTATCACTCGATGCGCGTGCTGTTCAGCGAAATGCCGGACGAAATATATTACATTGGTGAGAACGGCGGAGTAGTCTACAACTGCGGCCCCGAGGAGCCGACGCCGATCCTGCGCTACAATGAGATCGAGCGCTCGTTGGCTCTGGGCATCGCGCGCTCCATCGAGGCGATCGACGGCTCGTACTGCGTTGCGAACGATATCTACACATCGTACTGCCTGCGAAGCTCGACGGAGCTTATCAGCGTTCTGCGCGACGGACTCTCAAATAAGCTCGACCTCATCGACGACTGGGATGAGATCCGCGGCCCGATCGCTTCGATGGCGGCATACTGCCCGCACAATCTTGAAGATGCTGAGAGCGTTCTGCGCCCAATGTGGGGTGATAAGATACACATGGCGTGCGCCGGCCCGACTTGGTGGGATTTCAACAACGCGAACAAGGGAGATGGCCTCATCGCGCTCTGCGAGGCTCTCGGAGTTGACACCGCCGATACGGTCGCCTTCGGTGATAACTGGAACGACGTGCCCATGCTCGAGGCGGCGGGAACTGGATATATTATGTCAACCAGCTCCGCTGAGCTGCGAGCTCTCTTCCCGAACTGCGATAACGTGCTTGAAAAGCTGAAGAAATATCTGTAATTCGCTGTTTATGGTAAAGACAAACGCGCCGTTGTGAGGTAGAATGTAACCAAACAGGAGGCGGCTTTATGGATACAGTAAAAATCGGAGCATTCATCGCGCTGCTGCGCAAGGAAAAGAATCTTACGCAGGAGGCGCTCGGCGAGAGGCTCGGCGTGACGAATAAGACGGTATCACGTTGGGAGACGGGAACGTATCTCCCGCCGGTTGAGGCGCTTAAAGAACTGAGTGAGCTTTTTGGCGTAACCATAAATGAGCTTCTCAGCGGAAAAAGGCTTGAGAGCAGCGAATATGCCGCCGCTGCCGAGGAAAACCTCAAATCGGCGGTCGCGCAATCCGGCTTCACACTGTCAGAAAAAACAGAGTATTTCAAAATGAAATGGCTCAAAGAGCATTTGGCGCTTCTGATTTTTATCGGCGTATGTACAAATATTGCTCTGTGCGCGGGCTTTTTCGCGCATAACCCGATAATAATTGCGGCGGTTATCATTTTGGGCGTTGTTGAGTACGCCGTTTTGAACAATAAGCTGATGACCTACGTCGAGGCGCGCGCCTTTGACTGACAAAGAAAGCTCCCCGAATAAGTCAATGTCAATAAGAAAACGGGCGGAATATCCGCCCGCTTTCTTTTATCTTAATTAACGACATTGCCCAATAGGGGAGCTTTTATATATTGACTTATTCGACCGGTACGCACTTGATGTGGAGTTCCTCAAGCTGCTTATCGGTGACGGCGCTCGGAGCGTCCATCATAACGTCCTGCGCGTTCTTGTTCATCGGGAACGGAATTACCTCGCGGATGGTCTCAACGCCCGCGAGAAGCATGACCATGCGGTCAACTCCGGGCGCGACGCCTGCGTGGGGAGGCGCACCGTAGCAGAAGGCGTTGTACATTGCGGGGAACTTCGCCTTGACATCCTCCTCACCGAGGCGGACAAACTCAAATGCCTTGACCATGATCTCGGGGTCGTGGTTACGGACAGCGCCGGAGCTGAGCTCGATGCCGTTGCAGACGATATCGTACTGATCCGCCTCGATGGTGAGCGGGTCGATCTCGCCGCGCTCAGCCTTGAGAAGCGTCTCAAGTCCGCCCTTCGGCATACTGAACGGATTGTGGCAGAACTCAAGCTCGCCACTCTCCTCACCGATCTCGTACATCGGGAAGTCGACGATCCAGCAGAACTCATAGCGCTCCTTGTCCATATGACCGGGAACGTTAGCGCCGAAGGTCTTTATAGCAACGCCGGCAGCCTTCTGAGCGAGGGTTTTCTTTCCGGCAGAGAGGACAACAAGGGTGTTCGGCGCGAGGTTGAGCTTCGCGCTGAGGGCGTCCTTCTTATCGGCTACGAACTTGGCAACGCCGCCTGCAATGGCGCCGGTCTCATCGACCTTGAACCAGTAGCTCTTTACGCCCGCCTGAACCTCGCAGTCAGCGAGAAGCTTGTCGATCTGCTTGCGGGTGAGGGCGCAGTTGGTGATATCAACTGCCTTGATTTCGCCGGAAGCAAAGGGCTCGAAGCCGCAGCCGGAGAGCTCTGCGGTGACGTCCTTCGCGGTGAGGTCAATGCGCAGATCGGGCTTGTCGGAGCCGTAGGTTTCAAGCGCGTCAAGGTATTTTACGCGGCGGAAGGGGGGCTTGGAGGCGATATCGTACTTGCCGAACTTTGCGAAAATCGGGGGCAGAACGTCCTCAATAACGGCAAAAACGTCCTCCTGAGTGGCGAACGCCATCTCCATATCCAGCTGATAGAACTCGCCGGGGCTGCGGTCGCCGCGTGCGTCCTCGTCGCGGAAGCAGGGCGCGATCTGAAAATATTTATCAAAGCCCGAGGTCATAAGCAGCTGCTTGAACTGCTGCGGCGCCTGGGGCAGAGCATAGAACTTGCCGGGGTGCTTGCGGGCGGGAACGAGGTAATCGCGCGCGCCCTCGGGGCTCGATACGGTAAGTATCGGGGTGGTGATCTCAAGGAAGCCGTGCTCGGTCATCGCCTGGCGGAGCGCCGCGACCACGTTGCAGCGCATAACGATTTTATCCTTGACCTCGGGATTGCGCAGGTCGAGATAGCGGTACTTAAGGCGCTGCTGCTCGTCGGCCTCACGGGAGCGATTGATCTCAAAGGGCAGCTCGTTGTAGCGGCACTTTCCGAGAACGGTGATCTTGTCGGGAACGACCTCGATATCGCCGGTCGCCTGCTTCGGATTCTTGGAGCTTCTCTCGCGGACAACGCCCTCGACCTGAATCGTGGACTCCTTGTTTATGCCCTTGATGGCGGCGATCATATCCTCAGTCTCGCAAACGATCTGCGTTGTGCCATAGAAGTCGCGCATTACGACGAACGCGAGATTGGCACTGACCATACGCACATTTTCCATCCAGCCTGAGAGCGTAACGCGCTCGCCGACGTTCTCAATCCTCAGCTCGCCGAGGTTGTGTGTTCTGTAATAAGACATAGTTTTACCCCTCCGTAATTATCGAACCGGTGAAGCGCTCACCGAGTTTTGCCTTTATATATTCCGCAGCCGAGCCTGCCGGAACCGTCTCCTGCCTGCCGGTGGAGAGATCCTTGACTGCGACTGTGCCGGATTTTATCTCGTCCTCGCCGAGGAAAACGGCGTAAGGGATGCCGGTTTTAGAAGCGTAGGTTATCTTCTGCTTGAACTTTTTATCCTCAAAATATACCTGCGCGCGCACGCCGCTCTCACGTAGCGCGGAAGCGCACTCGATAGCGGCGGAGAGATCGTCCGTCATCGGGATCACGAGCGCGTCTGCCGGCGCGGTGTTCAGCTCGTTATTGAGAAGCCCGCAGTCGTCGAGTACGAAGAAGAGGCGCGTAAGTCCGATGGCAACGCCCACGCCGGGAAGCTCCTTATCGGTGTAATATCCGGCGAGATTATCGTATCTGCCGCCGGCGCAGATGGCGCCGATCTCGGGATAATCGAGCATCGTCGTTTCATAGACGGTGCCGGTGTAGTAGTCGAGGCCGCGCGCGATAGTGAGATCGACGCGGAAATTCTCCTCGGGCACTCCGAAGGCGGCGAGATATCGGCAAACCTCGCGAAGCTCGTCAAGTCCGAGATCGAAAACATCGTTCTTGCCTCTGTAAGCCTCGAGCGCGCCGAGAACCTCGCTGTTTGTGCCCTTGATGGCGATAAACTTCAGAATATCGTCCGCATTTTCCTCGCTTACGCCGAAATCCTCGCAGAGGATGGTCTTGACCTTCTCGGCGCCGATCTTATCGAGCTTATCCACGGTGCGCATAACGTCGCCGGACTTTTCGGAAAGACCGAGAAGCGCGTAGAAGCCGTTGAGAATCTTGCGGTTGTTGACGCGGATAACAAAGCGCTTCAGCCCGAGCTCGTTGAAAACGCGGTAAATTATGCTCGGGATCTCCGCCTCGTTCATAATGCTGAGCTTACCGTCGCCTATAACGTCGATATCCGCCTGATAGAACTCGCGGAAGCGCCCGCGCTGAGCGCGCTCGCCGCGGTAAACCTTGCCTATCTGGAAGCGGCGGAAGGGGAAGGAGAGCTCGGAATAGTGCATCGCGACGTATTTTGCGAGCGGAACAGTGAGATCAAAGCGCAGACTGAGATCACTGTCGCCCTTCTGAAAGCGGTAGATCTGCTTTTCGGTCTCGCCGCCGCCCTTCGCCAAAAGGACGTCACTCGACTCGATTATCGGAGTGTCAAGCGGGGTGAAGCCGTAGAGGGAGTAGACTCTCCGCAGAACCTCCGCGATTTTCTCAAACTGCTGCTGCTGAGCCGGAAGCAGCTCCATAAACCCGGAAAGGGTACGGGGTGTAACGTTTGCCATTAGAATTCTCCTAAAAGTAAGCATAAGGACGGGTCGCAAAAACCCGCCCATAATTATAGCATAATATGAATATTTTTCAAGTAAAACAACGCTTTTTAGCGATTTACCTTATTTTTTCGGGTTGACGATATCGCGCCAATCGAGAAGACCGTCCTGAAGACCGCGGATAAGCACCTCGGCGGTGGCGACGTTCGTCGCAAACGGGACGTTCATCTGATCGCACAGACGGCAGAGATAGCTGACCTCAGTCGCCGGCTCCTTGCTCGGATCCTCAAAGAAGAGAACGAGGTCGAGCTCATTATAAGTGATCCTCGCGCCGATCTGCTGCGCGCCGCCCTGATCGCAGGAGTGGTACAGCGTTATGGGCAGGCCGGTTGCCTCGGAAACAAGTCTTCCGGTGGAGTTAGTAGCACATAGCGAGTGGTTTGCAAGGATTCCGCAGTATGCGATGCAGAACTGGACCATGAGTTCCTTTTTCCTGTCGTGCGCCATGATTGCAATGTTCATTTTTAACACCAGCCTTTCATATTTTTCCGATATACACTCGCTCGCCGCAGATACGGCGGGCTATTCTTTCATACTGATCAAACGCATACCTCGCGCCGTAGCGCATTAGCGGCACTCCGAGGTTCGCGGCGATGGGTATCGACTCATCCTCGCTGACAACGCCGATAAGCTGCGCGCCGACGGAGTCGATAATATCGTCAACGGACGATCTTATGCGTCGGAACTGACGCTTCTGAACGCGGTTGACGAGGAGCCTCACATTCTCAATCCCGCGCTCCTTGAGGGCATTTACGGTCTTTTGCCCGTCGCGCAGGCTCGTAGCGTCCGCCGTCGCAACCACGATGCCCATGTCGGCAGGGGTGGCGGCGAGCCGGAAACCGGCTCCGAGACCGGCCGGGGAGTCGAAGAGGATGAAATCATAATCCTCTGCGGCGGAGTCAAAAAGTCTGTTGAACTCCGCTTCGTCAATATCGCCGGGCGCCATATCGCTCGGCGCAGAGAGAAAATCGAGATTTGAAATTTCCGGGTGGTGCATAATTGCATCCTTAAGCTCGACTCTCTCCGCCATCGCGTCGTAGAAGTCGAACAGCACCTCGTCCTGAACACCGAGAGCGAGGTCGAGATTGCGCAACCCGACGTCGCAGTCCACGCACAGAACGCGCTTGCCGATGATCGCGAGCGCCTCGGCAATCGCCGCGGTTGAGCTTGTTTTGCCGGTGCCGCCCTTTCCGGAGGTGATAACGATTTTTACACCCATCTTAACCTTCCTCGTCTTTGCCGCAAAGTGCCACAAAACAATGTCACACTCTGACATAATTATTTTACATTATTATCTGAACAAAATCAAGTGCTAATGACGGATATTACTATACAAATTCGGATGTTTTTGTTGGTTTATTATCTGACGGGCGTGTTCTCATAAGGTACTGTCTCGCGCTCGGACACTGTTGAGAAGTAAGCTGTGAGAATATCCTTGGCAATCGTTGTCAGGCTCGAGCCCGAGCCGCCCTTTTCGACGACGACCGCAATAGCAATCTCGGGGTTGTCAGCAGGGGCGTAGCATACGAAAACCGCGTTATTGACCGAGGTGCTGTCCGACTGAACGGTACCGGTCTTGCACGCAACTGAGATAGGGAAGCCGCGGAACGCGCTTCGCGCGGTGCCGGTCTTTGCAACCGCCTCCATGCCCTTCTGTATAATGGGGAAATAGCCCTCGCTGTCGTCGATAATGTGAACGAGCTCGGGCTGCTTTTCGACGAGCGTCGCGGAATAATCGGCTGTGGTGACATAATCGAGTATCGTAGCGGAGTAGCGCTTGCCGCCGGTGGCGATGGTGGCGCAGTAGTTTGCGATCTGAAGGGGATTGAACTGGTGTATGCTCTGACCGATGCCCGCCTGAAGAGTATCGGCGTCATACCAGCCGTCGTTCAGAATTTCACGCTTCGATTCGCGCGAGGCGACTACGCCGATGTTTTCATCGAGCTCGATGCCGCTCTTCTGACCGAAGCCGAATTCAGCGGCGGTGTTGGCGATGGCTGTGATACCGGTGTCGTCCGCGACCTGATAAAAGAAGTAGTTGCAGCTGTTTTCAAGCGCGCCTACTACGTCGAGACTGCCGTGGCTGCCGGGGTAGATCCAGCAGCGCGGGGTATAGAAATATTCCTTGTATTCTGTAAACTCGCCCTCGTCGTAAATGCGGGTTTCGGGCGTAATCTTGTGCGTATTCAGACCTGCAAGCGCGGTCACCATCTTAAAGGTCGAGCCCGGCTCGTAGGTGCCCTGAACTGCGCGGTTCCACATCGAAACGTCGTAATCGGGGTATGATGCCATACTCAGCACCTCTCCGGTACCGACCTTAACTACAACCGCGGCGCCGCCCTCGGCGTGCTCAAGGGTGCGCGGCTCGCGATTTTCCTCGATAGCCTTCGCAAGCTCCTCATTGTCGCGGTCTGTGTTGAGCTGCGCGATACCGGTGCTGAGCGCGTCCTCAGTGGATTTCTGGAGGGACGAGTCTATTGTCAGGTACACGTTGTTGCCGGCCTTCGGCTCAGATATCATCTCGATATCGGTCACGTTGCCGTTCTTGTCGCGGTAGGTGCGCACACTTCCGTCAACGCCGCGGAGATATTCCTCAAAGCCGCTCTCCGCGCCGCTCTTTCCGACTATGGAGTTGATCGTATAGCCCTCGTCGGGGTGCGCGTCAAGAAATTCTTTGGAGATATAGCCGACTGAGCCGAGAATGTGGCGCGCATAGTCGGTGTGATACTCTCTCTTTGTGGCGACTGTCACGGATACGGGGCCGAGCCGCTCCTCCTTGATGTAGGTAACAAAGTCTACCGGCACGTCGCTTGCAAAGACGTAATCCGTGGTGTTTATAACAATTCGAAGCTCGAGCTCGTAGCGCACGCCGATAATCCTACGCGCATCCTCGGAGGAGGTCGTGAAGCTGATGTCATAGTGCTTACGCATCCAGCTCATAAGATCCGGCGCGGAGATTTCGGGATCGACGTGGTAGCGCTCGAGAAACTTGGCAAGGCGCGATTCCTGCCTCTCTGTTCTCAGCGCGGTGTACTGAAACGGGGCCGACATCGTCACGGGGAAGGAGTCGTTGTAATCTATTCCGTTGTCGATGGCGGCGCGTATAAGGCTCAGAACTATGCTGTTGCGGTCTTCAAGGCTCTCCTCGAGCAGCCTTGAGCGGCTGATAGTCACGGAGTAGACGGTTCTGTCTGAGGCGAGCAGCGTTCCGTTGCGGTCAAGGATCGCGCCGCGCGCCGAGGGTATAGTCTCGACCGTCGCGACCGAGCCTGCCGACTGTATAACGTAGCTTTCCGCGTCGACGACCGTGAGGTCATATATAACGTAGATAAAGCCGGCCGCCATTGCGAATATCAGCAGGAATATGAACGCGAGCCGCGTGAATTTAAGTGTCACGTCATTCTATCCTTTCGATTGAGCGGGTGATAAGATAAACGGGAAGTGCGAAAATGAAGCTGAAGATCCCCTCGAACAGCGATATCCACAGCATCGGCGCAACGCCCGCGCCGAGCGCGAAAATCGCCTTAATCAGCTCCGTTATTCCGGAGACTGCAAGCGCGAGAACGCTCATAAGAAGGTAGGTCGGGATGCGCTTGATGAGGATTGTATCGCACAGGTAGCCGATAAACAGCCCGAGAAAGCAGAAAACGAGAGTGTAGACTATCGTCGGCTCATTGAAGGAGATATCCATAAGCATTCCGGCAAAAAGACCGACAACGCCGCCGGAAATGACTCCGCCGCAAACTCCGGCCGCGGCGACAACGAGCGGCAGAAGCTGGGCCTTAACGCCGAAAATCGGAACTCTCGGCAGTATCGCCGCCTGAATGAAAAACAGCATAAGCAGGAACGGAATGTAAGCCAGAGAGCGTATGACGCTCTTGCTTTTCAGAGTGTTCATCAGTTTACCTCAAAGCTCTTTATAACGTAGACGTTGGCGAGGGTTGAAAACTCGGCTCCCGGGCGCACTACCGCGGCGTACTCGTTGCCGCTCGGGTTGTCGAGAACGCTGTCGACGTAGCCGATTATGAGGCCGGAGGGTATCTCTCCGCCGCGCCCGGTGGTGACTACAAGGTCGCCGTAGACGACGTTCGAGCCGAACTCAAGGTAGCCGAGACGGCACTTTCCCTGGCGGAAGAGGTTGAAATCGCCCTCCACAACGCCGGTATCGTCGCTCGAATAGAGCCTTGCGCCGATGCTCATAGTCGTGTCAAGCACTGTCGTGACGGTCGCGCTTGTCGCGGCGACGCTCGTCACGGTGCCGATGAGATAGCCGCCGGAGGATATGACCGCGTTGCCGACTGCGATGCCGGAGTTCTCGCCGCGGTTTACAGTGAAGCTCGATGCGAAGTTCGAGCTTGTCCAGCTTATGAGCGTTACCGCCTCGAGGTCAAAGTCATCGTCGGAGTGACGGCTCGTGAAATCAAGAAGCTCTCGGAGCCTGTCGTTCTCCTCGCTGACCTCGCTGTACTCGCGGTACTGCTCCTCAAGGTCGGCGACTCGCGCGCGCAGGCGCTCATTCTCCGCGGCAAGCTCATCGTAGCGGTAAAGATAGCCGTAGATGTTCTCGAGCGTGCCGACAACGCTCGTCATAACGCTCTTGACCGGAGTAAAAACCGGCTCCGAGAGGATGGTCGCAAGGTCGGCTCTGCCGCTCGTTATGCCTATGCTGATGGCGGCGACGAGCGCTATCACGACGGCGATGGCGGCGATGATTATGCCCTTTTTAGTAACAATGTCCTTCAAAGCAGTTACCTCTTGATGATATCGGAAAGTGAAAAGCCGGCGCTCTCGATAAGACGCACAAGGCGGTGCACCGGCAGACCCATTACGTTGAAGAAGTCGCCCTCGATGCCCTCGATAAGCGCGGCGCCCTTGCCCTGAGCGCCGTAAGCGCCGGCCTTGTCCATCGGCTCGCCGGTAGAAACGTACCATGCGATGTCGGACTCGGAGAGAGCCGCGAAGGTGACCTTCGTGCGCTCGTGAGAAACGTATTTTTTGCCGCCGAAGATGAGAGCTATGCCGGTGTAGACCTCATGGCTGCGGCCGGAGAGACGCGAGAGCATACTCCTCGCCTCATCCTCGGTGTGCGGCTTGCCGAGAAGCTCGCCATCAATGTAAACGAGGGTGTCGGCGGCGATTATGAGGTCTCCGGGAGCGCACCTTCCGGCGGTGTCGAGAGCCTTCTCCGCGGCGATAAACTCGACCGCCCTGCCGGGGTCAAGCGCGGGATCGGGCTTTGCCTCGCCCTTTGCGGGGATAACGGTAAACTCCATGCCGAGCTCTGTGAGAAGCTGTATCCTGCGCGGAGATTTTGACGCTAAAACGATTTGCATATTATCATGTCCTTTTAATATAAGCCTCTCCAATATACCGGCGGGTCGTTTCTGCCGAGGTCGAGATAGCGCTCGCAGACGGCGTCGACCTCGTCCGGCGACTCGGTAGTAAAGCTGAGACGCACGCCCCAGAGACCGGAGGCTATGTATTCATGCTCGCGGGTGGCGAGATAGAGCTTTTTGCCTGAATATACGGTGTTTCGCCCGCCGAAGGCAGGGATGACCGGCATCGGATAGCCGTTTTCATCCTCAATTCCGATGGTGAGCTCATTTCCCTCAACTCCCGTGACGTAGCGGGCGAATGGGACAGCCGACTGCACAACGGGCAGCCTGCCGTAGACGATAAGCTCCGCGGGCGAGAGCTTCTGCATGGCGCTGATCTCCTCACTCGTAAGCTCAGGGGAGAGCGCTACGGAAGCGAAGTGCAGACTTGAAAGAGCCGTGAGGCTCGCTTCGCTGTCGGCGCCGATGGTAAAGTCGCCGCGAACGGTGAAGCCGAGCTTTTTCAGCCCGAGCGCCTGACCGAAGGATGCGGCAAGCGCCTCATTTATACCGAGAGAGCGCGCGTATTTGAGCATCTCCGCAATCTCTGCGCGCTCCGAGTCGAAAATCACGGCAGGCAGGCTGACGCAGACGGAGATACCCTCTTTTTCAACAAAGGGCGCAAGCGCGGAGGCTGAGCCCTTGAGCTTTTCGAGCGGAAAATAGATAACGGGCGGCGCAAGCTCCAAAAGCCTTGCGGTGAGCTGCGCCCTTGACTGAACGGAAACCGTCAGCAACGGCGGCTCGGTGAGCTTATCACCGCGCTCCTTAGGCAAAGCTGCGGCGCCGTGTCTTGCAGGCGCCTCCTCCCGCTTGACCATGAGCTCCTCGAGAAGCTTGTCGCGCGCCTCGGCGATAATGCTCTGGTGCAGATATGTGCCGCGCTGTATGGCACACTTCACGCCGGAGCAGAGAAACGGCGTTCCGCCGGTCTTGTAAAGCTCGGTCTGAAGCGCGACCTGCGTGAAGTCCTCACTGAACGCCGGAACTGCGGAGCCGGTTTCGATATAGGCGCTGTTTCCGAGATCGTCCTCAGCGGTCAGCTTGAGCGGGCCGCCGAGCTCGACGGAGGCGGTAAAGTAGACAGGAACGCGCTGAAATTCGCGCCTCAGATAGCTCTTCCGCACCTCGTTGAGAAGCTGAGGATCCTCGCTTTTTGCGGGAATATCGGTCGGCGCGGAGATATTGAACCTTCCGGTGTAGTAGCCGTCGAAGAGCCCCACGGCGGGCTCGATTTTGCCGAGCAGCTCAAATTCGCCCTCAGCAGGAGCAACTCCGCTCACCGCTCTGCGGTAAATTCCGGTGAGCATCGCGGCGTATTCCGGCCTTCTTCCGCGGCAATCGACGCTTATGCAGCCGACACCGAGGCTTATGAGCTCTGAAATGTGGCTGAAAAGACAGATATCCGGCATCACGAAGGGCTTTGCAGCCCTCGCTCCGGCGGTAAAATCGCCGTAGAGAGCGCGGCTTGACGTGCCGCGCCTCTCACTTCCGAGGCCGGAAACCGCGGCGAGGAGATTTAATCCCTCAAATCCGGGCTTCATGGGACCGTGTACAATGACCTCAGTTTCCACCATCGCGGCGGAGAGCATGGATTTTATGTCCTCGCGCCCGACCTCAGAGGCAATCGAAATGCGGTGCAGACCCATCGCGGAGGCTACAAGCATACAGCCCGAGGAGTGGACGTTAAGAAGCCTGCCGCCGAAGATGCTCGCGTCAGGCAGGGAGCGTCGAAGCGCGAGGATCAGCCCCGGATCGGAGGCAACGACGCCGTCTGCACCGGCTTTCCACGCCTCGACAGCAGCGTTAAGCGCTTCACCGAGAGCGTCGCTCTTCGGGAAAAAGTCCAGCATAGCGTAAATCTTCACGCCTCTCACGCGGCAGAAGCGGGCGGCGCCCGCAAAATCGCCGAGACTAACGCCGGCAACCGGCGGCACGGCGATGGTAACGTAAATTTCATCAGCTCCGGACTGAACTGCGGCTGAAACCGCCTCCGGAGTATCGACGTAAGAAATGAGCTTTGCCATCGGCAAAAGATCTCCTTGCATAATAATTCGATGCGCAGACAAAGTCTCCGCCAACTTTATCCGACGCTCTTTGTTTACAGTCTGATAATTCCAGTATATTAAACTATTATACCATCATTGAGATTATTTTTAAAGTATAATTTGCTAATGGACGGGATTTTTGGTATAATGCCGGAGTAAAGGAGTTGATTTTATGCCTGACGCAATTCTCGCCGCGAAGATAATGGAGCGCGAGGGCTGTCCCTGCCCCGTCGCGGCTTATGATACGATAGATTCCACAAACCTTGAGCTGAAGCGGCGCATAGCCGCCGGCTGCGCTCTTCCGCAGCTCGTGATCGCTGACGGGCAGACCGCGGGAAGAGGCAGGCTCGGGCGCTGCTTTGAGTCGCCGGACGGGAGCGGGGTTTACTTTTCACTTGCCTTTCGCGCTGACGGCAACCTCGAGAACACAACGCTTGTCACCACAGCCGCCGCAGTCGCTGTGCGCGAGGCGATAGAGCGCGAAACGGGGCTCAGCTGCGGCATAAAATGGGTAAACGATCTGTATCTTGGCGGTAAAAAGGTCTGTGGCATCCTCGCCGAGGCTGTCGGAGGCTGCGTCATCGTCGGTATCGGAATAAATATTACCACGGAATTTTCGGGAGAACTGTCGGAAAAGGCGGCTTCACTCGGAAAAGAGTGCAGCCATGAGGCGCTCGCGGCGCTCTCCTGCGCCGGCATACTGCGCTTTCTTGCGGGAAAAATGCCGGATATGATCGAAAAATACAGGGCGCACAGCATCGTTTTAGGAAAAGAAATAACGTATTTTTCCGCCTCGGAGCCGCCGAAAAGGGCGCGCGCGAGGGATATTGACTCCCGCGGCGGGCTTATAGTTGAATTTAACGATGGTGGGGAAGAAACGCTCAGAACCGGAGAAATATCCATAAGAATGGAGGATTACAAATGAGATATCCCGAATTTTTGACAGGAAGTGGTAAAATAAGACTCGTCGCGCCGTCCTATGGCTGCACCTTCGAGCCGTATGTAACGCGCCTTGAGAGCGCTGAGAAGAAATTTCGCGGGATGGGCTACGAGATAGTTGAGGCGCCGCACGTCCGCCTCTGCGAGGATTTCGGCCGCTCCGGAGCTGAGGACACCCTTGGCAGAGAGCTTACGGAGGCGCTTCTGGACGAGAGCGCAGCGGCGGTGATGAGCGTCGGCGGCGGCGAGACGATGTGCGAGATCGTGCCGCACATCGACTTCAAGGCGATCGGAAATGCCGCGCCCAAGTGGTACATGGGCTTTTCGGACAACACGAACTACACGTTTCTTTCGGCAACTCTCGCGGACACCGCGGCGATCTACGGCCCCTGTTTCGGCTCCTTCGGCTTTACGCCGCCGGACGAGGGAACAGCCGACGCGCTGGAGCTTATTCACGGCAGAAAGCTCGCTTTTTCGGGCTACCCGATGTGGGAAAGGTGCGGCCTTGAAACGGAAGATCCGCTCGCGCCCCTCAATCTCACGGAGAGAACCGTGTACTCTTCGCTCAACTACACCGGAGGCAAAATTCGCGGCAGACTTTTAGGCGGCTGCGGCGACATACTCTTTACCCTGCTCGGCACGCGCTTTGACCGGGTTCGCGAGTTCAACGAGCGCTATAAGGACGACGGAACGCTATGGTTTATCGAGTTCTGCGATCACCACCCGATGGACGTGCGCCGCGCTCTTTGGGCGATGCGCGAGGCGGGGTGGTTCGACACGGCGAAGGGCTTTATAATCGGGCGACCGGTACACATCGACGAAAACCAGCAGGGGCTCGATATGCACACTGCTGTAGAGGGTGCGATAGGCAGGCTCGGCGTGCCGATAATCCTCGACGCTGACCTCGGCCACCTGCCGCCTGCGATGCCGATAATCACCGGCGCGGTAGGCGAGGCGGAGCTTTCCGGCGGCGCATTTACGCTGCGGCATACTCTTATATAAATAATTTGCAATATAGTATTCTTTATGCTATAATGAATTGTTAATCATTTGAAAGTGAGGTGAGAGCATGACAAAACCGAAATGGTCTGTTGCGGGGTATGACCGCGCGGAGGCGGTGCGCCTTACGCGAAGCGGCATAAATCCGCTCGTCAGCGTGCTTCTCTCCTCTCGAGGCGCTACGAGCGAGAGCAAAATCGAGGCTCTCACAAGCTCTGAACTCTCGGCAATCTCCGATCCGTTTCTGATGGCGGATATGGACAAGGCGGCAGAGAGAGTACGCCGCGCCATAGAAAACCGCGAGCACGTCGCCGTCTACGGCGATTACGATGTCGACGGTATAACATCCTCCTGCGTGGTTGCGGATTATCTCCGCTCCAGAGGGATCAAGTGCGACATTTACATACCGGAGCGCCTTGAGGAGGGTTACGGAGTAAAGGATTCGGCGCTGGAGACGATTGCCGAGAAGGGCGTCAGCCTCGTTATCACGGTCGACTGCGGCATAACCGCCGCAGAGAACAAGCGCTTTGCCGCCTCTCTGGGCATGGATATGGTCATCACCGACCACCACGAGGTCTCGGGCGAGCGCCCGACAAGCCCGGTGGTAGATCCTAAAAGACCGGACTGCCCCTCGCCGGCTAAGATGCTGGCGGGAGTCGGAGTTGCGTTCAAGCTCATCTGCGCGGTGGACGGAGTTCAGAACACCGAGAGCCTTCTCAATCGCTACGCCGACCTTGTCGCCGTCGGGACTATCGCCGACGTTATGCCGATGATCGGTGAGAACAGAGTTTTTGTAAAGCGCGGGCTTCAGCTCGTGCGCGACGGCGCGAGACCCGGCCTCAGCAAGCTTATCGACGCCGCCGGCGCCAACCGCAGGAAGATGACCGTCACCGGCATCGGCTACACTCTCGCGCCGAGGATAAACGCTGCGGGCAGGCTCGGCGGAACGGACGTTGCGGTAAATCTGCTGCTTTCCGAGAATTCCCGCGAAGCGGAGGAGCTTGCAAAGCAGCTCTGCTTCCTCAATACGGAGCGCCGCAGAATAGAGGCTGAGATGGTCGACGAGGCGACGGAAATGCTCGATAAGGAGCCGCCGATGGGCAGACCGATCGTTCTTATGAGCGAGGGCTGGCATCAGGGCGTCGCCGGAATCGTCGCAAGCCGCATTTCGGAAAAATACAATCTGCCCGCGATAATGATCTGCGTAAAGGACGGGATCGGGCGCGGAAGCTGCCGCAGCAGCGGAGGGTACAACATCTTTGAGGCGCTCAGCGCAAACAGAGATATCCTGCTTTCCTTCGGCGGCCATGAGCTTGCCGCGGGCATCACGATAAGCGCTGAGAACGTGAGCGAGCTTCGCACCCGCCTCGGCGAAGCCTACGTCGCCGCATCGGACGATATTCCGGAGCCGACGCTTGCGATAGACTTTGAGGTAATAAAGCCGGAGCTTCTCAGCGTTGCGAACATTATGGCGCTCGATGAGCTCGAGCCCTTCGGCACCGGCAATCCCGCGCCTGTGCTTTGTATGACGAATATGACCGTCGAGGCGGTGGTGCCGCTCTCCGGCGGGAAGCACACGAAGCTGAGGCTTGAAAAGTCAGGCATGGTATTTGACGGGCTCTTTTTCGGCAAGGAGCCGGATAAGCTGGAATTCAAGTCCGGCGACAGGGTCGACGCGGCGTTCAATCCGCAGGTCAATGAGTTCCGCGGCAAGAGAACGGTGCAGCTCAACCTTATCGACGCAGTAATAAACCGGGGTGAAGAAAATGGCTGAAGAACTGAAAAAGGTCATCTCTCCCAAGGGCGGGGAGCAGCCGCGCATGGGCAAGGAGGGCGCTGACGATTGCTATGAGGAGCTCCTTGAGGCCATAAAAAGACACAATCAGATAAAGAATATCGACAGGATCCGCGCCGCCTACGACTTTGCCTACGCCGCGCACGACGGGCAGAAGCGCAAGGACGGCACGCTCTACATAACCCATCCTCTGAAGGTCGCCGCAATCGTCGCGGATATGGGACTTGACGAGGATTCCGTCGTCGCCGCGATTCTGCACGATGTTATCGAGGACACGACGGTCACGCACGAGGATATCTCCAAAAAGTTCTCATCAGAGGTAGCGGATATCGTCGAGGGCGTTACAAAGCTCACGCGAGTGACCTATACGACAAAGGAAGAGGAGCAGATGGAGAACCTTCGCAAGATGTTCCTTGCGATGGCGAAGGATATCCGCGTTATCCTCATAAAAATAGCAGACCGCCTGCACAATATGCGAACGATGAACTATCAGTCCGCGGTTAAGCAGCGCGAAAAGAGCCTTGAAACTATGGAGATCTACGCGCCGATCGCTCACCGCCTCGGAATGCAGAAGATCAAGCTCGAGCTGGAGGATCTTGCACTCATCTACCTCGACCCCGTCGGCTACGCAGAGATCGAAAAATCCCTCGCGGAGCGCGGCGGCAAGTACAGCGGCTTTATGGAGCGCACCGAGAGCATCATTAAAAACCGCCTTAATGAGGTCGGCATTAACTGCACTGTTCAGAAGCGCATAAAGGATATCTACTCCATCTACCGCAAAATGTACGGTCAGAACAAGGAGCTCAGTGAGGTCATGGACGTCTACGCCTTCCGCGTGATCGTCGACGATATTGCCGAGTGCTACAACGTCCTCGGCTGCATTCACGAGCTGTTCAAGCCCATCCCGGGCCGCTTCAAGGACTATATCGGCACCCCGAAGCCCAATATGTACCAGTCGCTGCACACCACGGTCATCGGCACCGAGGGCATACCCTTCGAGGTGCAGATACGCACCTGGGAGATGCACGAGACCGCAGAGTACGGCATCGCCGCGCACTGGAAGTACAAGGAGGGCATCTCCGGAAAATCCGACGAGGAGAAATTCGCGTGGATCAGAAACCTCCTCGAGAGCCAGCAGGATTCCGACGCGCAGGACTTCTTCTCCTCGCTCAAGACCGATATGTTCTCCGACGAGGTCTATGTTTTCACGCCGAACGGCGATGTGAAGAACCTGCCCGCCGGCTCGACTCCGATAGACTTTGCATACTCCATTCACTCCGCGGTCGGCAACCATATGTCGATTGCAAAGGTCAACGGGCGCATCGTGCCCTTTACCCACGAGCTGCAGTCCGGCGATATCGTCGAGGTTATCACATCGCAGAGCGCCAAGGGCCCGAGCCGCGACTGGCTCAATATCGTCAAATCCTCCGAGGCGCGCAACAAGATACGCCAGTGGTTCAAGAAGGAGCGCCGCGATGAGAATATCCAGACCGGTAAGGCGGCGTTTGAGCAGGAGATGCGCAGAATGGGCATTCCGCTCTCCGTGCTCTCCGACGACAACGTCATCGGAGTTATCCTCAAGCGCTTCTCCTACGCCTCGGTCGACGATATGTACGCCGCTGTCGGCTACGGCGGACTCAGCGCGCAGAAAACCGTCAACCGCATCTCCGACGAGCTTAAAATGCTCGAAAAGCAGAACGCCGAAGTGGCGGCTGAGTTTGAGTGGGTACCCTCCGAGGGCTCGCACCCGGTGCACGGCATCATCGTCGAGGGCGTCGACAACCTGCTCGTCAAGTTCTCGCATTGCTGTATGCCCGTTCCGGGCGACGCGATAGCGGGCTTCATCACCCGCGGCTACGGCGTTTCCATCCACCGCACCGACTGCAAGAACTACCAGCAGTCAGCCGCACGCGGCGATACCGGCGACCGCTGGATCAGGGTCGCGTGGGCAAAGGAGATCGGAGAGAAGTACCAGACCGGCGTCGCCATAACCGCGAACGACCGCGACGGTCTTATTATGGACATCGCGCAGGTGCTCAACTCCATGAAGATCAAAATGAATTCGCTCACCGCGCGCGATATGGGCGGCGGCGTAGCAACAGTTTACATAACACTTGAAGTTTCCAACAAGGACGAGCTTGCGACGGCGATGGCAAAGATCATGAACGTCAAGAGCGTCAAGGAAGTCGTAAGGCAGGGTAACTGACCATGAGAGCAGTAGTAACGAGAGTTTCCTCCGCGTCTGTTACGATAGAGGGCAGGGTAAACGGCAAAATTGAAAAGGGCTATCTCGTTCTGCTCGGAGTCGGTCTGAACGATACCGAGGAGACTGCGAAGAAACTCGCTCAGAAGATAGCAAACCTCAGAGTTTTCGAGGATGAGAACGGCAAAATGAACCTCTCGCTTGCGCAGGTGGGCGGAAGCGTGCTTTGCGTGAGCCAGTTTACGCTCTACGCCGATACCTCGAGCCGCAGACCGGGCTTTACGAATGCCGCGCGCCCGGACAAGGCTGTGCCGCTCTATGAGCTGTTTATGGCTGAGCTTATGAGCCTCGGCTTTGAGGTTCAGCACGGTGAGTTCGGAGCGGATATGCAGGTCGAGAGCGTAAACGACGGCCCCGTGACCATACTTTTCGATATGGAGTGAACATTATGCTCATTAAAACGCTGACAGTCGGGCAGATGGAGGAAAACTCATACGTCGTTACGGACGAGGACAGCCTTCTCTGCGCCGTTATCGACCCGGGCGACGAGTCGAACACCATACTTGATTATATCGAAGAAAACCACCTCACTCCGGTGGCGATTCTGCTCACTCACGGTCATTTCGACCACACCGGCGCGGTGGAAGCTATACACGAGGAGACCGGCGCACCGGTTTACATAAGTAAGGACGATACCTCCGAGCAGTATGAGGATTTCCGCTGGAAGCCCATAGAGGGCGCGAGATATATTGCGGACGGGCAGATAATCGAGGTCGGAAAGCTCAGATTCCGAGTGCTTGAAACTCCCGGACACTCCAAGGGCAGCGTGACCTTCCGCTGTGAGGACGCGCTCTTTACCGGCGATACGCTTTTCCGGGGCAGCGCTGGCAGGACCGACCTTCCCGGCGGCGACTATGACCGCCTTATGGCGTCCTTGCGTCGTCTTGCCGATATTCCGGGCGACCTTGAGATCTACCCCGGGCACGAGGCGCCCTCGACTCTCAATGTCGAGCGCGCGACCAACTATTATATGAGATTGAGCAAAGAATGAAGCTGACTTTAGTAAATCACAATTACCGCTACGCCGCAGAGCAGATTATGATGAGCGTTTTTCCGGCTGAAAAACCGGAGGAAAACTCGGAAAACGAGGCAAAAATCAGCCTTAACGAGGGCAAAAGGTTTGCAACCGCGTTCTGCACCATCATCTATAAGGGCAAAACGGCGAAGGGCAGCGCGAGGGTGGCGACTGAGGAGCTGACGAGCAAGCTCAAGCGCGATTCGCTTCTCCAGACCTGCGTGAAGCTCGCGTTCTACCGCGCGGCGGTAAAAATCGTACCGAAGCCCGTGTGGGGCTCGATAACCGGCATAAGACCGGGTACAATATTCACAAAATACCTCGAGAGCGGCATGAGCGAGGAGAGGGCAAAGCGCGAGATGGTGCGATTTTACGATCTCTCGCCCGAGCGGGCGGGCTTTCTCGCCGACACGTCGCGCACATCTCTGGAGCTTAAGGCTTCGCTGAAGCCGAACGATATCGCGCTCTACGTCGGTATACCGTTCTGCCCGACAAGGTGCGCCTATTGCAGCTTCGTTAGCGCCTCGGTCGGCAAGAGCATGGCGCTCATTCCGCCGTTTCTTGAGGCTCTGCGCCGCGAAATAGAGCGGATAGGTGAGATAGTCCGCGAGCTTGGGCTGAATCCAATAGCCATCTATATCGGCGGCGGCACGCCGACAACGCTCTCAGCTGAGGAGCTTACAGGGCTGTTCGGTTGGCTCAGAGAGAGCTTCGACTTAAGTAATCTCAGAGAATTTTCAGTCGAGGCCGGCAGACCGGACACGATAACGGCGGAAAAGCTCGACGCGATGGAGAGAGCCGGAGTGACCCGCATAAGCGTAAACCCGCAGTCGCTCTCCGATGACGTACTGCGCGCGATAGGCAGAAGTCACAGCGCCGATATGGTGCGAGAGGCTTACAGAATGGCGCGCGAGCGCTTCTCGGGCGAGATAAATATGGACACCATCGCGGGACTTCCCGCCGACAGCGCCGAGTCCTTCAGGGCTACGCTCGACGAGCTTATTGCGATGGCGCCGGAGAATATCACAGTCCACACCCTCGCACTTAAAAAGGGCTCGCGTATAACGCTCGAGGGCTCGCCGATACCCGACAAGGCTGAGGTCGGAAGAATGCTCGACTACGCGGCGAAGGCGCTCTCGTCGGCTGGTTACAGACCGTACTATCTTTACAGGCAGAAATTTATGTCCGGCGGGTTTGAGAATATCGGCTGGGCAAGGGATAATAAAATAAGTCCGTACAACGTGCTTATAATGGAGGAGCTCTGCACTATTCTCGCCGCCGGCGGCGGTGCGAGCACTAAGCTTGTAGACCCGAAAAAGGGGAGAATCGAGCGCATTTTCGATTATAAGTACCCGAAGGAGTACGTCGAGGGGATTGAAAAGACCCTCGCGGACAAGGAGAAAATTGCTGAATTTTATCAGGATGTGATAAGTTGAATATTAACGTTCTTGAGCTAAACGAAAAAGTGCGCCGCGACCCGATGGCATTCGCCGAGGAGTGCGAGGCGGATTACGATGAGCGCATAAAGCGCGCGGCGGGGGCGATAATCGAGAATATGCACCGCAGTCCGATAGTCCTGCTCTCCGGCCCCTCCGGTGCCGGCAAGACTACGACGGCGATGAAAATCGAATTTTATCTCGACCGCCTCGGCATCGAAACGCACACAGTTTCGATGGATAACTATTACAAGACGATGAATCAGAAGACCGCGCCGAGAACGCCGGAGGGCGATATAGACTTTGAGAGCCCGGAGCTCATCGACATAGAGCTTCTGAACGAGCATTTCGATATGCTCGCAAATCACAAAGAGATAAAGATCCCGTATTTTATGTTCTCGCGCCAGAAGCGCAGCGCGAGCAAGTGGAAGCCGATGCGCCTCAATGATAACGAGGTCGCTATTTTTGAGGGAATCCATGCGCTCAACGACGTATTTACCGACAAGAATCCGGACGCATTCGGGCTATATATTTCGCCAGAAACGCACTACACTCTCGGAGAGGGTGAGATCGCGCCGAGCCTCACGAGGCTTGTGAGAAGAGTCGTGCGCGACAACAATTTCAGAGGCTGTGACGCGAAAATGACGCTCTCGATGTGGAAAAACGTCATGCGCGGCGAAAAGAGCTTTATTGACCCATATATCTGCAAGGCGAAGCTGAGGCTCGACTCGTCCATCGGATATGAGCTTGCGGTTATGCGCGACCACGCGCTTCCGCTGTTTGATGAGCTCAGCCACGACATTGCGGGGTACGACGAGATAGAGAATATGCTTCCCGTTCTGCGCGCAATCGCGCCGATGGAAAGCGACTGCTGCCCGATAGGCTCGCTCCTGCGAGAATTTATCGGCGGCGGTATTTACGAATATTAAGGGTAACGGCTGTGAGGTTTTCTCACAGCCGCATGTTTTTGCCTTCTGAGCAAGGCACGGTGACTGAAAAAGGAGCAGGCACAAAGATATAGTACAATGGGAGCGGCTAAGCGGGTTAGACGCTTCGCCAATCAGACAAAGGACACCGTGCAAAACGACCCGGTAAGTGTGATGGTCACTTCCAAAGTCTCTTATCTCTCTCTTGGTTCCGTTCTCTCTCTTTCTTGCGCAGAAAGAGAGAGAATGAACAAAAAGCTGGCGGGACAATGGCCCGCCAGAGAGCGTTTAAAGCGCAGAAAATATTATTCCTCCACGTTTATCGGCAGAATCACGTCGAGATTGAAGATCTCACCGTCGACAGAGGCGCTGAGCGCGCCGCCGAGACTATCAACGATCAGCTTTATGCTGCGCATTCCGTAGCCGTGCTCATCGCCGCCGGAGGAGACCGGCAGTCCGTCACTGAACCTTACGGAGCCGGAGAAATAGTTCCAGATATGTATTATCACGCTGTCGCCGAAGCGGCGGATGGAGATGTCTATTATACGCTTATCCGGGTCGCTGACGCCGCGCGCACCCTCGATCGCGTTGTCAATGGCGTTGGCAAAGAGGTAGTAGAGCGGTATGCCGTCAAAATGCCCGAGATCGTCGTCGTAGGCGATGCACTGGAGGCGGATGTTCTCTCTGCGGCAGAGGTCGTCCATATTGCGGAAGAGAATGTCAAGAACGTCGTTTCCGGTGCGAACTACAGGCTGAAGCTCCTCGACCGAGCGCCTGAGCGCGCCAATATCGGGTATCTTGACGTTCGACTCGCCCGCGAGGCGCTCTACTCTGTCGAGCATGTGCTTGATATCGTGGTAGCGCACGTTCAGCTCCATCGCTGAGGTTTTCCACTGGTCGTACTGCTTCTCAGAGTCAACGAGCAGGCGGCGCATAACGGCGGAGTCGGTCTTTTCATTCTGCCATTTTGCGATGTAGACCTGAATAACGAGAGCGAAAACGCAGGAGATTATCGCGTAGAGATATGTCGCAAGCTTCGCTTCAAGCGTAACGAGATCGAAATCCGTAGCGAGGCGGTTTACGCCTATGCACAGAACGATGATCGAGGCGGAAATGATGCCGAGATTCAGCCCCGGCCTGACAGAACGCAGGTTGTTGACGAAAATTGCGTAGATTATCGCCATGACCGCCCAAAAAACGAGAAACTCAGCGATAAGCGGTAGTATTCCGCCACCGCGCAGCATTTCTGCGGCGGGTATGAGCTGAAGAATGTTGAATGCCTTGGAGGCGATGTGCTGCGCCGCCACGCCGCCGATCGAGCCAATTACGATGGCGACCCAATCGCCCTCGAAGGAGGCGAGCATAACGGCAACCGACATTGCGATAGTCAGAAGCAGCGAGAGAAAGCGCACGAAGCCCGGGCCGATATTATACAGGTTGAGAAAAGGGCTGAGAAAGCCGAAAACTATCGCGGAGATCGGCATAATGAGCCAGAAAAGGCGGCGCCTTTTGAAGCCCCAGCAGAAAATCAGCTCAGCAAAAACAAGCTCGGCAAAGTACAGAAACGCCATGAGCGGGATTTCTCTCCCGAAAACCATTACCGTTGCCATTTTTTAACCTCCGAGGTATGCGTTCAGCCGGGCGATAAATTCCTTTTTCTTGGAGCGGCCAATCTTCTTGCGCTCGGTGCCGACGAGTATCTCATCGCCGTAAAGCCCGCGCACAAAGCGGAGATTTACAAGACAGCTTGCACTGCACCGCGCAAAATCATGAGCTATGAGCTCCGGCTCGCGGTCTGATAGCGTGCCGTAGGCGGAGATCATCTCGTCATAGGTGCGGAAAACGAGGTCGTGACCCATTACCTCAATATAAAGAAGATCAGAGGAGGGGACGATGCGGATGCCGTCCTTTACGCGGATCTTTACCGGAACGCCTGTACGGCTCCGGAGTATCTTTTCTGCCTTCTGGAGCTTTATTTTGAGGGAGTTGTAGTTAACGGGCTTGAGAATGTAGTCTATCGCGTCGACGTCGTAGCCCTTCGGGGCATACTGCGGCATATTCGTTACGAAAAAGAGAAGCGACATGGTATCCTTCTCGCGCAGGGCCTTCGCCGTATCGATGCCGTTCATAAAGCCGTCCCCGAGCTCAACGTCCATAAAGATCATATCTGCGGGCGGAGTGTAGGCGGCAAGAAAGCTCTCGCCCTTGTTATAGCGGCGAACTGCAAACTGCGAGCCGGTCTCGGCACTGTACTGCTTCAGGCATTTTTCGAGATATTCTGCGTAAGCGTCGTCGTCCTCGATAATATACGCGGCGTAATTTCTCATCATCTCACCTCTTTGGGCAATATGATAACACAAAAATCCGAAAATGTAAATTATGTTGTGAAAAGTGCAGTTTATTCCGACCCTATTTTAAGTTGAACCCCGGTTTGATATTGTATAGTCACCACATCGGGCGTAATGTCCGAAAAATGAAATAGGGAGGATAACCATGAAAAGAACCGGACTGTGGCGAGGACTTTCAAGCCTTATGTGCTTCATTCTCGCCCTCTCGATCATCGCCGGGAACGCTCTTGAAGCGAATGCCCAGCCGATCGACAATTTCCTCGGCACTCAGTCGGAAAAGGTAGTTTCCGATGGTGCTCTGTACGACAAGTTTGTTCCCTCCGCAGAGGTGCTCAACTCTGACGGAACCGGCAACAGCCACGCTCTTATCCAGAAGGCGATCGACCTCAACCGCGAGCAGGCGTATGAGGGCAGCGTTCTTCTTAAGAACAACGGCGTTCTGCCTCTTGCCTCCGGCGCGAACGTAACCCTTCTCGGCATTCGCAGCCACAAGCCCATCCTCGGCTCCGCCTTCGGCGTCAAGGTAAAGGGTGCTGTCATCAATCTCGAGCAGGCTCTTCGCGACAACCGCACCGACTTCGCTCACACGATGTCCGACTCCGCTTCTACCAACTGGCAGACCGGCGAGACCACCATTGCTCCCACCATGTCTGACTGGACCGGCGATGAGTTCGATTTCGAGGGTGCAGGCTACGGCGTAAACCCGACCATGATCGATATCTACGACAAGCTTCTCGCCACCTACCACCACGAGTACAACGAGGGCGCTGAGGAGGTCTTCGATCCCCGCGAGCCGAGCCTTGACGATATCGCAGGCGTTAACGCGAGCTACAAGGATTCCTTCAAGCAGTACGGCGACGCCGCCATCGTAGTCATCTCCCGCGCTTCCGGCGAGAGCCACGACTATCTCCCCGGCGGAGTTGTTCCGGGTCTCGGCATGGATGAGCCTCTCGCTCTTTCCAAGAACGAGCGCGACGCTATCGCACTTGCTAAGGAAGCCTCCGATAAGGTCATCGTACTTATTAACTCTTCCACCTCCGTTGAGATCGCTGACCTCAAGAACGATCCCGACATCGACGCTATCCTCTGGATCGGCGCACCCGGCGCTTACGGTATGCTTGGCGTTGCCGACATCCTCTGCGGCAGAGTCAGCCCCTCCGGCGGTCTCTTTGATATCTTCGCAGCCCAGAATATGTCCGCTCCTGCTATGCAGAACATGGGCAACTACGGCTACACCAATGCTGCTGAGATGGTAACCCGCGGCGGCGGTATGTTCGGCGGACAGACCGGCCGTTACATCATGGAGGCTGAGGGCATCTATGTCGGCTACCGTTATTATGAGACCCGTTACTATGACACCGTAGTAGGCGAGGGCAACGCGGCCTCCACCGCCGGCACCTACGCTTCCACCGGCGCATGGAACTATGACGAAGAGGTTGCATATCCCTTCGGCTTCGGTCTCAGCTACACAACCTTCTCCTTCGAGTTTGAAGGCGAGCCTGAGTTCAAGGCAGTCAAGAATGACAACGGCTCCGTAACCGGCACCGCGACCTTCAACGTAAAGGTCACCAACACCGGCTCTGTTGCAGGCAAGACGCCTGTTCAGATCTACGGTTCCGCTCCTTACACCCGCGGCGGCCTTGAGAAGAGCGCAATCCAGCTCCTGGGCTATGAAAAGAGCAGCGTTCTTCAGCCCGGCGCAAGCGAGACTGTAAAGGTCGAGGTCGACCTCCAGTACATCGCTTCCTACGATTCCTCCCTCAACAACGGCGAGGGCGGCTACGTTCTCGATCCCGGTGCTTACTACTTCACCGCCGCTAACGGCTCTCACGAGGCTGTTCAGAACGTCCTCGAGAAGCAGGGCCACTCCGTCGGCGGCAACGCAGGCATCGTTTGCGAGAAGAATATCGACGAGAGCTTCATCTCCCGCACTGCATTCTCCGTCGCAAAGACCGGCGAGAAGATAGTAAACCGGCTTCCTTATGCTGACTGGAACTACTTCCAGGATGGCGAGGTCACCTACCTCAGCCGCGCTGACTGGCAGGCAACCTGGCCTCACACCTATGAGCTTACCCTCAAGAATCAGGAGCTCATTGATCTCCTGAACGGCAAGTACTACACCATCAACACCACCGACGATACCTCCACCATCACCTGGGAAGAGGGCAACGGCACCAAGTTCTATGAGATGTGGGGCGTTGATTTTGACGATCCGAAGTGGGAAGAGCTTATCAACAATATGACTCTCGAAGAGGCACAGTACCTCGCAACCTACGGCGGACCCTCCATCCCCGGCGCATCCACCATTGGCACTGTCGAGACCTACATGACTGAGAACGCAGGCAACGGCGTCGACGTCGGTCTTGCGGCCTCCAAGGACTCCGATGCTCCCTGGAACATCCCCGAGTCTGACCCGAACGGCAACTGGCATCCCGAGGTATTCGGAAACAGCCCGCTTACCGCTTCCTCCTTCAACCCCGAGCTCTGCTACAAGCTTGGTGCGTTCGTCGGCGAGGAGTCCCTCTTCGTCGGTATCCCCATCCTCTGGGGCCCCGGTCTTAACACCCATCGTCATGCTTACAACGGCCGTAACGGCGAGTACTACTCTGAGGATCCGATCCTCTCCGGCGTAACTGCCATGGAGTTTGCTGTCGGCGCTCTTCAGTACGGTCTGATCGCCGCTCCGAAGCACTACGCCTTCAACGACCAGGAGACCAACCGCTCCGGCGTTGCTCCCTACATGACTGAGCAGCGCGCCCGTGAGGTTGAACTCCGCGCCTATCAGTACGCCTTCGAGGCGACTAAGTACGACACTCCCGAGTTCGATCAGGGTATGCGCGGCCTCATGGTCTCCTTCTCCAAGATCGGCCCTGTTGAGTGCACCGCCTCCGTCGGACTTATGACCAACATCCTCGCCAAGGAGTTCGGCTTCCGCGGCTACGCAGTAACCGATATCTACGACGATATGGACATCTACGGCGCAGTTCTCACCTCCGGTGTTACCTGCTACGATACCCGCGGTATGGCCGGCTTCTACACCCAGACCACCCTCGACGGCGGCCGCTTCGCCGGTCAGGTCGACGGCTCTGAGATCAATGCCACCGTATTCAAGGGCGACGCCAACGCTCAGAACGCCATCAAGGCTTCTGTTCACAAGATCCTCTTCGCAATGAGCCAGTCCAACCTCATGAACCGCTACGACGCCTCCACGAGAGTCGTTAAGCTCCCCGTATTCTGGAGAACCGCATATCAGGCGACCGAGTGGGTCAGCGGCATCCTTATGGTCGGCTTCGCAGCGCTCTACGTTATCGCCAAGATGAAGAAAAAGGAGGATAAGTAAGATGCTTAAAAAGCTCAGTATCGGCGCCTATATTAACTGCGCCGCCGCAGTGTTCGGGCTTGTCGGAGTCATCGCGCTCATCGTCGGCTCCACAATCAACTCCGCCTATGCCTATAAAGATCTCGGCCTGCTCGTCTGCGCCGGCATCTGCGGTATAGTCCTCGTCCTCGCCGCTATCTGGTCTCAGACCAGATTCGGCAACCACGATTACATCAGCACCTTCGCCGCTATCGGCGCCATAGCACTCTATATGTACGTTATCGGCGCTCAGATCTCCGACAGAATCCTCATGATCGCCGGACTCTTCTCCTATAACTCCCAGAACATGGTCGGCTGGAGCGTATTCTACGCAATGGTCGTATCCGCTGTGGGCTTTATCGGCGGCAGCGTGCTCGTGATCGTAGCCTCCTTCCTCAGAGGCGCAAAGAAGTAATAACCATCATTTCTCCCTCCATATTAGAAAGAGCTCCCCGTAAAAAGGGAGCTCTTTCAGCTATATTATGCCGCTGTTTCGGGATTATGAGAAAAGTGAAAAAATCCACTCACGGCAGAATAGACAATTATGCCTTGACTATGTCGCCGCTTGGGAATATAATACAAATGGTGATGAAAATGTACGAAAATTTACCCCGCGAGGTATCCGCCGGCGCCGCCTGCTGGAAAAGGTCGCCGGAGGGAATCAAATACCTTATTCTTTTGCAGGTCAAGAGCGGCCGCTGGTCTATGCCGAAGGGTCACATGGAAAAGGGCGAGACCGAGCTTCAGACCGCAACGCGCGAAATCTATGAGGAGACCGGGCTCAGACCGAAAATCGACCCCGTGCTAATCGGCGACGTGTGCTATCCGACGCGCCACGGCACCCTTAAGGTCAACCACTTCTTCACCGCGGAGTGCGACGATTCGCCAATTACCGCGCAGAAGGAGGAGGTGCGCGAATATCGCTGGGAAACTAAGGAGGAGGCAATGAAGCTCCTTGACCCGAAGTACTACGGCGAGTTTGTTGAGAAGGCTGACAGATATATCAGAGAAAACCTACTTGACAAGTAGGAAATAGGGGTTATAATAGGCATAAACCCAAAAAAGGAAGTGAACCCCATGGAAAAGAACAGCTCTAAAAGCACCTATAAGATAGTCGTGACCGGACTTATGGCGGCTATCGTGTTCGTCCTTACGCTATTTATTGAAATTCCGCTCTTCGGAAGCCGCGTGCATTTTGCAAATTCAATGTGCATTCTGTCGGGACTTCTGCTCGGCCCGGTGTACGGCGGTCTTGCCGCCGGTATCGGCTCGGGACTTTTCGACTTCATCTACGGCTACGGCGTTGATGAGGCGCTTATAACCTTTGCTTCAAAGTTTGCTATGGCGGCTGTCGCCGCGCTCATAGCCGGCGGGGAAGCGCGCAGAAACCACGCCTCCGTCGTCGGCGGAGCGGTCATCGGCGCGTGGACTTACGTTGCGCTCTATATGCTCAAAACCTTTGTCTACCGCCACTTTGTCTACGGACTCACTATCGAGGCAACGTTCGTAATCATGGGCGAGAAGATCATCGCAAGCACGATAAACGCGATTTTTGCCATGACTGTCGCGCCTGTGCTGTATTTTGCACTCAAGCCGGTGCTTGAGAAGGCGAATCTATGGAATAAGCTGAAATAACCGCATATAACGAAAGCCACCCCAACGGGGTGGCTTTTTTGCGTTCTATTCTTCGCCCTCGGCTTCGATTTCCTTTATGATGCACTCATTACCGCGTACAAGCCAGGTTTCCTCGCTTCCGCACTTCGGGCATATCTTGCCGTACTGAACGGTGGGGTATTCCGACTTGCAGCTGTCGCACCACGTTACCGCCGGTATCGTCTCGAGCCTCAGCTCGCTCTCTGCGAGGATAGGGTGGCGCAGTTTGAAGTAGTTCCACGCGTCGACGAAGAGGTCGGTCATAATTCCGCTGACCTCTCCGACCTGAAGCGTGACCGAACCAATTTTTGTGAGCTTTTCCTCCGCCGCAGTCTCGTCAAGCGTCTTGGCGAGATGCAGTACAATTCCCATCTCGTGCATTATTCGTACTTAGAGGTGTTGTTCTTCTTGAACGCGGTTCTGGCGATGCGCTTTACGGCGTAGCCGGCGACCACGGGGAGCTTATCCTCGCAGCGGATCATATTGGAGGCGTCCGGAAGATCGCGGCTGAGGTGGATCGCGTCGAACTCGCAGCGGGTGGTGCAGAGTCCGCAGCCGATGCAGCGGTTGACGTCGACTACGGTAGCGCCGCAGCCGAGGCAGCGAGCCGCCTCGATCTTGACCTGCTCCTCGGTGAGCGGGAGTCGGAGATCCTTGAAGGTTTCGGTTGCCTTGCCGGGCTTGTGACCGGGGATCTGGCGCTTTGCGTTGTCGAAGGACTCGACGACGATGTTATTCTTGTCAAGCTCGATGAACTCGCGCTTGTCGCGGGCGATGGTCTGGCTCTGACCGGGGTGTACGGAGCGGTGCATACTCTCAGCGCCCTTCTTGCCGTCCGCAATCGCGTCGATTGCGAAGCGCGCGCCGTGGCCGATGTCGCCGCCGACGAAAATGTCGCGCTCTGCGGTCTCAAAGGTGAGAGGATCGTGCTTAACTGTGCCGTTGGGGTTGAGCTCAACGGCGGTGCCCTTGAGGAGGTCGCCCCATACTGCGCTCTGACCGATAGCCTGGAGCACGTTCTCGCAATTCAGAGTGATGGTCTCATTCTCATCGTACTTCGGAGAGAAGCGGTGATTCTCGTCAAAGACGGAAACGCACTTCTTGAATACGATGCCGGTGACCTTGCCGCCCTCGGTGAGAACCTCCTTCGGGCCCCAGCCGTTCATGACCTCAATGCCCTCGGCCTCAGCCTCCTCGACCTCGTCCTGAGCGGCGGGCATTTCCTTGCGGCTCTCAAGGCAGAGCATGGTGACCTTGCCGTTTGTGGCTCTCCTGGCGCTTCTTGCTACGTCAACTGCAACGTTTCCGCCGCCGACAACGACTACGTCGCCGCTAAGCTTCAAGGTCTCGTCCTGATTTATCTTATTGAGGAAGGCGATGCCGCTCATAACGCCCTCGGCATCCTCGCCGGGAACGCCTGCCTTGCGGCCGCCCTGCATTCCGATAGCTATGTAGAAGGCCTTGTAGCCCTCGTCGCGGAGAGACTGGATGGTGACGTCCTTGCCGACCTCAACGCCGCACTTGATTTCAACGCCCATCTCCTTGAGAACGGCGATTTCAGCGTCGATAACGTCCTTTTCAAGGCGGAAGTTGGGAACTCCGAGAGTCAGCATACCGCCGGGACGAGCTTCCTTTTCAAATACTGTTACATCGTAGCCGCGGGTACGGAGATAATAGGCACAGCTGAGTCCGGCAGGGCCGGCGCCGATGACCGCCATCTTGTAATCCGGACCCCACATGCCGCCGTCGTCCTTTTCACAGATGGGAATGTAGCGCTTGGAAGCTGTAAGCTCCTGAGCGGCGATGAACTTTTTGATCTCATCGATAGCAATGGGCTGGTCGATGGTGCCGCGGGTGCAGGCGTCCTCACAGCGGCGGTTGCAGATTGCACCGCAGACGGCAGGGAAGGGGTTATCCTGCTTGATGAGCTTGAGAGCCTCCATATATCTGCCCTCAGCCGCCATCTTGACATAGCCCTGAACTGCAAGGTGAGCCGGGCAGGCGGTCTTGCAGGGCGCGGTGCCTGTTTCGTAGCAGTTTATCTTCGCGTCCTCGCGGTAGTTGACGTTCCAGTTGTCGGCAGTCCACTTCTCGTTATCGGGGAGAAGGGTTTTCGGATACTTGACCTCGCCCTGCTTGGTGCAGAGCTTCTGACCGAGCTTCGCCGCGCCGACGGGGCAGACCTCAACGCACTTTCCACAGGCTACGCACTTGGATTTTTCAACATGCGCGCGATATGCGGAGCGGGACATATTCGGAGTGTTGTAGAGCTGGCTCGTTCTGAGGGCGTTGCAGACGCCGGGGGCGCAGTTGCAGATCGCAACGATCTTGTTCTCACCGTCGATATTTGTGACCTGATGTACAAAGCCGTGGCGCTCGGCTCGCTCGAGAACCTCCAGAACCTCATCGTAGGTGAGGTATCTGCCCATGCCGCGGTTAACGCAGTACTCAGCCATATCGCCGACGCCGATGCAGAACTCGCCGTTTATTTCGCCGCTTCCCTCACCGCGCATCTGCTGCTGCTTGCGGCAGGTGCACTGACCGACGGAATATTTATCGTACTTATTGAGCCAGTGGGAGATATGCTCAACCGATGCGGACTGGTTCTCGTGCTCGATCGCCTTCTCAACGGGAATGACGTGCATTCCGACTCCGGCGCCGCCGAGCGGGATCATCGGAGTGACATTCTCGAGCGGCATCTGTGTCATAAGGTTAAAGAAAGTGGCAAGCTTCGGGTGCTGAGCCGTCAGCTCATCGTTCATCATCATGAACTCGGCAGAACCGGGAACGAAGATAGGCACATTGTACTGCATATGCTTGTCCGGAGTTTCGCGTGTAGTTTCGATTACGCCGACCCAGACGAGGTGGTCGACCATCTTCTTGCACTCGTCAAGGGGCATATCGTTCATCTTTGCGATTTCCTCGATATCGTAGGGCACACGGGTCTTTTTGAAGCTCAGAAGAAGCTTCGCCTCCTCCTTTGTAAGCACCTCGTCGAGCGCCCAGTACTCGGGATCGTCGGTCCTCATGCTCCTTGTGTACTTAACGAGATAGCGGTCGGTGATCATCGTGCCGAGCTTGAGGATAAGCTCCTCCTTCTCCTTGTCGGGCGCGACGTAATTCGGATCCTGAACGAAATCTCGCTCATTCACCATGCGGTTTTTCTGCTGTTTCATTTAATTCTTCCTCCAATCGGCAAGCCTCTCTCTCAGCCAGTTTTCAAGTTCTTCCATTCCTTTACCGGTTTTTGCGCTTACGGGGAATATTTTTATCGCGGGGTTTAGCTTTTTTGCTCTCTCAGAGCATTTTTCAACTGAAAAGTCAAAATAAGGGAGCGCGTCGAGCTTTGATATAACGAGCGCCGCGCTCTCCTTGAACATAAGTGGATATTTGAGGGGCTTATCGTCGCCCTCCGGAACGGATAGTATCATCATATTCAGCCCGGCGCCGGTATCGTATTCGGCAGGGCAGATGAGATTTCCCACGTTTTCAAGGAAAATAAGGTCGCCCTCGTCGCCCTCAAGGGCGTCAAGCGCCGCCTCCGTCATACCGGCGTCCATGTGGCACATTCCACCGGTGTGCGCCTGGATACTCTTCGCGCCGAGCGCGGCGATTCTCTCCGCGTCCACCGTGGCGTCAATATCCGCCTCCATAACGCCGATGCGCTCATCGCGCATATCAGTGATTATTCTGCTGAGGAGCGTGGTTTTGCCGGCTCCTGGGCTCGACATAAGATTTATAAGAAGAGCGCCGCTCTTTTTCATCCGTGCTCTGACTCTTGCGGCGTCGCGGTCGTTCGACTCCGTTACCGTTGCGTTGAGGCTTATAACCTTCATTCTCCGCGCCTCCTTTTTTCGATGAGCGCGCGCAGGAAAGCCGAAAGCTCTTCACAGCCATCGCCGGTCTTCGCGCTTATTGCGATTATTTCTGCGTTCGGATTCAGCGCGAGCACGCGCGACTTGAACGCATCAATGTCAAAATCAAATATTGCCGCCGTGTCGAGCTTATTCACGACCACAAGGTCGGATATCGTGAACATCAGCGGGTATTTTAAGGGCTTATCGTCGCCCTCGGGAACGGAAAGTATCGTCATTCTGAGGTCGGCGCCGATCTCAAACTCCGCCGGACAGACGAGGTTTCCGATGTTCTCAAGGAAAACCGCGTCGAGCCCTTCAATGCCCATTCTGTCAAGTCCTCGGCGCGTCATATCCGCGTCCATATGGCAGAGACCGCCGGTGTGGAGCTGAATGACCCTCGCGCCGAGCGCGGCAACAGTCCTCGCGTCCACGTCGGAGTCCACGTCCGCCTCCATAACGCCGATTTTATATTCACTGAGCGCCGGTATCACCCGGGAGAGAACGCTCGTCTTTCCCGCGCCGGGCGAGCCCATGAGATTTATGAGAAGCGTTCGCTGCCCGCGCATCAAAGCGCGCGTGTCAGCCGCGGCCTTGTCGTTATCGGCGAGAACGCGCTCCTTCGTTTCAAAGACTTCAACTTCCATTTTGTTCTCCAATGTTCCCATAATTTCGATAATATTTTAACATAGAAAGGGTAAGTTAGGCAATCCTAACTTACCCTTTTCTTATAAATTATATATGGTATATTTTCCTTTTCTCTGCTTGTTTTCAACATAAAGCTGTAGGTCCTGTCACGCAGATCCTTTTTGCGCTGGGGAAGAGGAAGCGACATATCCGGATACATCGGTTCGGATATGGTAAGCGTCATCGCGGGACGGCGGAAGAAAAGGCGCTTGCGGTAGGTGGTCACCATAGCAACAACGGGAGCATTCTCATGTGCAGGGTAACGGAAAGAAGTATCTGAGAAATTGCGTATTCCCGTGTAGAAGGGCCATATATGCGCCTCGGGGAATATGGCGATGGCGTTGCCCTCACGGCAGCGCTCTGTAATTGCCTCTACAAAACGGTGCATCGTCTCAAAATCATCAGGTATCGGAACAGCGCCAAGCATTTCGACTACTGTCTTTAAAAACGGAATGCTTACAGCGTCGGGATTTGCGATGATATAGGCTTTTTTCGGGAAAGCCACAACAGCAGGCAGAAAAGCGTCCAGCTCTCGGGTATGGTTACCATAAAGAAAGAAGCCGCCTTTGATTTTTCTGAGTGCCTTGCGATTTTCAATTTTCAGTCCGAGATAGACCTTGGAAATAAAACAGACGATAGGAAAGGCAATAACATAGTAGAGAAACCACGCGCGAAGCCGCCAACGAAGGCCTTTATGCACGAACTCATAATCCGGTGGAATGTGCTTCGTTTTTATGTTATTGCCGGCGAAATCGTCGTTCAGCTCGTCATCGTACCAGACAATCTTTTTTCTTTTCATTAGCAACCTTCTTCAGCATATCTTCCATAGCCTCCATACAGTCCTTTAAGCGGAAACGCTCGGCATATCCGAGGTATTCCTCGCTGCACTTTTTGCGCTCATCCGGGTGATCCAGCCAGAAGTCGAGCTTATGCGACAGATCGACCGCATCGCCGCTTTTAAAGAGGTTTTTCTCGCTGAGTGCGAAAAATCTTGTCGCGGAGCGTGGGGAATCGGCTATGAGAGGCACTTTCCCGCAGGCAATAGCTTCAAGACAGCTGATTGCTTCAATCTCGATTTCCGCAGGGTGGACATACAGATCAGCCATATTAATAATATTCAATAGCTTGGCGCGCGAATAGAATTTGATTACCGGAGCTGAGATGCCGACACGCTCAGCATGGGCAAGAAGCTCACGCTCCAGAGGCCCTTCACCGGCGAAAAAAAGTTGAATTTTATCCCGATGCTTCGATTTTGCCACAGCGTCTATTAGTACGTTGTGACTCTTTTCGCGGCTGAGTCTGCCGGTGAAAAGAAGTATATATTTATCCCTCAGTGCTTCTGGACGTTCTGCCTTCATCGGACGAAACTCGTCGCCTACGCCATTGGAAATTACAAAGTGCGGTGTTGTACCGACAATGCGCTCAAAGGTGTCACGGATAAACTCTGTGGGGTAATGTATCCCATCGCAGTATTTATATAAGCGTTCATTTAATATCTTATATGTAACACGATTCGCAAACCGACTATCCTTTAGAAATATGTGACTTGTTATATTTTCTGCCTGACAATGAAAGCCGGCAGTGAGAGGAATGCCGTGCTGATTTGCATATTTTGCCGCCGCTTTGCCCAGCGCAAACGGAATCATAACGTGTATGAGATCAACATCATGTATTGCATCATAGAGTATGCGTTTATCCAGCTTTGCCGGAGCAACTCCGTTGCGATCCACGTAACTCTGGAAGATCCCAAAGTGCATTTTAGGAACAACCCAGTAGCCTTCCTCGCCGGTGTGTTCTTCATCCGGGCAGACTATGCGAACCTCGTGACCCTTTTGACGGAGAAAATCAATCAGATTATATGCGACGATGGATGTTCCGTTGTTCTTATCTCCGAGAACATCGCAAATTACCGCTATCCTCAATAATATCAGGCTCCTTATTAGAACAGTATTTGTATATTAGCACAAATCGACATTCACTTCAACTAAATGAGAGCACAAAAGGCTTAAAAAATGCTAAAATACAGAATATTTTTCCGATTTTTATGAAAATTATGATTGACAACTTTACTTTTAGACTTTATACTAACGAAGTACCAAAGGTAGATAACATTCGCTCTACGGGTTTTTCAGTCCGCGCGAGGCTCTTACGTTTGGTAAAAAACCCTGTGGAGGTAAAAAATGAATAACGGTACTGTAAAATGGTTCAACCAGGAGAAGGGCTACGGCTTCATCTCCAACGACGATGGCTCCGGTGATGTTTTTGTTCACTTCTCCGCCATCATCATGGACGGGTATAAGACCCTTGCTGAGGGTCAGAAGGTCACTTATGAGACCGAGCCCGATCCCCGCGACAGCGCTAAGCAGCGTGCTGTCAACGTTACTCCGGTCAAGGCCGAGTAATTTTTGCTCCACAATTTGTCCGACCCAAGCCTCAGACTTTCAGTCTGGGGCTTGTTTTTTATGCCCATTTATGAACAAATGTTTAATTTGAAAAATCTGCCCTTGACATTCTCTGACTTTCGTGGTACATTATGTTAGCACTCAGGAAGAAAGAGTGCTAAAACAACAGAGAAGAGAGAAGCTATGGAACTCACGGCGCGGCAGAAAACGATCCTCGTCACAGTGATAGAGGAATATATCGAGTCCGCCGAGCCGGTCGGTTCGAAGCTGGTGCTTGAGAAGAGCGGGCTCAGATGCTCATCGGCGACGGTTCGCAGCGAGCTTGTAGAGCTTGAGCGCCTCGGTTATCTCGCTCAGCCGCACACCTCGGCGGGCAGGGTGCCGACCTCGCTCGGCTATCGCAAGTACGTCAACGAGCTTATGGAGGCAAAGTCACTTTCCTCGGACGAGGTTGCGATTTCATCAGACCTCACGCCGGAGAACGCGGGAAGAATAGCCGCGGAGCTGACGCATCTCCCTGCGGTTTCGTTTACCGGAGCGAGGGAGGTCACGGCAAAGCGCTTCGACCTCATTTACCTCGATCAGTCGAGCTTCATAATTGTCATTCTTCTCTCGGACAACACAGTAAAAAACAAGCTTATAAAGCTGCCCTTCAGCTTCGATGAGAGCCTCATAAAGCGGCTCGGCGCGGTTTTCAACGCGAGCTTTACCGGCGTAGCTGAGGGCGCAATAACCCCGCTGCTCATTGAATCGACTGAGCGCGGCACCGGCGATACGCTGGGACTGACGAGCGTGATTGCAGGCTTTCTCGCGGAAACGCTTAGAGGCGCGAACGTTTCTCAGGGAGTTGTATCCGGCGGTGAGAGTCTGCTGAAGATTCCGGAATTTCAGGATTCCGACAAGGCGCACAGGGTAATGAGCTACCTCTCCGGCGACGGAGTGAATATGCTCGGCTCGATCGACAACGCGAGCGACGTGAGAGTTGTAATCGGCGCTGAAAACGCGGCAGAGGAGCTGAGAGATACGAGCGTTATCCTCGCCTCCTACGACGCGGGCGACGGTATGCGCGGCGTAATCGGAGTTGTCGGCCCGACGAGAATGGATTACTCTCTGATTGCCGCAAAGCTCAGATTTATTGCGGACGGGCTCAGCAAGGTGCTGTCCGGCGGTTCACTTCCGCCGTCAGGCTTCGGAAAACTAATGCTTCGTGAAGGAGATAAAGATGTCAAAGGATAAGAAAAAGCAGGAACCTCAGAGCGAAACTCCGCAGGAAAAGGCGCCGGAGAAAAAGGCGCCGGAGGAAAAGGCACCGGAGGTTGAAATAGTTGAGGAAAAAGCGCCGTCGGCTGATGAAAAATACGCCGCGGAGCACGATAAATATCTCCGCCTCGCCGCAGAGTATGATAACTACCGCAAGCGCAGTCAGCGCGAGCGCGAGGCGATCTACCGCGATGTAAAGGCGGATACGATCGTGAAGCTCCTTCCGGTCTACGATAACCTTGAGCGCGCGCTCAGAACCGAGACCGAGGACGCCGCATATAAAAAGGGCGTTGAGCTCACGATGACCCAGCTTGAGGGCATCTTCGAGTCGCTCGGCGTTAAGGCGATACCCGCCGTCGGAGAGAAGTTCGACGCGAATCTTCACAACGCGGTCATGCACGTTGAGGACGAGAAGCTCGGCGAGAGCGTTATCGCCGAGGAGTTCCAGAAGGGCTTTATGCTCGGAGATAAGGTCATAAGATTTTCAGTAGTTAAGGTCGCCAATTAAGGCGTTATAATAAAGTAAACTAATCACATTCATATACAGGAGGAAAAAATTATGTCAAAGATTATCGGAATCGATCTTGGTACTACCAATAGCTGCGTCGCCGTTATGGAAGGCGGCGAGCCTCAGGTCATAGCAAACGTAGAGGGCGCCCGTACCACCCCGTCCGTCGTCGCCTTCTCCAAGGACGGCGAGAGAATGGTCGGTCAGGTCGCAAAGCGCCAGGCCATCACCAACCCGGACCGCACCATCGCATCAATCAAGCGCGAGATGGGCACAAACTACAAGGTCAACATCGACGGCAAGAGCTATGCTCCGCAGGAGATTTCTGCAATGGTGCTCCAGAAGCTCAAGGCTGACGCCGAGGCATATCTCGGACAGAAGGTCACCGAGGCTGTTATCACCGTTCCCGCATACTTCACCGACGCTCAGCGTCAGGCTACGAAGGACGCCGGCAGAATCGCCGGACTTGACGTCAAGCGTATCATCAATGAGCCGACCGCGGCTGCTCTTGCTTACGGTCTTGATAAGGAGCAGGATCAGAAGATCATGGTCTACGACCTCGGCGGCGGCACGTTCGACGTATCCATCCTCGAGATCGGTGACGGCGTTATCGAGGTTCTCGCAACCGCCGGCAACAACCGCCTCGGCGGCGATGATTTCGATGAGGCTATTATGAAGTACCTCGTTGAGGAGTTCAAGAAGTCGAACGGCGTCGATCTGTCCACCGACCGTGTTGCAATGCAGCGCCTCCGCGAGGCGGCTGAGAAGGCAAAGTGCGATCTCTCGGGCGTAACGAGCACAAACATCAACCTGCCTTATATCACCGCTGACGCCACCGGCCCGAAGCACATGGACATCACCCTCACAAGAGCAAAGTTCAATGAGCTCACTGCACATCTCGTTGAGGCTACTGCCGGCCCTGTCCGTCAGGCAATGAGCGACGCAGGTCTCTCCGGCAATGATATCACCAAGGTTCTTATGGTCGGCGGCTCCAGCCGTATCCCCGCAGTTCAGGATATGGTCAAGAAGCTCACCGGAAAAGAGGGCTTCAAGGGCATCAACCCCGATGAGTGCGTTGCTATCGGCGCGGCAATTCAGGGCGGCGTTCTCGGCGGCGACGTTGAGGGCATTCTCCTTCTCGACGTAACTCCGCTTTCCCTCGGAATCGAGACTCTCGGCGGCGTGTTTACCAAGATCATCGACCGCAACACCACAATTCCTACAAACAAAAAGCAGATATTCTCCACCGCCGCTGACAATCAGACGAGCGTTGAGGTCAATGTTCTCCAAGGCGAGCGCGAGATGGCGCAGTACAATAAGTCCCTCGGCCGCTTCCACCTTGACGGAATCGCTCCGGCACGCCGCGGCGTTCCTCAGATCGAGGTTTCCTTCGACATCGACGCCAACGGCATCGTAAACGTCTCCGCAAAGGATCTCGGCACCGGCAAGGAGCAGCACATCACCATCACCTCCAGCACCAATATGTCCAAGGAGGATATTGACAAGGCAGTCCGCGAGGCTGAGCAGTTTGCGGCAGAGGATCAGAAGCGCCGCGAGGAGGTCGATACCCGCAACCACGGCGATCAGATGGTCTATGAGACCGAGAAGCTTCTCTCCGAGAGCGGCGATAAGTTCGATCCCGCCGACAAGGCCGAGGTCGAGGGAGCTCTCCAGAGCCTCAAGAATGCGCTCTCCGGCACCGATACCGCCGCGATCAAGACAGCGACCGAGACTCTCACTCAGGCATTCTACAAGGCGTCTGAGAAGCTGTACAAGAACGCAAATCCCCAGGGCGCTCAGGGCTTCGATCCGAACGCACAGCAGGGCGGCAATCAGGGCGGCAGCGACAACAACAACGGCGGATACTATGACGCCGACTACGAGGTCGTTGATGACGACAAGAATAAGTAATATAATAGCGGAGCCGCATTTGCGGCTCCGCAACAACACTATTTTACTCGGCCCGAAGCCCAGCTTTGCGGGTTCGGGACGAAAAGGAGGAGCAAGGGAGCGAACGAAGCTTTCGCATTTAAGCGGAAACTGAGTTCTGCGGACTTTGCGACGACGTTATGGCTGATAAACGCGATTACTATGAAGTCCTCGGCGTGGCTAAGGGCGCCTCGGACGATGATATAAAAAAGGCATTTCGCAGGAAGGCGAAGGAGAATCACCCAGATCTGCACCCTGGAGATAAAGAGGCGGAGCGGCGCTTCAAGGAAATAAATGAGGCGTATGAGATCCTCTCAGACCCCGAAAAGAAGAGCCGCTACGATCAGTACGGCTTCGCGGGCGTCGACCCGAGCTACGGCGCGGGTCAGGGCGGCGGAGCCTACGGCTACTCGGATTTCGGCGATGTCGACCTCGGAGACATCTTCTCGAGCTTTTTCGGCGGCGGCTTCGGCGGCAGCACAAGGGCGCAGAATCAGAACGCGCCTCGCCGCGGAGACTCCGTCAGAGCGAGCGTTACAATCACCTTCGAGGAGGCGGCGTTCGGCGTTGTGAAGAAGATCACCGTCGGCCGTACCGAAACCTGCCCGGACTGCGGAGGCAACGGCTGCGAAAAGGGCACCACTCCCGAGGTCTGCCCGGATTGCCGCGGCACCGGCGCCGTAAGACAGCAGCAGCGCACGCCGTTCGGCGTGATGAGCACAACCACATCCTGCCCGCGCTGCGGAGGCAAGGGAAAAATCATACATCAGCCCTGCAAGAAGTGCCACGGAGTCGGCGCTGTTCGCAAGAACAAGACCGTTTCTGTCAACATACCCGCCGGCATCGACGACGGACAGACTATTTCCCTGCGCGGAGAGGGCAGCTCCGGCGTGAACGGCGGCCCGAGCGGAGATCTTCTCATTACAATCTCAATAAAGCCGCACGAGTTTTTCAAGCGCGAGGGTACGAACGTCTATCTTGAGTACCCGATCAGCGTTACGCAGGCAATCCTCGGCGACGAGGTCGAGGTGCCGACGCTCGACGGCAGAGTAAAGTACACTATCCCCGAGGGCACGCAGTCCGGCACTGTGTTCAGGCTCAAGGGCAAGGGAATACCGTATCTGCGTAGCGGCTCTCGCGGCGACCAGTTTGTTACGGTCAACGTTTCGATCCCGAAGAATCTCACGAAGGAGCAGCGTGAGATAGTCGAAAAGCTCGCTGAGAGCATGGAGGGCAAGACCCCAAAGAAAAAAGGCTTCTGGAAGCTGTAAAAAAACGGTCATACCGATTGTTCGGTATGACCGTTTTTTTATGGAAGAGGTATCGGAGAAATGATAAGCCTGCCGTAGCAGGTGATCTCGGCGCCCTTGGGATAGCTTCTGTCGAGCGCGCACATCTCTCGGTTTACCGCGAAGAGGTAGACTGTTCCAAAGCTGTCCTCACAGTATTGGCGTATGAGCATCTCGCCCTCGGCGCTGAAAACCCCGACCTCGCCGTCACGAAGGAGAGTGGTTTTCTCGAAATACGCCGTCTCACCGGGCTTGAAGTACGGCAATAGCTCATTGCCCTCTATTATCAGACCGAAGTATTCCATCATTCCTCCGTCAGATCGGCGTATTCAAAGCCGATATAGCGCCTCGCGTCCTCAGGGCTCACGCCGATCTGCCAGCCGATCTTGCCCGCGCTGAAATATATGCGGTCAAACAGCTGCGCTGTTTCGTCGACGAAGGTCGGAAAAGGCTTTTTCATGCCGATGGGACTGCATCCGCCGTGGATGTAGCCGGTGAGCGGCAAAAGCTCCTTCTGGTGAATCATGGTGATCGCTTTCTCGCCGGAGGCGTGAGCCGCCTTTTTGAGGTCGAGCTCGGCGCTTGCGGGAATGACGAAAACGTAATGCCCGCCGCTTTTAGACTCTGTTACAAGCGTTTTGAAAACGCTGTCGGGATCCTCACCGAGCGCCTTTGCAACGTCAACGCCGGATACTGCGCCGCTGTCAACGTAGGTGCGCGGCTCGTATTCGATGCCGGCGGCGTCCAGCAGGCGCATGACGTTTGTTTTTTCCTGCTTTACGCCCATGGATCCTGCTCCGCAGGCTTTCTGATCTGACCGAGAAGCATCTGATCCCACAGGAACCACTCGCCGGTGGAGGGCTTCAGGCGCAGAGTGACCTGGCGCGGGGTGTCGGCGCCGCCGCTTTTTATGTCGAGGCGGCAGTAGCCCTCCTCTGAGAATTGAGCGGCGGAGTCGGTAAACTCGAGGGTGTAGGGCTTCGACGGAGTGTAATTATTTCCGGGCGTCGCGCCGAGAAAGAAGGAGCGCGGAACGTAGTCGACCTTGTCCATAAAGCGGTCGCGGATAAACTGCTTGTCGAAGTTCGAGAGAGGGCGCGGGCCGCGCAGATAGTCGAGCATAGCGAAGCACTCGTCGCGGTTTTCGGGGTAGAGGCAGAGCGCGGCAACGGTGAGGGCGGCGGTGCCCTCAGGGGCTTTGAGTGAAGCCTCGGGCAGAGCCTTCATCTCAGCAAGAGAATGAGGCAGGGCGGTGAAAACAACAGTGCGAGTCATACAACTGACCTCCTTAGAATTTACTGACGATCGGGGCGGAGGTGAACGAGGAGAGAGTTGCGACGGCGTTTTTGAGGAAGAGAACAGTCATCTTGCCGTCGTCGGGCGAGTACATGGAGGAGAGGGAGGGATACGCCTCAAGCATAGCGACTCTCGCGGCTCTGTCGTCATCCTCAGCGAGCTCGGCCTCGATGCGAAGCCACTGACCGCCGAGGCAGGCGCAGATCTCGCACTTCGGGTTTGCCTTGAGCTGGGCATAGACGTCCTTTTTGTTGCTCGTTATGAGATAGAGCCTGCCGTTATACTCGTTGATCGCGCCGAAGGGACGCACGCGCGGCTGATCGCCGTCAACGGTGGCGAGGTAGAAGGTACCCGCCTTTTTGAGAAACTCGCAAACTTCTTTCATGATTTGACCTCCTTGGGTTATTGATTGACTCCAATATAGCATAAAACAATCGCCATTACAAGAAAAAAGACCGCCCTGCTGTGTTATTGCGCAGCAGTGCGCACACTGCAGCGGCAATCCGTAACACCCGTAGGGGCGGTCTTGAATTTTAAGCCTTGTTTTTACTGTATTTCCTCAAGCTTCGGCATAGCGGGGATCGCGCCGTGGCGGCTCGTTGTGATCGCGGCGGCCTTGTTGGCGAAGTCCGCTATGCGCCGGAGCTCCGCCTCGTCGAGATTTTTCAGCCCGCACTTTGCAATCTGCGAGAGCGCCGCGCCGAAGAACGTATCGCCCGCGCCGTTCGTGTCCGCAACCTTGACGGGCGGCGTCGGAGAGGTGCCGGTGACGTCCCCGAAGCGGTAGAATGCGCCGTCCGGGCCGAGAGTTACAAATATGAGCGAAATGCCCATATCACTGAGGATCTTTGTGCCCTCAACGGGATCGTCTGTTCCCGTGAGAAGCGGAAGCTCGTTGTCTGAAACCTTCAGAATATCCGCAATCGCAAGCGGCTCCTTCATCCACTTGATGGCAGTCGCCTCGTCTTGCCAGAGGTTTGCGCGGTAGTTCGGGTCGTAGCTGATTATCGCGCCGCTCCTTTTAGCAAGCTCCGCCGCCTTGAGCGTTGTAGAGCGCGATGGCTCTGTGGTGAGCGATACTGAGCCGAAGTGGAGGATTTTCGTATCCTTAAGAAGCGCCTCGTCAACGTCCTCGATGCAGAGATTGACGTCCGCGCTCGGGTCGCGGTAGAAGGTGAAGGAGCGCTCGCCCTTTTCGTCGATGCTGACGACGGCAAGCGTCGTGTGCTCGCGCTCGTCTGCGCTCATACCCTCGACCGAAACACCGTTTTCAACGAGCACCTTGCGAAGATAATCGCCGAAGCTGTCGCGCCCGACTCTGCCGATAAACGCGGTCTTTGCACCGAGACGGGAAGCGGCGACGGCGAGATTCGCGGGCGCGCCGCCGGGATTTGCGTTGAACTTCGGTATTCCGGCGTCGGAAACGCCGTTCTGAGTAAGGTCAATGAGAATTTCGCCTATTGCAGTTATGTCAGTCATCGTTTTCCGCTCCTTTTTATAAATCACTCCGAAAAATGCAGTCCGGAGATAAAGGTCCCGAGAATTTTGCCAGTCTCAACGCCGCCGTCCGCAAGCACCTCAATGCTTATAGCGCCGCCCGGCGCAGCTCCGAACGCCGCCGAACCGCCGGAATATATGCTTCCGGAGGATTTTGCGGTCATAGTTAGAGTTGCAAATCCGGAAATATCTGCGCTCTCAACGGTACCGTAGTGCTCCTTTTCTATGGAAATCCAGTCGGAAATCGCCTCGTCGGGCTTATCTGTACGCATATAGAGCAGAATGATCTGCACGGGATAGACAGAGAGCTCTTTGCCGTCCTCGTTCGTTACCTTCCTGCCTTCGCCCTTTGCCCAGGCATAGTAAAGGATGCCGGAGCGGCTCATTAGGTCGTGCTGCTCAACAAGCTCGAATCCGTCTATCGGCTCGGCGCCGATGCTGTCGCCCACGCGCACCCAATCCTCCGGCCACTCAGGGTGTTTTACCGGAGAAGCACATCCGGCGAGCAGAAAAACAAGAGCAAGTATAGCTGCGACCAGTCGCGTTTCCATCCGTCCACCCTCTTTTACGCTTTACTTAAATTATAACAGCATTGTGTGCGTTTGTAAAGTAAATTTACATTTGCACACTAAAATGCTTTCGTTATGCACCCGACAGACTTTGGTCAAAGGCGTAGAAATTCGACTCCAGATCGGCTGGCAAGCGAAAAATCAACGGCGTATATTCGACAAAACTTTGGCAATTTAAAAGATCTTTTGTTCCCTGAAATGAATAAGTTGAACAATTTGGGGACAGAAATAGGGGACAACGGCAAAAAATAACAAAATAAAACCCTTGAAACCTAAGTGTTATTATTCATAGGGTCACATCGTGAACCCAGGGGTAACACGCCGGTACGGGGAAACACGCACCTCACGATTTTGTGGGGTGCGTGTTTTTTGCAATCATTGAAGCAGGCATATTTTGATTAGGCAAATGAAGGTGATGGTACCTCTGTGAAGGTGTTCTATCCACGATCGTTCCGGCAGAGTGGCCGATTCAGACCACGAAAGCTATCCAGGCTACCCGTTCTGCGCCAGTGCGGAACAATGGGTTTCAAACGCTTCTCTTCCCTCGCAGGAGGCAAACTGGAACTTCTGATACCGGGACTTGTCATTTTTCCAGTATAGAAAGGTCCAGGGGCCGGAGGAACCGCTTTCGGCGGAGTCCTCCTGTTTGCTGACCTTTCCGTCCTTCAGGAGCTTCATGGCGCTTGCCCATTCCTCCGCCGTCAGCTCCAGGGTCCCGGACGCCGTGATATCCGCCTCTGTGGCCGGTCCATATTGATTTGGCCTTTCTCTGGTCTCGTGGTAAAACAGATACTTGCCGTCCTCTGTATAAAACCGATACCTTTGATAGAAGGCGTTAAAGTTGATGTTTTCGTAGGTATAGGTAAAGTCGGTAACGTCACCGATGGGGATGTTCCGATCCGTGATGGTGTCCCCGGCGTCTCTTTGCCCACGGCCGAACAGGAGCGCCGAAAAGCCCAGTCCAAGCATCAGATAAGGCAGAATACGTTTCATATTTGTGTCCCCCTTATGTGGTCCTGATTTTATCCACTCCAACCTGTCCGCCGAACCTATTTCGGAAGGCCGTCCGGGATATCAGCCTCGGGTCTGTCCGCGCCGCATTCGGAACAGAACTGCCAGAGGTTGCTTGCCCTGCAGGAGGGACAGATCCAGCCTCCCTCAAAAACGGGCAACTCCGCTTTGGGAGGGGCGCAACTGGGACAGGCCATCCCGCCATCCCTCCCGATCGTTCCTTAGGTCACTCTCTTGACAAGTAGCATACATACTTTCGCGGCGAAACGCAAGACCCAAAATGGTTCCGCCCCATCTTCCAGACCCTTATGGACTTTTTCCCCGCTCTCTGCTATAATTAAAGACAACAGCTGTCGAGAGGAAGGGGGGATTCCGGTGAAGGAAGTGAAAACCACGCTGGGGCGGATGGCGGTCTACTATCTGCTGCTTTGTATCAATATCATCCCCAGCGCCAACGTGATCCCGGACCGGTTCCCCACCCGGAATGTCTCCGCCATCTATCTGCTGACCCTCGCTGTGTGCCTGGTGCTGTACTATTCTCACCGTGTCTCGCCGACTGGCAATCTCTCGGCCATGATGAGGGCCCTCTCCTGGATGGCCCTGCTTATGATCCTCCTCCGGGGGATCAAATACAGTGCCTTTTCCGAGGTGGGGGTCCTGGCCCGGCACACCTGGTATCTCTACTATGTCCCCATGCTTCTGCTCCCCCTGTTTTTCTTCTCTGTCTCCCTTCTTGTCTCCTCCAAGGAATACGGTCACCTTCCCCGACGCTGGTACTGGGCCCTGGCTCTGACGGTGGTTTTGATCGTCCTGGTCCTGACCAACGACCTCCACCAGCAGGTGTTTCTGTTTCAGCCCGGTTTTCTTGGCTGGGACAGCGACTATTCCCACGGTTGGCTCTACTACGCCATTTTCGTCTGGCAATACGCCCTCTGCCTGGCCTCCATTCTCATTTTGATTGTCAAATGCCGGATCAGCAGCTCAAAAAAGAACGCGTGGCTCATCCTGATCCCCTTTGCCGTCAGCGTCTGGATGAACACCCTGTTTATCACGGGGAAAATGCCCCGGCTCAACGGCGCCAATATCATGGAGTTCCCTGAGTCCATGGCCTTTACGGCTGCGGTGGTGCTGGAATGCTGTATGCAGCTGGGGCTTATCCCCACCAACACCGAGTACGGAAAGCTGTTCCGGCACTTCTCCATCGCCGCTCAGATCACCGACCAGACGGGCGCCCCGGTTTACGCCTCGGACGCCGCCCTCCCCTTGACGGCGGAGCAGTTCGCCATGGAAAACGGTGAGCGGATCGGGGAGCACACCGTCCTGCGAAAGATGGAGGTCCCGGGGGGCTTCGGCTTCTGGCAGGAGGACATGACCGAGCTGGACCGTCTGAACGCCGAGCTGGCCGAGACCAAGGAGGAACTGGAGCGGGAGGGGGAGCTGCGGCGGCTACAAAACGAGATGAAGGAGCGGCAGACCAAGATTGAGCAGCGAACCCTGGTCTATGATGCCATCGCCAGACGCACCCAGCGGCAGTCCCAGCTCATTTCCCAGCTGGCCAGGTCCGCCCGCCTGTCCCCCAGCGCCCCCTTCAAGGAGGATTGCCGGGGCCGGATCACCCTGCTGGGGGCCTACATCAAGCGCTATGCCAACCTGATGCTCCTGTCCCGGGAGAGCAGCGCCATCGAAGTGGGCGAGCTGGCCCTCTCGGTCTCGGAGGTCCTGCGCTATCTGAACTTCCGGGGAATCCCCGGCGAGTTTTACGGCAGCGCCCAGGGGACAGTCCACGCCGAGGCCGCCCTTGCCGTCTTTGAAGCCTTTGAGACCCTGCTGGAAGCCAACCTCTCCAGCCTGCGGGGCGTCTTCGTCAACCTGTCCGGGCGGGAGGCCGTGACCCTCAAGCTGACCCTGGAGGGCCTTGCCGAGCATCTCACCGAGGATATGGCAAAGCGTCTGGCCGACCTGGGTGTGGAGTGTGACGCCCAGCGGGAGGACAACGTGGCCTACCTCTCCTTTGCCCTGCCGAAAGGGGGTGGCGAGACATGACCGCCTTTGCCTCCCTCTTGGCCCTTCCCCGGGCTCTCGTCGCCCTCTGGGCCCTGCTGCTCTGCCTGGCCGCCATCGGCAGCGGCGTTCTGGGAGCGGTGCGGAAACGCTTCCGCCATACCGTCCTGGCCCTGCTGCTCCTGGCCCCGGCCTATTTTCTGTGGCAGGTGATCTTTGACCTGTCTCTGGCCCGGCGTGGGGGAATCATCGCCGCCCCGGTCAGCCTGACCCTGGGCGCTCTCCCGTGGCTGGAGTGGCTGGCCGCCCTGGCCCTGCTGACCCTGGGGACGGGGGCCCTGCTGGGCCGCAACCTCCGATTTGACAAAATCTTTCTCACCCCCAGCGCCGTGAAATGGTATCTGGACCGGCTTCCCTGCGGGATCTGCTGCTGGAAGGAAAACGGGCGGGTACTCTTTTCCAACGTCTGTATGAGCCGTCTGTGCGCGGCCCTGACGGGGGAACCTCTGCTGAACGGCAGCCACTTCCGGGAGGCGATCACGGACGGCATCCTGACGGTGGAGGGACGGGTGTGGCGCTTCTCCTGCCGGGACTTTCCTCTGGACGGGGAGACCCTCTATGAGATGATCGCCACCGATATCACCGACGAGTACGCCCAGACCCAGGCCCTGGAACGGGAGAAGGCCGAGCTTGTGCGGCTCAACCGGGAGTTGGGAGAATACTACCTGGGCATGGACGAGATCATCCGCCGCCGGGAGATCCTCCAGGCCAAGGTGAACATCCACGACGAGATGAACCGGCTCATGCTCTCCACCACGGCGGCAGGCCCGGAGGACACCGCCGCCATGGACCGCATCTTCTCCCTGTGGGAGCAAAACGCCCTGCTGCTGTGCAGGGAGGCCCAGGAGCGGACCGACGACAAGGCGGCGGACAGTTTGGAAAAGCTGGCCGGGGCCCTGGGCCTCCGCCTCGTCTGGCACGGAGCTCTGCCCGACGCCCTCCCGGAGCGGCAAAGGGAGCTCTTCTTCTCGGTGGCCAGGGAGGCGGTGGTCAACGCGGTCAAGCACGCCGGCGCCAAGACCGTGACCATCTCCTTTGAGGAAACCAAAGGGAGCCTTTGCTGCCGCTTTACCAACGGCGGGACGCCCCATCCAGGGCCGGTGGCCTTTACCGGGGGCCTTGCCAACCTGTCCCGACTTTCGGCCGGACAGGGGGCAACCCTCTCAGCCGAGACCGGTGAGGGCTTCACCCTCTCTCTCCTTTTTCCAAAAAACCAGCCATCTGGCTGATGCGAAGTTCCTTTCCTTGTAGTACAATACGGCAAAGACAGACAAAAAAGAGAGGTAGCTGCGGCGACCGATACCGCCGCTTCCCCCTCGGTGTCCGCCGGCGTGACCCTCTCCGAGCGGCCCGTGGTACAAAATAATGGCGGGCACTTCCTGGGGCTGGACGACTACGTTCTCTACCGGGAATACGGGGAAAAGAGCCCGGCATTTGCGGACGGCCAGGGGTAGCGGGACGATCCCAGGTCCGGACACGACCGATCCATATGACGCCCGCCGTGGGATTTGAACCGCGGCGGGCGTTTTTTCTTGAAAAAATTTTCCTCATTTCCCAAAAAACTAGCCAGTTGGCTGATGTGCAAATATTTTTCTTATAGTACAATAAGGCAAAGACAGGCATAAAGGAGGGGTGACCATGGCGTATAACGTCCTCATCGTGGAAGATCAAGACCTGGCACGGGAGCTATTTGAGATCTATGTGAACTCCAGCGAGAAATTCCACCTTCTCTTATCCATCTCCAACGCCTCGGCCGCGGTGGAGGTCTGCCGGAAAAACCCGGTGGATCTCATTCTGATGGATGTAATGACCGAACTGAATCACAGCGGTTTGGACGCCGCAGCCGAGGTCAAGGCGCAGTTTCCAAACATCAAAATCATCATCGTCACCTCCATGCCTGAATTTTCCTGGCTCACCAGGGCCAGGGAGATCGGGGTGGACTCCTTCTGGTATAAGGACGGCCACAAGGACAGCATCCTGGACGTGATGGAGCGGACCATGGCCGGGGAGCGTATTTACCCCGACGAGACCCCCCTGATCCGCATTGGAAACGCCACCAACCACGAGTTTACCCAGCGGGAGCTGGACATCCTGAAGGAGCTGACCACCGGGGACACCAACGCCGAGATCGCCCAGCGGCTCTCCGTTTCGGTGGGCACGGTGAAGAGCCACATCCTCCACATGATGGAGAAAACCGGCTTTAAGACCCGCACCGAGCTGGTCTCCGAGGCACGGGGGCTGGGCATCGTGATCAAGGGCCGTAATATGGAAGGTGGATCGGAATAAAAACGAATGAAAGGAGATCGTTGCCATGGGACTGTTCAAAAAGGAGGACTGCTGCCTGTGCGGCGGGAAAACGGGACTTCTGGACAAGAAATGCCGGGACGGGAAGGTGTGCAAGGACTGCGTGAAAAAGCTGTCGGTGTGGTTCGACGACTACAAAAACACCGACAAGCTCCACCTGGAGGGCCAGATCGGGGTGCGGAAGACCTATGCGGACATGGCCATGGCCTATCCGTTTACCAAGGTCTTCGGCCAGTTCGGGGTGATCCTGATCGACGAGCAGGAGAAGGTCTTCGTGGCCTTCCCGGATACCAGCGGGGGACTGTTCGGCAGACAGAGGGTGGTCCGCTCCATGGAGGACGTGATCGACCTGGGGCCGGACGTGATCGAATTCAGGCAGGTGGAGGACTTTGAGATCGACATTACCGAGACCAGCCGGGAGGAGAAGCGTACCGTCAACGGGCAGCAGGTGAGCTACGACCCGCCGCATATCCTCTACATGGAGACCTTCACCCTCCGGCTGAAGCTGAGGCACCCCTACATCAAAACCATGTCCATCCAGCTCAACGACGGGGCCGTGCAGATCCACAACGAGGGCAGGCGGCTCTGGACCGATCCGGGCCGGAAGCTGGCGGCCCATCTGCTGGGGCTGCCCAGGCTGGTGAAGGAGGATCAGGAGGCGGTCTTTGACAACGAGTCCCTGCTCCGTGTGTTCCTCCGAAGCGAATACGATATGCCCGACTACTCCTACGGCTTCAAATGCACCCCCCGCAACTGGGAGGAGATCAGGCGGTACCACTATTACCTGGCTATGGCCCGGGAAATTCAAACCATCATCACGGGAAACGGAGGTTAAGACCATGAAAAAGTGCACAGCGTTCGCCCTGGCCCTGATCCTGACCCTGACCCTCTGCGCCTGCGGAGGCGCCAAGGACAATGAGACCATCCTGGGCACCTACACCCTGTACGCCATGGACTATGACGAGAAGAGCATCGTCCTGGCAAGCGACCTCTTTAGCGGCGAGAACTACATCACCCTCAAAAGCGGCGGCACCGCGGAGATGTGCTTGGAGGACGACGTTGCCTCCGTCCGCTGGAAGGCGGAGGGGGACAAGCTGACCGTCACGGCGGACGACGGGGACATGACCGGCAGGGTGGCCGACGGCCTTCTGACCCTGATGGCCGACGGCTCCAACCTCTATTTTGTGGCCAATGACGCCGCGAAAGCCAAGATCAAGGCGGTCTCCCTGGACGAGCTGCTCCAGGGGGTGGCGGCGGAGATGTTCAACTCCTCGGCGGAGCCTGCCGGCGAAGAGTCCGCGCCGGCGGCCACGGCTCCGGCGGAACCCGCCGGACCCGGGGTCCAGGAGCTGTGGAACGGCTGGTACTTCGGCTGCATCGACCTCAGCGGCTGCACGGGCCAGTGGGCGGACCTGAACGGCGAGACCTACGACGCTGTCATGTACGTGGAGCTGGGCGGGGACGGCAAGGGCCGCCTGGCCATCTGGGACCCCTTCGGCAATCTGATTTCCAATGAGCACAGCAACAAATACGTGGACGCGGCCTGCCACGCCGACGCCCAGTATCTCTACGCCGACAGCGGCGAGGTGTTTGGCTGCGAGATCGACCCCTCGGACTGGGTCTTCGTTCACAACCTGTCCATCCCGGAAAAGCTCAACGTGGGCTCCACCTCCACTAACGACGCCGGGGAGACCGTGGGCTATGACTTCCAATTCAAGCCCTGGGGCGACCGGTGGGAGGGGGACGACTACGCCCAGTTTATCCCCTATTTCGACGCCTACCTGGATGGGGTGGACGCCGGCCTCACCTCCCCATTCGGCGACACCTTCTCCGGCTTCGGCATTGCCCAGCCCGCCTCCGGCGGCGAGAGCGCCCCTCCCGTCTCCGGCTCTGCTTCCTCCGGCGGGCGGTCCGATCTGCTGGGGGTCAACCCGGCCAAGCTGGACGTGAACGACCGGGGCATCGTGAACCTCTACTATCCGGCGGATCAGTTTGTGTACGACGACCTCTACGGCAAGCTGAAAAACGAGAATACCGGCGTGGGCATTCTGCTGGACCCCATGCTGGGGGCCACCAATTTGGAGGAGCTGCGTCAGTCCTACCAGGAGCATAACAGCGACGAGGACGACTACTCCCTGACCGAGATCACGGTCAACGGTTATAAGGCGCTGCTGCTGAAGTATTCCGACTTCCTGGGCGCCACCATGCGGGTGGACGTGGACTTCGGCGGCAATCACGACGGCTGGTACGGCATCAGCTTCGCCGTCTCGGGGGACTCTCTGGCCGACTGCGACGCCGACCTGGTCTGGGCGATAATCGAGTCGATGGAGCTTTTGAAATAAGAAAGCACTGATTGAATCATTCTTAAAGGGAGGAAAAAACCATGAAAAAAAGAATGTTCAGCATACTGCTCTGCCTCGCGCTTTTGGCGGCGCTTCTTCCGACGGGGCTTTTCGGCACCGTCGCATACGCCGAGGAGCTGTACAAGACCGAGAACGTCGTTGTTCCCGACGGGTGGGACTACGTTGAGGTCAGCACGGCGGAAGAGCTTTACGAAGCTCTTGAAAAGCACAAAAACTTCGAGAACAATTATCATCCTCAGCCTATTTTCATCCGTCTTATGGCGGACATCAAACATAGCGCCAACGATCTCGCAAAATTTGACGATTCACTTGTGGAAGCCTATATCTATACCACCACGACCTTCGATCTGAACGGTCACTATATATCTATGAATCTCAACGAGAGTAATGACGCTGATAACCACACATGGTATCTTCTCAATCTCTCCCTTATCTGTGACGAGGGTGAAGACCTGACCTTCCGCATCGTGGACAGCGTGGGCGGCGGTTTTTTCAATCTTTGGGCGAACACCTATGTTGACGGCCCCACCACCACAGTCAGAATTTGGTCCAACAACAAGGCCAAGGTCATCATCGACGGCGGCGTTTTCAGGCTCTTCACCAACAACACCAAGGCCGTGGGTCTCAGCGTTATCGAGGGCTACGGCAGCGTCAGCGATTCCGGCGGATACTCGCTCTGGAGGGAAACTCAATATTTCCGCTCCGCTCTGGCTCTCGACAACGTTGACGCCACCATCAACGACGGTCACTTTGTGGCAAAGTGCCAAATCGAGGACGGCCTCCACGGCAAGACCATTCGCCGTTACGTCTCCGCTCTCGGCCTTGACAACAGCGCGACGGGTATGCTCCAGATCAACGGCGGCCTTTTCGAGGGCGACGCCTTTGCGATGTATAATTACACCTGGGTCGACAGCGAATGGGCTGACCGCGTCAAGTTCCCTACAATTAACGGAGGAACCTTCAAGGGCGGAATGATGCTCGTCTCCGGCGAGGGCATGGCCACCTGGAAAAATATCTTCGGCTACGATCTCAACAGCACGAATAAAAAGCTCCCCATCAGCACCGTGCTCTATGAGGGCGCGAGAATGTTCATCGACGGCGCGGCCCTCCGGGCCAATCCCTACACCACCACGCTGGAGGACATCGCGTGGCCGCACGAAATCTACGTCCAGTCCGGCCCGATGATCACGGCGGAAAGGATAAACAAGTCCTCTCTCGTCGTCGGCGACAAGGCGAATATCTACCTGAAATACAACTACACTCCCGACTCCGTTGAGATTCAGGAGAAGGTCACCACCATCCGAAACGGCGGAACGACGACCCACTGGACAAAGCTCAGCGGCGCAAATTACATTAAGCTGCCCACCAATAACGAGTACGATTACAATGCCGAGATACCATCCCGCACCGACGAAGGCGAAAGGATAGTCCGCGTCGCCGCCACCTTCGGCTCGGATAAGGTTTATTCAAAGGAGTACACGCTCACCTGCGTCAAGACACCGGACTACGCCTTTACAAAGCAGCCCGCCGTGACCCCGAAGGGCGAGGAGGCGGCGCACGTGTCGTTTAACCTCAATTATCCCGACAAGCTGACTTCTATAAGCCTGTGGAGGGATATAAACGGCGACCATTACAGCCTTGTAGACAAATCTGAATACAATATGCTCACCCCCGAATACGTGTCGGACGGCAACTACCGCATCTGGTTTACAGACCTCTACGGCGCGCCGAGCTCCGCGCAGGAGGCGACCTATATCGTCCGCCTCAAGTATAATAACCTCGCCGGAGGAAGAACCGAGGTTGACTCCGAGAAGTTCACCGTAAAGCGCGACGCTCTTGAGCACCACCACGTCTATCCCGCAAAATATAACTACCTCACGCAGGAGGGGCACGGCTTCCTCTGCACGGCCTGCGGCGGCCATCCGAGCGAGCTCTTGCCCCACGTTTCGAGCGGACCGGCAAAAATCGGAGTCGCCGAGGTCTGCACAGTCTGCGGCTATCAGATAGCCCCCGCTATAACGAATATCTCCGTCGCGGTGGACGAGCTTGCCGCCGGGAAAACGCCCGGGGAGATCGCACCCACCGTCTACGCCCCGGGAGCAAGGCTCTATGCTTATGACTGGCTGGACGAGAGCGGCAAGACCATGAGTAAATTCAGCACCTTTGAGGCGGGCAAGACCTACACCCTTGTGACAGTCGTCACCAGCGTTTCGGCGCTTAACGATTCGATAACCGCCACGGTAAACGGCAAAGACGCGCAGTCCGAGCGCCAGTGGGACGACTACAACCTCAAAATCACGGGAAAGCTAACCGTTCCGGAGGAGGCTGAGAGTGAAAACGAGGTACAAATCCTCATCTCCATCGTGGAAAAGGTGGACCTCAGCAAGGTGAAAATCTCCCTCACAACTGACAAGGGCACCACCGAGACTACCGGCAACATAGTCATAAAGACGCTGAACGCCACCAAGGGCTCCGAGATCGAGGTCAAGGCGGAGGTCCAGGACGGCTACAAGTTCGCGAGATGGGAGATCATCGACTTTAACACCGGCGACAGCTATGACGTGACCGAGCAGACCTACAAGCTGAAAGCGGATAAAAGGCTCCTCATCGGCGGGTATTTCACCTCGGAGACGTCCAAGGCCAACCCCTTTACCGACGTGCCCGATAACTCAGATTATTACTACTATGAGCCCATCCTCTGGGCCTACTACCACGAGCCACAGATCACCACCGGCACCAGTGCCGACACCTTCGCCCCCTGGCTGACCTGCGACCGGGCCCAGGTGGTGACCTTCCTCTGGCGTGCCTACGGCTGTCCCGAGCCAAAGAGCGCCTCCACCCCCTTCGCCGATCTGACCCAGGACTGGTATAAAAAGGCGGTCCAGTGGGCGGTGGAACAGGGCATCACCAACGGCACCAGTGACACCACCTTCTCCCCTGATAATGCCTGTTCGGTGGCCGAGGTCATCACCTTCCTCTACCGGGCGGCCGGCTCCCCAGGCACTGGCGGCGACACCTGGTATTCTGGCGCCATGAATTGGGCCAAGACAAGCGGCCTGGTCCAGAACACCAGCTGGGACGGCTCCGACCCCTTTGTCAACTGCCCCCGGGCCGACATCGTGACCTATCTTTACCGGCAGTTCGGGAAATAAAACATTCCGCTATGACAAAGGCGTGGGCGGCTTTCGAGCCGCCCACGCCTTCCTTTGGTTTGCTATGAGTTTTCCAGCCACTCCTTAAACTCCTCCAGAGTGATGAGACCCTTGTCACACTCGTTCTTTTTCTCTTATCGACGTCATTTTTGCGTGCCGTTCTCTTTTACTTCCGTTAGAATGACGAAACCCCTCAAACCTAAGCGGTTCAAGGGGTTTAGAGGTGGTGGACGATACAGGACTCGAACCTGCGGCGACGGATGCAAAGCATCCTGCTCGCCGCAATCATTCAAATAAAGGGGTCACAGGTTCGAGGCGGATAAACTCACAAAAAAGAAAACCGGGAACGAATCTGTTCCCGGTAAACTGTTGGTGGACGATACAGGACTCGAACCTGTGACCCTCCGCACGTCAAGCGGATGCTCATACCAGCTGAGCTAATCGTCCGAAAGCTTATATATAATAGCAGAAAAAGCGCGGCGTGTCAAGCCCTAATCGAAAAAATTTTGGGCCTGCATTAGCAGACCCAAAATTATTATTTTGCGTATTCGACCGCCTTTGTCTCGCGGAAGAGATTGACCTTGATCTGTCCGGGATATTCAAGCTCGGATTCGATCTTGTTTGCAATCTCGCGGGCAAGGATGATCATCTCGTCCTCGCTGACCTCCTCGGGCTTGACCATTATGCGGATCTCACGGCCGGCCTGAATGGCATAGCAGCTGTCGACGCCCTTGAAGCCCTTTGTGAGCTCCTCAAGCTGTGTGAGGCGCTTGATGTAATTCTCGATGTTCTCGCGTCTTGCGCCGGGACGGGCGGCGCTGATCGTATCAGCCGCCTGAACGAGAACTGCAATGAGGGAGTGGGGCTCGACATCACCGTGGTGAGCCTCGATGGCGTGGATGACCTCCTCAGACTCCTTGTAGCGGCGGGCAAGCTCAACACCGAGCTGGACGTGGCTGCCCTCCATTTCATGGTCGACCGCTTTGCCGAGATCGTGCAGAAGTCCTGCGCGCTTGGCAAGCTGAACGTCGATTCCAAGCTCGGAGGCGAGCAGACCGCAGATATAAGCGACCTCTTTGGAGTGGTTGAGAACGTTCTGACCATAGCTTGTGCGGTATTTCATGCGGCCGAGGAGCTTGACAAGCTCCGGATGGAGATTGCGGACGCCGGTATCAAAGACCGCCTTTTCGCCCTCCTGCTTGATGGTGGCGTCAACCTCGTTCTTTGCCTTCTGTACCATCTCTTCAATGCGGGCGGGATGGATTCTGCCGTCAAGGATGAGCTTTTCAAGCGCAAGACGGGCAATTTCGCGGCGAACGGGGTCAAAGGAGCTGATCGTGATAGCCTCCGGCGTATCGTCGATGATGAGATCGACGCCGGTGAGCTGCTCAATGGAGCGGATGTTGCGGCCCTCACGGCCGATTATGCGGCCCTTCATCTCATCGTTCGGAAGGGCGACAACGGAAACTGTGCTCTCTGCGACGAGGTCAGCGCTGAGGCGCTGGATTGCGAGGGTTATGTACTCTCTCGCCTTGGAATCAGCCTCGTCCTTTACGGACTGCTCGATCTCCTTGATCTTCATCGCGGCCTCGTGTGTTACTTCGCTCTCAACGGAGGAGATAAGGTACTGCTTTGCCTCCTCGACGGTGTATCCGGAGATGCGCTCGAGAACCTCGAGCTCGCTCTTTTTGAGGCGGTTCAGCTCTTCACGCTGCTCGTCGAGACCGGCGAGCTTCTGGGAAATCTGGTCGTTTTTCTTTTCGAGGTTTTCGGTCTTTTTATCAAGGGCTTCTTCTTTTTGCTGAAGGCGGCGCTCCTGCTTGGAGAGCTCGCTTCTGCGCTCTTTTACCTCCCGCTCGTATTCGGTGCGGGATGCGTGTATCTCTTCGCGTGCCTCAACTATCGCCTCGCGCTTTTTAGCCTCGGCTGACTTGATAGCCTCGTTGATGATCTTTCTGGCTTCGTCCTCGGCAGAGCCGATTTCCTTCTCAGCAATGCTCTTGCGGTAGGCAAAACCGCCGAAGAAGCACGCTGCGCCGACAAGGACGGTGACGATGCTCATAATGATCCATGGCATGAAATACACACCTCCTTCTTATTAAATTGTGCTATTATCAAGGATTAAGATGAACAATCCGCATTATTGTGTACAAAATCCCACTAATACCATCCCTACTATTTTATACTTTAGCGAAAGTTATGTCAAGAAAAAATTGCACAGGCGCAATATATTGTGTTAAAATAGAGAAAAAACCCACGGAGGCGAAAAATGAGACCCGATGAATTTCTCGAAATAATGCACGTTACAGAGCGCCTTAAGGACACGATCCGCCACTGCACAACCTCGAAAGGGCGTCCCGAGAGCGTAGCCGAGCATTCATGGCGCATATCGCTTATGGCAATGCTGCTGCGCGACGAATTTCCGGAGGCTGATATGGAGAGAGTCACGGAAATGTGCCTCATTCACGACCTCGGCGAGTGCTTTACCGGCGACATACCGACCTTTCTCAAAACCACGGCGGACGAGAATACCGAAGCAAGGCTCCTCGCGGATTGGGTAGACTCGCTTCCGCCGGAGATTTCTGCGCGTATGAAGGCGCTATACGCCGAGATGGACGCGATGGAGACTGCTGAGGCGAAAATCTACAAGGCGCTCGACCGCTTCGAGGCGGTCATTCAGCACAACGAGTCGCCGATATCAACCTGGGCAGAGAACGAGTACACGCTGAACCGCGTCTACGGCAGCGAGAACGCTGAGTTTCACCCGTGGCTAAAGGCTCTGCGCTCGGAAATGCTCAGAGAGACCGACGAGAAAATCGTCCTATCCCGCGACGCCGAGGGTGATATACAGAACTCCTAAGAGATATGTGAGCATAACCGTAAAGTGCCGCTTCGGCACGATATCGCGCTTTGCGTGATACCGGACGACAAACAGCGCGCAGTCGGAGAGGAAAAAGAGCACTGCGCCGACGTAGGCGATTATCGCGCCTCGCTCTGAGGTTGAGAGCGCGAGCATAAGCGCAAAGACGTTCATTGTCGCATTGGCGATAAGGTAAACGTACATCGGTACGACCATCGCCTTCGGCGTTGTGGCGCGGATGGAGCGGATTATGCACCTTCCGGCTGCGTAGTAGATGAGCGCGACCGGCACGACGACGCAGTACGGCACCGAGGAAAAATCGACCTTCTCAAGGTAGACAAGGATAAAAAGAATGTGCGCGAGAGCGAAGGATACGCCGCCGGCGGTGAACCAGCCGTGACCCTTCGGGATGAGGAGCACGTCGCCGAGCCAGCAGGCTATAAGCGCGAGAGCGAGAAGATCCGGCCGAAAATCAGACGAAACGAGCGCGTAAAGAGCGAGAAAGGCGAGGAGAAACGGCTTCGTTATCCCCCTCAGGCGCTTGTTATCGCGCCATGAGGCGTAAAGGTGCAGGGCGGAGGACAGGCAGAACAGCGCGAGCAATAGCGTTTTAATATCCGGCATACTTATCACCTCTTGAACATTATAACAGAAAATGTCTATAATTCATAGTTGTATTTCTTCTTTTTGCACAAAAAAGATAAAAAATCTGTTGTCATTTTCTCATTATTACATTATAATACTATTTAGTGCGATTATAAACTTTTGGAGGGATACGAATGAAGCATCAGAATCTAATTAAGCAGATGACTCTTGATGAAAAGTGCGAGATGCTTTCGGGCAAGGACTTCTGGCAGACCGTCAGCGTCAAGCGCCTCGGCATCGAGAGCGTCATGCTTTCCGACGGACCTCACGGCATCCGCAAGCAGGAGGGTGCCGGCGACCAGCTCGGTCTTAACGGCTCCGTTCCGGCAACCTGCTACCCCACGGCCGCGACTATGGCAAACTCCTGGGATCCCGAGCTCGGCGAGGAGCTTGGACGTCACCTCGGTACTGAGGCGGCAAGTCAGGACGTCTCCGTTCTTCTCGGCCCGGGACTCAATATCAAGCGCAACCCGTTCTGCGGCAGAAACTTCGAGTACTTCTCCGAGGACCCGTATCTCGCCGGAAAGATGGCGGCCGGCTACATACGCGGCATTCAGGAAAAAGGAATCTCCGCCTGCCCGAAGCACTTTGCCGCAAATAATACTGAGCTTCGCAGAATGGCGTCCAACTCCGTAATGGATGAGCGTACCCTCCGTGAAATCTATCTCACAAACTTTGAGATTGCCGTCCGCGAGGGTCATCCGAAGAGCATAATGAGCGCCTACAATATGGTAAACGGCGTGTACGCGAACGAGAACACGCATCTTCTGCAGGAGATTCTCCGCGACACCTGGGGCTTTGACGGCTTCGTAGTATCCGACTGGGGCGCCTGCAACGACTTTACCGACGGCGTGCGCGCCGGAAGTCACCTCGAGATGCCGACCACCGGCGGCGACAGCCCCAATCAGCTCGAGGCCGCGATCTATGATGGCAGGATCAGCGAGGAAGAGGTCGACAAGCGCGTTGACGAGCTTCTGGACGTAGTTCTCGCAGTCCGCGCCGCCGCGGATAAGTACAAGGGCAAGCCCTTCAGCGTAGAGGAGCACCACAAGTTCGCGCAGAAGGCGAGTGAGCAGTCCATCGTCCTCCTCCGCAACGAGGATAACATCCTTCCGCTTAAGAAGGGGTCGAAGGTCGCCGTGATCGGCGAGTTTGCGCAGAAGGCGCGCTATCAGGGCGCAGGCTCCTCCGTCGTAAACTGCACGAAGCTTGACCACACGATGGATGTTATAAAGAACTTCGACTTCAATGTAGTCGGCTTCGAGCCGGGCTACCCGCGCCACGGCGCGACCGATCAGACCATGATCGGCAAGGCTGTCGAGCTTGCCAAGAAGGCGGAGTACGTCCTTCTCTATATGGGACTTGATGAGATAAGCGAGTCCGAGGGTCTTGACAGAAGCACTCTGAAGATTCCTCAGTGCCAGGTAGACCTTCTCAACGCCGTTGCGGGCGTAAATAAGAACGTCATAATCGTTATGAGCGCCGGCTCCTCCGTTGAGATGCCGTGGCTCGATAAGTGCAAGGCGCTCGTACACGGCTACCTCTGCGGTCAGGCAGGCGCAAGCGCAGTGCTCAAGGTCATTCTCGGCGAGGTCAACCCCTCCGGAAAGCTCTCCGAGAGCTATCCCATCAAGTACGAGGATTGCTCAAGCGCGCCGTACTTCCCGGCGAAGGAGAGAAGCGTCGAGTACCGCGAGGGACTTTACGTCGGCTATCGCTACTATGACAGCGCAAACGTTCCCGTACTCTTCCCCTTCGGCTTCGGCATGAGCTACACAACCTTTGAGTACAGTGACATCAAGGCTGACGATAAGAAGGTCGCCTTCAAGCTCACGAATACCGGCAAGATGGACGGCGCCGAGGTCGCTCAGCTTTACGTTCACGCGGTGAGTCCCTCCGTCTATCGCCCGAAGAAGGAGCTCAAGGGCTTCAAAAAGGTATTCCTCAAGGCGGGCGAGACAAAGGAAGTCACCATCGAGCTTGACGATAAGGCGTTCAGATACTGGAACGACGTATCGAAGAAATTTGAGATAGACGGCGGCGAGTACGAGCTTATGGTCGGCGCCTCCGTTGAGGATATCAAGCTCACGGCGAAGGTGCAGGTAAAGGGTACCGATGCGCCGAAGTGCGAGGACGCGGCGAAGCTTCCGAGCTACTATTCAGCCAACATCAAGAACGTCTCCGACGCTGAATTTGAGCAGCTTCTCGGTCACGATATACCCGACGGAAAGTGGGCAGGCACTATCCAGGCAAACGACGCCATCGCCCAGCTCTACTACGCAAAGAGCCTCAAGACCCGCTTTGTATGGTGGGTCATGGACGCGATGCTCAGAAAGAGCATCGAAAAGGGCGAGCCCGACCTCAATATTACGTTCATTTACAATATGCCCATCCGCGCTATCGGCAAGATGGCGGGCGGCATGATGAGCCAGAAGATGTGCGACGGTATTCTCGACATCGTAAACGGTCACGGAATCGCGTTCTGCAAGGGTCTCGGCAAGATAATCGGCGGCTTCATCAGCCAGTCCGGCGTGCTCAAAAAGCACAATTCGATGGAATAAGGAGGGCGCAGAAATGAAAAACGCAAACGGAATCAACCCCATCATCGCAATCCTTCTTACGCTCTGCGTCTGCGCGCTGTGCGTAGTGTTCTTCATCACCCGTCACCCGGTATGGGGTACGATCTTCGCCCTTATAACCCTCGACTTCGCGGCTGACGTGGTGCTGAGCCTCACGCCGAGAAAGTAACAAAAGCATACAAAAATCCCACGGCGAAAGCCGTGGGATAATTTTTATTTCTGCTTGAAGCTGTAATATACAGTGCCGTTTTCGAGGTCGTAGCCGCGGCACTCTGCCATTTCGCTGACTGTGACGAGCTGGTAGCCGTTGTCAATGAGCCACGGAATCGCCTTTATGCAGGCGCGGTAGGTAGGCTCGTGGATGGAGTGCATCAGGATTATCGCACCGTCAAAGGAGTTGTTGACAATTTTGTTGAAAACCGCGTCGGCGTTGCGGCTCTGCCAGTCGAGCGTGTCAATCGTCCAGTATATGAGCGGTCTGTCGATCACCTCGCGCACCTTTTCATTGGAGTTGCCGTATGGCGCGCGGACGAGAGTCGCCTTGTGACCGAGCTTTTCCTCGATTATCGCGTCTGTATCGGCAATCTGCGCGATGACCTTATCCTGCGGCAGCGAGTTGAGGTTGGGGTGACTGTACGTGTGATTGCCGATCTCGCAGCCGAGCTCCTCCATTCTCTCGAGGTACTGCGGATTTCCCTTCAGCATATTGCCGCACTCGAAGAAGGTTGCGACTGCGCCGTACTGCTCCAGAAGGTCAAGAAACTTCGGCGTCAGCGAACGGCTCGGGCCGTCGTCAAAGGTGATGGCTATCATCTTTTTCGTGGGATCAAGACCGCGCGGATAGAGCAGCTCGGGCCAATGCTCGCGGGCAAATTCGGTAAAGCCGGTGGAAATGCGCTCCCAGCCGAAGTCGGTCAGAACGCTGGCGGAGCCGTTCTGCGTGAGCCCGATGAAATTGCCCCTTGCGTCGACTACTGCCTTCGCGGCTCTGACGGAGTAGGGGAACGCGCCGTCATACTCCTCGCTCGAGGCGACGGAGGAGACGATGTAGACTGTATCGCTCTCTGCCTTGACGGGCGCGGGGAAATGAGCGTTCGGCTCGGTGATGTAATAGCTGAGGGAGACTATTCCGGCACTCTCCGAGTAACCGTTTATGCCAAGCACCTCATGCTCTGAGCCGTCGGAGAGAGTTATCGTAAGTCTTGCGGCGCCGACTATATCGTCGTAGGCGGCAACGGATATGTATTCGCCTATATTCACTCCGTGAACGGTTCGCAGAAGCGCGCCGGATCTGTCGTAAACGGAGAGAAGAAAGAGCTTGTCAGAGCACTTTTCAAGTACCTCCTCCGCGCTGAGAAGAGAAGCGTCCGCGCCGAGGGCGACATCGCCCATGCCGGCGGAGCTGAGAGCCTCGGCGGTGATCTTTCCGGTCTCGAGAAGCGTTTCGGCAATCGGCTCCTCGCTGCCCTTTACAGAGCCGCCGAGCAGCGCGAGAATCGCGCTTGCCGCGTCGCCGCGGGTGATGTTATCGCCCTCGACTGTGCTGATAACGCCCTTTTCAAGCGCAAAATCGTACGCATCGCCGAAGTAGAAATCGCCCTCATAGCCGAGCGCGCGCAGAAGCATGGTCGCGTATTCGTCCGTGGTTATCGGATAGAGCGCGCCGAGCTTTTCGGAGGAAACGCCCTTTGTGATTCCGCGCGCAAAGGCGTAGTTAACGGCGCCCTCCGCCCAAGAATCGACGTCGGTAAACGGAGAGACGGGATATGCCTCGTCGCTCGCGTCATCGTGACCGAGAGCGCGGACGATGAGAACGAGCGCGGCCTCGCGGCTGAGCTGCTCGTCGAGCATATAGTCGACTGTTCCGTCGGGAAGGGGAGCGCCCTTCATAATGCCGAGCGCATTGAGCTTTTCTGCGGCCTCAGCCTTCGTAATCAGGGGCTTCGGGCTTATCAGAGTAGTATTTGCGAGAGGCTGAGCCTCGATCGAAGGCGCAATTTCCACTGCTGGTGCAGGCTCTGCGGCCGGCTCCGCGGGAGTTTCTGCGACTCTGACTGCACAGCCGGAGAGCATAAGCGCCGCAATTATAGTTAATAAAACAAGCTTTTTCATTATCGGACTCCAAAAAACGTGATGTCAAAATATTATTTTATCACAGATTTTACATTTTTCAATCTTTTATGCTGTTTTTCTTGCTGAATATGTGCTATAATCCCTCGGTAAAGAAGGTGAAGCATGAAAAACAGGAGTTTTCTCTCAAGATACGCGACTATGGCGATGGTGCCGCTGGCGTTTGCGGCGCTGTATTGGCTCTTCTCGCGCTCGCAGGAGATGGCGGAGAAGGCGGTGGAGCTGTTCTCGCGCCCTGCGCGCGATTTTCTCGGAACGCTTAGCTCCGTCGCGCCATTCTCGATCGCTGAAGTATTGTGCGCTGCGGGGATATTATATGTGGCGATTTTCATCATCCGAACGGTTGTGCAGATTTTCAGCGGCAAATTCGTCGAAATTCTCAAGCGCGCGATGATTTTAGTGCTCGTCTGCGCTTATCTCGGCGCGGGATATCTCTGCCTCTGGGGCATCGACTACCGCACGCGCACATTCCGCGAGCGCGAGGCTCTCGGGGGAGGCATAAGCGCTGAGGAGCTCTATAATGCTGCGGCGTTTTTTGTCGACCGGGCAAATAGCCTCGCAGACTCCGTAGAGCGAGACGAATCGGGCTCGTTTACGGGCAAAGCAGATGAGCTTCTCGGGTGCGCCGCCGGAATTTACGGCGCGGTGCAGGCAAGATTTCCGTCACTTGCCGGTACTCCGAGAGTGCCGAAGGCCATGATGTTCTCGGCGTTTATGAGCGCTACGGGCTTTACTGGAATCTACTTTCCATATACGGGCGAGTCGAACGTGAACGTCGCCCAGCCTGCAATCTTCGTGCCGATGACAGCTGCACATGAGCTTGCGCACCAGCTCGGAGTTACAGATGAGGACGCGTGCAACGCCATCGGCGTGAGCGCGTGTGTGACGAGCGACGATGCGGCTTATCGCTATTCGGGCTACTTAAACGGCAGTATCTATCTATTAAACGCGCTCTACCGCGCGGATAAGGACGGCTACAATGAGCTGAGAGCGCGAGTGACCGGCTCGATGACGCGCGATTTTGAGGAGAACAACGCCTACTGGAACTCGGTGCGCTCGTCGAAGCCGGCACAGATTGCAACAGAGACGATGGAGCAGGTCTACGACGCGTATCTCAAGGCTAACGGCGTTGAGAGCGGCTTCAAGAGCTACGGCGAGTGCGTGGACATCATCGTGAAGCTCTGGAGCGAGGGATTTTATAAATAACAAAAGGAGAGGCGCGCCTCTCCTTTAAGTATTATATGTATCGTATTCCTCACCGGCGAGGGTCTTGAAGCGGAAAACTCCGTTCTCAAGCGTAATGTAGCCGCGAGAGGAGCCTGCCTTCGGAATGGACACCGAGCCGGGATTTATGTAAACTATTCCGCAGTCCAGCCTTTCGCAGGCGGGAATGTGCGTGTGACCGCAGAGAAGCACGTCGCCCGGCTTCAAGGGCGGAACCTTTTCTCTGCCCCAGATGTGACCGTGAGTTGCGAAAATTGTACTGTTTCCCTCGAAAATCAGGGCATATTCCGCCATAACCGGAAATTTCAGCACCATCTGATCGACCTCTGCCTCACAGTTGCCGCGCACCGAGAATATAGAATCCGCTCTCGCATTCAGAAGCGCGATGACCTCCCTCGGGGCGTATTCCTCCGGCAGATCGTTTCTCGGGCCGTGGTATATTATGTCACCCAATAGAAGCATTCTTCCGGCCTTTTCCCGTTCAAAGGCGGAGAGCATTTCACGGCAGTATTTTGCCGAGCCGTGGATATCCGAAGCGATAAAAAGCTTCATCCGCGCACCGCCTCTCTGAGTCTCCGGAGCGCCTCCGTGAGAGTTTTCCGCGTGCAGGCGAGGACAATGCGCTGGTACTGCCCGCCGCACTTCCCAAATAGACTGCCCGCGTCAAGCCACAGCTTCGCCTTGTTCAGAATGAGATCGTCAAGCTCCTCCGGAGTCAGGCCGAGCGCCGAGAAGTCGATCCACGCAAAATAAGTTCCCTCCGGCTCGATGAGGCGAAGCTCGGGTAGATTTTCTCTGAGATACTCGCGCAGATAATCGAGGTTTGCGCGCATATAACCCTTGACCTCGTCAAGCCACGCCTCGCCGCCCTCGTATGCGGCCTTCGCCGCGACAAGTCCGAGCTTGTTTACGCTCACAAAGCCGTTCGTGGCAAGGGCACGGTTGTATTTTTCCCGCGCCGCCTCGTTCGGGATAAAGATGTTCGAGCAGGCAAGTCCAGCGAGGTTGAAGCTCTTGCTCGGCGCGGTGCAGATCATAACGAGCTCGCGGTTTTCGGGACAGACGGAGTCAAAAACTCTGTGCGTATGCCCGGGAAGAGTAAAATCACAGTGTATCTCGTCAGAGACTAAGAATACGTTATGCCTGCGGCATATTTCGCCGAGGGTGCGTATCTCATCTTCGCTCCACACTCTGCCAACGGGATTGTGCGGCGAGCAGAAAATGAACATTTTTACGTCGTTTTCAATGATTTTCCGCTCAATATCGCTAAAGTCCATACGATAATGTCCGTCGTCAAGCTTCAGCTCGCTCTCGATCACACGCCTGCCGTTTGCCTCGGCAACGCTCCTGAACGGGTAGTAGACCGGCGGCGTTATCATAACGGCGTCGCCCTCGGCGGTAAAGGCGCGGACGGCGTTTGCAATTGCAAACACGACCCCCGGGGTCTTGACGAGCCACTCACGCTCGGGCTTCCACCCGAAGCGGCGGCTGAACCAGCCGATAACTGCGTCTGCGTAATCGTCCTTTGTGTCAGAGTAGCCGAAAATACCGTGGTCTACTGCGCTTTTCAGCGCGTCAAGCACGCACTCCGGCGCGGGAAAATCCATATCCGCGACCCAGAGCGGCAGAACGCCCTCTGGCTTTCCGAACTCCCGGGCAAAGTCCCACTTGAGGCTCATCGTGCCCCGGCGGTCGATTTCTCTGTCAAAATCATAAGTCATATAATCACCCGAAGCTATTATACATTGTTTTAAGCGAAGTTGCAAATACTATCACAATGTGTTACAATAATCGCATACGCGATTATTCAATGCGTCGACAAAGTCTCCGCATCGAACATATTTTGCACTCTCTGAGCGCAAAATATGACGCCTGCGGGCGGGTTATGCGACGTGAAGGGGCCTCTTGGCCGGCCCCTTCACAGAACCCCGCCACCTTTATCCAACGCTGTTCTTCTTTGTCTACAGTCTGAATAATCACATACGCGATTATTATATTTTATTCAAGTCATTCAAGTCCTTTTTCCCGCCGCTTATGCGGCAGCCGAAAAAGATGACAAATTATGGCAACATCTATGGAGGTTTCAGAAAATGAAAGTCCTTTTACTGAATGATTCCTTTCCGCCGGTGCTTGACGGGGTTGCGAACGTGCTTCTGAACTACGCGCACTATCTCACGCAGGATTACGGCGCCGAGGTCATGGTCGGCACGCCGTACTACCCCGACGCGGATTACTCGTCATACCCATACAAGGTCGTGACCTATCAGAGCTTCGATACTTCCTCTATCACAAACGGCTACCGCGCGGGAAATCCCTTCGCCTCTAAGGCGATTGCAGAGATGGCGGAGTTCAAGCCGGATATTATCCACGTCCACTGTCCCGCCTCGGCGGCTGTAATAGCCCGCATTCTGCGCGAGACCACCGGCGCTCCGCTCGTTTTCACCTACCACACCAAGTACGATATCGACATACGCCGCGTTGTAAAGAACAAGCTTGTAGCTGATGAGACGATAAAGGCTATGGTCGGCGTTGTTGAGTCGGCAAACGAGGTGTGGGCGGTCTCTGAGGGCGCGGGCAGGAGCCTTGTTGAGCTCGGCTTCGAGGGCGAATGGAGCGTTATGCCCAACGGCGTTGACTTTGAGCGCGGCAGGGTAGAGCCGGATAAGGTAGCGGAGGCAACACGCGATTACGACCTCGGCGGCGGAATTCCGGTTTTCCTCTTTGTCGGCAGAATGATGACCTACAAGAATATCCCGCTGATCCTCGACGCTTTGAAAATGCTCTCCGACAGCGGGCGCGACTATCGCGCAGTGTTCATCGGCAAGGGCCCCGATAAGGAGCTTATGGAGGAGAAGGCGAAGGAGCTCGGCATCGCGGACAAGACAATTTTCACCGGCCCCATCTACGACCGCGATACGCTCCGCGCGTGGAATACGAGAGCCGACCTCTTTCTGTTCCCGTCCACCTTCGATACGAACGGACTTGTAGTGCGCGAGGCGGCGGCATGCGGACTCGGAAGCGTGCTTGTGCGCGGCTCCTGCGCCGCTGAGGGAGTTACGGACGGAGAAAACGGATTCCTCATCGACGAGAGCGCCGAATCGCTTTTTGAGCTGCTCAAAAAGGTCTCCGGCGACTTTGAGCTTATGCACCGCGTGGGTGAGAACGCGATGAACGAGCTTTATATGTCCTGGCGCGACTGCGTAGGTATCGCGTACCGCCGCTACGAAAAGATACTCACGGAGAAGGAGCTCGGAACCCTCCCCGTAAAGAAGAAGGACGCCTCCGACCTTCTCGTTTCGATGACGGCAAAGACGATGGAGGAGCAGGAAAAAATGCGCAAATTCTTCACCGAGGTCAAGGACTTCTCCCTCGGCATGATGGATAACCGCGCTGAGGAGATTTTTCCGAACGCGGAGCCCTTCTGGAGAGATACGATAAGAAAAGAGTGAGATAAAATGGAGCGGGATTTCAGAACGCTCAGCCTCTATCAGATCTGGATACGCTCATTCTGCGACGGCAACGGCGACGGGATAGGCGACCTTCTCGGCGTTGAGAGCAAGCTGGATTATATAAAGAGCCTCGGAGTGGACGGGATCTGGTTCAGCCCGATATATCCCTCGCCAAACGCGGATTACGGCTACGATATCTCTGATTACCGCGCGATCCACCCGGATTACGGCACGATGGAGGACTTCAGGCGAGTTCTTGATAAGGCACACGAGATGGGTCTCGTCGTAATTCTCGACCTCGTTGTAAACCACACCTCCGACGAGCATAAATGGTTCATCGAGAGCCGCAAGAGCCGCGATAACCCTTACTCCGACTACTATATCTGGCGAGATCCGCGTTTCAAGGGCGAGGAGAGACTGCCGCCGAACAACTGGTTTTCACAGTTTGAGGGGCTCGCGTGGGAGTATGCGCCGGAGAGAGGGCAGTATTACCTGCACGTCTTTGCAAAAAAGCAGCCCGACCTCAATATGGACAACCCCCGTGTGCGCGAGGAGGTCAAGGGCATAATGCGCTTCTGGCTCGATATGGGGGTCGACGGCTTCCGCGAGGACGTCATCACCTACATCTCAAAGCACCACGATCTTCCGGACGGCATACCGTTCCTGCCCGCGATCAACGGCCTGCGCTTTTATAAGGACGGGCCGAACCTTGTAAAGTATCTCCGCGAGTTCCGCTCTGTTGCGAAGGAGTACGGCGCGCTGCAGATCGGCGAGGCGCCGATGACGCCGGTGGACACCGCGCTGACGTATATCTCGGGCGAGGACCGCGTGCTCGACATGATGATCGAGTTCGATACGATGTACGCCGATTGCCTCTTTTCGGAGTACGTCCGCCTGCCGTTCTCACTCAGAAGATTAAAGCGCGCGTTCACACGCTGGCAGTATAAGCTTCAGGGGCGCGCGTGGAACACGCTCTACCTTGAAAATCATGATCACCCGCGCGTAATAAGCCGCTACGGAAGCGAGAAATACCGCACAGAGAGCGGCAAAGCGCTCGCCGCAAGCTACATATTCCAGCAGGGCGTGCCTTTTATCTATCAGGGGCAGGAGATCGGCATGCTGAACATCGCGCTTCCGAGCATAGACGATTACATAGACGTCGCATCAAAGAACAGCTACCACTCAATTTTCACCTTCGAGTCGCCGGCGCGCAGACTCCGGCGCGTGCAGTACGGCTCGCGCGATTCGGCGAGAACGCCGATGCAGTGGACATCGGGCGAAAACGCGGGCTTCACAAGCGGCAAGCCGTGGTTTTATGTAAACCCGAACTACAAGGAGATAAACGCCGAAGCCGAGGAGCGCGACGAGAACAGCATACTGAACTTTTACCGCGCGTGCCTCGCGCTCAGAAAGGCGACCCCGGCGCTCCTCTACGGCGAGTACAGAGAGTATAAGCGTCTCTCCGGCAGAATATATATGTACACGCGCGCTTATGAGGGCGAGCGGGTGCTCATTGTCGTGAGCTTTTCGGAAAAGGAAGTAAAATACCGCCTTTCGCGCGCTCTCAGAGGCGGAGAGGCTAAGCTTCTCCTCGGCTCGTATCGCGGAGGAGAGAAGCTGTGCGCGCTCAGACCCTACGAGGCACAGATTTGGAAATTGTAGACTTATGCCGCAATTTTCACACAAATTTTGTCGTATTGTATATTTATAACTAAAATAATAAAGCTTGCGTCTGCAAGTTGCACAAAACACCGCGTTTTTCTTTGGACACTATGTGCATTGAAAAGTTGCCGCCAAAATGATAAAATTTAATAAATTCCAAGGAGCAAAGTCCGTTAATAGATGGTCTTTGCTCTTTTTGTGTCTGAAAGGAGCGGGACTATGCCCGAAAAGACGAGCTGGAACGAGGAGTTCCGTAAGAGATTTGACCGCCACGAGGATGAACTGAGATGGCTGTATTTTGAGCTGTACGGTGAAAACCGCGAGGCTTACGATTATTTCTGCAAGGTTCTGTGGGAGGCTTATGAGGCGCGCCCCGAGGCGCTCAAAATCCTCGACCGCGCGAGAGAAAAGAACCCGGACTGGTACCGCGGGCACGATCTTGTCGGTATGCTCGCCTACGTCAAGGCGTTTGCCGGAACGCTGAAGGGCGTGCAGTCCAAGCTCGATTACATAGAGGAGGCGGGGGTTAATTACCTGCACCTCATGCCGCTTCTCGAGAGCCCGGAGGGCAGGTCGGACGGCGGCTACGCCGTTTCGGACTTCCGCAAGGTGCAGCCGGAGCTCGGAACGATGGAGGATCTCGCGGCTCTCAGCGACGATTGCCATAAGCGCGGCATATCAGTCTGCCTCGACTTTGTTATGAATCACACCTCCGAGGACCACGAGTGGGCGAAGCGCGCGAGAAAAGGCGAGAAGGAGTATCAGGACAGATATTTCTTCTTCGATGACTGGCGCATTCCCAACGAATATGAAAAGACAGTTCCGCAGGTTTTTCCGACCACCGCGCCCGGCAACTTCACATGGTGCGACGAGGCCAAGAAGGTCGTTATGACCTGCTTCTACCCGTATCAGTGGGATCTGAACTATAAAAACCCCGTCGTAATGAACGATATGACGGACAATATGCTGAACCTCGCAAACCACGGTATCGACATCATCCGCCTCGACGCCGTTCCGTACATCTGGAAGGAGCTCGGCACCTCCTGCCGCAACCTTAAGGAGGTGCATTCGCTCGTCCGCATCATGCGTATGACGACCGAGATTGTCTGCCCCGGAACTCTGCTTCTCGGCGAGGTGGTTATGGAGCCGTCGAAGGTCGTGCCGTATTTCGGCTCGGTCGAAAAGCCGGAGTGCCATATGCTCTACAACGTCACTACAATGGCGACAACGTGGCACACAGTCGCAACTAAGGACACGGCACTTCTGAAGCATCAGCTCGGTCAGGTGTTCAGCCTGCCGAAGGACTACGTTTTCCTGAACTATCTCCGCTGCCACGATGACATCGGATGGGGTCTTGATTACCCCTATCTCTGGCAGTTCGGAATGGACGAGGTGAGCCACAAGCGGTTCCTTAACGATTACTTTACCGGAAAGTGGCAGGGCTCCGACTCCCGCGGCGAGCTCTATAACGACGATCCGCGCCTCGGCGACGCGCGCCTCTGCGGCACCACCGCCTCGCTCTGCGGGCTTGAAACCGCGATAGCTGAAAAGGACGACGTAAAAGAGGAATTTGCCGCCCGCTACGATATAATGCTCCACGCCTATATGTTCACGCTCTCGGGGCTTCCCGTGCTCTACTCCGGCGATGAGATCGCAGAGACGAACGATTACGGCTACCACAACGATCCCTTCAAGTGCGAGGACAGCCGCTGGCTCCACCGCGGCGATATGGATTGGAAGGCCGCCGAAAACCGCACAAAGCGCGGCACGGTCGAGAATACTGTTTTCGCCTCTCTGAGAAAGCTTGAAAAGCTCCGCGCAAAAAACCGCGTGTTCGACGGCTCCGCCGATACGTGGATCATCGAGACCGGCGACCCTGCGGTTCTCGGGATAGGCAGATGGAAGGATGGACAGAAGCTCATCGCGCTCTTCAACTTCTCGAAGAGCCTCAAGACCGTCAAGGCGGGCGAGCGCGGCGAGTTTACCGACCTTATGACGAATAAAAAGCGCGGCGCCATGAGCGTAACGCTCAGACCGGGCGACTTCGCGTGGCTTCTGGGGTGAGATAATGGAGAAAAAGCTCATCTTTCTCGACATCGACGGAACGCTGACGGTCGCGGGCTCGAACGACCCGCCCGAGAGCGCCGTCCGCGCGATAAAGGCGGCGCAGAAAAACGGACACAAGGTCTTTCTCTGCACCGGGCGCAACCTCGATATGCTCTCTCCGCTCCTGCACTTCGGGTTTGACGGCGTGGTCGCCTCTGCGGGAGGCTACGTCACCGCCGGCGAAGAAGTGCTCTTCGACTGCCCGATGACCGGCGTTCAGCTTGAAAAAGCAATGCGTCTGCTCGGTGAAAACGGCGTTTTCAGAACTATCGAGGCGAAGGACGCGACCTTCGGTGACGAAAACCTCGGCGATTTTCTTGCGAACGCAGGTGAGGGCAACTCCGAGCTCGTGCGCTGGAGAAAGGCTCTCGCGCAGGAACTGAATATAAGACCGATGGCGGAGTACGACGGCAGACCCATATACAAGGTCGTTATCATGTGCCTTGAATGGAGCCAGCTCGAGCCTGCAAGGCGCGAGCTTGAGGGGGAGTTTGACTTCTGCATTCAGGATCTGGCCGCCCGCGGCTGCCTCAACGGAGAGCTGATAAACCGCCGCTTCAACAAGGGCACAGGGGTTCGACTCGCCGCAGAGAAGCTTGGCTTCGACATCGAGGATACCATCGGCTTCGGCGACAGCATGAACGATCTCGAGATGATCAGGGTCGTCGGCACGAGCGTCTGCATGGCCAACGGCTCGCCTCAGCTCAAGGAATTATCGGATATTGTCTGTCCCTCTGTCGAGGAGGACGGATTATATAAAGCATTCACAGACCTGAAATTAATTTAAAAAGGAGATACAAGTATGGCACTCGACTACCGCAAGTGCGCCGAAGAGATCTATTCTCACCTCGGCGGACGCGACAACATCATCAGCGCGGCACACTGCGCCACGCGCCTGCGCCTTGTAATCGCGGATAACTCCAAGATCGACAAGGAAGCCCTTGAAAACGTAGAGGGCGTTAAGGGAATGTTCGATTCCAACGGTCAGCTTCAGCTCATCATCGGCACCGGCACCGTCAACAAGGTCTACGACGAGTTTCTCGCCGTAACCGGCATGACCGCCGCCACGAAGGACGAGGTCAAGCAGGCCGCCGCCTCCAAGATGCCGCTATGGAAGAAGATCCTCAAGACGCCCGGTGATGTATTCGTTCCGATCCTCCCCGCAATCGTAGCCTCCGGACTTATGATGGGTATCGTTGAGGCTATTCCTAAGTTCGCGCCCGCCTTCGGTCAGACTGACTGGTTCTCGTTCCTTGACCTCGTCGCAAACACCGCGTTCGCGCTTCTTCCCGTTCTCGTCGCAATAAGCGCCGCGAGAGTTTTCGGCGGCAATATCTTCCTCGGCGCCGTTATCGGCCTTATGATGGTACATCCCGCGCTTATCAACGCATGGACAGTCGGCAACTATGCCGCAGGTGAAATACCGACCTGGTCGATTTTCTTCTATCCGATACAACAGGTCGGCTATCAGGGTCACGTTATCCCGGTATTATTGGCGGTTCTCCTGATGAGCACCATCGAGAAGTGGCTTCATAAGCACGTTCCCGAGATGATCGACCTCTTCGTCACCCCGCTTGTCACCGTAGTATGCACCGCTTACCTCACCTTCACCGTCATCGGCCCCGTGTTCTCCGTATTTGAGAACTGGGTACTTGCGGGTGCGCAGGCGCTTATCACCATCGGCTTCGGCTTCGGCGCCGCGGTCATGGGCGCTATATATCCGTTCACCGTCGTCATGGGTCTGCACCATATGTACAACGTCATCGAGGCGGGCATGATCTCCTCCACCGGCGTAAATACCTGGATGCCCATCGCAACCGCGGCGAATATCGCCCAGTTCGGCGCCTGCCTTGCGGTCGCTCTCAAGTGCAAGAGCCAGAAGACGAAGTCCGTTGCGCTCCCGTCCTCGCTCTCTGCGTCCCTCGGCATCACCGAGCCAGCTATCTTCGGTATTAACTTCCGCTTCATGAAGCCGTTTATTGCCGGCATGATCGGCGGCGCTGTCGGCTCTCTCTTCGCCTCCTGGATGACCGGTACCGATATGAACGGCAACGTTGTCAAGTTCGGCGCCACAACCTACGGCGTAACCGGTATTCCCGGAATCCCCGCGATCAACAACATCCCGATGTACCTTCTCCTTATGCTCATATCCGCCGGCGTTGCGTTCGTGATCACATGGTTCATCTGGAACGAGGATGAGCCGAAAAAGCAGACCGCTCCCAGCGCGCCCGCAAAGGCTGAGTCGAAGGCTCCCACCGCAAGCGTTATCCGCTGTGCCGCAGGCGAGCTCATTCAGCCCACCAACGGCAAGGTCATCGCCCGCGAGGCCATTCCCGACGCAACCTTTGCTGACGGCATCCTCGGCGACGGCGTCGGCATTGAGCCCTCCGAGGGCATCGTCTACGCACCGTTTGACGGCGAAGTTACGAGCGTTTTCGATACGAAGCACGCCATAACCCTCGAAAAGAACGGCATGGAGGTTCTCATCCACGTCGGCGTCAACACCGTCAACATGAACGGCGAAGGCTTTGAGGCGTTTGTCAAGGAGGGAGACACCGTCAAGGCCGGTCAGAAGCTCCTCGCCTTCGATTCCGCGAAGATCAAGGCCGCCGGTTATTCCGACTGCGTGGTCGTTCTTCTCACAAACGCGGAAGAGCTCGAAAAGGTTGAATGCGGTATTAAATAATTAAAAGGAGATAATAATATGAAATCATTTGAGTACACCATCACCGATCCCGTCGGCATCCACGCCCGTCCCGCCGGAGTTCTCGTCAAGGAAGTAAAGGGCTTTGCCGGCTCCACCGTCACCATTCAGAAGGGCGAGAAGAGCGTCAACGCGCTCAAGCTTATGGCTCTCATGCAGATGGGCATTAAGCAGGGCGATACCGTCACCGTTTCCGTCGAGGGCGGCGATGAGGAGGCTGTCTGCACCGCGCTCGAGAGCTTCTTCAAGGCAAATCTGTAACTAAAACCGCATACAAAACGGCTGCCGTAATGACAGCCGTTTTGTCGATTGATGAAAGGAGTAAAACCCATGATTTCCATCCAGGGAAAGGGCGTTTCCAGCGGCGTAGCAGTCGGCCCTCTGTACTTCTACCGCCGCGCAAAGAGTGAGATAACCCGCACCGCTGTCGCAGATACCGAAGCTGAGTGGGCGCGCTTCAAGGCGGCTCAGGAAAGGGCAATAGCCGAGCTTAACGCACTTGCCGAGAAGGCGAGAGCCGAGGCGGGCGACGAGGCCGCGATGCTCTTCGAGACCCACGCGATGATGGTCGAGGATATGGACTATGAGGAGGCCATCGAGGCGGGCATCAAGGAGTCCTCGCTCAATGCCGAGGCTGCGGTTTCCGACGCCGGCGAAATGCAGGCAGCCGCCTTCGCCGCTATGGATGACGATTATTTCAAGACTCGCGCAGCCGATGTCAAGGACATCTCCACCCGCCTTATCGGAATACTCTCCGGCGCGGTCGCGGGAGGAATCGACTCCGACGTGCCGGTAGTCCTCGCGTCCGACGATCTCGCTCCGAGCGAGACCGTTCAGCTCGATAAATCGAAAATTCTCGGCTTCGTGACAAGCGGCGGCTCCGGCTCGAGCCACACCGCGATCCTCGCCCGCACGATGGGCATTCCCGCCATCATCGGCGTCGGTGATAAGCTGAAAACCGAATACGAGGGCCGCGAGGTCGCCATCGACGGCGGCACCGGCACCGTCGCAGTAGAGCCGGACGAGGCTGTGAGAGCGCAGATGCTCGCCAAGCGCGCTGAGCTTCTGAAGCGCCAGGCGCTCCTTAACGAGCTCAAGGGCAAGCCAAATGAGACGAAGGACGGCCAGCGTATCCGCGTTTACTGCAACATCGGCTCACCGGAGGACGTTCACACCGTTCTTGAAAACGACGGCGGCGGAATCGGGCTCTTCCGAAGTGAGTTCCTCTACCTCGAGTGCGACGATTATCCCACCGAGGACTATCAGTTCGAGGCATACAAGAAGGTGCTCTCCGATATGGGCGACAAGGAGGTCGTCATCCGCACGCTCGACATTGGCGCAGACAAGCAGATAGACTACTTCAATCTCCCGAAGGAGGAGAATCCGGCGCTCGGCAACCGCGCTCTGCGAATCTGCCTCAACCGCCCGGAGATATTCAAAACCCAGCTCCGAGCGCTTTACAGAGCAAGTGCCTACGGCCATCTCTGCATAATGTTCCCGATGGTCACCTCCGTCTGGGAGGTCAGAGAGGCGAAAAAGCTCTGTGAGGTAGTAAAAAAGGAGCTCACGGCTGAGGGAATCCCGTATTCCGAGGACGTTCAGATCGGTATTATGATCGAAACTCCCGCCGCCGCCGTCATCTCCGACAGGCTCGCGAAGGAGGTCGACTTCTTCTCCTGCGGCACAAACGACCTGACGCAGTACACTCTCGCCTGCGACAGACAGAACAACGACCTCGGCCGATTCTTCAATCCCCACCATACGGCGGTCATTCGCCTTCTCAAGATGGTCTGCGACAACGCGCACAAGAACGGCGTATGGGTCGGAATCTGCGGCGAGCTCGGCGCTGACCTCGAGCTTACGGAGACCTTCCTCTCCATCGGAATCGACGAGCTTTCCGTATCCCCGAGAAGCGTTCTTCCGCTCCGCCAGAAGATACGCGAGACAGACGTGCGCGCCGTGCGCGAGAAGTGCATAGCTGACCTTCTGAGCGACGAATACAGACTATGAGCAGGATTTACGACGTTGCCGCCCTCGGTGAGATACTTATCGACTTCACGGAGGCGGACGGCAAATTTACGCCGAACCCAGGCGGCGCTCCGGCAAACGTGCTGGCGATGCTGCGAAAGCTCGGCAAAAGGTGCGCCTTTATCGGCAAGGTCGGGCAGGATATGTTCGGCGACAGCCTCGTTTCCGCCCTTGACTCTCTCGGAATTGATACCGGCGGCCTTATACGCGACGCGCGGGTAAAGACCACGCTCGCTTTCGTCCACACTCTCCCGGGCGGAGACAGAGCCTTCAGCTTTTACCGCGACCCGGGCGCAGACATGATGCTCAGAGCCGGCGAGGTCAACGGCGATATAGTTGATTCGTGCCGCGTTTTCCACTTCGGAACGCTCTCAATGACCGCAGAGCCGGTCAGAACAGCCACCGTTGAGGCTGTGGAGCGGGCAAAACGCGCCGGAGCGCTCCTGAGCTTCGATCCGAATCTGAGGCTTAACCTCTGGCAGAGTCCGGAGGAGGCAAGAGCTGCGATGGAATACGGGCTTTCCTGCGCAGATATCGCAAAGATAAGCGACAACGAGGTTGAGTTCCTCATCGGCGAGCGCGACTATGACTATGCCGGAAGAAAGCTCCAGACGGTTTACCCAAATCTGCGGCTGCTCACGATAACGGCGGGCGCTGATGGGAGCTACGCCTTCCGCGGTGCGGCTTCGGCATTTGAGCCGGCTTGCAAAAGAGGCGGCGTTATCGAGACAACCGGTGCCGGCGATACCTTCTGCGGGTGTATGCTGAACGCCGTACTGGAACGCGGGTTCGAGCTTGATTTGCACGAAGCCCTGCGCTTTGCTAATCACGCGGCGTATATAGTCACAACGCGGCGCGGCGCGCTCATGCAGATGCCCGAAAAGAGCGAGGTCGAGGCTATTTATAGGTAAAAGAAAAGAGGTGCTGTACTTTACAGCACCTCTAAGACTGTAGACAAAGAAGAACAGCGTTGGATAAAGGTGGCGGGGATCTGTGAAGGGGCCGGCCAAGAGGCCCCTTCACGTCGCATAATCCGCCCGCAGGCGTCATATTTTGCGCTCAGAGAGCGCAAAATATGTTCGATGCGGAGACTTTGTCGACGCATTGAGAGGTGCTGTAATTTACAGCACCTCTTTAATGTATTTTCCGGTGATCGAGCCGGGATTTGCTGCTATCTCCTCGGGAGTTCCGCAGGCTACTATTTCGCCGCCCTCGGCGCCGCCGCCCGGGCCCATATCTATGACGTAATCGGCGCTTGAAATAAGGTCGAGGTCGTGCTCAATGACGAGAACAGTCGCGCCGGCGTCCACAAGCCGCGAGAGCACCCCGAGCAGCACCTGAACGTCGAGCGGATGAAGTCCGATTGTCGGCTCGTCGAATACAAAAACGCTGTCGGACTGGCTTTTTCCCATCTCGCTCGCAAGCTTCAGCCTCTGTGCCTCGCCGCCGGAGAGAGCCGGAGTGTCCTCGCCGAGCGTGAGATAGCCGAGCCCGAGACCCTCGAGCACATTGAGCTTATCCGCTATTCGCTTGACTCCCTTGAAGAGCCTGAGCGCCTCGGAGACTGTCATGCTCATAAGCTCGGTGATCGAATAGCCTCTCTCTGCGCCCTTCGGGGTGAGGGTAATCTCCCGCGCCGCGTCGCCGTAGCGCCCGCCGCGGCAGTCGGGGCAGGTTATTGTCACATCCGGCAGAAACTGAACGTCAAGCGAGATCTGACCCGTGCCGTCGCAGGTCGGACAGCGCAGGGAGCCGGTGTTGTAACTGAACGCGCCGGCGCCGAGCTTCATCGCTTTTGCGGAGTCGAGCGAGGCGTACATTTTTCTCAGCTCGTCGAGCACGCCGCTGTACGTTGCGACTGTTGAGCGGATGTTCACGCCGATGGGCGAGGCGTCAATGAGATTTGCGCGCGAAATGCCGTCGGCGGTGATTTTAACAATGTGGCCGGGGAGCTTTTCTCCAGCCGCGTTTGCATTCAGCGCGGGAATGAGGCTCTCGAGCACCATCGTAGTCTTGCCGGAGCCGGAAACTCCGGCCACAGCGGTGAGGCGGCCCTTCGGGATGCGCACGCTGAGCGGATGAACTGTGTGGATCGGGCTTGTTTCCATCTCGATCGCGCCGAGGCTGAAAAGCTCCTCGCGCGGGCATTTTCTGCGGCTTACAGCTCCGCCGTCGGAGAGGATAAACGGCGCAATCTTTGAATTTGGCGCCGCCTCAATATCTCTTACAGTCCCCTGCGCGAGAATCGTGCCGCCGTCAGCGCCGGCGAGCGGACCAAGCTCTATCATGTGATCGGCGCGGCGCAGCACGCGCACGTCATGGTCGACGAGAACTACCGAGTTGCCGTCGGCGATCAGACTTTCCACGACCTCCATAAGCCCGTCAATATTCGAGGGATGCAGACCGATGGACGGCTCGTCGAGCACATAGAGAACTCCGGTAGTTTCGTTTCGCACCGCCCGCGCGAGCTGAACGCGCTGGCGCTCACCGGTGGAGAGGGTGGAGGAGGCTCTGTCGAGGCTCAGATAGCCGAGGCCGAGGTCGATGAGGCGCCTTGCGTTGTCAAGAAATGACTCTCCGATGCTCTCCGCCATCGGACGAAGGTCATTCGGAAGCGTATTCGGCACGTTTTTCACCCACGGAATGAGCTCGGAGAGCGTCATCGCGGTCGCCTCCGCGAGATTTTTACCGGCGAGGGTTGTCGAACGCACCTTTGCCGAGAGGCGCGTGCCGCCGCAATCGGGGCAGTCGCACTCCTTGAGAAACTTCGCAACGCGCTTCATACCGCTCTCGTCCTTGACCTTGGAGAGCGCGTTTTCAACTGTGTAGACGGCGTTGTAATAGGTAAAATCCATCTCGGTGGCGACGTTGGTCTTTTCGTTTTTGTAGAAGAAGTGGTGCTTTTCGGCGGGAGCGCTGAAAACGATATCCTTCTCCTTATCGGTGAGGTCGCGGAACGGTACGTCGGTGCGAACGCCCATATCGCGGGCAATATCCTTCATCAGCGACCACATGAGGTTCTGCCACGGCGCCACCGCGCCCTCGTCGATGGTGAGAGAATCGTCCGGCACGATGGTGGACATATCCACCTCGCGCACAACTCCGGTACCGGAGCAGGTCGGACACGCGCCGTCAGAGTTGAACGCCATCGCCTCAGCGCCCGGGCCGTAGAATTCAACTCCGCATTCGGGACATTTCGTCGGAAGCATCAGCGCGACGTCCATCGAGGGCGGACAGCGGTGACCGTTCGGGCAGACGTGACTTCCGAGACGGGAGAAGAGAAGGCGCAGTGAGTTGAGAAGCTCAGACGCCGTGCCGAAGGTGCTGCGAACTCCGGGGATTCCGGGGCGCTGGTGGAGCGCGAGGGCGGCGGGAACGTGCTTTACCTCGTCCACCTCCGCCTTCGAGGCCTGCGTGATGCGCCTGCGGGTGTAGGTCGAGAGCGCATCGAGATACCGGCGCGAGCCCTCGGCGTAAAGCGTTCCGAGCGCGAGAGAGGATTTCCCGGAGCCGGAAACGCCGGCGATTGCGACGAGCTTTCCGAGCGGGATATCGACGTCGATGCTCTTGAGATTATGCACCCGCGCGCCGCGGACGGTTATATATTTCGGACCTTCAGACATTTTGGCACCTCGATCAGTGTTTTGGGGTATTATATCACGGAAAAAAGTAAATGTAAATGTGAAAATCCCCTTGACAATCGCGAAAAATCCGGTATAATTATTTAGCCTGTCGCCATGCGCGCGGCAAGGTAAATTCCTTGTCTCTTCCGATGGAGAAGAGACCAAAAGTCCAGAAGGAGGTGCAAAAGATGGCAAAAACCAGCGAAAAGTATGAGGTTCTTTACATCATTGATCCGGATCTCGGCGAGGAGGCTACTAAGGCTCTCGTAGAGAAGTTCAAGACCCTCATCGAGCAGAACGGCACTCTCGGAGAGATCGACGAGTGGGGCAAGCGCAGACTTGCTTATCCCATCAACGACAAGCCCGAGGGATACTACGTTCTCGTGAAGTTCACTGCCGGCCCCGAGTTCCCCGCTGAGCTCGACCGCGTTATGAAGATCACTGACGGCGTCGTTCGCTCTCTTATCACTCTCGCAGCAGAGTAAGGAGAAAATATGCTTAATCACATCGTGATAATGGGCAGACTTACCCGCGATCCCGAGCTTCGCCGCACCCAGTCCGGAACGGCTGTCGCTTCATTCACGCTTGCTGTTGACCGTGATTTTTCCGGTCGTGACGGCGGCGAGAAGCAGACCGATTTCATCGACTGCGTGGCATGGCGCCAGACGGGTGAGTTCGTATCCAAATACTTCCAGAAGGGAAGTATGGCGGTAGTCTCCGGCCGCCTTCAGCTCCGCGATTGGCAGGACAGAGACGGCAACAAGCGCAGAAGCGCCGAGGTCGTAGTCGACAACGTCTATTTCGGCGAGTCGAAGCGCCAGAGCGGTGAGAGCGGCTCCTATAACCGCGATAACGGCGGTTACAGCGCGCCTGCACAGAGCTACAGCGCCCCGCAGAGCGGCTATCAGGGCTATCAGAGCCCGGTGCGCGGCTCGGATTTTGAGGAGCTCTCCGATGATGATGGAGATCTTCCGTTTTAATTTGATTTTTACCGACACCACTAAAAGGGGGTTAATACAGTGACTAACGAGAAAGAAGCTGCCCGTCCGGCACGTCCGGCACAGGCTCGTAAGCGCAGAAAGGTTTGCCAGTTCTGCGTTGATAAGGCTCAGTACATCGACTACAAGGATGTTACGAAGCTCCGCCGCTATCTCTCCGAGAGAAGCAAGATCCTTCCCCGCAGAGCGACCGGCACCTGCGCTATGCATCAGCGTGAGCTGACCACCGCTATCAAGCAGGCGCGTCAGATCGCACTCCTGCCCTATGTAACTGACTGATTGCCAGTACCGAGGATAAAATGTTTTGACCGCATCCGAATTCTTTCGGGTGCGGTCATTGTTATATGGAAACTCAGCATATACTTGAAAAGTCCATCGAAAAGTGTTAGAATACACTAATACTAACCCCTAATCAAAATCTTCAATTCGCGCTTGCCATTTTCGCGTCATACTTCGTTATCCGGCTTGATAATACAAAAAAGTATTGTCTGCACCGGATGTCTTGTATGACGCAAAAAATTCTGCGCGCTCGGTTAAAGCTTTTAATCAGGGATTAGTATAAATCATTGAAGAAAAGGGGAATGACAGATGTCAATGAAGCCCGTAACCGAGGATATGCTCGCTGCATGGAGCGAGAAATACGCAAAAAGCGAGGCTCGCAGAGTATCCGAGCTCGCGTTCTCAAAGAGCGAGATAAACGCCGTAAGCTTCAGCGCTAAAGAGAATTTTCGCATGAAGCAGAAGTTTTCTGTCGAGGTAAAGACCCTGCCCGCTACAAATCAGGAGCGTTCCGGCCGCTGCTGGCTCTTTGCCGCGACGAACGTACTGCGCGAGAGGGTGGCACAGAAGCTCGAGCTTGATAATTTTGAGCTCAGCCAGAGCTATCTTGCCTTCTGGGATAAGTTCGAGCGCGCAAATCTGATGCTCGAGAACATCATCGCCACCGCCGCGCTCCCGACCGACGACCGCAACGTGCAGTTTATTCTCCAGACCGGCGTACACGACGGCGGCCAGTGGGAGATGTTTGCAAACATAGTCCGCAAATACGGCGTAGTGCCGAAGGATAACTACTCCGAAACGTATCAGTCGAGCCACACCCAGCAGCTCAACGCGCAGTTGAACCGCGCGCTGAAGGCAGAGGCTGTCCGCCTGCGCGATATGATCGCTGCCGGCGCCGCCGACAACGAGGTGCAGAATGAGAAGAACCGCACCCTCGGTAAGGTCTACGCCTTCCTCTGCACCTGCTATACCGAGCCGCCCAAGACCTTTGACTTCACCTACGTCGATAAAAACCGCGCATACCACACCGAGCGCAATATGACGCCGCTTGCATTTGCAGAGAGGTACGTCGGAGATCTTCTTGAAAAGAGCGTTTCCATCGTTAACTCTCCCACCTCCGACAAGCCGTATCACAAGACCTTTACCGTCCGCTACCTCGGCAATATCGTCGGCGGCAAGCCGGTAGTACATCTTAATCTCCCGATGGATGAGTTCAAGGACGCCGTTATCCGCCAGCTGAAGGACGGAAAGATCGTCTGGTTCGGCTCTGACGTCGGCAAGTTCGGCGACAGAGAGAAGGGCGTCTGGGACGACAAGAGCTACGATTTTGAGGCGACCACCGGTCTTGATCTCGCAATCAGCAAGGAAAACGCGCTCGGCTATTGGTTCTCCTCAATGAACCACGCCATGTGCCTCACCGGAGTTGACATTGTGGACGGCAAGCCGACAAAGTGGAAGATCGAAAACAGCTGGGGCGGCGATAAGGGCGAGAAGGGCTATTATATCTGCTCCGACTCGTGGTTTGACGAATACGTCTATCAGGCGGCGGTGGAGCGCGAGTACCTCGGCTCTCTTGCGGATTACTACCCCGGCGAGCCGAAGATGATGGAGGCGTGGGATCCGATGGGCACGCTTGCCGAATAATCAGGGGAAAAGATAATTTAGATTGTATAAAATACAAATTGACACAAGGAAACATCTGTGGTAATATTTATGGACTTAACCCACCACGGAGGTATGAAATGAAAAAAGTATTTGCAATAATTATGGCGGCGGTAATGCTCTTTGCACTTGCCGCTTGCACCGCAGGGAACACCGATGGCGGCGATACGCTCGCCCAGATCAAGTCAAGAGGCACGATCACGATAGCCACCGAGGGCGATTGGAGCCCGTGGACTTACCACGATACCGATACCGATGAGCTTGTCGGCTTTGACATCGAGCTTGCGAAGGAGATAGGCAAGGAGCTCGGCGTAACCGTCGAGTTCAAGGAGACCGACTGGGATTCGATCCTCGCCGGAGTTGACGCAGGCCGCTTTGATATCGCCTGCAACGGCGTTGACTGGACGGCGGAGAGAGCTGAGAAATACCACTTCTCGACCCCCTATGTCTATATGCAGGAGGTCATCGTGACCCGCAAGGATAACGAGGATATCCACTCAATGGAGGACCTGAAGGGCAAAAAGACCGCCAATTCCCCGAATTCCACCTATGCTGACGAGGCAATAGCGATGGGCGCCGAGGTCACCTATGTCAACACTCTTGCCGAGACTATTCAGGTTCTTGAGCAGGGCAGAGTTGACGCGACCGTGAATGCCAAGGTATCCATTGAGGACTATCTGCGCGAGCATCCGGACGCCAATATCAAGATAGTCTACGAATCCGAGGGTACTTCGGTATGTGTTCCGACTCAGAAGAACGACGAGCACAAGTCGCTTATCGACGCCGTTGACGCCGCGCTTCAGAAGATGCGCGATGACGGCAGACTTGCCGCGCTGAGCGAGAAATACTTCGGCGCAGACCTCACGAGAAAATAAATAATACAAGGCGGACGGCTTTGCTCCGTCCGCCGCTTTTTACATAGGAGTTTTTGATGTTCAGTTCCGAATTTTTAGCTCGCGCAGAGAGAATAATCGGTATTCTCATCGACTCGTTCCCGAAGCTTCTGCGCTACGGCGTGACCGTTACCGTACCGATGACGGCGCTATCATTTGCCCTCGCGCTCGTTATCGCGGTCGCCGTCGCGCTTATACAATATGCAAACGTGCGCGGCGCGAGGCAGCTCTGCCGCTTCTATATATGGTTCACGCGCGGCACTCCACTGCTCGTTCAGCTCTACCTCATATTCTACGGACTGCCGTCGCTCGGCATACGCCTCGAGGCGTTTCCCGCGGCGGTCGTCGCCATCGGACTGAACGAGGGCGCGTACATGGCGGAAACTGTCCGAGGCTCGCTCGAATCGGTGCCTAAGGGGCAGCTCGAGGCGGGCTACTGCGTCGGCATGAACTACGTCCAGATCATGTGGCACGTTGTGCTCCCGCAGGCGTTCAGAATAGCGTTCCCGTCGCTCGGCAATTCTCTCATCGGAATGCTCAAGGAGACGAGCCTTGCCGCGACAATTACGATAGTTGAGATGTTCCGCGAGGCGCAGATCATCAACGGCAGAGTCTATGAGTCGCTGTGGCTCTATCTCGAGGTTGCGGTGATATATCTTGCGTTCTGCACGATTTTGAGCGTCGTTCAGCGCAGAATGGAAAAGCGGCTCGGCACCTACGGAGGCGTAAAATGATAGAGGCAAGAAACATCAGAAAGAGCTTTGACGGAGCTGAAATTTTGAAGGGCGTGGATATTTCCGTCGACAAGGGCGATGTCGTCGCCGTCCTCGGCCCGTCCGGAAGCGGAAAGACCACGCTTCTGCGGTGCCTCAACTTTCTCGAGCGCGCCGACGCCGGAACGCTGTCGTTCGACGGCGTGGAGTATGACCTTGCGACGGCGAAGAAGGGCGAAATCGCCGCCGTTCGCCGCAAAACAGCCTTTGTTTTCCAGAATTACAACCTTTTTCTGAACAAAACCGTCCTCGACAACGTGACCCTCGGGCTCACGGTCGCGCGGAAGATACCGAAGGACGAGGCTGTGGAGCGGGCGAAAACCGCCCTCGAGCGCGTTGGCCTCGGAGATAAGCTCGGCGCGTATCCGTTCACGCTCTCCGGAGGCCAGCAGCAGCGCGCCGCAATCGCAAGGGGACTTGCGCAGAACCCCGAGATAATCTACTTCGACGAGCCGACGAGCGCCCTAGACCCTGAGCTTATAGGCGAGGTGCTGAGCGTTATGCGCGATCTTGCGAGCGAGGGTATGACGATGATAGTCGTCACCCACGAGATGGAGTTTGCGAGAAGCGTGTCGAAGAAGGTCGTTTTCATGGAGAACGGCGTTGTGGTCGAGTCCGGCCCCTCAAAGGAGTTCTTCGAGAACCCCAAGGAGGAGCGCAGCCGGAAATTCGTGAACTTCATTCTGAGCGAGAGATAAAAAAGTCCCTCCTGCTATCTTGTGCAGGAGGGAATAATTTTATTAGAAAATAACTACATAATGTGTATTATGTAGTTATGATATAGGCGGCTAATCCTATACCAGTTCAATTATAGCACTAAAACCTGGAAATGCAAGCAAAAATTTGCGCGTAAACCGTCACTGACCGACAATTTTTACCACTTAATACACATTATGTGGTAAAAAGGGCGGCGCCGGGTTTCCTCTTATTTGGTGATGACAAACACGTGATTTAGCAATCCCGGCGCCGCTCTTTAACATTTGTGAAAAGAGGCATAGACCTCTTCACTTGTTTGTCCGTCAAAAAAATTAAATAGGAGGTAAAAAAGTATGACAAACAAAAAAGTCACGCGCAGAGCGCTTCTGATGAGCGTAACGAGCCTGCTCATCTGCATCTCGATGCTTCTCGGAACAACCTTTGCGTGGTTCACCGACGAAGTCACTTCCGGCGTGAACCAGATCGTAGCAGGTAACTTGGACGTGGAGCTGTATCATAAGAACCCTACCGTTACGGCTGATAACGTAAAGGTGGACACGGATACAGAGCTGTTCACAACCGCTCTCGGCGCTCAGGCTCTTTGGGAACCGGAGGCCATGGCTTATGAGACCTTCACTATCAAAAACGTTGGTACTCTTGCACTTAAGTATCAGCTTTCTTTGATTGAGATAGCATACAACGCTGTCACTTGGGCTGACGGAAATCCGTCCGGTATTACCGCTGGTACATACAACCTTACTCAGCCTATTTATTTTGGTGTCGTCGCTGGCGACGCCACACCGACCCGCGCTTCTATCAAAGCACTTTATGACGCAGGAAATATGGGAACTCTTTCTGCAGCTATCGGAACAGGGACTGCTTTCATAGCAAAAGCCGCTGCGCTTGAGGCTGGTGCTTCCGAGTCTTTCTCTATTGTTCTTTATTGGCCGCAGACAAATCTTGACAATCAGTGGAACCTTAAAAATGGAGCCGCTGCAGCAAATTATACGGTCAGCGACAGCGCTACTGCACTCAACATCAGCAGCAAGGTTCAGCTCCTTGCTTCTCAGCAGACCAGTGAGAGTGATAGCTTCGATAACCAGTATGACGTTAGCGCTACTACATTTGTTGGTACACAGATTGCTTCAATTTCCAGCGTAAGGGCAACTGAGACTGCTAAAGCTGGAGTACCTACTGTCTTCACTGCAGGCTCTGTAGGCGACACTCTTAGTTCCACTAAAGCAACTGTTTCTGCAGATGCAATTAATGATGATACAGAAGTGACTCTTATTGTTGAAGAGAGTGAAAACACTGATGCAGTAGCGACAATTACTCCTGCTGAGGGCACTCCGCTTTACTTTGATGTAAGCCTTGAAGATCAGAATGGAGCTGAGGTTGAGCTCGCTGAAAACGGATATGTTGATGTAGAGCTCGATATCGGAAAAGACCTTATTATCCATAAAGTAAATCACAGGCTTAATGAGCTTACGACTGACAAAACAATGAGCGAGTATTACAGCTATAATTCTACTACTGGTATTTTAACTCTTCATGTTACCAGTCTTAGCCCGTTCTCAATGGGATATGAAGCAGCTGTAGCTAAGGTTGGAGATGTATATTATACATCACTTAATAGTGCGATAAGCGCGGGATCGGATGTTGTAATCATCAGAGATATACTTCAGACTACCGGCATAGACGTAAATAAAGATTTAACTATAGATCTTAATGGTAATACTCTTATCTTTGAGCCGGCTGGAAATAATTCTTATTGGGGTCCAACTATTACAGCTTTTAATGTTAAAGCCAATAAGACTCTAAACTTGGTAGATACATCTTCAAATAAGGGACTTATCAAAATTGATCCCCGATATACATGCACAGTTACTCTTGGAACAAATAGGGGCACATTAAATATAGATGGTGTTAGTATTTGGCTTGGCATAAGTACTTATAATCAGACAGTTGATGGAGCGACCTTTAAGACAACATGCGCTACTAATAGAGCAACTGTTAATGGTATTAGTAACTATGGTACAATAAACGTTAATGGTGCCTCATTTACGAATAAATATTGTGGCTATTCTTTTGCTGCAATCACATCACAAAGCAACGCAAATGCTACAATTAATGGTGCTATGTTTAATGTTACCGAAGCTGGTACTGGGTATGTGGCATATAACGGCTCTTCAAATGAAATAAAAAATTCCAATTTTGTTATTACAGAAAAAGGAACTGGTATTACAGTTAATGGAGCCGATGCGAATATTGATGGATGCACTATCGATATGTCCGGTACTGGTGCGATGTCAGCATCAAGTGCTTATGGAATCTATGTTAATAATTCTGCAACAGCAAAAACTGAGGCAAATATTGAGATAAAGGGCAACACAAAGATCACTTCTGCTTATTCTGGCTCTGGAGCAACGGCTTTGAAAGTTAATTTTGGCAAAGTCGTTATTGACGGCGCAAATATTAACGACAACGGAAATGGCTATGCTGTAAGATTCGGTGCAAGTGCACTTCTTGGATTTGAGAATTCTGCGCAGCTCGAAATAAAGAGCGGAACATTTGTTGGTGATGTACAATCTGATTCAAACAACGGAACAATGGAAATCAAGGGTGGTTCCTTCAATGGTTCTCTTGTTGCAACCGGAGCAGATCGCGAAAACAGCATTAAGGTTTATGGTGGTACATTTAGCGTTAATCCTTCAAATGTAGACACTTCTTTCTACGGAATACATAACTATGTCGCTGAAGGCTACGAAGCTGTTGACAATGGAAACAGTACTTGGACTGTCGCAGCCGTCGCCCAATAATCCCCCCTCGCAGCACCCCCCACGCACACACACCCCCGACCTCGGTCGGGGGTGCTTTTTATTTTGCCTTTGACCTGCCGAAAACGGAGGCAAGGAACGCGAAAAGCATCGCAGCCGTTATGCCGCCTGAGGCGGCGGTAAGACCGCCCGTGAGCGCGCCGAGAAGCCCATCCTTCTCCACCGCCTCGCGCACGCCCGTACTGAGCGCGTAGCCGAAGCCGGTGATCGGCACCGTCGCGCCCGCCCCGCCGAACTCTGCAAGCGGCTCGTAGACTCCGAGAGCGCCGAGAACTACGCCGATCACCACGAAAAGCGTGAGAATCCGCGCCGGGGTGAGCTTCGTGCGGTCAATGAGTACCTGACCCGCGGCGCAGATCATGCCTCCGATGAAAAAAGCCCGCAAATATTCCATATTTATGACCATTCCTTTCATAAATGCCAAAGGCACAAAATGACCATAAAAGGAATGGTCATAAAATGCCATGTTTTTCGGTTGCCGCTTGCGGCGAGAAAAACGGATTTGATTCCAATGAAGGTTGAAACTTGTTTCAACCTTTCACCTCGTAAGCTCCACCGCGCAGGCGATGGAGGGGATCGATTCGCCCTGCATTGTAGTAACGGGGCTTAGAAGCGCGCCGGTGGCGCAGAACAGCACCCGCTTTATCTCGCCGCGCTGCATTTCCGGCAAAATTTTAGCGCAGAGCACCGAAGCCGAGCACCCGCAGCCCGAGCCGCCGGAGTGAACGTCCTGCGACTCGCGGTCAAAGACGAGCTTTCCGCAGTCATTGTGAACGGCGGAGAGATCGCAGCCCTCCCGCTTCGACAGATCAACAAGGATTTCACTCCCGAAGTGACCGAGGTCGCCGGTGAGAATAAGATCATAGTCGCCCGGCGCGGTGTGCGTTTGAGTTAAGTGCGTCATGATCGTATCGAGCGCGGCGGGCGCCATCGCGGAGCCCATGTCGTTGGCGTCTGTAATTCCTGCGTCGACTATTTTTCCGGGCGTGACCGCGGAAACGCGCACACTTCCGGTGTCGCGGGAGAGAATAACCGCGCCGGAGCCGGTCACAGTCCACTGGCTTGTCGGCGTCCGCTGACCGCCGTACTCCATCGGCGTGCGGAACTCGCGCTCTGCTGTCGAGAAGTGCGAGCTTGTGACCGCGGCGGCAACCTCGGCATACCCCGCGTTTACGCTCATCGCCGCGAGAGCGAGCGACTCCGCCATCGTGCTGCACGCGCCGTAGACTCCGAAGAGGGGAGCGGATTGACCGCGCAGGGCAAAGGTAGAGGCGGCGCACTGCTGCTGAAGGTCGCCTGCAAAAATGAGGCCGAGATTATTTTCAGCCATACGCGCCTTCGTGAGCGCTCGGGCGAGAGTGCGGCGCATGAGCTCGCTTTCCGCCTTCTCCCAGCTCTCCTTGCCGAAATATGGGTCAAGCTCAATTTCGTCAAAGAGCGAGGCAAGCGGGCCGTCCCCCTCCTTTTTTCCGGCTGTCGATGAAAAGCCCGCGATGTGGGGCGCATTTTTCAATATTATCGTTCTCATCAGTATCACCCTGAATACTTTTCCCGATTTTACATAAAAAATTCTCTTTTTGATATTCCACTTTGGTCAGTTTTTTGGTACAATAGATAAAATGATTGCCGGAGGTGCTTTATGAGAGGCATTTACACATCTGTTAACGATATAAGAAAGAGAGTTTTTGCAGAGGTAGCAAAGCTCAGCTATAACTATAAGGACGGCGATCTCAGCGAGATGGAGCGCATCCCTTATCGCGTTATCCCGGGTGAGGTCGCAACCTACCGCGAGAGCATATTCCTTGAGAGAGCCATCGTTAAAGAGCGTATGCGCCTTGCGATGGGCCTCAATCTCCGCTCCTTCCTCGAGCACGCGCCGGTCTCCACTAACGCTGAGGACTGCGTTCGCCCCGAGAAGTACTACGAGCCGCCGCTTGTCAACATCATCAAGTTTGCGTGCCATGCCTGCCCCGATAACGTCGTCACCGTGTCAAACCAGTGTCAGGGATGCCTTGCGCACCCCTGCAAGGAGGTCTGCCCGACCGGCGCAGTCTCCTTTGACGGTCACAGCCACATCGACACCTCCAAGTGCATAAAGTGCGGCAAGTGCATTGAGGCGTGCCCCTACGGCGCCATTCTCCGTATGCAGCGCCCCTGCGCCAAGGCCTGCGGAATGAAGGCGATCACCTCCGATGAGTACGGCAGAGCCGAGATCAATCAGGAGAAGTGCGTTTCCTGCGGTCAGTGCCTCGCTAACTGCCCCTTCGGCGCGATTGCGGACAAGGCTCAGATATTCCAGGCCATCCAGGCGATAAAGTCTGATGTTCCCGTTTATGCGGCAATTGCTCCGGCGGTTATCGGCCAGTTCGGCGCCGCTCTTACCTACGATAAGCTCCGCGCCGCGTTCAAAGCTCTCGGCTTTGCCGACGCAGTCGAGGTTGCCGTCGGCGCAGACCTCTGCACGATGCAGGAGGCTGAGGACTTCGTAAAGGAGGTTCCCGAGAAGCTTCCGTTCATGGCTACAAGCTGCTGCCCGGCGTGGTCGAGCATGGCGAAAAAGGAGTTCCCGAAGCAGGCTGAGTGCATCTCAATGGCGCTCACCCCGATGGTGCTGACAGGCAGACTTCTCAAGAAGGAGCACCCCGGCTGCAAGGTCGCGTTCATCGGCCCCTGCGCCGCGAAGAAGCTCGAGGCGAGCCGCAAGAGCATAAGAAGCGATATCGACTTCGTTCTGACCTTTGAGGAGGTCATGGGAATGTTCGACGCGAAGGATATAGACTTTGCCGAGCTCGTAGCCGAGGAGGGTATGATCGAGGGAAGTGCTGACGGACGCGGATTCGCCGTCTCCGGCGGCGTTGCGAACGCCGTTGTCAACTGCCTCAAGGGCACTCATCCCGACCTTGAAATCAAGGTCGAGCGCGCCGAGGGTCTTGACAACTGCCGCAAGATGCTCCAGCTTGCGAAGGCCGGCAAGTATAACGGCTATCTTCTCGAGGGTATGGCGTGCCCCGGCGGCTGCGTAGGCGGAGCCGGCACCGTAATGCCGCCCGCAAAGACCGGCCAGGCGATAGAGAAGAAGAAAAAGGAATCCGCCAAGGCTCACGCTTATGAGTCCGAGTTCGCTTCCATTCTCCCAAAGCTTGACTGATGATCACCGAAGAACGAGGCGGAGAAATCTTTCTCCTGCCGGAGGACGATTTCTCCGCGAAAAAGATATTCGACTGCGGACAGTGCTTCCGCTGGAACGCCGAGAGCGAAAATAGCTACGTCGGCGTTGCGATGGGCAAGGCGGCAAGAGTGCGCGAGGCGGACGGCGGCGTGTACATAACCGGCACAAAAGGCGATTTTGAAAGCGTCTGGCGCGACTATTTTGACCTTAACCGCAGCTACGAAAAAATGCGCGAAGCGGTCTGCACCGACGATTATATGCGCCTGTGCTCCTCCTTCGGCGCGGGAATACGCATTCTCCGTCAGGACAGATGGGAGGCGCTCTGCTCCTTCATAATCAGCCAGTGCAACAATATTCCGCGCATAAAGGGCATCGTCGAGCGCCTCTGCGAGGCCTACGGCGATGAGATCGACTTCGAGGGAAAGAGGTATTATTCCTTCCCGTCGCCGGAGCGGATCGCGGTGCTGAGCGCAGAAGATCTCGCGTTTCTGCGAAGCGGCTACCGCGCGCCGTATATCGTCGGCGCCGCGAGAGAGATCGCGGAGGGCAGGTTAGACCTCGAGAAGGTCGCGCTTTTGCCCTACGCCGAAAGTAAAAAGCGGCTTATGGAGCTTAACGGCGTGGGCGAGAAGGTTGCAAACTGCGTAATTCTCTTCGGACTTCGCACCCCCAGCGCGTTTCCGATAGACACATGGATAAAAAAGGCGCTTCGCGCGCACTATCCGGAGGGCCTTGACACAAGTATTTTCGGCGAAAACGCCGGACTTGCACAGCAATATATGTTTTACTACGAAAGGGAGAATGAAGCATGAATCTCGTATGCCTTGACCTTGAGGGCGTTCTTGTGCCCGAGATATGGATCGCATTCAGCGAGGTATCGGGCATTCCCGAGCTGCGTCGCACGACGCGCGACGAGCCGGACTACGACAAGCTTATGAACTGGCGCATCGGAATACTGCGCGAGCATGGCCTGGGACTTAAGGAAATTCAGGACGTTATCGCCAAAATCGAGCCGATGGAGGGAGCTAAGGAGTTCCTTGACGCTCTGCGCGCAAAGACTGAGGTCATCATTCTCTCCGACACATTCTCGGAGTTTGCCAAGCCCCTTATGGCGAAGCTCGGCTGGCCGACGCTCTTCTGCAACAACCTCATCGTCGGCGAGAGCGGTATGATCGAGGGCTATAAAATGCGCGTGCAGAACTCCAAGCTCTCGACGGTAAAGGCGCTCCAGAGCGTGGGCTTCGAGACGATAGCCGCCGGCGACAGCTTCAACGATCTCGGCATGATCGAGGCGGGCAAGGCGGGCTTTCTCTTCCGCACGACCGAGGCAATACGCCGCGACTATGCCCATATTCCGGCATTCGAGACTTACGACGAGCTCTACAACGCGATTGTTAACGCATTATAATCTTTACGGCGGGGTTTTATGCCCCGCTGTTTTTCTTTACAAATGCGACCGAATGTGATAAAATATTCGTCAAAAAAATGGGGAGGCAATGTTATGGCATTTATTTTTTCTGAACCATCAAGAACCTTTTCTGAATATCTCCTGATCCCCGGCTATTCGAGCGCCGAGTGCATACCAGACCGGGTTTCGCTCCGCACTCCGCTCGTTCGCCACAAGGTGGGCGAGGAGAGCGAGATCTATATGAACATCCCGATGACGAGCGCCATCATGCAGGCGGTTTCCGACGATAATATGGCAGTCGCTCTCGCAAAGGAGGGCGGCGTGAGCTTTATATACGGCTCGCAGACCATCGAAAACCAGGCGGCAATGGTCGCAAAGGCGAAGGCATACAAGGCAGGCTTCGTCATATCCGATTCAAACGTGCGTCCGTCCGATACGCTGAACGACCTCCTCGAGGTCGTTGCCCGCACGGGTCATAACACGGTCGCCGTAACTGAGGACGGTAAGCCGAACGGCAAGCTCTGCGGCATGGTGACAAGCCGCGACTACCGCATATCCCGTATGACCGGCGAGGAGAAGGTCGAGGAGTTTATGACTCCGCTCAATAAGCTCGTCACCGCTCCGGAGGGAACTACGCTCAAGGCCGCCAACGACATTATATGGGATAACAAGGTCAATACCCTTCCTATTGTCGACAAGAACGGCAATCTTCTCTATTTCGTTTTCCGCAAGGACTACTCAAGCCACAAGGAAAATCCGCTTGAGCTCCTCGACGAGCATAAGCAGTTTGTTGTCGGCGCAGGCATCAACACCCGGGATTACGAAAAGCGCGTTCCCGCGCTCATTGAGGCGGGTGCGGATGTTCTCTGCATAGACTCCTCCGAGGGCTTCTCGGAGTGGCAGAAGCGCACCATCGCGTGGATCCGCGAAAACTACGGCGATAAGGTTAAGGTCGGCGCGGGCAACGTCGTCGACGCCGAGGGCTTCCGATTCCTCGCAGAGTGCGGCGCCGATTTTGTCAAGGTCGGCATCGGCGGCGGCTCAATCTGCATAACACGCGAGCAGAAGGGCATCGGCCGCGGACAGGCAACCGCCCTCATCGACGTCTGCGCCGAGCGCGACAGATATGCAAAGGAGACCGGAATCTACGTTCCCGTATGCTCAGACGGCGGCATTGTCCACGATTACCACTTCACTCTCGCTCTTGCTATGGGAGCTGACTTCCTTATGCTGGGAAGATATTTTGCCCGCTTCGACGAGTCGCCGTCCCGCCGCGTTTCCATCGGCGGCAGCTACATGAAGGAGTATTGGGGCGAGGGCAGCGCCAGAGCACGCAACTGGCAGCGCTACGACGTCGGCGGCAAGGCGGGCATGGCGTTTGAGGAGGGCGTGGACTCCTACGTTCCCTACGCTGGCTCGCTGCACGATAACGTCGCGCTGACGCTCTCCAAGGTGCGCCACACTATGTGCAACTGCGGCGCGCTCACGATTCCCGAGCTGCAGCAGAAGGCAAAGATAACCCTCGTTTCCGCGACAAGCATAGTAGAAGGCGGAGCCCACGATGTTGTTCTTAAAGAAAACACAATGGGCAACGTTAAAAAATAAGTATTAAACGAAAGAAGACGACAGTTTTGGCAAAAAAGCAGTTCAAGGCCGAGAGCAAGCGGCTTCTCGACCTGATGATCAACTCAATCTACACACACAAGGAGATATTCCTGCGCGAGATCATCTCCAACGCCTCCGACGCCTGCGACAAGCTCGCGTACAAGACTCTTACAGAGGGCAGCGCGGTAAACCGCTCCGAGCTCGGCATAGCGATCCACCTCGACCGCGAAAAGCGCCTTATCCTCGTCGGCGACAACGGCATCGGAATGGACAAGGAGGATCTTGAAAATAACCTCGGCGTCATCGCCTCCAGCGATACCTTCCGCTTTAAGGAGGAGATGAAGAGCGAGGAGAAGGAAACTGACGCTATCGGTCAGTTCGGCGTCGGCTTTTATTCCGCATTTATGGTCGCGGATGAGATTACAGTCCGTACGAAGAAGTACGGCTCCGACACCGCCTACGAGTGGGTTTCCTCCGGCGCTGACGGCTATACGATCAAAGAGTGCGACAAGGATACAGTTGGCACCGACGTCATTATGCACCTGAAGGACGATACCGAGGACGAAAGATATTCCGAATTTCTCGATGAGTGGAGAATCAAGGAGCTTGTAAAGAAATATTCCGACTATATCCGCTTCCCGATAGTTATGGACGTAACAAAATCCCGCAAGAAGGAGGGAGGCGACCCCGAGAAGCCCGAGTATGAAACCTACACCGAACCGGAGACCCTGAACTCCATGGAGCCTATTTGGAACCGCCCGAAATCCAAGGTCAAGGATGAGGAATATAACGAGTTCTATATGCAGAAGTTCCACGACTACGAGGCTCCGCGTAAAGTCATCAGCATCTCTGCTGAGGGTAACGTGCAGTACAAGGCGCTTCTGTTCATTCCGGCAAATGTGCCTTACGATTACTACACCCGCAGCTTCGAGCGCGGACTCCAGCTCTATTCCGGCGGCGTTATGATAATGGAAAAGTGCGCCGACCTGCTTCCTGAGTTTTTCCAGTTCGTGCGCGGCGTTGTCGATTCACCCGACCTCAGCCTCAATATCTCCCGTGAGATGCTCCAGCACGACAGACAGCTGAAGCTCATCGCGCAGAACCTTGAAAAGAAGATTAAATCCGAGCTTCTTAAGCTCTTGAAGGACGACAGAGAGAGCTATGAGAAGTTCTGGACTTACTTCGGCCGCCAGATAAAATACGGCGTTGCCGAGAATTACGGCGCGAAGAAGGAGCTTCTGCAGGATCTTCTGATGTTCCGCTCATCGAATAAGGAGGGCTTCGTGACCCTCGACGAGTATGTTGCCGGCATGAAGGACGATCAGAAATACATCTACTACGCCGCAGGCGACAGCGCCGAGAAGGTCGCAAAGCTCCCGCAGAACGAGAAGTTCAAGGCGGACGGCGTTGAGGTGCTGTATTTCACCGAGGAGGTCGACGAGTTTACCGCGCAGATACTTGGAAAGTACAAGGATAAGGAGTTCAAATCCATTCTGGACGGCGACCTCGACTCTGAGAAGCCCGAGACCGAGCATAAGGGCGTGTACGAATTTGTCAAGAACGCACTGGGCGACAAGGTCAAGGAGGTACGCGCCTCTGCAAGACTTGTTTCTCACCCTGTATGCCTCGTTGCAGGCGAGGGACTGAGCTTCGAGATGGAAAAGTACTTCGCTCAGGTTCAGCCGGACTCCGGCATCAAGGCGGACAGAATCCTCGAGCTGAACGAGTCCCACCCGATATTCGCAAAGCTATCCGACGCCATTGAGCACGATGAGGAAAAGGCGAAGAAATACGCCTCGCTTCTCTATGACCAGGCAGTGCTGATCGCGGGACTTCCGCTCGACGATCCCAGCGCCTACACAGACCTTGTCTGTGAGCTTATCGGCTGATTATAGTACCGGTCAGAATTAAAAATTTAATATATAGCCCGTATTATAAACCGAAAGGAAGAAACCCATGAGCAGGAACCCCGATACCTATCTTCTCTATGAGTATATGGAGAAGATACCGTTCACCGTCCGATTCAAGGTATGTCTTGACGAGAGAGTCGATGAGAAGCTTCTGAATGAGGCTGCGCAGGAGGCGATCGAGCGCTTTCCGTACTTCCGCGTTCAGCTCGGACTTGACGTGGAGCAGAACTATACTCTTGAAAAAAACGGCAGACCCATCGCCGTACTGCCCGAAAAGAATGAACGTCTTGTGCTCGGCAGCGAGGAGGTATACGGTCACCTCTTTGCCATAACCTACCGCGATGACTGTATCTGGTTCAACTTCTCCCACGCGCCCTGCGGCGCTTTCGGCGGCCTTTTCTGGCTGAAAGCAACGCTGTATCAGTATATGCTGAAAAAATACGGCGCTCTTAAGGCTCCTGCGGACATAAAGCTGCCCGGCACCCCCGTGACTGACGGCGAGCTGTTCTTCCCGGATGCGGAAAGCCTTCCCACCGACGAGCCGATCTCGCGCTACACCGGCGGCGACTGCAATCTCGCGCTGATGAGAACGCTCAAATACCTCGTAAATCCCTTCCAAAAGCAGTGCTATTACTATGAAATTGAGATACCGTCCGGCGCCTTTATGGACTATGCCAAGCGCATTGACGGTACTCCGAACACTATTCTCACAGCTATGATGATTAAGATGTGCGGCAAATTCTTCAAGGAGAAGAAAGGGACGCACCTGTCAGCGAGAATTGCCGACGATTATCGCTCGGATATCGGGGCAGAGGAATCATATCGTGATTTTGTCCGGTTCATTCACGTCCGCTATGAATGGGATATGATGGGAGAGACCGTAGAAAAGCTCAATATGCGCGCACGCGGCGCGATCATCTCGCAGAATCAGCCGGAGCTAAGCTGGGAGCGCTTCCGCAAGCTCGACAAGGCGCATAAGAGCATTGACGCCGCGCAGGGACTCAAGGAGAAAAAAGCTGCCGCAGGCAAAAACAGCGCGTTCAGAAGCGATCCGCGCGATATTCTGACAATAAGCTACGTCGGAAAGACCGACTGGGGCGAGATGGATAAGCACATAAAGTCGATGTACACTATAACTGACGGCGACTTTATGCTTGAGGTCAACGCAGTTGGCGATAAATTCTGTGTCTCGTTCCAGCTGATTGACAATAACCGCAAGCCGCTCGACCTCTTCTGCGATGTGCTGAGGGGCGAGGGCATACCGTTCACGGTCTCCGAAATGCAAACGCGCTATATGCCGAAAATACAACTCCCCGGTTAATTAAACAAACGGATTACAAAAAATCACCGGCCAAGTCCGAATCAGGACAAGACCGGTGATATTTTTTATGCCCTTCTGAGGGCTTTTATGATCTGCGGGATCGTCGGCTTCACGCCGTAGAGGAGAACTCCGGCGCGATAGATCTTTGCGCTGAGAACGCCCACTCCGAATACGCTGACGGCGAGGATCGCCACGCTTGTGAGCTTTTCCCAGAGGGGAACGGAGGATAGCGCGATGCGCGCGAACATCGCCATCGAGCTTGTGAGCGGGAAGAAGGAGCAGACCTTCATCGCAATATTGTCAATACTGCCCGAGGAGAGCGAAAAGATGACGATAATATAGACGATGATGAACGAGAAGTTCACCGGCAAAATCGCGCTGCCGACCTCCTCGACCTTCGACACCATACTGCCGACGGCGCCGTAGAGAAACGCGTAAATGAAGAATCCGAGGATGAAGTAGATTATCATGTAGATGAGAAGCTCAAGCGGAATATCGAAGAGCGAGCCGACGATGGGTATGCTTTCGAGCGCGCCGCGGTTGAGATTGAAGAAGAAAAAGCCGGAGCCGAACACTGCGACAAGCTGAAAGAGCCCGGCCGCGCCCGCGGCGATGACCTTGCCGAACATCATCGCAACCGGGTCGGCGCTTGTGATAAGCACCTCCATGCAGCGGCTCGACTTCTCAGCCGCCACCGCCGAGGCGACCATCTGACCGTAGATCAGTATCACCATATAGAGCGCGATGACCATAACGTAGGTATAGAGATAGTTCTGGGTCTGATCTACTCCGAGGTTGACGGTTTCAAGCTCAATGTCGGGATTGAGAATCGCCGCCGCCTCGTCAGGCGAAACGCCGCTTTTAAGAAGTCCCGTAAACTGCGCCGCCGAGCGCATAACCTCGAGCGCCGTATAGCCGCGGGTGTCGGTGAGTGTGATGTTAGGCACGAAATATCTGAGATTTTGCTCGCCGTCAACGTAAAAGCCGCAGCTTGCGTCACCGGACTGCACCATAGCCTCGGCGTCGCCGGTTATTACAATGGTACTGCCCTCGAAGGCGGAGGAAAAAAGAGCTTTGTAGTATTCCCCGTCAAGCCCGTCAGCCACTGAGAGCGCAATCGTGTCCTCACCGAAAACGCCGCTGTCGGAGAAGGCGGAGATTATTCCCGGAAGATTTGTAACCACGGCGATGGTTATGACGAGAAAAAGTGTCACGCCGAGAAAGACCTTGTTCTGAAAGTAATTTGTGAGCTCAAAGCCCAGAATCGTCTTAAACTGCTTCATTTTTTCACCTCAGATCCTGTCGGACGCGTACTCAACGAATAGGTCGGTGAGATTTTTGCCGTGCTCGCGCATAAGCTCGTCCGTCTTGCCCTGCAAAACCGCCTCGCCGCCGTTCAGGATAACTATGCTTGAGCAGAATTCCTCGACGTAGTTCATCTGATGCGAGGAGAAAAGCACGATTTTGCCGAGGGCTATTTCCTCTTTTACAACGTCCTTCAGCAGTATCGCGTTCACCGGGTCAAGACCGGAGAACGGCTCGTCGAGAATTATGATGTCCGGATCGTGGGCGAGGGCGGTGACAAGCTGGATTTTCTGCTGATTGCCCTTTGAGAGCGTACCGAGCTCTTGATTGCGGTGCTCGCTCATGCCGAGGCGCTCAAGCCAGCGGTCAATGCTCTTTACTGCGTCCGCCTTTTCCATGCCCTTAAGCCGGGCGAAATATGTGAGCTGGTCGATTATTTTCTTTTTGGGGTAGAGTCCGCGCTCCTCAGGAAGATAGCCTATGCCGGTTTTAGCGTAGTCAATGGGCTTGCCGTCAACGAGCACCTCGCCGGAGTCAGCGGGGAATACGCCCATTAGTATGCGGATGGTGGTAGTTTTGCCGGCGCCGTTGCGCCCGAGTATGCCGAGCGCCTCGCCGCTCTCTGCTGAGAAAGTAAAGCCCTTCAGCACTTCTTTTTCACCAAAGGATTTGCGGATGTTTTTGAGTGTAAGAACCATAAAATCACCTCTTGGATAGAGTATAGCATATATTTGTAAAAATAAAAGGGAATGACGGCAATAAAAATACTGCCCGCCCGATTGGGCGGACAGTAAGTTGATTTTGAAGCTTTTTATTTTGCCTTCTTCGTGCCGAAGCAGACGTTTACGAGGATTCCGAGGATCAGAGCGCAGGCGACCTCGGTAAGGGTCACGGCGCCGAAGCTGACGCTCATTCCGCCGACGCCGGCGATGAGGATTACGGAAACTACGAAGAGGTTGCGGTTATCGTTGAGATCGACGGTCTGGATCATCTTAAGACCGCTGACTGCGATGAAGCCGTAGAGTGCGATGCAGACGCCGCCCATTACGCAGGAGGGGATGGAGGCGAGGAATGCCGCGAAGGGAGCGATGAAGCTTATTATGATCGCGATGATTGCGGTGTAGAGAATTGTGACAACGGAGGCGTTGCCGCTGATTGCTACGCAGCCGACGCTCTCGCCGTAGGTGGTGTTGGGGCAGCCACCGAAGATAGCGCCCGCGAAGGAGCCGACACCGTCGCCGAGGAGGGTCTTGTCAAGACCGGGATCCTTGAGAAGATCGTGGCCGATGATGCTGGAGAGGTTCTTGTGGTCTGCGATGTGCTCAGCGAAGACAACGAATGCAACCGGAGCGTAAGCTACGAAGAGGGTGAAGATGTAGCTGGGGGTGAGGCCGGAGAAGCCGTCGACGCCGGCAACCAGGAAGCTGAAATCGGGAACCCACTTCATGCTTGCGAATACGCCGAAGTTGATGACTACGAGAGCGGCGTTGTTGGTTGCATTGCCGATTACGGTGAAGATCGCCGCGACGGCGTAGCCCGCGAGGATGCCGATGATGAAGGGGATCATCTTGAGAAGCTTCTTGCCGAAGATGGAGGCTGCCATGGTAACGAAGAGGGTAACAAGACCGCAGATCATGGAAACATAGGTGCTGGTCTCCATTCCGTTCGAGCCGGTAAGATCGCCGACTGCGTTGCCCGCGAGGGAGAGTCCGATGATTGCAACCGTGGGGCCGATGACGACGGCGGGCATGAGCTTGTCGACCCAGCCGGTGCCGACTGCCTTGACGATAAGAGCGAGAACTACGTAGACAAGACCTGCGATAAGAGCGCCGATGATGAGTCCGGCATAACCGATCTGAACGGAGGCGGCGCCACCGAAGGCTGCGAACATCGAACCGAGGAACGCGAAGGAGGATCCGAGGAAGACGGGGCTCTTGAACTTTGTGAAGCAGAGATAGACGAGAGTTCCGACGCCTGCGCCGAAGAGCGCCGCGGTCTGGCTCATGCCGTTGCCGACAATGGAAGGAACCGCGATGGTCGCCGCCATGATCGCGAGAAGCTGCTGGAAAGCGAAGAGGATCGTCTGTCCTACAGGGGGCTTGTCTTTAATGCCGTAAGTGAGATTCATATGTTTGTACCTCTCTATGAAAAAATTTGTATTGCTAACTGATTTATTGGCGGCTCTTTTTCCGCCTGATTTCACCGAAAAAATTTGCAGTACACAAAGTACAGCTGCATTTTTTCGTCATCATCATACGAAAAAATAGCTCGCCAATATGCGTACTAAATGTTTTCGGAGTCGTCATTCCCGCTCGAGAATGACCACGCGGTTTTCGCCGTCCGTCTCCTCAAGCCTTACTCCGACGACCTCCGAGTGACTTGTCGGAATGTTCTTTCCGACGAAGGTCGCCTTTATCGGAAGCTCGGAATGACCTCTGTCGATGAGGCAGAAGAGCTGAATCCTCGCCGGTCTGCCGAGGTCTGTCACCGCGTCCATCGCGGCTCTCGCTGTGCGGCAGGTGAAGATTACGTCGTCAACGAGGACTACGGTCTTGCCGGTCACGTCGAAATCGACCTCAGTGCCGGAGAGCACCGGCTTTTCTGCGATGGTGCTCAGATCGTCGCGGTAGAGCGTTATGTCGAGCGCGCCGACAGGAACCTCTACGCCCGTTATGTCGAGAATGTTCTTCTGAATCCTCTTTGCGAGCGGAACGCCGCGCGAGCGGATCCCTATGAGGCACAGCTCCTCAACGACGGAGTTCTTTTCAATTATCTGATGCGCGATCCTGATGAGCGTGCGCGAGAGCGCCGACTCGTCCATAAGCTCAGCCTTGATTTTCATAGCCTTACCTCAATATAAAAGAAAAAACCGCGTCATAGGCATGACACGGCGCAGTTCTACTAAGCTTATCCACTTAAATAGAAGCCTTGCCGGTCACTCTGTACCGCCTTAAAGATTTCCTGTGCGTGATACTATCACAACAAGGGGGCGGAGTCAAGCGAAAATTTGCTGTTTTTCAGATTTTGTCATTTTAGATAAAAACACCGCGGGAAATGGCAAAATATTTTCTGTTGCTTTTTACGAATTAAAGTATTAAAATTTAGGTGCTGAATTTTTTTACGCCAAAGGAAGTGATTAAGTTGAAAACGCCGTTTGCAACGAAAGAACAATTTGAGGAGATAGCGCGAAAGTACGGTACGCCTGTGCATATCTACGACGAAAAGGGAATAAGGGAGAACGCGCGAAAGCTCTACGACGCTTTCAGCTGGAACAAGGGCTTCAAGGAGTTCTTTGCCGTAAAGGCAACTCCGACACCGGCTATCCTCAAGCTTCTTAAAGAAGAGGGCTGCGGAGTCGACTGCTCAAGCCTTACCGAGCTTATGATGAGCGAGAGATGCGGCTTCAAGGGCGATGACATTATGTTCTCGTCCAACGAAACGCCGGCTGCGGAGTTTGTAAAAGCGAAGGAGCTCGGCGCATACATCAATCTCGACGATTACACCCACGTCAAATTTCTCTCCGAGGTTGCCGGCATTCCCGAGACCGTCTGCTGCCGCTACAATCCCGGCGGAGTGTTCTCCGTTGCCAATCAGATAATGGATAACCCGCGCGACGCGAAGTACGGCATGACGAAGGGCCAGATGAAGAGCGCCTACCGCGACCTTCTGGCTCTCGGCGCCAAGAACTTCGGCATACACGCTTTCCTTGTGTCGAACGCGACCTTCAACGAGTACTATCCGATGATGGCGCGCAAGCTTTTCCAGCTCGCAGTTGAGCTCAAGCGCGATACCGGCGCGCATATCACCTTTATAAACCTCTCCGGCGGCATCGGAATTCCGTACTTCCCCGATCAGCTCGGCCCGGATATCAAGGTCATCGGCGAGGGAGTCAGAAAGGCTTACGAGGAGATCCTCGTTCCCGAGGGTATGGGCGACATCGCCATCTTCACAGAGCTCGGACGCTTTATGCTCGCACCCTACGGCTGCCTGCTCACCCGTGCGGTACACGAGAAGCATATTTATAAGGAATACATCGGAGTGGACGCCTGCGCCTGCGACCTTATGCGCCCCGCTATGTACGGCGCGTATCACCACATCACCGTAGTCGGCAAGGAGAATGCGCCGGAGGATCACCTCTACGACGTCGTCGGCGGGCTGTGCGAGAATAATGACAAGTTCGCAATCGACCGCGAGCTGCCGGAGATCGACAAGGGCGACCTGCTAGTTATCCACGACACCGGCGCCCACGGCCACGCGATGGGCTACAACTACAACGGCCGCCTCAGAAGCGCTGAGATTCTGCTTAAGGAGGACGGCTCGACTGAGCTTATACGCCGCGCCGAAACACCCGACGATTACTTTGCGACGCTTATATGGTAAAATTGAAGCAGGGAGCATCTATGATATGCTCCCTGCTTTTTTATGTGAAATTACGCTCGTAAATCGTCCTTGCTATCTCCGCAGTGCCGAAATCGACTATCGTCCAGCCGTGCAAATCTGCGCCGCTGAGCCTCGGGTTCAGATTGGAGGCGAAGAAAAACGGGTGTCCCTGCACGAAAGAGCCCTTTGTGGAGAGAAAGTTCACGGTGAGGTCTGCCTTCGCGTCGAGAGCGTCGGTAAACGCCGCCCACTTCTCATCAATATCGTACTCGTATCTGTCCTGAACGGCGAGAGTAAAGCCGTTTTTATTACAGAGCTCAAAGCTCTTGCCGTCGTTCCCGCCGCCCTGACCCGGCCAGTCGAACTCAACTCCGGGATAGCTCCCGTCGCCGTACCGGCGCAGGAGCACAAGCTTTCCGCGCGCATGACCGAGAGTGGGAAGGGAGCCGGTCAGAAGCCACATCTCAGGCGACTTATTAACGTATTCAGAGAACAGCGAACTGAAATCCTCGGCTGAGGCGCCGCCGTACTCATTTTTAACGCAGAAAATGATCGTTTCCGTCGGGTGTTCACGAAGGAACGAATAGCAGTCGCTCAGAACTGAAGAGAGCGTTAGATTGCCGCCGAAAACCGATGTCTTGCAGCTTGTGAAGCCGTGCATAAAGCGCATTTCATCCCCTTCAGCCATAAGACGCACGTCGAGGTAACGGTAGCCGTCTGATAGCTGCTTCGCTATGGGCGAAAACTGGCACTTTGTGATAAAGCCGAGCTCGCAGACAGCGGCGCCGGAGTCGTGCGTGCCGGGAATCGCAATATCCGCGAGTGAAATATCGTCCGGCAGCCGGCTCATCCAGTCCCCGGAGCCGGAAACCGGCGCAGAGAGGTCGACCTCCGCAATCGGGATAATGAGCAGAGTGAGCACGAGGCAGGCAATAGCGGCAAGAACAATTCCGAGACTTTTCAGTATTTTTTTCAACCTTTGCGCCTCCTGAGAGATAGAGTTGCGCGGGTGATCATATAAACGCTGAGCGCGATGAGAATCAAAGAGGCAACAAAGCCGGTCGCGCCGACCATCGTATCGCGGAACGCGGGGTCGGTGGAGAAGGATTCCAGCATAGCCTCCTCAAGCGAGAGCATGGAAACGAGAGCCGCGGCGAGGGATATGTTCTTTGCCGAGGAGTAGAGGGGGGAGTGCTGACGCGGCGAGCGGACGACGGCGATGGTCGCTGAGATGATCTTCCAGAAGGAATACGCCGCCATGATTATAAGTCGCGTGAGCGAGTAGTTGTAGCTCACCTCGCGCCGAAGATATGCCGCGACCATAACAGAGAGCAGAAGGTTCAGAAAAAACAGCACCGCGCCCACAAAACGGTAGATGCGGTATTCGCCTTCGATAAAGGCGCCGAACTCCGTATTGCGGGCGGTTCTCAGAACTACGAAGCGCATGAGGGCCAGCGCCATATAGTATAGCGCGAGGACAATGTCCCAGACTGTGTTGCCCCAGATGCCGAGCGTGAGCTTGATGAGCGCGTAAAAAAGATTCAGCGCGAAGCTGAGGTAGAGCATTACTTTGGTGCGGTAGCGTATATCGTGCAGAAAATGCTCCGCATTTTCGTGAAAATCCATAGTATCACCGGATAAATTCTACCATATAAATTCTTTTTTCACAATAGTAAAAAAGTTCTTGACATTTGATGGGCAGATAGGTATAATAACACTTGCCTCATTACGGCGGCGTAGCTCAGTTGGCTAGAGCACGCGGTTCATACCCGCGGTGTCACCGGTTCGAATCCAGTCGCCGCTACCATCAAAAAGGGGTGCTGTCGCACCCCTTTTTGATATATGTATGAGGAGTGGAGTCGAAGCGCCTCCACGACGACGAGGCCCGGTGGTCAAGCGGTTAAGACACCGCCCTTTCACGGCGGTAACACGGGTTCAAATCCCGTCCGGGTCACCAATAAACGGAGGCTTAGCTCAGCTGGTTAGAGCGCACGCCTCACACGCGTGAGGTCGACAGTTCGAGCCTGTCAGTCTCCACCACAAAGCCTTGAAATCATTGGGGTTTCAAGGCTTTGTTTTTTGTGTTTTCCCTTATTTTTCCCTTATTAGGGCGTTTTTGGTCATATTGACGGACTGAATATAGTGCTCCATATTGATCGCAGATTGCCTCTCCATTCTCATGGTCGCGTGCGCGTAAATGTTCATCGTCATTGCGGCTGAAGAGTGACCGAGCACCTTCTGAACGGTCTTGATGTCTGTTCCCGATTCGAGATTTGCTACTGCACAGCTATGTCTCAGATCGTGAAAACGAGCAGACTCAAGACCGATTCTTTTTGCAATTCGCTTAAAATGCCTGTATATGGTCTGGTGACATAGGTGATGACCCTTCTCGTTGGTAAAGACGAGATTCCATTCGTTGTTCCATGTTTTGCCTTGGAGTTTACGCTGCGTTTCCTGCCATTCCTTTTGCTCACGCAAAAGCTCTATACCTGTCTGAGCAAGGCATATATTGCGCGTTTTTGAAGTCTTGGTGTATGAAAGAATGTAATGGGAGCCTGCTTTCTTGCTTGACTTCATCAGTTGCTTATTGACAAGTATTGTTCCCTGGTCGAAATTAACGCAGTCCCATGACAGCCCAAGTACCTCACCCTGACGCAGACCGGAAAAGAGGGTAATCAGAATGAGAATACGATACTCCTCGTTTTCCAGCTCGGTAAATAGCCGGGCGACGTCCTCCTGCTCCATCGGCTTGATCTCAAAATGAACCTCCTTGGGCAGGTCGCAGTTATCACAGGGATTGACCTGAATGTACCCGAGCTTACGGGCTTTTTCGAGGGAATTATGCAGAACATTGTGAATGTCCTTTACCGAATTCGGTGACAAGCTTTTTACATTCAGAAGATGATTATAGAACTTCTGAACCTTCATGGTCGTGAGATCACAAAGCTTGGTTTTACCGAAATAGGGGGCCATATGATTTCTTATATAGCCTGCATAAGCGTCGGCGGTGTAAGGCTTGACTTTCCCGTCTACAAATTCCGAAAGCCATTCGCTTAGCCAGTCTGATAAGCATTGAGTGGACGGAGAAAAATATGTGTGGTTATCAACGGCGGCTATCATAGCCGTCATTCTTTTTCTTACGTCCTGCTTGTTCTTTCCGGTTATAGATTTCTGAATCTGCTTTCCAGTTACCGGATCATAGCCGACTGTAACCTTGGCTTCATAATAAGAATACTCTTTATTGTTTCGTGTAATTCTTTTGGTTCTTATTGTTCCACCGCCGTTTGTGCTGCGGCGGCTCTCTTCGCGCGGCATTAACTTCCTCCTTCCAAAATACCACGCCGTGCTAAGATAACACGGCGGCGGTATTCGCGCTTCTCAATTTTCGTTGAAGTTATAGTAGTCCATACTGATACTGTTATGTTTACATAACTTTTTCGAAATTGCAAGTATTTTTACTGATTTTCTATCCACTTTATGAGCTTATCCTTCGGAACTACCATTCTGCGTCCAATGTGGATAGTCGGAAAGCCCTTTGAGCGCATAAGATTATACGCGGAGTTTCTCGCAATGCCGAGGATGTCCGCAACTTCATTTGCGTTCAGCATATAGGGCAGCTCGTCGATTTCTTTAGTCCTCATGTTTTACCTCCCTTCTTCGTATTTAAAAAGAATTTCAAAATAATCTGTACATACGTA
>JAFSJE010000034.1 GCA_017439425.1 Oscillospiraceae bacterium
ACGCAAGTACACCGGTGCCGTCTGCAAATGAGGAAAGGATCAGGTGGTTGACAATCGAACCGCTGACAGAATCCAGCATATTGTCGACAGAGGAAGGAAGTCCTTTTCTCAGCATATCGAGAGAATCGGTGATATTCTGCTTGTTGAGGGGGTAAAAATTGTATTTTACGTGTATTTTCCTGTGTCGCATCATCAGCCACGCAACAAGTGTCTGAGCCAGCGTAGCCATCGCGGAGCCGGCACCGAGACCCGCGATGCGGATATCTTCGGGCAGGATGTTGATGAAGATCATTGAAGTGATAACATTGACTACCACGCAGATGACGCTTGTGATCATGCGGTCAGTCTGATAACCGTAGGTCGCCATGACCATCTGCAAGAGAGATCCCAGACTGAAGAATAAGATCATAAGACAAGCGGTCTGAATGTACAGTCTGCCCATGCGTACTGCCTCGGCCGCGGCCTTATCGCCGCCGGCAAGTCCGAGGATGAAGTCCGTGCCAAAGATGCAAATTGCAAGAAAGATAAGGTCAACAAGGATCGTAAAGGTCAGCGTAACAGAAAACACGCGCTGATAATCTTTCATATCACTGCGGCCCATGGATTCCAGCAGCTTAAGAAAGCCGCCTTGAAGGATCATGCCCGTGAAAGAGAGCATAAGTCCGATGATCGGCATACCGAGCGCAACGCCCGCGACCGCGTCGGAGCCGAGAAAGTGTCCCGCTACGATGGTATCCACCATAAAGGTCATGGATTGCACCAGCGCATAAACCATGCATGACGGCATGACCTTCCTGACTGTACTTGCCGAGAGCACGTTTGATTGTAATTCTGTTTTCAACTTTATTGCCTCCTATTTTTTCCGGCCGGCCCGTTATTGAAGACCGAACAGATCAGTTAACCCGTACTATAACCCTGCAAAGCGGAAAATGCAAGAAAAATCGAGTTATTTCTTAGAAGCGTACCATTTATTAAGATAAAGGTCTGACGCTTTTTTCTGCGCCAGACCTTTATCAATCATATTCTATCAAGTATCTCCGCCGTCATTTCATTGCAGGAAAGCGGCGTATCATCATCAGACGCTATATCCGCCGTTCTGCAGCCGGCGTCGAGCGCGTCATTGACTGCGTTCTCGATATCGTCTGCCTCGGTGATAAGCCCGAAGGAATAACGAAGCATCATTGCAGCTGAGAGAATGGTTGCTATCGGATTTGCCTTACCCGTTCCTGCGATATCCGGCGCCGAGCCGTGGATCGGCTCGTAAAGGCCGCGAGTTCCGTCACCCAGCGAGGCTGACGGCAGAAGTCCGATGGAGCCGGTTATCTGACTGGCCTCATCGGAGAGAATATCGCCGAACATATTGGTTGTGACAAGCACATCGAACTGGCTCGGATCGCGCACAAGCTGCATAGCGGTATTGTCTACGAGCATATCCTTGACCTCAACCCCATCGTACTCCTCAGCAACGCGATGGACAGTCTCTCGCCAGAGGCGGCTCGTTTCAAGCACGTTCGCCTTGTCAACGCTGATTACCTTGCCTCTGCGTTTCTGAGCTGCGCTCATAGCAACTCGAGCTATACGCTCGATCTCCATAACAGAGTAGGCCTCTGTGTCATAAGCCTCCGCGCCGTACTTTCCCTCTCGCCTGCCGCGCTCACCGAAGTAAATTCCACCGGTCAGCTCGCGCACCATAAGAAGATCGAAGCCCTTGTCGACAATATCGGCTCTGAGCGGGCATTTTCCGCTGAGCGCCTTATAAAGCCGCGCAGGACGGAGATTCGTATAAAGTCCGAGCGCCGCGCGAAGCCCCAGAAGCGCCTTTTCCGGTCGGATATTGCCGGGAAGCGTATCCCACTTCGGCCCGCCTACGGCTCCGAGAAGCACGCTGTCGGAATTGAGGCAGCCCTCGACCGTCTTCTTCGGAAGCGGCTCGCCCGTTTCGTCTATGGCACAACCGCCTGCAAGGTATGCGGTGAAATTGAAAGTGTGAGAATATTTCTCCCCTATCTTTTCAAGAACGGCAACCGCGGAATCGACGATCTCAGGGCCGATCCCGTCGCCCTTTACGAGCGCTATATTATATTCCATCACTTATTACCTCTGTTTCTGAGATATGGCAGCAGGCCGCCGTTTTCGATGATGACATTGATGAACTCAGGGAACGGATTAGCCTTGAAGCTCTCACCGGTGGTCTCATCGGTGATAACTCCGGTGGAAAAGTCGACAGACACGCTGTCACCGTTCCTTATCTTTTCTGCCGCCTCGGGACATTCGAGAATCGGGAAGCCTATATTGATAGAGTTGCGGTAGAAAATGCGCGCAAAGGAGGCGGCAATTACGCAGCTTATGCCGCTCGCCTTTATTGCGATAGGCGCGTGCTCACGGCTCGAGCCGCAGCCGAAGTTCCAACCGCCGACCATAATATCTCCGGCCTGCACACTACCGGCAAATGCGGCGTCGATATCCTCCATACAGTGCTTTTTCAGCTCGTCAGGACTTGGATTATTGAGGTAACGTGCAGGGATAATAACATCAGTGTCGATGTTATCGCCGTATTTGAACACTTTTCCTGTAATCATATCTGTGCCTCCTTAAAGATCCTCGGGACTGGCAAGCGCGCCCTTGACCGCGCTCGCCGCCGCAACAGCGGGTGAAGCCAGAATGACCTCGCTGCCGACGTGACCCATTCTGCCGACAAAGTTGCGATTGGTTGTGGAAACTGCCCTCTCTCCGTCAGCCATACAGCCCATATGACCGCCGAGACACGGCCCGCATGTCGGAGTTGAAAATGCGCAGCCGGCTTCAAGGAATATCTCTGTCAGTCCCTCTCTGAGGCACTGCATACTCACCTCCTGAGTAGCGGGAATAACGATACAGCGTATTCCCTGCGCGACTTTGCGTCCCTTAAGAACATCCGCCGCGATACGAAGGTCGGAGATACGTCCGTTTGTGCAGGAGCCGATCACGACCTGGTCGATTTTCATGCCCTTGACCTCGTCAATCGTGCGGGTATTCGACGGAAGGTGCGGAAGCGACACGGTCGGTCTGAGCGATGAGAGGTCGATATTGACAACGCTCTCGTACTCCGCGTCCTCGTCAGCCTCATACTTTTTCCAATCTCTCGAAACTCTGCCTCCGACGTACTCAACAGTCTTTTCATCGACCGGGAATATGCCGTTCTTGCCGCCGGCCTCAATCGCCATATTTGCAATAGTAAAGCGGTCGTCCATACTGAGCTCGCCGACGCCTTCGCCGGTAAACTCGAGCGATTTATACAGCGCGCCGTCAACGCCGATAAGTCCGATGAGGTGCAGAATAACATCCTTGCCTGAAACATATTTCGGCATTTTTCCGGTCAGCACGACCTTAATTGCTGACGGAACCTTGAACCAGTTCTCACCCGAAGCCATACCCGCAGCCATATCTGTCGAGCCTACTCCTGTCGAAAATGCGCCAAGCGCGCCATAGGTGCAGGTATGGCTGTCGGCGCCGATAACAAGCTCACCGGGCGCGACCAAGCCCTTTTCGGGCAACAGTGCGTGCTCGATGCCGGCCTGACCGACGTCGTAGATATGCGTAATACCGTGCTCAAAAGCAAATTCTCTCGCCTTTTTGCAGAGCTCGGCGGATTTTATATCCTTGCAGGGCGTGTAGTGGTCGAGGACTATGGCGATCTTTTCTTTATCAAATACACTTGTAAAGCCTGCTCCGCGGAATACGTCCACGGCAACGGGCGTCGTTACATCGTTGCCGAGCACAAGATCGAGCTTCGCCTCGATCAGATCTCCGGCTTTGACAGAAGACAGTCCCGCGTGGTCAGCGAGGATCTTCTGAGTCATTGTCATTCCCATAATCATTTCTCCTTACTGTGCGGCGCAAAGCTTGTTTATTGCACGGATGTACGCCTTGATGCTCGCTTCCATAATATCCGTCGAGAGTCCGCGGCCGGTGTAGTTCTTGCCGCCGGACATAAGGCGAAGCGTTACGTCGCCAAGAGTGTCCTTACCCTCTGAGATGGAGTGGATATCGTAAAGCTCGAAGCTGTGCTCCGGCGGATTTACAATGTTATCCATCGCCTTGAAAGCGGCGTCGATCGGGCCGTCGCCGAGGGCGACGCTCTCAAACTTCTCGCCGTTCTTCTTAAGGCAGACAGTGCAGGTGGCGGTTGTGAAATTAGATGTATGCACGCTGAACCAGTCGAGCTCATAGCCGTCGCTGACGGCCGTAACATCCTGAATACTCCTCGAGGTCACGATTGCCGTGAGATCTGCGTCAGATACGCTCTTTTTCTTATCGCAGAGCACCTTGAACTGCTCAAAGCACTTCTGAAGCTCGTCGGCGTCAAGATTATAGCCGAGCTCTTTAAGACGTTCCTCAAGCGCGTGCTTGCCGGAGTGCTTTCCGAGAACTATACTGCCCTGCGGGATACCGAGAGATTCGGGGGTGAGTATTTCATAAGTCTTTTTATTTGCGAGAACACCGTGCTGATGAATGCCCGCCTCGTGAGCGAAAGCGTTTTTGCCGACGATGGGCTTATTGAGCGGGGCGCGCTGACCGATAATATTGTAGATCACGCGGCTCGTGTGATAGATCTGCGTTGTGTCTATTCTCGTCTCAAACGGGAACTCATCGCGGCGAGTGTTCATAGCCATGACCGCTTCCTCCAGCGCAGTATTGCCCGCGCGCTCACCGAGGCCGTTTACTGTGCATTCTATCTGCCTTGCGCCGCCGAGAACACCCGCGAGACTGTTGGCGGTCGCAAGTCCAAGGTCGTTATGGCAGTGAACGGAGAAAATCGCCTTGTCGCTGTTCGGAACTGTATTTCTGAGGTATTCTATAAGTTCTCGCATCTCCTGCGGAGTTGTGTAGCCGACAGTATCCGGAATATTTACTGTTGTTGCTCCGGCCGCAATCGCCGCCTCAACAACGCGCGCCAGGAACTCTCTGTCGCTTCGTGTTGCATCCTCGGCGGAAAACTCAATATTCGAGCAGTACTTCTTAGCGTGAGCCGTCATTGTACGGGCGGCCTCGAGAACCTCTGCGGGCGATTTTTTTAGCTTATACTGCATATGCAGATCGCTCGTCGCTATAAAAAGATGGATTCTCGGGTCGGCTGCGTGCTTGACCGCGTCCCATGCAACGTCTATATCCTTGATGTTTGCCCTCGCAAGCGAAGCGACGGTGCAGTCCTTCACCGTTGAAGCGATAGTGCTGACAGACTCGAAATCGCCGGGGCTCGATATTGCAAAGCCGGCCTCGATGACGTCAACACGAAGCTTCTCAAGGCATTTTGCAACCTCTATCTTCTCCCTGAGATTCATAGAACAGCCCGGAGATTGCTCGCCATCTCTCAGTGTAGTGTCAAATATTGTTATTTTTTCCATTCCGGCACATCCTTTTAGCTATTTACAGTCATAAAGTATTTTATTACTTTAAATCACTTTTGTCAACTTGTATTCTTGCATGAACCTCCACTCCCATGCGGTGCAGTAGCTCCTATGGAAGTGGTTTCTTTGGCCGCCGTAACAATTGCTTCTTTCGAACCGCATACGCGGCTGTCCGTGCGAACACCGGGCCGTTCACAAGCCCTCTATTTGTCGGAGCCGAAGCTCTTTCAAAATACATTTAAGCGTGTTTACGCTCATTCAGCTTCTTGAAGTTAACGGATTCAGGGTGTGCCAAGAACGAAAAATCAGTTATTGTATTCCATACATCAGGATACGCTTTCCTCAAAATGTTTGCGGCGCCGTTGCAATCAGCATTAATTACCAAACCAGAAGCCGTTCTGTATAAGCCACGTTTGATTCTGCGTCCAGAAAAGGCTACGTTTATTGTTTGACCATCTTTGTAAAACGGTATTTCGTCATTCACGGTGACATCCGCCTTTGAGGTATATGACTCCTCCTGAACAATAACCTCTATACCTTCAAGCTCCGCCTTATAGCGAATAAGCATTTCAAGCTTTGCATGTGGTATGGACACAAAGTTCTGGTTGTTGACCTTGCCGAGATTGACCTCCTGCTTCCAATTTACGTTTTTGCCTATAACAAGCGTTCCTACTTCATGAGCGACACAATAATCGACTATGCTCCTGGAAATCTTGTGCAGCTGGTCCAGCATAAAGCAATCGTGTTTGCAGGATAAATAATCCAGATGCTTTGATGCTGCATGTTTACGCTTTGTACCTTTGGTAATAATCGCCGTAGCTTTAGCCTTTTCCTTGGCAAATAACCTGTTTTCGGAAATAATAGCACCGCCCTTGTAAACTTTGGACGAACCGTCCGTTGTTACTATAGTTGCAATATTATCGATGCCGAAATCGATTACTGCCTTATTGGTTGCA